>CAZZBZ010000007.1:12950-44631 GCA_964653025.1 uncultured Verrucomicrobiota bacterium
AGGTCCCCGCGACGCTTGGCCTGCTCGGCCTCCTCGCGCGCCTTCTCGACCTGCGCCTTGAGGGCTTGGCTCTCGGCAAGCTGCTTCTTCTCGCCCTGCCACTGCGCCTTGAGCGCCCCCGACTGCTCCCGGAGACGTCCGACCTCAACCTGGATTTTCTTCAGCCGCTCCCGGCTCGCGGCATCGTGCTCCTTCTTAAGCGCCTGCTCCTCGATCTGGAGCTGCATGAGGCGACGCTCGATCTCGTCGATCTCTGTGGGAACGCTATCGATCTCGATCCGCAGGCGCGAGGCGGCCTCATCCATGAGGTCCACCGCCTTGTCCGGCAGGAACCGCTCGCTGATGTAGCGGTGGGAAAGCGTTGCCGCCGCGACGAGCGCCGAATCGCTAATCCGCACGCCGTGGTGGAGTTCGTAGCGCTCCTTGAGACCGCGAAGAATGGCCACCGTGTCCGCAACCGAGGGCTCGTTGACCAAGACCGGCTGGAAGCGCCGCTCGAGCGCGGCGTCCTTCTCCACGTACTTGCGGTACTCATCGAGCGTGGTGGCCCCGATGCAGCGGAGATCGCCCCGCGCCAACTGGGGCTTCAGGAGGTTCGCGGCATCCATAGCCCCCTCCGTCTTGCCGGCCCCGACAAGGGTGTGAAGCTCGTCCACGAAGAGGATGATGCGGCCTTCGGAGGAGGTCACCTCCTTGAGGAAGGCCTTGAGGCGGTCCTCAAACTCGCCGCGGTACTTCGCGCCGGCGATCATCGAACCGAGGTCCATCGCGACAAGGCGCTTGTCCTTCAACCCCTCCGGCACATCCCCCGCCACGATGCGGCGCGCGAGGCCCTCCACGATCGCGGTCTTGCCCACGCCCGGCTCCCCGATGAGGACGGGGTTATTTTTCGTGCGGCGCGAAAGCACCTGCATCACCCGCCGGATCTCGTTGTCGCGTCCGATTACGGGATCGATCTTCCCCTGGCGCGCGGCGTCGGTGAGGTCGCGGCCGTAGCGTTCGAGCGATTGAAACTTTTCTTCCGGGTTCTGGTCCGTCACCTGCTGGTTCCCGCGCAGTTCCTGCAGCGCCTTGAGGAGCGAGACCTTGTTCACCCCCATTCCCTTGAGCAGCCCGGCGGCATCGGACTTGCCATGCTCGACGATCCCCAGAAGGAGGTGGTCGGTGCTCACATACTGGTCCCGCAGCCGCTCGGCCTCTTTCTGGGCCTGGAGCAGGACGGCATTGACCTCCGCCGAGAGCACCGTCTGGACGCCGTCGCCGGAGGCTTGCGGCTTGCGATTGAGCGCCGTGTCGAGAAGCGACTGCAGGCGTTTCACATCCGCGCCCAGCTTCTGGAGGAGGGGACGAACGAGCCCCTCCTCCTGCTTGAGAAGGGCGGCCAGCAGGTGCTCGGGAGTTAGTTCGGAATGCCCCTGCGCCTCGGCCTCGCGCTGGGCCTCCTGGATCGCCTCCTGTCCCTTGACGGTCAGCTTGTTAAACTGGAATGCCATGGAAAGTTACCTCATGACTTCCCCGCGACATCCCCCAGGGTGAACTTCTTCTCGTAAAGCGCCTTGCCGACGATCACGCCCTCAAGGTTCGCGTGGCGGAGTCCCTGCAAGGCCCGAACATCCGCGGCGGAGGAGACCCCGCCAGAGGCGATCACGAACCCGCTCACGGAAACGCAAACGCGCCCGATGCTCGAGAGCGGAGGCCCGCTCAGCATCCCGTCGGTCGTCACGTCCGTGAAGACGATCCTCATTGCGCCCATGGCGCTCACCTTGCGTGCGAACTCGAAGGCATCCAGGGTCGTGGTCTGCGTCCATCCCTGCACCGCGACCTTGCCCTGGCGGGCATCGATCCCGACGATGATTTGCTCGCCGAAATCGGCCAGCATCCGGTCGAGAAAGGGCTCCGCAAGCGCCTGGGTGCCGAGGACAACGCGAGAGACCCCGGAGCCAAGCGCCCGCTCGACGGCATCGCGGCTGCGCAGGCCGCCACCAAGCTGAACCTTGCAGCGCACCGCCGAGCAGATGCGGGAAACCCAGTCCAGGTTCTTCTGGGCGCCGGTGAAGGCGCCATCGAGGTCCACGACGTGGAGGGTCGTGGCCCCCTGCCCCTCCCATTGGCGCGCCATCGCCACGGGGTCATCGGAGTAGACGGTACTCTCCTCCGCGCGCCCCTGTCGGAGCCGCACACACTTTCCATCCTTCAGATCAATGGCAGGAATGACAAACATGGCAGTAAGTTCGGAGAACGAACCCCGAAATTCGAGGCAAATCCGGGGGATGACCTCACCTCAACCAAAAGGCTTCCATTTCAAGTTCTTGAATGAGCTTTGAACTTCTCGCCTCAAACTTCTAGCTTCCCGCTTCTTGCCGAAGAACCATTTCGTGAGCTGACGGAGACGGCCCAGATTTACAGTTCAACGGTTGCCGATTTATCCTCTCCAACCATCGTCCTGTGTCATGGCGTGACTGTCGCGCACGGTGATCCCCATGCCCCTCCCTACCGCCCCCATCCATTCGAAGATCGAAGAACGCACCTTCACCGCGAGCCACGACGGTTCCTGGGAAACCTATCTCCTCGCGGAATTTGGAGAGGGCGCGATTCCCCGCGCTGGGGAACACCTTCTTGTGATCTATCTTCATGGGGCCCTCGCCCACGAGGACCAGGGGATGACCTCGAAAATCTATGACAACTTTTTTGGGCGCCTCGCGGAATGGCTGGCGCGACGACGCGCCACCTACGTCTGCCCAGAGTACCGGGGCAACTCCTGGATGGGGCCCGCCGCCGAGTCCGACCTTCTTGATGTGCTTCGTATCGAGAGAGAGCGGATCCGTCCCTCCTGCACACTGCTTCTCGGCGGCTCCATGGGAGGAACGAGCGCCCTCATCTTTGCCTCGCGCAACCCCGGGCAAATCCACGCGGTCCTCGCCCTTTGCCCCGCCACGGACCCCGCGGCGATGTTTCCCCGGTTCCCAGAGCATTTCCTCACCAGCTACGGCGGACCGCCCGAGACTCATGCCTCCATCTACCGTGAACGGACCTCCCTGCTCCGCGCTGATGCCCTCCCCCCGTCGCGGATATTCCTCGCACACGGGAGCGCCGACGCCGTGATCCCCGTGACGCACAGCCAACGACTCGCCACGGCCCTTGATGAATGCGGAGGCTGCTTCCGCTACGAGGAGATCCCCGGCGGCGACCACGACGCGCCAACACGGATCAACATCGCCTCCGCCATGGACTTCCTCCTCGCGCGAGAATGAGCGCGGGGTGGAAAGCTTGCCTATGGCACCAATTGCTAGGCTGACGCCCTCGGGAAAATCCAACAAGGCTTGAACAGAGAAATGTGCTTTGGCCCATCGAGTTTCATTTCTCGGTCCGCCTGGAACCCACTCCTCGATTTTGATTCCGAGTCGTCCGATTTCAATCTTCCGCGCAGAGGGGTTTCAAGCCCGATCCCAGGAGGCGGCCAAATCATTTAACCATTCAAGCTCTGCGATTTCTACAGTTGGCAGGCAGCGCGGGTTCTGGCACCCTGCGGCCATGTCCACGCCTACGGTCACGGTCGAGGATTTTCACACACGCCACGGCGCCACCTTGGAACTCAAACTCCTCGCGGGCAAGGAGGGGATGGGAAACAAGATCCTCGAGGGTTCCGTCAACCGTCCGGGGCTCGCGCTGGCGGGATTCACCAAGTACTTTGCCGAGAAGCGCGTCCAGGTGTTTGGTTTCACGGAGAACCACTACCTCCACTCAATTTCCCAGCGCCTCCTGCAGGTGCGGGCGCACCGTTTTTTTAGCAGCGGGGTTCCGTGCGTGATCTTCGCGCGCTCGATCAACCCGCCCGACACCTTCCTCGAGGAGGCGGACAAGCTGAAGGTGCCGATTTTCAAGTGCCCGCTTATCACGATGCGCCTGGTCAACCAGGCCACGATCTTCCTGGAGGTGGACTTCGCCCCCACCTGCACTGAGCACGGGAGCACGGTGGATATTCAAGGGATCGGCGTAATGCTCCGCGGCAGCAGCGGCATCGGGAAGAGCGAGTGCGTCCTTTCCCTGCTCGAGCGCGGCTACAGCCTCGTCGCCGACGACGTGACGAAGATCCGCCTAATGAACGGCTGCGACCTGGTCTGCACGGCTCCCGAGATGACGCGCAACCACATGGAGGTGCGCGGGATCGGGATCATCAACGTGATGTCCATGTTTGGCGTGGGAGCAATCCGCCTCGACAAGATCCTCAACATCGTGGTCTCACTCCAGGAGTGGGAAAAGGTCACGGACGTGGATCGCCTCGGCCTCGACCGTGAGTTTATTGACATCCTTGGGATGAAGGTGCCGCACGTAACCATCCCCGTGCGGCCGGGGCGCGATCTCGCGCGACTGGTCGAGGTGGCTGCCTTTGACCAGAAGCTGAAAAGCATGGGCTCAAACGCGGCTCTTGAATTCAACCGCCGTCTCATCCAAAAGATGGCTCCCGCAACATGAGCATCCTCGAATCCAAGAAAGGCCTCGCCGTGGTGCGCCAACTTGTTGTCGTGAACAAGTTGGGGATCCACGCGCGCCCGGCCGCCATGTTCGTAAAGACCGCTTCACGCTTCCAATCCGAGATCACCGTCGAGAAGGATGGGGAGCAGGTCAACGGTAAGAGCATCATGGGCCTGATGATGCTGGCCGCCGGGTGTGGCTCGAAGCTCATGGTCTCCGCGACCGGCGCCGACGCCGAGAAGGCCCTCGATGAGATCGAGCAGCTTTTCGCCTCGCGGTTTAACGAGGACTAAGGTCCCATCAAGGGACGGAATCCTCGGAAGGGGCATCGGTGCGGGACGCGAGGCGCACGGCAAGATCCATCATCTCGCTCACACCTTTCAGTTTAAGTTCGTAGAAGGTAAACCTCCCCCGGTTGCGGTAGCGAACCACCTGAAGGAGGCGGAGCACCGCGAGGTGATGGCAGGTGGTCTCCTGGCACCGCTTTGTGAGGCGGGCAAGCTCACTCACGCTTCGGGACCTCGTTTTGAGAAGACGGATGATCGAGAATCGGGTGGGCTCGCCGAGGGTTTCGAGCAGCACAGCCGCTCTGAACTCAATCTCTTTCATAGATGGATAGATAATTATCTATCCATCTATTCTTGAGCAACACCGAACCACACAACGGTTTGACTCAACACGGAGGCTTCATCCGATGGGAATGGCTTCGCCGCCGGCAGGGATGAGGATGCGGGAACCCGGTAGCCGCTGCTGGAGTTCCCGCTGCATCCACTCCAGGGCCGGGGCGTCCCCGTGCACGAGGAGTACCTGCGGGGGCCGAACGCGCTCCACGTATTCAACCATGTGCTCTCGGTTGCAGTGGGAGGTGAAGTCGAAGGATTCAACCCGACACTTCACGTCGGAAGTGCCCGCCTCGCGTCCCAGGTCCACACGCCCGCCCCGACCCGCGGCCTTGATCCGTCCCGCCGGAGATTCGGGATCCACATAGCCGACAAAGAAGATGGCGTGGCGCTCCACCCCTACCATCCTCCGGGCGAGGACGTGCGAGGGCGTGCCCGGTGTCATCATCCCCGAGGAGACGAGAAAAACCTGCCCTCCGTCGAGGTTCAACGAGGCCGCATGGCGCGGATTCATCGTTCCCCACGGGAGGTCGCGCTGCAGGCGGAAGCGGGGGCAGAGACGGGGCAGGCTCTCCGCAAGGTCATCGTAAATCTCGTTGTAGGCCGTGCCCAACCCCCCGATGTAGAGGTGTTGCTTCGGCAGGCTCCCCTCCCGCACAAGGTCGTAGAAGAGCTTCATCAACTCCTGCGTCTTCCCAAGGGCAAAGCATGGGATGAGCACGCTCCCCCCCGCCTCGTGCACCTCGCGAATCCCGCGGGCAAAACGCTCCGCCTCGCCATCCCAGGAGAAGTCCGGCTGGGAAGGCGTGTTGCCACGCGTGCACTCGATGACCATGGCATCCGGCGTGCGGTCCGGAAACTGCGCCGCTCGCGTGATGCGCATCCCGGAAAATTTTACATCGCCCGTGTAAAAGAGCGACCTCCCTTCCATCTTCACCCAAATCCCCACCGCACCCTGCACATGGCCAGCCTCGTGAAGCGCAACCTCCAACCCCGCCACTTCCACAGACCGACCCACGGGAAGGACTCGCACCCGCTCCATGAGGCGGTCCACCTGCCCGTGCGTGAAGAGCGGGTACTCGGGGAGATCCAGTTCCGCCCTCTGGCGAATCATCACGCTCGCCGAGTTGTGCAGCGCACGATCGGCAATCGCGGCGGTGCCGTGACTCATGACAACCGCGGACCCCGGACAACGCTCGTCAAGCACGGGGAGACTGCCAAGGTGGTCGAGATGCCCGTGCGAGATCATCACCGCATCCGGCGGGCGCCCTCCCAGCAGTTCCAGGCGCGGCAGGCCCCCGATCCCCTCGATCCTGGGATGGCTGCCGCAATCGAGAAGGAGGCGGCGCCTCTCTCCCTCCACGAGATAGCAGTTGGCGCCGATCTCGTTGCGGCCAGTGAGGTTGGTAAAATGCATCGGCGGACGCGGCCTCAGTCGAAGATTCCGGAGAGAGGCGTTCCCTCGGGAACGAGAAAAAGGTAGTCGCCGCTTTCCACGGGGGTCTGCCCGCCGGGCTCCCCGCTCTTCCCCGAACAGTCCAGTGTGCGACGTGCGAGATCGCGCTTCAGGATACGAATTTTCGAGGAGTCCACGCCTGAGGGAACGCCCCCGTCGAGTTGGATCGCCTCCCAGACCGTGAGCGGCGCTCGGAAGATGCGAGGAAAGACGGTGGCCGGGGGACGATTCGTGCCCGTGGCCACGGGGGAGTTTTCTTCGGGTTTGTACCTCACGACGCGGTAGGGGGAACTCCAGATCCATGCCTCAACGGTAAGTTCCTCGTTACCGGGCACCCGACGGTACATCTCCCGAATACTCTCAAGGAAAGCGCCAAGGGTCAGGCCGTCCGCCGTCACGCGGGCGCCATCCGGGGTGGCCACGTTGCCATCTTTCCCGACCCCCTCAAGCGATCCAAGGGTGGAGCCGGGGCGCCGCAAGACAATCTTGACCATGTCATCGCGGCGGATGATGCGACCGGGTTCCGTGAGCCCGGGTGCCGAGGCTTGCTGGCGGTCCGGCTCGAAGAGACTCAAGGGCTCTCTCTGTCCGCCGGCACAGCCCGCAGCGACCAGCGCGGCCAACACGGAAACCGGGAGGAGCTTCTTGCTTTTCACGATGCCGGCAAGTATTCGTCTTCCGTCTTGAAGCGTAAATCAAAAAGCACGCCATCGACCCCCCTCCGACGCGAGTCCGGGCGCTTGGGGATCGGACGAATCTGCCGCCATGTCTTTCTTTGCCGGGGTCCCGAATGCTGCTCCATGGGGAAGGGCGACCACATCTGGAACCTGCTCAAGGAACGCCTTCAGAAGTTCGGATTGTCGGGGCCGTCCGGCACCGTGTTCCGTACCAAGGCCGACTGCCTGCGCCTCTGCCGCGAGGGACCCATCCTCCTCATCTACCCCGAGGGAACCTGGTACTCCCGCGTGGACCGAGCAAAGCTGGATCGCATCATCCGCAGCCACCTGCTCAAGGGCCGCCCCCTCTGGGACGAGGCCTTCGCCGTCAACCCGCTTCCCATGCCGGCACTGCGAAACCCCCTCCCCCGCCGCGCCTCCCGTCGCATTCCGAAACTTCCAACCGTGAACCGCTGAATCCGCCTCAGGCGGACTGAACCGTGAACCCGGGCTATTCTTTTCCATGAAAACTGTCCTCGTCACCGGCAGCAGCGGCCTCATCGGCTCGGAAACCGTCCGCTACTTCGACGCACTCGGCTGGCAGACCGTGGGGCTGGACAACAACATGCGAGCGCAGTTCTTCGGCCCCGACGGGGACACCGAGTGGAACCGCCAGCGCCTCGCCTCCGATTGTCCTCGTTTCCGCCATGTGCAGGCAGACATCCGGGACCGGGCACGCGTCCTCGAACTCGTCGCTGAACTGAAGCCGGACCTGATCGTCCACTGCGCCGCCCAGCCCTCGCACGACCTCGCCGCGAAGGTGCCCTTCGAGGATTTCGACGTGAACGCCGTTGGCACGCACAACCTCCTTGAGGCGACCCGACGGGGCGCGCCCGACGCCGTCTTCACGTTCATGAGCACGAACAAGGTCTACGGCGACCGCCCGAACCTGCTCCCGCTCAAGGAACTGCCCACGCGCTGGGACTACGCCGACCCGAAGTACGCGAACGGCATCCCCGAAGATTTCTCCATCGACCAGAGCACGCACAGCCTTTTCGGCGCGAGCAAGGTGGCGGCCGACGTGATGGCGCAGGAATACGGGCGCTACTTCGGCATGAAGGTGGGCGTGTTTCGCGGGGGTTGCCTCACCGGGCCCGCCCACTCGGGCGCGAAGCTGCACGGCTTCCTCGCGTGGCTCTTCAAGACCGCGCTCTCCGGCGGCCGCTACCAGATCATCGGCTACAAGGGCAAGCAGGTGCGCGACCAGATCCACAGCCACGACGTGGCCGCCGCCTTCCATGCCTTCTACGAGACCCCCCGTCCCGGCGAGGTCTACAACCTCGGCGGCGGCAAGGAGAACAGCGCCTCCATCCTCGAGTGCCTCGCGCGGATCGAGGCCCTCACGGGCCGCAAGGTCGAGACCGAGTACACGGACGTGAACCGCGTCGGCGACCATATCTGCTACTACTCCGACCTCTCGCGGATGCAAAACCACTTCCCCAAGTGGCGCCTCACGCGCAACCTCGATGCGATCTTCGAGGAGTTCCACCGCGCCGCGGTCGGAAAGTAGGCTTATGGAGATTCCGCTATCCATGCACACCTCCCCCCTCCTCCGTTTCGACGCCCCCGAACTGAATAAACTCCGCTCCGGCAAGGTCCGCGAGGTCTTCGATCTCGGAGACCGCATCCTGTTCGTCGTCAGTGACCGCATCTCGGCATTCGATGTGATCATGGCCGATGGCGTCCCCGACAAGGGCCGCGTCCTCAACCAGATCTCCCTCTTCTGGTTCGACCACCTCAAGAAGGTCGCCCCCCACCACTTCCTCACCGCCGACCTCGGCGAGATCGGACGCCGCCATCCCGAACTCAACGGGCGCTCGATGATCGTCAAGAAGACGAAGCCCCTCCCCATTGAGTGCGTTGTCCGCGGCTACCTCGCCGGTTCGGGCTGGAAGGAATACCAGAAGACCCGTTCGGTTTGCGGCGTTCCGCTCCCCGCCGGGCTCCAGGAATCCTCGGAACTCCCGACGCCGATCTTCACCCCCTCCACGAAGGCCGAGGTTGGCCACGACGAAAACATCTCCTTCGAGCAGGCCGCGAAGGTTATTGGCGATGCGAAAGCCACGAAGATTCGCGACCTCAGCCTCGCGGTCTACTCCGCCGCGCGCGATTATGCCCGCACCCGCGGGATCATGATTGCCGACACCAAGTTCGAGTTCGGCGAACTCCCAGACGGGACGATCATCCTCATCGACGAGGTCCTCACCCCCGACTCCTCGCGCTTCTGGCCCGCCGACCAATACGCCCCGGGTCGCGGTCAGCCCAGCTTCGACAAGCAGTTCCTCCGCGACTATCTCGAGTCGTTGACATGGAACAAGCAGCCGCCCCCGCCCCCCCTCCCCGCCGAGGTCATCCTCAAGACACGCGAGAAGTACCTCGATGTCTACCGCCGCCTCGTCGGCAAGGACCTGGCATGAGCGACTCCCACAAGACCGCCTTCTCCTCCATCGCGCGCCTCGAGAACGCCGAGCACACGCTCGCCTCCCAACGCGGGATCGTCGGCCTTGATGGTTTCGTGGACCAGATCCTGCGCGTCGTGGACAAGCGCTCCTCGGACGGCACCACCACCTTCGTCCCCACGATCACGGAGTGGGGAAAGCGGGTCCAGGCCGCCGGCGGCAAGAGCACCAAGTTCGAGATGTCGGTCAGCCAGGTGAAACTCGGCGGCAACGGCCCGATCATGGCCTGCGCCCTCGCCTCGCTCGGCCTCCCGCTCACCTGCGTCGGCAACCTCGGCTGGCCCCAGCCCCACGCCATCTTCCAGCCGATGGCCAACTCCTGCAAACTCGTCACCCTCGCCGACGCGGGTTATACCGACGCCGTCGAGTTCGAGGATGGCAAGATCATGCTCTCCCGCCAACAGGCCTGCGCCGACGTCCACTGGGACGCGCTCCAGAAGGCCTTCGGGGGCGTCGACGGGGTGAGGAAGCTCTTCGACGAGGCCACCTTCGTCGCCATCACCAACTGGGCCGCTCTCCCCCACATGTCCGACATCTGGGCGCGGCTCCAGTCCGAGGTCTGCCCCCGCCTCGCCCGCCTCCCCGCCGGGCCGCGGCGTCTCTTCATCGACCTCGCCGACCCGCAGTTCTGCGCAGTGGCCGACCTCCGTCACGCCCTCGACCTCGTCGGCGCATTCGCGAAGTGGTTTGACGTCACCCTCGGCATCAACCAAAAGGAGGCGGGCGAACTCCTCCATGCGCTCGGGCTGAAGGCCGAAGGCGACGACCGTGCATGGTGCCGCGACGCCGCCCGCACGATCCGCGAGAATCTCGGCGTCGCGCGCGTGGTCGTTCACGCCGTCGCTTTTGCGACCGTCGCCTCCTCCACCGAGGCCCCGGTTGTCGAAGGGCCCTTCGTGGCGAGGCCGCTCATCTCCACGGGCGCGGGAGACCACTTCAACGCGGGGTTCAGCCTCGCCGCGATCCTCGGAGGAACCCCCGAAGACTGCCTCCAGTGCGGCGTGGCGACCTCCGGCTTCTACGTCCGCACCGCGAAGTCTCCCAGCCTGGGCGACCTCCGCGGCTTCCTCCGCCGCATTGCGGAGGGAAAACCGGACTGAACTGGGTGGCGTTAGGCTGAGGTGTTCCTCTGTGGACGCGGTTACCGACCGCAGCCACAGTCTGACCACGACCACAGCAGAGGGCGTGTCGCTGCCAGGACGCTTTCTCTGTCTTCTGTAGACGGGGTCGATGACCCCGTTCTGGGCCGCGGTACCAACCGCGGCTGCAGCCCGACCACGGCTACAGCAGAGGGCGTGCGGAACCCACGCGAACGTCTCACCCCGTCACGCGGAGCAGGAGCAGGGTGCGGTCGTCGCCCTGCGGGGTCGTGCCGATGAAGGTGCCCACCTGCTTATCAATCTCGCGCACCATCTCCCGCGCAGGCAATGCGGCGGTCTCGCGCACAATGCCGGCGAGCCGCTCACACCCAAACTCTTCCCCCGCGGCATTCTCCGCCTCGGTGATCCCGTCCGTATAGAAAAGTGCCATATCCCCCTTCTCGAGCACCACCTCCTCCTCCACGAGTGAGCCCTCAAACTCGTGCCCCTCGGCGAGGCCGATGGCCATTCCCTTCGGGGCGTGACGCTCGGGCTTCGCGACCCCCGAACGCCAGACCAGCAGCGGTTCGTGGCCCGCGCGACAGAAGCGAAAAACCCGCGTCTTCGCGTTGAAAACCCCGTAGATCATCGAGATAAAAAGGTCGTCCTGCATGTCCGGCCGCATGATCGCATTCACACGATGAAGCACCTTGCGCGGCGAGGGATTCGCCACCGCCACGTGCCGCAACGCCGTGCGGCACATGGCCATCAGCAGCGCCGCCCCCACCCCCTTTCCCGAAACGTCCGCGATCGCAAAACCCCAGTTGTCGCCATCCACCGCTACCACGTCGTAGTAGTCGCCCCCCACCTTGCGCGCAGGGACGCTCAGGGCCCCGATGTCCGCGTTGAGCACACTCGGGAACTCCGACGGCAAGAGCACTCGCTGGATGTCGCGCGCCATTTCGAAGTCCCGTTCAAACTGTTCCCGTTCCGCCCGCTCGGCGCGCTTGCGCTCCGTGATATCGAGGATCACTCCCACGATTCCCACCGTCTTTCCCAGGACATCCCGGTAGATCGCCTTGCTAAAAACCACATCGCGCTCCTTCCCTTCCTTCCCGGCCACCCGCGACTCGTAGGTCTGCTCCCCGCCGCTCTGGAAGAGCGCATGGTCCATCCCCTGGTAGATCTCGGCCAAATGACGGGGCGCGATGTCAAATATGGTCTTCCCCACAATTTTCTCGGAGGAGAGTCCCATGAACTCCTCAAACGCACGGTTGCAGCCGAGATAGACGCCCTCGACATTTTTGTAGAAAACCGGGGAGGGAATCGTGTTCAGGATCGTCTCGATGAAGTTGAGTTGCTCCTTCACCTGCATCTCCATCTCCTTCCGCTCCGTGGTGTCGCGGATGAAGAAGCAGAGTCGCGCCGCAACCCCCTCGCCCAGGCGATTCGCCACCACCTCCGCGGGAAACATCGAACCGTCCTTGCGAACGCAAAAGGCCTCCACCAGCGTGAAGCGATGCTCCTCCAGGTTCCCCTGGATCGTGCGGAGCAGCCCTTCATCGGCCCCCGAGATCACCTGCAGGATCGAGAGCCCCAAAATCTCCCCCTTCGCGTAATGCAAAAAATCCAAGGCGCGCGGATTCGCCTCCGTGATCTCCCCTGCGAGGTCGGTAAGGAGAGCCCCGTCGTACAGGTTCTCAAGAAGCGACCCCATCACACGGGCGCCGGAAGGGCCGATCGCGAGCGGCTTCGACGGGCTTCCCACCATGCGCTTTACCACGGGAACGGCCATCGGGCGCAAGGTCGATGCGGCCGTGGTCTTCTTGCCCACTTTTTCCAAGATCCGCGCAATCATTCCAGCACCTGGCGTCATGCCCCCACCAAAGCACCGCACCGGGGCGAAATCAAGCGCACCGGGGATTGACGCTGCATCCCCCCGGCCTCTACGATTTCCATCCGTGACCTCTCGTCCGCTTGTTCGATCCGCCCTCGAACACCGCCAGCCTCCGCGCGTTCCCATCGACTTCGGTGCCCACCGATCCAGTGGGATCATGGCCATCGCCTACGCGAAGCTTCGCCGTTACCTGGGTCTCCCCTCGCACCCGCCGCGCGTCTACGACGTCATCCAGCAACTCGCGATCGTCGAGGAGGATGTCCTCGATCGCTTCGGCGTGGACACGATCGAACTGGGACGCGGTTTCTGCGCGGAGGACAAGTGGTGGAAGGAATGGCGCCTGCCGGATGGCACCGACTGCCTCGTTCCCTCGTGGACCGACCTGCGAAAGAAAGGCGACGATTGGTTCATCCACGCCCCCTCGGGACGGCCCACCGGCGTGCAGAAGAACGGCTCCCTATACTTCGAGCAGGTCTGGCACCCGTTCGTGGATGGTATCCCGAACGATCTCTCCAACCTCCGTGAAATCATGCAAGAGTGCATGTGGGCGCACCCCTCGCCCCCCGGCCCCTCTGCACCGGACCCCGCCATGCTGAAAAGAGGGGCGCAGGAGTTTCGCGTCCATACCGACCGTGCAATCGTGGCGCTCTTCGGGGGAAACCTTCTCGAGTGGATGCAGTTTTTCTGCCGCAACGACCAGTGCTTCGTCTTCCTCGGCTCCGAGCCCGAGGCCTCCCACCGCCTTCTCGATGCCCTCGTCGAGATCCACCTTTCCAACCTCGATTGCTTTCTCGGGGCGGTTGGAAAGCACGTGGACATCATCGGCTTCGGCGACGACCTCGGGATGCAAAAAGGGCCCCAGATTTCTCCGAAAATGTACCGCGAGTTTTTCAAGCCACGCCACGCGGCGATGTGGAAGCGCGCCAAACAACTCGCCCCCGTCAAGGTCATGCTCCACTGCTGCGGCGGAATCCGCCCCCTCCTCGACGACCTCATCGAGGCCGGGCTCGACGCCATCAACCCCGTCCAGACCACTTGCGAGGGAATGGACCCCGCAACACTGAAGCGCGATTTTGGCAAGCGCCTGTGCTTCTGGGGCGGCGGGTGCGACACACGGTCCGTCCTCCCACGCGGAACGCCCGAGGAGGTGCGCCACCATGTCCTGGAACAGCTGCAAATCATGACTCCCGGCGGCGGGTTTGTCTTCCAGCAGGTCCACAACATCATGGCCGACATTCCGCCCGCGAACGTCGTCGCCATGTTCGACGCCGTTGCGGAGTTCAACCGACGCGGCTGATTTTCAAAAGAAAGGATTTGCCCATGACCCTCCTGCTCATGATCACCTGCATCCTCGCCTGGGGCCTCGCCCAGTTCCTGATGAAGCTCGCAAGCCAGGGCGGGCTCTCTCCCGCGACCTCCATTCTCTTCACCATCTTCGGCTACCTCGCCATGGTCCCCTTCGTCCTCCACAAGGCGGACTTCCACCTCACCCCGCGCTACCTCCTTCCGGTCCTCGTCGGTATCTGCTACGTGGTCGGTAACCTCACCTTCTACAAGCTCTGCGAAACGCAGGACGTCACCCTCCTCGCGCCAATCACCGCGCTCAACATCGCCGTCCCCATCCTCCTCGGCTGGCTGGTGCTTCGCGAGCCCATGACCTTCCAGCGCGTCGCCGGCATCCTCCTCGCCGGCGTCGCCCTCTGGCTCCTCATGGCCCCCGAAAAAGCGCGGTAGTCTTTGGAGCGGGCGCGTTCCTGATGAGGCTCCTTTGACGAGGGTCGAGGGAGACGTTACGCACGGCCCAGTTGCGACCCCCATCGAAGGACTTGCCTGCCTTTTCGATGCGGATCATGGCTTCGTGGGGACAAGGAAGGGGCGCAGCCACGGGGCCAGAGCCTGCGCCACGGCCTCCTGACCACGGCGATTATAGTGGCTGTCGCGCGGGAAGAAAATCTTACCCTCGGAACTCGCCGAGCGCAGGGCGGGCCTCAGGTCGAGGATGCGGCCCGAGGCCGCCAGATCGGGCAGCCACACGGGCACGAGGCGGAAAGGGCGGTCGAAGTCCATCAGCAGTCCCCGTAACGCGGGCAGGAGTTTCACATGCTCCGACCAACGCTCGGGGAACAGGTTCTCGGCCGCGGGAAGGAGCACCACGAGCAAACGCCCCCCGTCGGCGCGGACTTCCTCCTCCAGCCGCCTCAGAAGAAGGCGACTGATCTCGTCCGCCTCGCGAACGACGGGATCATCGCGACCCTGCGCGAAATACCGGTAGTTGCGGTAGGCCTCGTTGGACCATGGATCAACGATGCCTGCTGCCACCTCCTTCGTTTCTCGATCGCGCTTTGCGCGCTGGCGGACCTCCCAGAGGAGTTGCTGGAGGGCGTTGTAGCACTGCAGGCGTTGGTACCAGCGCATCCCATGGTCGAGGCTCGCGCCCCGAGCGGCCTCCTGTCTCGATGAGTTGGCGGGTGCGAAGCGCAGCCGCCCGTTCTCGAGGCGGAAGTGGGGGCGTCCCGTTCCCGACGCCAGCAGGTAGAAC
This sequence comes from uncultured Verrucomicrobiota bacterium, assembly GCA_964653025.1. GTDB lineage: Bacteria > Verrucomicrobiota > Verrucomicrobiia > JABWAM01 > JABWAM01 > JABWAM01. The sequence continues at coordinate 28,190 of CAZZBZ010000007.1, forward strand.
GCATTGCCGAGGAGATCGTTGTGGACGTAGACCGCGAGCACGACGAGGTCGGGGCGATATTTCCGTGCAAAGTGCTCGTAGCGCAGAAGTTCGTGGTAGGTGTCGTCGCCCCCCACGCCGAAGTTGAGGCATTCGACGCGCGGGGCGCCGGGCGCCCCGCCCAGGAGCGCCTCGGTCCGTCGAACGAAGCTCTGCGACTCATCCACCTGCTCTGCGAATGTGAAGGAATCGCCGAGGAACGCGAGACGGACCGTGCCGTCCGTTTTCGCAAGTGGGTGGTCGCGATCGCGAAACCCCTCGTGGTTGGTACGGATGACGGAGTCGAACTCGCCGAACATGTTCGTCGCGCGTCCGCGGTAATCGGGCAGTGGAAGGTGCCCGACACGCGGGTCGGGGACGATGAAGTCGGGGTAGCGCGGGTGCGGGGCAAAGAGGCGGGTGAGGGCTTCCGCAAGGGCCAGGGCGAGGAGCAGGCCCAGCGCGATCGCAGCGAGGCGTCCCGCCCACCGTGTCCCGAAGTGTGTCGGGGTGGCCACATCCGCGGTTGGCAACGGCTCCGTCATGGGACGCGCAGCCTAGGCGATGGGTGCCCGTGAGGCGAGACTTGGGGGGAGAAAAAAGTGGCTGACTCAATGATGCCGAGGTGAAACCAGATTTGGCGTCTGCACACTGCAACGGCTGAGTTCTTTCAGTTTTCTGAAATTATTTGCAATGAGGGCTTCCTTTTTGGCTCGGGACCATTTTTTGAGCTGAACTTCGCGTTTGCGAGCGGACGAAAGATCCGGATGTTCTTCAGAGTAGACGAGGTGTGCGTTCCGATGCTTCTTGATCCAATCCGCTCCTTGGTTGTGATTGTGAGCGTCCAGACGTCGCTCCAGATTTTCAGTGACCCCAATGTAGAGGTCGTCTGAAGAAGTCCGCAGGATATAGAGGAAGTGCATTTTTCAAGGATCCCTGAGGCCCTTCGACTCTCCCGCTTCGCGGGATCGCTCAGGACCACTCGACTCGGGACAGACCATAATGGCTCGGCCTGCATCAGGCCGAGTCACGAGCGAGGGTCTGTCCCGAGTCGAGTGGCTGCCTCGCATGGATTCGAACCATGACAAAGCGCTCCAGAGGCGCTTGTGCTACCGTTACACCACGAGGCAGATGTTTTTCTTTATACCGTCCCTCGAGATTCAGGGCAAGTCTGCGATGAACCCACCCCCAAGTCAGTCCCCCTCTGAAAACTCCACGACCCCCTCACCCCTCACGGGAGAAAAACTTTCAAACTCGCTCAAACTGCGGAACTTGGGTTAAAGCGGTTCCGTGGTCTCACCTCCCCTTCATTCCGACTCTCCCCACGAGGGAGGTGTCTCCACCCCCTGCAGCCCGTTCGGGGTGGAGACAAAGGTTATGTCTGACCTTACCGTTAGCGATCGACTTCCTGGCGCGCGATTTCCACGGCACGGCGCACTTTCGCCAGATTTCCGTGGACGGTATACACATCGCGGATGATGATCTCGGCAAGGACGCCCCGCGTGGCGGCCAGCGTCTCGCGGATGTGGGCGGCCCACGCCTCTTCGTCGAGAACCTCGCTGACGCCTAGAAAGTTGGGGTCCGGTTTGCGCGAGAACACAATCTTGGTGCCGCGAAGCGCCTCGCCCATGAAGCGCTGGTCGGTCCAGCGGTTGACCGAAACCTTCTTGAGATGCGGCAGTTGGCGGATGTCCTCCCAGAAGGTGTGGGTTGGCTCGCAACAGCCGTAGTAGAGCAGACCAAACGGTTCGCAGACCTTCCGATAGTATGGAGCACAGAATTCGCGGAACTGCAAAGGGGAGATACCCACGGTTTCCTGGCTGTTGGAGGCACCCCACATGTCAGTGAGTCGTGCCGGGCCGGCCGCGGAGAGTTGAGTATTGAAGTTGAAGCTGGAGCCGAAGCTTTCCTGATTTTCGTTGTTCACGCAGAGCAACCCCTCGGCCTCGGCCCAGTGCATCACGCGCAGGGCATTGTCGCGAAGGTAGGCCATGAGACGATGAATACCGTCGGGGTTGTCGTACATGGCGAGGAAGAAGGCCTCCATCCCCATCAGCATGATCAGCCTCTGGGTGAGCATCGGGCTACCATAGACCCCGCTGCGGATCCGCACCGGCAACAGGTCGCCGAAGAGTTCCTCCAAGAAAGCTTTCCAAGCAACGGTCCGTTCCCGGTCCACGCGGCAGTTCGCAGGTTTCAGGAGGGCAAAGTCGCGATCCAAGTCCTGAAGAGGATGAATAAATTTGTAACCAGTTTCGACCCCTTGGGAATCCTTGAGGCGCTCGGTCTCAACTGGAACACCGAACTCGTCAATCTCGGTGAACCACTGAATATCGAAGGTGTCGGGCATCACCTTGTCGTCATCAATCAACTCGTGATTGCGCAGGTTTCGAAGCAACCTTCCCTCGATCGCGCGCCCAGTGGGCGAGACGCAACGTAAAATGCCTTCCGGTAGGAAGTCCCGTTTGAAGGTCCACGTTTCGATGACGACCGGGGGACGCGCGCCCGAGCGCCCATCATTCAGCGCATACCATGCTTGTTTGCGCTCCTGCATGACTGGGAGGGCAGCATATGCGGCCTGCCTCGCGGCAAGTGAGCGGAGAAAGGTACGTTCTTCCTGAGCAAGTTGCCAGTTCATGGGGTCGAGTTCGTTCGAGAAGGGGTTTCCGTTCGTTCCGTCTCTCAGGTGCCAAAGACCGGGGCGGTGAACTCCTTGCCGCACGGTCCGCCGCCACCGCTCTCCTGCCGCAAGACCTCACTCCCCTCGAAATTGAAGAGGGGACGGTACCACTTGCTGATGTGGGTCGAGGTTTCGGACATGTAGTGGCAGATGAAGGATCGGCGCCACATCGTCTTCGAGCGATTGGGCCCGGAACCGTGGATGAGGCTGCCGTTGAAGAATAGCGTATCGCCGGGGTGCAAATCGACGGGCATGGCTTTCATGCCTGCGGGAACGCGAACTAGATGCGTGGTGAAGCTCAGGCTTTCGTCAGCAATCTCCGGGCAGACGACTTCCATGTCTTGGGTGCCGGGGACCACCAGGAGCCCGCCATTCTCAGATACGGCAGGGTCGATCGCAGTCCATGCGGCGATGCAGGTATCCGGACGAACCTTCAGGTAGAAATTATCCTGGTGCAGGGCTTGGCCCCGGGAGCCCGGGGGCTTGAAGTAGAACATGCTTTGGGTCGCGATCGCCCGACATCCATACAGCCGTTCCAATATCGCGCCGACGCGGGGGTGGAGCATCATCCGCTTCGAGAGGGCGTCAAAGCGGTGCGGGTGCATCACGCGGGGAAACCGCTTCAGGGAATCGCGTGCGGCATCAGGGCCCGTGTCGGGTTCCCAATGGCCGGGAATGGGCTGTCCGGAAGCGGCGAGTTCGTCGAACCGGCGGCGGAGGGCGTCCACCTCTGCAGAATCAAACAGCGCACGCTTGATCAGGCAGCCTTCGCTTTTCCAGGATTTCAGGCCTTGCTCATCGACCGCAACTTCCGAGATAGGGGTCACGTTCATGGTGGTTCCAGTTTGCACCAGGCAACCTTTGACCGCAATGGATGAGACAACCATTCGGATGGACAATTTTAGCGCGCTTGGTAGCGTACCTTTGAGCGGCCATGTTCGGGAACCACCTTCAACTGAACGATAGCGGACACTTCGTCGAGACCCCGGGGCATTTTATGGCCCGGCGGAAACCGATGGATTATCTGCTCATCTGGGTGTTGGCCGGTCGGGGTTTCGCAGAAACGGAAGGGAGGCGCCTCCCCGCAGGGCCGGGCCACCTCCTCTGCCTCCTGCCCGGCAAGCCGCACTCCTACGGGTCGGACCGCCTTCAGCCATGGGATATCCTGTGGGTCCACTTCGAGGGACCGCTTGCGAGGGAGTTTGTCGCCTCCATCCGCCGCTTTGGGGACACACGCGTTGACCTGGATCTTCACCCGGAACTGCGCGACCGATGGATCGAACTCGTGGTTGCTCACGCCGCGGACGGTCCGGGATCCAAGGTGCGCTGCGATACGGCGCTCTGCGGTCTTCTCGGATTGGTTGTTTCCCGTCTCGAGGCGAATGCGCATCCCTCGGCGGTCATGGCACCCCTGGATGTCCACCGACTCCAAACGTACATTCACCACCATCTCAGGGAGCCACTCACATTAGCAACCCTGGCAAGGCAGGCCAATCTCTCCCCGACACACTTCGCGCGCGTATTCAAGAGACAGTTTGCCGTGAGTCCAATGCACTTCGTGACCCAGAAGCGGATCGCCCTCGCATGCTCGCTATTGAAGGAAACCACGATGCCCCTCAAGGAAATCAGCCCGGCGGTGGGATATGCCGACCCGTACTACGGTTCCCGGGTCTTTAAGAAAGTAATGGGGGTCAGCCCGATGCACTACCGGGTGCGTATCAAGTGATCGTCGATCCCTCGTCCCTCCCCCGTGGGAGAGGAGTCTCCGCCCCCTGCCGCCCGTCTGGGGTGAAGATGGGGGTTGTGTCTCAACCCTTCACCAGCGGCGAGGGCAATCCCCCCGGTGTGACGGGCTGGTACCCCATCTTCAACACCGCCTCGATATACAGCTCGCGCGGCATCGTGTTCATGGAACCCGACCTCCGATAGCGATTGCAGCACAGACTGATAAACTGCAATCGCCTCTCCACATCCTCGTCGCGATCCAACTTCAACAAGGACCGCGAGATCCCCGCAACTCAAGACATTGGGGATTGCCGTTTCAGGAGTTCTGAACTCCGAACCTATCGAACGGTACAACCCAAGCCAACCATAGCCGAGCGGATCGCCCCGGGGGGAACCGTCATGCCGGTGACCACTCGCCCGATGCACTTCGCGAGGACAAAACGGGGCCGTCCTCCTGCCGCCTTCTTGTCGAGGCGCAGCGCCGCGAGGGCCCCCGTGATCGGGCAACGCCGGGCCACACCCGCGAGGCGGACCGGCAACCCCAGCCGCTCGATCAGGGAGACGATCCTCCCCGCATCCCGCTCGGGTAACCCTGCAAACCGCCGTGAGAGTTCCGTGGCCGCAACCATGCCGAGGGCCACGGCCTCACCGTGGACGAGCGCGCCGTAGCGCGTCGCCGCCTCGATCGCGTGGCCGAGCGTGTGGCCGAAGTTCAGCGTGGCACGGAGGCCCTTCGTCTCTCGCTCATCGAGGGAGACGACCCGTGCCTTGATCGCCGCACAGCGCGCGATAATCCAGCGCAGCTCGGAAGGCTTGCGGGCAAGCACCACTCCAACCCGTTCCTCCAGTCGACGAAAGAGGACGGGGTCGGCGATGATCCCGTACTTCACGACCTCGGCCAACCCAGCACAAAACTCCCGCTCGGGCAGGGTCCTGAGCACGGAGGGGTCGGCAACCACGAGGCAGGGTTGGTGAAAAGCGCCCACAAGATTCTTGCCCACGGGCAGGTTGATGCCGGTCTTGCCCCCAATGGAGGAGTCCACCTGGGCCATGAGCGTGGTCGGCACCTGGATGACCCGGATCCCCCGCAGATGGGTGGCTGCGAAGAATCCGACCGCATCCCCGATCACTCCCCCGCCGATGGCGACCACCACCGACTGGCGATCCAGGCCCCGTCGTGTGCCGGCCGCCCAGAGCCGCTGGAGCGTGGGAACGTCCTTGGTCGCCTCGCCGCCGGGAAGGAGTTCCATCCCGACGCAGCGCACCCCGAGGGCGCGCGCCGTGGCTCGCCCCAAGCGAGCGAGGCGATGGTCGGCCACCACGAGAAAGCGCGTGGAGGAAGAGATCCCGCGGAGGCAACGGAGCCAGGCCGAGGGAAGCAGCCCCTCTCCGACAAGAATTTCGTGGGAGCGCACGCCCAGACGGACTGGAATAGAGATGGTCGGCACAGACCGAAGAAAAGCCCGCCGGGGCTCGCGCAACAAGGCGGAAAACAGGACGCATTTGTCAGGCTTGCCCGGAAGGAATAGGCTTGCCGCTGCCGAACGCAGACCGAATTATCCCCCGCACCCCAATTCCCCCATGCCAAACTTCTTCCGATTCTCGGTCGTCCCGAACCTTCCCCCGCGCCTCGAACCGCTGCGGGAGCTGGCCTTCAACCTCTGGTTCAGCTGGGAGCCGGATGCCACGGCACTTTTCCGCGACCTCGATCCCGAGCTCTGGGAGCGCTGCTACCACAACCCGGTGCGCCTCCTGCAACGCGTGCGCCAGGCGCGCCTTCTGGAGACGGCCCGCGACGAATCGTTCCTCGCGCGGCTGGACGACGTGAGGGCACGCCTCGCCGCCTACCTCGGGGAAAAGGAGACCTGCCACGCAAAGAACTGGGCAGGCAAACTGCTCCATCCGGTCGCCTACTTCTCGGCAGAGTTCGGACTCCACGAATCCGTGCCCAACTACTCGGGTGGCCTCGGCATCCTCGCCGGCGACCACTGCAAGACGGCAAGCGACCTCGGGATCCCATTCGTGGCCGTCGGGCTGCTCTACCGACACGGCTACTTCCGTCAGAGGCTGACCCGGGAGGGATGGCAGGAAGCCATCGCGATGGACGTGGCGTTCAACGAACTCCCCATCCGCGAGGTGCGCCGCCCGGATGGAACGCCCGTGGTCGTGGACGTTCGCATTTTGGGGCGCCGCGTCGCGATCAAGGCCTGGGAGGTCCGCGTGGGACGGATCCCGCTTTTCCTCCTCGACACGGACCTCGGGGAGAACGCTGAAGAGGACCGCCGTATCACTGCCGAACTCTATGGCGGCGATGTCGAGATGCGGATCCGCCAGGAGATCGTGCTCGGCATCGGGGGAGTTCGCGCCCTCGACGCCATGGGAATCTCGCCCTCGGTCTTCCACATGAACGAGGGGCATGCCGCCTTCCTCGGCCTCGAGCGCATCCGCCTCCTCATGCACAAGGAGAAGGTGGATTTCTACCCGGCCTTGCAGGTTACCGCAGCCTCCAACGTGTTCACCACCCACACCCCCGTGGCCGCGGGGAACGACGCCTTCAGCCCGGAGATGATGCACCGCTACTTCGACCCGTTCGTGCGCGAGCTCCGCATCGGCTTCGACGAGTTTTTGGTTTACGGGCGCGCCTGGAACCACCAGCCCCACGACCCTTTCAGCATGACAATCCTCGCGCTGCGCACCTCCCGCCGATGCAACGGCGTGAGCCGCATCCACGGGCGGGTGTCGCGCGCGATGTGGACCAGCGTCTGGCCGGAGGCACCCGTCCAGGAAGTTCCCATCGGCTCGGTGACGAATGGGATCCACATCCAGACCTGGCTCGCGCCGGAGATGCGCGCGCTCTACGACCGCTGCTTTGGCAAGGACTGGCAGTACCGCATCAACGACACCGAGATGTGGCGCCGCGTGAGCGACATCACCGACGAGGACCTCTGGAACACGCACTCCCTGCTCAAGCGCCGCCTCGTGGACTTCGTCCGCCAGCGCGCCAGGGACGTGCGCTTGCGGCTCGGCGAGCCGCCGGACCGGGTCCGCGCCGCGGGCACGCTGCTGGACCCCGAGGTGCTAACCCTCGGCTTCGCACGCCGTTTCGCCACCTACAAACGCGCCGCGCTGCTCTTCCAGGACCTCGATCGCCTCAAGGCGCTCATCCACCGCCCGGATCGCCCCGTGCAGATCGTGATGGCCGGCAAGGCGCACCCGCAGGACGAGGCCGGCAAGCGCCTCATCCAGCAGATCGTGCAGCTTTCCCAGAAGCCCGAGTTCGAGGGAAAAATCGTGTTCGTGGAGGACTACGACAGCAATGTCGCACGCCACCTGCTGCAGGGCGTGGACGTATGGCTGAACACCCCGCTCCGCCCCATGGAAGCCAGCGGCACGAGCGGCCAAAAGGCCCCGCCCAACGGGGTGGTGAATCTCAGCGTCCTCGATGGCTGGTGGGCCGAGGGCTACAACGGCAAGAACGGCTGGGCGATTGGCGCCGAGATCGAGGAAGGATCCCCGCAGATCCAGGACGAGGTGGACACCGCCTCGCTCTACAACATCCTTGATCGCCAGGTGGTGCCCCTCTACTACGCGAAACCGGATGGGCGCCTCCCTCTCGCCTGGATCAACCTCATGCGCGAGTCCATCCGCTCCGTCTGCCCGGTGTTCAACACCTGGCGCATGGTCCAGGAATACACGGAACGCTGCTACGTCCCCGCCTCCGAGCACGGCGCGCGACTCCACGCCAACGGCTTCAAGGAAGCCTGCGATCTCGCCAACTGGAAGGAGGAGATTCGGAAAGCATGGCACGCGGTCACGGTGCGCGAGGTGGTCTGTGGTCACCCGAAGCCCTACGAGGTCCTCGTCGGGGAGCAGATTCCGATCCGCGCGCGTGTTTCACTCGGGCGCATCGACCCGGAGCACGTCCTCGTGGAGGTCTACCTCGGCGAGTCGGACAACGGGGAGATCCACCATCCCTTCACGGTCCAACTCCGACTCGAGAAGGACGGAGGGGACAACACCCATTGGTATGCCGGCGAGGTCGAGGCCCGCGAGAGCGGCGCCTACGGCTTCAACGTGCGGCTCATGCCCACCCACCCCAACCTCGTGCAGAAACACGAGCTCCGCCTAGTGGCCTGGGGAAAGGCCTGATCCGATGGCCGCTGACCCAAGGCGTTTCCTCTTGTAGTCGGGGTCGCCGCTCCCGTCTTCAAACCACGGTCAACGGACGCGGCTACATTTCTGTTTCACGGGCAACAGAAAAATCAGCCGTACTTCCGTGTCAGCCGGTCGCGGTGGTAGGTGGCGCGCTGCGCAGCATCCATCTTCGCGAAGTCGGGTTTCCCGCAGGGGAGCGTGGGCGATGCGCCTGCCGCAGGCTTCACCCCACCGGCGCGAGTCGCGGAGCCCGATAATTTGCGGCCGACCCCCGTGACGCGCACAGTCCCACTGCCTCCTCCGTAGCTCATCGCGGAATCGGTGGTCTCGAGGTCCTTCTCAAGCGAGAGCTTCGGCTTGATGCCCATTTTCCCGAGCAGGTCGTGGTAGGCACGGACCGCCTCCTCGGGGGTGACCCGCCCATCCGTGATGAGTCGCAGCATCTCGATGAAGCCAAGCTGATGCTCGGCGTTGTTGATCTTTCGGCCGAAGAGCGCCACGCGGGCGCCGTACTTCTGCGCGTCGTGGATGAGCTTGAAGGCGTCATAGGTCGTCCCGGCGCTTCCGCCAAGAATGCCGACGACAAGGTTTGAGTCGTACTGTGCGAGTTCTTCCATGAACCGCGGGCCATGATAGACGATCTTGAGGAAGGCCGGGCGCCCCGACTCGGTCACCCCCGCAAGGCTTCGGATAATCTGGTCGTTGATGAACTCCCCGAGTTTCTCGGGGGGAATGCCGCTGGAGACATTCGGATCGAACACCTCGAGGAAGTAGCGGAATTTTTTCCGCTCCGCCTCCTCGCGGAACTCCTTGAAGGCGCGCAGGGTGGCCATGTCCTCATCGAGGCGGTTGGTGAAGGTCGCCGAGTAGAGCCCGAGGTTCGCTCCCGGGAACTCCCCGCTCGTGCGGTCACACTCGATCTTGCCGCACTGGATGTGGTCGATCGTCGCCGAGCGAAATGGGCGGGAGGGCTCCTTGACATAGGTGCCGTTGCGGATCGCCCAGATGTCGGTGGTGTCGTTGGCGCGCGCCGAGGGAGTCACTCGCGAGTCCTTGAAGAGCCCCTCCTTGATCGCGAGCTTCTCGGTGACCGAGGCCGACATGAGCATAATGTCCACGATCCCCTGCTTCGTCACCTCACGGATGATGTCGAGAAACTCGGGCAGGTTGCGGTGGCCGTATTCCTCGCGGGTCCAGACCTCGGGAGAGAACTGCGCCGCACGCATCCCCTTCGAGGCGAGGTAATGACGCGGCCCGGGAGCGCGCACGCCGAACGCCATGTCGGCATCCTTCGCGTCGGCAATGATAAACTCCCTTGAGGAGGGATTCGCACGGATGTTTTTCAGTTTCTGGTCGAGGGATTTGATCATGGGAGAGGAAGAGGAGGTTAGAAGTTAGAAGCTGGAAGCTTGAAGTCTGAACTGAGAAGGAGGGAGAGGAAATCATTACACGCTGGCATCACCGCGTAGCGGCGCGGTCCGGAACGTCCCTTTCTTACTCCGCCTTCCAGATTCCAGCTTCGATCTTCCAACTTCATTTCTTCATCCTTTCGAGGAGAGGCGGGCCATAATCTGGTCGGTGATGCTCTGGACGGCCTTCTCGACCTCGGGATCGGCCGCGGGCGAGGCCGCCGATTCCGTCGCCACGCAGGTCACACCCGGACGCCACTCGCTGTTGTCGCAGAGCTCGCACTCCTTGAGCCCGATCCGCGGGTCGGGGATGCCGAGCTTCTGCTTGATCTTGAGGAGATCGCCCATCTGCTCGCCAGTGAAGGTCTTCAGGTCGGTGCCGAGTTGGGCGGCCGCGAGAACCGTGCGGCAGTAGGCCTCGACGATTTCCATCTTGAAGTAGGCATCCTCGACGCCGATGTGGCTCCAGGAGACGACCCCGTGGTTGGCCATCAGGATTGTGTTGTGCTGGTCCGAAAGGTCGGCGACCAGTTTGCCCATCTCGGGCGTGCCCGGGGTTCGGTACGGGGCGAGCGGCACCTTCCCGACAAAAACCTCGATCTCGGGAATCATGCAGGTGGGCGGCGTGACCCCCGCGACCGCGAAAGCCGTGGCGTAGGGCGGGTGGCAGTGGACCACCGACTTCGCCTTCGGCTGCCGCTTCATGATCTGGAGGTGCATGAGAATCTCGCTCGTGCGCGGCTTCACCCCGGCGAGTTGCTTGCCCTCCAAATCCACGAAGCTAAGGTCCTCGGGCTTCATGAAGCCCTTGGAGACGAGGGTCGGCGTGCAAAGCACCACATTCTCCCGCACACGAATGGAAATGTTCCCCCCGTTTCCGTCCACATACTCGCGCGTCCAGAGGCGGCGCCCGATGTCGCAGATCTGGGTCTTCAGGGCCTCGACCTCGGGGGAGTGGAAGAGCTTCTCGATCTCGCTCACGCCCTTCGACGGCGAGGAGGTAGTCCCGGCCACGCGCCCCCCGCGTTCGAGTTCGCGCAGGCGGTCCTGGGCGGCGGGGGTGAGCATCGCCCCCTCGGGAAGAGAGACCTTGCCTCCTCCCTTTCGCGCAAGGTCCTCGATATCCCGAACGCTGACGACGGTTTTCATAAAGGCGTGTAGTTGATGGTGTCCACGATGGCGACATTGATGGCGTCAATCGGCGTGGGTTCCTTAAAGGGCATGGCCGCCTCGCGGCCTTCCTCGATCCCCACCACATCCCCCACCCCGCCGCCCAGGCTGTCGTAAACGACAAGACTGGGCTCGGAGGTCACCGCGGGCTTCCGCGCCGCGAGCGACGGGAAGTGCTCCCGCGTGGCGGGGCTGACGATGAGCCAACGGCCGCCCTTGAGGGCGGGCGTGGCGCGGCTCAGGGTCACGCGGCCAATGACGGATCCAAAACGCATGGGAAAAGGAAGAAGCTGGTAGCTACTAGATTATAGGTTGCAGCGGAGAGGAACTTACTGAGAGACGCGGCTCGTCGCATTATCTGGATTCTTGGTCTTATCAGTCGGTTTTTTGGGTCTATGGCTATGAGCTACAAGCTATTCGCTAATCCTTGTCCACGATCGCAACAACCATGTCGCGCACGGGGCTCATCGGGTCGCCGACGGCCTGGCGCGCGGCGGAGCCGTCGCTCGAGACGATCACCGTCTGGTGGAGCGCCGCGCCGTGCGGGTCGATCGCGGCGCGCGGGGCGCCGATCGGGGCGCCCGCACCGTCCACGGGCTGGCAGATGAGGATGCGCCAACCGAGGAAGCTTGGGTGCTTCCGTGTGGAGGTGACGTTTCCTTCGATGCGAGCGAGGAGCATGGGGAGGAAGCTTGGAGTTAGGAGTTGGGAGATGGGAGTGGGGCGCTCGGCAGCGGACCGAGCAGCGATCTGACATATGCGCCAGCCAAACAGGAGACCTCCAGGTAGAGATCCATGAGGCGCTTCGGATCGCCGTAACCGAGGTCTTCGGCAAGAATGAGGTAGTAGTGGAGTTCTTCCAAGGAACCTTGGGCCATATTGAAGAACCGCGCCTTGTCGGCCCGTCCACGTTTCGAGAAACCCTCCGCCATGTTCGCAGGCGCCGAAACTGCTGCGCGACGAAGCTGGGACACCAAGCCGTACCGCTCCTCGGTGGGAAAACGCGAGGTGAAGCGGTAGACCGCCAGCACAAGCTCATGGGCTTTTTGCCACACGATCAGGTCGCGGAATGTACGGGCAGGTTGTTTCACGGGCGTCTTCGTTCGATCAGTTCATTCTGGCTTCCAACTCCCAGCTCCTCGCTCCTCACCCCTCAATAAATCCGGAGGTTGTCCACCATCACGCAGCGACGGACGCGCGTGAAGGTGCGCGGGTTGGTGATCCCCTCGCCGGTCGGCGTGGCGATGGAGAAGCTGGGGTACCCCTCGCCGCCATTGCCGAGGCCGGCGAGGCAGGAGCCGTTCTTCACGAAGATCGTCGTGTCGAGGGCGCGGGCCATGGCGGTCATGTGGTCCACATTCTTCGAGTGGATGATCGAGGTATGGCGGTAGTTGTGCTCGGCCTTCTTCGCGGCGGCGATTCCCTCCGCGACGGAGCGCACCCGCACGAAGGGTACGAAGGGCATCATCTGCTCCTCGATGACGAACGGGTGGTCGGCGTCGGTCTCGCCGAAGAGCAGGGGCGCCTTGTCGGGGGCCGGGGCGCCCGCGTGCTTCGCCAGGATGGAGGCGTCCTTGCCGATAAAGTCCTTGTTCACGACCGGGTGGGAGCAGCCCCCGCCCTGGCCGGCCGGGAAGGTGAAGGCGGCCTTCGTAAGCTTCTCGACCTGGGCGGAGTTGAGGCGGATGGCGCCCGCCCGCTCCATGGCCTGGAGGAGGGCGTCGGCCACCTTGTCGAGGACGAAGACCTCCTTCTCGCCAATGCAGAGCAGGTTGTTGTCGTAGCCGCCGCCGAGGATGATGCAGCGGGCGGCGTTGTCGAGGTCGGCGGTGTCGTCCACGAGGACGGGCGGGTTGCCCGGCCCGGCGCAGATGGCGCGCTTGCCAGCCTGCATGGCGGCCTTCACGACACCGGGGCCGCCGGTGACGCAGAGGAGGCGGACGTGCTCGTTCGCGCACATCGCCTTGAAGGACTCGATCGTCGGGCTCTCAATGATGGTGGCGAGGTTGCGGATCCCGGTCTCGCGCTCGATGGCCTCGTTGTAGACGCGCAGCGCCATCGCCGCGCAGCGGGCGGCGTTCGGGTGGGCGTTGAAGACCACGGCGTTACCCGCGGAGACCATGCTGATGATATTGGCGCTGAGCGTGGGGATCGAGTGGGTCGAGGGGGTCACCGCGCCGATCACCCCGAACGGGCAGTACTCTTCGTGGGTGATCCCGTGGTCGCCGCTCAGGGCGTAGGGCTGCAGGAACTCGACGCCGGGGATGGCGCGCAGGCCGACCAACTTCTCGACCTTGTGGTCGAGGCGGCCAATCTTTGTTTCCTCGAACTCGATCCGTCCCCATTCCTCGGCGTGTTGGCCCGAGAGCGCCTTGACGATCTCGACGACCTTGCGCCGCGCGGCCATCCCGCCCTCGACGAGTTGGAGAAAGGCGGCGGCGGCAGCCTCGCAAGCCAGGGCGGCGTCGGGAAACACTCCGAGCGGACGTCCACCCGAAGAGGCGCGGGACGACGGCGCGGGCGCCGCGGCCTTCGCGGCGGGAGCGGGCGCCGGGGATTTCTGGGGAACGTGACCGAGACGTCCGAGGACCTCCTCGACCACGTTTCGGATGACAGTGTCATCCAGTGAAGGTTTCGAGCTCATGGGGATTCAGGCGGCGGGCGCAGGTTCAGCGGGCGTTTCGGGCGTTGAAGATTTCTTTCCCGAGTACATCCACCGTGTCGACGATGCCGATGACAACGGCGTCCACGGGGGCTTCCTTGAGGCCGGGCGCAAGGCGGGCGGAACTTCCCTGGCAGAAAAGGACCATCTCCCCTTCGCCGGCACCGACGCTGTCCACGGCGACCATGGTATTGCTGCCGGGTTTGAAGCGAGACGGGTCCTTATCGTCCACGAGCATGGGGCGCAGGAGGAGCAGCTTTCGGCCGCTCATCGAGGCGTCCTTCTTCGTGGAGACCACGGATCCCTCGACCTTGGCAAGAAACATGATGTTATTTGGCAGCCGCCTTGCGGGGCAATACCGTCTCGATGTCGCCATGCGGGCGAGCGATCACGTGGACGCTGACGACCTCACCGAGGGCCTTGGCAGCTTGGGCGCCGGCATCGGTCGCGGCCTTGACGGCGGCAACATCGCCCACGACCACGGCGGTCACGAGCGCATTGCCGACCTGCATCATGGGGCCGGCGAGTTCAACATTCGCGGCCTTGAGCATGGCGTCGGTTCCTTCGACGAGGGCGATAAGCCCCCGCGTTTCGAGCATTCCTACAGCTTGATGGTTCATAGTTTTCTGGGTTGCGGGTTTCGGGTTTCAGGTTTCGCTTATCAGGAGCGGAGAGAGGGATTTTCTTTGAGAAGGAGGCGGCGCGTTTCGCGGGCGACGACCAGTTCCTCGTTCGTGGGGATCACGAGAACCTTCGCGCGGGCGGAGGCGGGGCTGAGGCAGGCCTCCTTGCCACGGGTCGCCTCGTTGGCAGCGGGATCGAGCATGATGCCGAGGGCATCGAGATCGCGGCAGACCATTTCGCGAATGTTGGCCTGGTTCTCGCCAATGCCAGCGGTAAAGACCAGGGCATCGAGGCCGTTCATCTCGACCGCGAAGGCGCCGATCCAGTGGCGAACCTGGTGAACGAAGACCTCGATCGCGAGCTTCGCGCGCGCATCGCCCTTCGCGGCGGCCTCGGTGAGGTCACGCACATCATTGAGGCCGCCTGAGATTCCCTTAAGGCCCGACTCCTTGCAAAGGATGCGTTCGGCCTCCTCGATCTTCATACCGGTGGAGCGAAGCACAAAGGGCAGGGCGAAGGAGTCTAGGTCGCCGACTCGATTGTTGTGGGGAATGCCCGACTGCGGACTCATCCCGAGGCTGTTACCGACGGCGACCCCGTCGCGAACTCCGGCGATCGAGGAACTGCCGCCCAGGTGACAGGAGACCACCCGGAGCGCGGGTTTGCGGACCGGGCTGGCACCGCCGTCCACGTAGAGGTTGCGGGCGCGGGCAGCCACGTCCTCGCGATCAAGCATTTCGGCGGAGCGCTCGGCAATGAACTTATGACTCGCACCGTGGAAGCCCCAGCGGCGCACGCCGAGACGATACCACTCCTCGGGAACACCGTAGCGCATCGCCGCCTCGGGCGCCCACTGGTAGAAGGCGGTCTCGAAGAGCGCGACCAGCGGAGTCTTCGGCATCCGCTTCGCAAAGAGGCGGATGCCGTTCACGTAGGGCGGGTTGTGCGCGGGCGCAATCGCGTTGAAGGCTTCCATTGCCGAGATCGCGGTGGCGTCGAGCCGCACGCAGCCGTTCATGCCGCGCGCCATGATGGCCTTGAAACCCACCGCCGCCAGGTCCCCCTCATCGCGCACCCAGCCGCCCTTGCGAAGCTCGGCAAGACAGGCCTCGATGGCCGGGGCGTGGTCAGCCAGGCGCTCGAACCCGCCGCGCGCGAGCATCCGCTCCTGTCCGCCCGCGAAATCGAACAGGCGGTACTTGAGGGAGGTCGAGCCGAGGTTGGCGACGAGGATTTTCAACGCAGGAGATGGAAGCTGGAAGTTGGGAGTTGGAAGAGGCGCGGCTGGCGCCACCGCCCATCCACACTCCCCGGCTTCCCGATCACCGACCCCTTCCTACCCATCGGCATCTGCCAATCGGCAATCAGAAATCGGCAAACGGCAGTTCCTATTGGAGCCAACGGAGGAGGGTGGGCAGGCCATCGTGCGGGCGTGCGATCACATGCACGCTCACCACCTCGCCCACCTGGGCGGCAGCGGCGGCGCCGGCATCGGTCGCGGCCTTCACCGCGGCGACATCGCCACGGAAGAAGGAGGTCACGAATCCGCTGCCGATCTTCTCCCACCCGACGAGGGTGACGTTTGCGGCCTTCAGCGCCGCATCGCTCGCTTCGAGGAGCGCGCAGAGGCCCTTGGTTTCAATCATTCCGATTGCTTGCTGTGCCATGGTTGTAGGGGGTTGGTTGTTTGGGGGGGGTTACTTCACGAACGCCTTGAGCAGGTCTTCGTGGGGGCGGGCGATGATGTGCGAGCTGACGAGCTCGCCCACCTTGGCGGCCGCTTTCGACCCGGCATCCACTGCGGCCTTCACGCTGCCGACGTCGCCGCGTGCGAGCACGGTGATCAGTCCGCCGCCGATGGATAGGGTTTTAACGAGGGTGACATTTGCGGCTTTGACCATGGCATCGCTGGCTTCCACGCTGCCGACGTAGCCCTTGGTCTCGACCATTCCGATCGCTTCACTCATAGGTATCTCCTGGGTTTTGGGGTTGCTGAAAA
>CAZZBZ010000007.1:44731-68557 GCA_964653025.1 uncultured Verrucomicrobiota bacterium
CACGGGGTATCGGGCTGAAGGTTACAGGCGTTACCCTCATCGGTGTCGATGTGCACTTCGAGCTTAAACATCGGATCCACCCGGGCCACGAGCTTATCGAGCAAGATCGCGCAGTCGCCGTCGATCCGGAGGCTCATCGAGTCGCCCTGTTTCACCCGATAAAAAGCAGCGTCGTCGGGGTGCATGTGGACGTGGCGCAGGGCGCGGATCACCCCCTCCTTCATCTCAAAAAACCCCGCCGGCCCCATGAGCATGCAGCCGGGCGTGTCCTTGATGCTTCCCGACATGCGGAGGGGGATATCGAACCCGAGCGCGATCGCGTCCGTGTAGGCGAGCTCGACCTGGTTGAGCGTGCGACATGGACCAAGGATGCGCAGGTTCGAGATTACCCGGCTTCGCGGGCCGATGAGCGTCACCATCTCCTTCGCGGCAAACTGCCCCTCCATATAGAGAGACTTGAAGACCGAGAGCTGGTGGCCCTTGCCGAAAAGCGCCTCCACCGCCTCCTGCGTGAGGTGGCAATGCCGCGCACTCACGTTGACGACCAGCGGGTTCGGTCCCCTCGCCTGCGCGGGAAGCGGCTGGGCCATCTGGCGATAGAGCGTCTGTCGCACCAAGTGCTCGATCACCGCACGATGAGGAACTTGAACTGGGGAGGCCATGGGCTGGTTGCGTGTCATCATGCCGAAATTCATGAAGGCGTCAAACATTTTCTTGCAGAATCTTTCATTATCTGTCAAAAGCTTTCGCGCCAACCTGATGGCCTATGCAAGCTGAAGAGCGACAGCAGCGGATCGAGGAGCATCTCCAGAAGGTGGAGTTCGTCTCCCTCGATGAACTGGCAGAGTTGCTGGACGTCTCGATTTCCACCGTCCGCCGCGATCTCGATCTCCTCGAACAGGCCGGTACCGTTCGTCGTACCCACGGCGGGGCCCGACTCACCGCTCCCCGCTCCGAGGAATGGGTCTTCACCGCCCGCGATACCCACCAGGTGACCGAGAAGGATGCCATCGGCCTCGCCACGGCCGAACTCATCGCCCCCGGCCAGAGCGTGATCCTCGACGCCGGCACCACGGTCTTCCACGTTGCCAAGCACCTCGCGGACAAGAAACCTCAGATCATCACCAACTCCCTCCCTGTGGCGAACCTCTTTGCCGGATCCAGCATGGTCGAAGTCGTTGTTTCCGGCGGCGTCATCTACCCCCGCCTCGGCGTCCTCATGGGCCCGCACGCGGTCGAGTCCTTCTCCAAGATCCACGCCGACGTCGCCGTGATGAGTTCCAGCGGGATCACCCCCGAGGGCGTCACGAACTCCCACGGCCTGCTCGTGGAAATCCAGCACCAGATGATCCGCGCCGCCCAGAAAGTGATCCTCTGCATGGACCACACCAAACTGGGACGCAAGTCGCTCTCCCCCCTTTGCGGCCTCGACGAGGTGGACGTGCTTGTCACCGATTCCGAAGCGCCCGCGGACGCCGTGGCCGCCCTCCGCGCGAAAGGTCTCCAAGTCGTCATCGCCCCTCCGCCCTCCACGGAAAACGGCAACGCGAAGTAGAAAGCGGTTCTTGCAAAGGTGGTCGCAGGGCCTGCGCGCAAAAGCTTTTGGAGTTTAGCCTGCTCGAACTCGACGGGTTCAGCGAACTCACCACCCCCTCTCGATCCGCTTCGACAGGCTCAAGACTCGTTCCGAGCCGCGTCGCAGGGCGGCAAGCCGCTCAGTAGGAAAAGATGGCTACCCGACATGGATTCGAACCATGACTAAAGGCTCCAAAGGCCTCTGTGCTACCATTACACCATCGGGTAGGAAAGGCCGTACCCTAGGGCGGGAAGACCCGCTGTGCAAGAGTGGCGAGGACGTGTGATTCGTGGTGACCTCTGCTCCTCCCCTTCGTGCCTTTGTGTTTCAAATCCTCATTCCTCATCCGTTGAGCCGCCGGCGATAAATCCGCACCACATCCGCGGCCACATCCCGCGATGGGCGGTTCGAGCCATCCACGCTCAGCGAGATGGCATCGTAAAATGGCTGCCTCTGCGCAAGAAGCGTACGCAGGCGGACCTCCCCGTCGGCTCCCGCCACGAGGGGGCGATGGCTGTGTCCGCGCGTGCGCTCCCACGCACACTCCGGGGTCACGCGGAGATGGACGACCACCCCCGTCGCGCCAAGGCGCTCAAGGTTCACGGGTCGCAGGACAATCCCCCCGCCCGTGGCGAGGACCTGCCCGGAAACCCTCGCGGCTTCCTCGGCAACCTCCGACTCGATCCGCCGAAACTCCTCTTCCCCCCGCGTCTCGAAAATGCGGGAAATCGGCATCCCTTCCTGCTGCTCGATCACGTGATCGAAGTCCACGAACAACAACCCCAGTTCAGCGGCGGCGATCCTCCCCACGCAGGTCTTCCCAGAGCCCATGAAGCCCACCAGGACGAGATTTGGTAGTACGCGCATGGCGAGGAGC
The DNA here is from genome assembly GCA_964653025.1 of uncultured Verrucomicrobiota bacterium. GTDB lineage: Bacteria > Verrucomicrobiota > Verrucomicrobiia > JABWAM01 > JABWAM01 > JABWAM01. The sequence goes on from CAZZBZ010000007.1 coordinate 47,185, forward strand.
ATACCAGAATGAGCCACGGATGAAACACGGATGGCAGAAGCAGAATACCAGGTCCGCTACACGGACCTGGCATGCTCCATGGGCAAAACTCCGATATCTCCCGGCGGAAGACGCGCCGATTCCGTGTGGCGGAATCGGCGCTCTCCTCTATCCGTGAAAATCCGTGTTTCATCTGTGGCTTCTTCTGGTTCGGTTCCGCCCATCAAGCGCGGGAACCATGCCCATTAGCTTGACGCCAATGCGCTCCTGGCGGGATGGCGGAACCGCCGCTTCCTTTCATCCGTGTCCATCCGTGGCTTCTCCCCGCTCTCGCCCGCGGAGTCCTTTGCGGCGCGGGCACACAACTGCTAGGCTTCGTGCCATGGATAGGAACGCCATCGCCGACGTGTTGCGCGAGATCTCGGTGCTCCTCGACCTCAAGGGGGAGAATCGCTTCAAGGTCCTCGCCTATGCGAATGCCGCACGCACCCTCGAAACCCTCCAAGAAGACCTCGGGCGGCTCATCGCCGAGAAGCGCCTCGGCGAGCTCAAGGGCATCGGGACCGAACTCTCGAAAAAAATCGCCGATCTCCACCTTACGGGTCACCTCCCCTTCCACGAAGAACTCAAGGCCTCGTTCCCACCGGGCCTGCTCGATTGCCTCCGCATCCCCGGCCTCGGTCCAAAAAAGGTGAAAGTTCTTTGGGACCAGCTGCAGATCGACTCCCTCGGCGATCTCAAACTGGCCTGCGATCGTGGCGCCATCGCCGGACTCGATGGCTTCGGGGAAAAGACTCAGGCAAAGATCCTCGAGGGCATCGCGAACCTCGACAAGTACCGCGGCCACTTCCTTCTTGCCGAAGCCGAGGCCGTCGCCAACCCCCTCCTCGAAACGCTCCGCGCCTGCAAGGCCGCGAAACGCGTCGAGTCCGCCGGCAGCCTCCGACGACGCAAGGAGGTCGTTCGCGACCTCGACTTTGTCGTGGCCACCGACGACCCCGCCGCCGTGATGGAAACCTTCCTCTCCGCCCCCGGCGCCGGCAAGGTCGTCAACCGTGGCCCCACCAAGTCGAGCATGCTCCTCGAGAACGGGATGCAGGCCGACGTCCGCTGCGTCACCCCTGCCGAGTTTCCCTTCGCCCTCGCCTACTTCACGGGATCGAAGGAGCACAATATCGTGATGCGCCAGCGGGCCATCGAGCGAAAGCTCAAGCTCAACGAGTACGGCCTTTTCACGGTCGCCGCGGGCAGCGAAGAACCGAAGGCGTGCCGCGACGAGGCCGCGATCTACCGCGCACTCAACCTTGCCTTCGTCCCCCCCGAACTCCGCGAGGACATGGGGGAGTTCGAGGCCGCGGAGAAGGACTCCCTCCCCCGCCTCGTCCGCGCCGAGGACCTGCGCGGCACCTTCCACTGCCACACGACCGCGAGCGATGGGCGCAACTCCCTCGATGAGATGGTCCGCGCCGCGATCGCCCTCGGCTGGGAATACCTCGGCATCGCCGACCACAGCAAGGCCTCCGCCGTGGCCAACGGTCTCGACGAGAAGCGCCTCGCCGCCCAAGGAAAGGAGATCGCCGCCCTCAACCGCCGCCTCGCCGACGAGGGGAGGAAGTTCCGGATCTTCACGGGAAGCGAGGTGGACATTCTCGCCGATGGACGGCTCGACTTTTCGGACGACCTCCTCGCGGGGCTCGACTTCGTGGTCGCCTCAATTCACCAGGGCTTTACGGGGGATGAGGCGAAGCAGACCGCCCGCGTCCTTCGCGCTCTCTCGAACCCGCATGTGACCATGCTCGGGCATCCGACGGGGCGCCTTCTCCTCGGGCGGGAGCCCTACCCGCTGGACCTCGGCGCGGTGATCGAGGCCGCCGCGGAAAACGGGACGATCATCGAGTTCAACGCCACCCCTTCGCGGATGGAACTCGACTGGCGCTGGTGGAAGCGCGCCCGTGACCTTGGGGTGATGTGCTCGATCAACCCGGACGCCCACGCCACCGACCAGCTCCGCCTGGCCATGGACGGCGCCGCCACCGCAAGCAAAGGCTGGCTCCGACCCGAGGATGTCCTCAACACCCGCCCTCTCGCCCAAGTCGAAAAGCTCCTCCGCCGACGAAGGGTCAGTTGACCCCTCCCCGCCGAAACCTTCATCCCCAGCGAAGGACGAGGGGGTCAGGCCATCTCCAGTTCTCATCTCCTGGAGTCGGGACGCCCTCGTCCCGCCTCTCGCGATCCCGCGACCGCGGGGCGGCTTCAAAGCGAAATCGCGAAGGGCATGGGCGGCCAACATTTTTGTCGCGCACCCTATTTTCTGAAATTCCGCATGCGCCATTGATACGGGAGGGTTTCGCGTCTACGTTCCGCCCCCCCATGACTATTCCCATACGCAACGTGGCGATCATCGCCCACGTCGACCACGGCAAAACCACGCTCGTGGACAAACTCCTCCGACAGGGAGGAGCCTTCCGCGACAACCAGGTCATCCAGGATTGCGTGATGGATTCCATGGATCTCGAACGTGAAAAGGGCATTACCATCCGGGCGAAAAACCTTTCCGTGAACTGGCATCCGCCCGACGGCAGCCAGGAGGTGAAGATCAACATCGTGGACACCCCCGGCCATGCCGACTTCGGTGGCGAGGTCGAGCGCATCATCCGCATGGTGGATGGTGCCCTCCTCATGGTGGACGCCTACGAGGGACCCCAGGCCCAGACAAAGTTCGTCCTCCGCAAGGCGCTCGCCCAGGGGATCCGCCCAATCGTCCTTATCAACAAGGTGGACCGCGAGCACGCCGAACCGCACCGCGCCCTCGACAAGGTCTTCGATCTCTTCGTGGCCCTCCACGCCACCGACGAACAGCTCGATTTTCCCGCCCTCTACGGCAGCGGGCGCGAGGGGTACATGCTCCCCCACCTCGAGGATTGCGCCGACCCGGAGAAGCGCAAGCTCGGCCTCCTTCCTCTCTTCGAGACCCTCGTGCGGCACATCCCCCCTCCCAAGGCCGACCCGAACGGCCCCTTTCAGTTCCTTGTTTGCAACCTCGGCTACGACGACCACCTCGGCCGCGTCGCCTACGGCAAGATCATGAGCGGGCGCACTGTGATCGGGGACTCCGTCTACGCCGTGCACAAGGACGGCCGACGCGAGCCGGGCAAGGTCACCATGTTTCTCTCCTTCGCCGGGATCGTCCAGCGCCGCGCCGATGAGATCAGCGCCGGCGACATCGCCGGGATCACCGGCTTCGAGGAGATCGACATTGGGGAGAGCCTGGTCGCCGCCGCCGATACCCCTGCCGCGCCTTTCGTGGAGATCGACCCGCCGACGATCACGATGTCCATCGGCGTCAACGACGGCCCCCTCGCGGGGCGCGACGGAAAGTTCGTCACCGCCCGCAACATCCGCGAGCGCCTCTTTCGCGAGGCACGCCACAATGTGAGCCTCGCCATCGAGGACACCGACTCGGGAAACATCTTTGCGATCAAGGCGCGCGGGGAGATGCAGATTGCCGTGCTCGTCGAGCAGATGCGCCGCGAGGGATTCGAGGTCGTGGTCTCCCGCCCCGAGGTGATCTTCCGCCGCGAGGGCGGCAAGGTCCTCGAACCGTACGAGGAGCTCACCGTGGAAATTCCCGGGGACAAGCTGGGTGACGTTCTCCAGTCGCTCGCCCGCCGCAAGGCGAAGGTGACCCACCTCGACCACCATGGCGCGCACGCCACAGTCCTCGCTGAAATTCCCACCCGCGGCCTCATCGGCTTCGAGACGGAACTCGTGAATATGACGAGCGGCGAGGGGCTTCTCAGTCACCTCTTCCTCGAATACCGCGAGCAGGCAGGGGAGATCCCCTCCCGACTCACGGGCACCCTCGTCGCCATGGAGGCGGGCACCGCGAAGGCCTATACCCTCGACCAGCTCCAGGAGCGCGGCCGCCTCTTCATCGCCCCGGGCGAGGAGGTCTACGTCGGGATGATCGTCGGCGAGAACTCGCGCAACGAGGACATCAACGTAAACCCCTGCAAGGCGAAGCACCTCACCAACATGCGGAGCGTCGGCGACGGCAAGGGCATCATGCTCGAACCCCCGCTCCGGATGTCGCTCGAGCGGGCCATTGAGTACATCGCCCCCGACGAGTTGGTGGAGATCACCCCAAAATCGATCCGCTTCCGCAAACGCATCCTCGACCCGGTGCGCCGCAAGCGCGCCGGCCTCCGTGATTGAAAATCCGGGAAGGTTGACCCAGATTGGCCCTTGTCGGCGGCCATGCCCCGACTCCACCACACCCCATCATGCGCTACATCTGGATTTGCATCATTGACGGCTGCATCGTCCGCTCGGGAATGGTCCAGACTGGGGAAACCATGCCGAAACTCATCGAACGGGTTTCGCGCCACCTGCCCCACATGGGGCCCGACTCCATGAAGGTGGTGGGCGAAGATGGCAAGGTCTATGACAGTGAGGCTTGGTTCCCGGGTCCCGCGCCGGAGGTCCCCGATCCCGCGCCCGAGACCGAACTCATTGCCGTCGGCGTCGTCGAGGCATGTTTTGGTGTAAAGCTCCACCACGGGTCGACCCCCGAGGAGGTGATCCAGGCCGAGGCCAAATCCTTCAGCGGGCGAATTGACGACATGGTGGACTTTGGCGTGTTTGATTTCTCCGGCGAGCAACTCGCCTCAATCGAGGACATGGTCGCCTTCGTCCAGCAGACCGAGCCCGATAAAGTCCCCGACTACGTGAATGACGCGGAAGGACCTCCCCGCGAGGGAGCTTCAGCCGGCGAGGCGGCCAGCGGAGGCGGGGCAGGAGGACGACGCCGCAGCCGGGGTCGCCAACGCGGACGCCAGGGCCGCCGGGATTTCCGCCGCAGGGGACCGGGCGGCGACCGTCCCCACAGACCTCAAGCACCGGGCCAGGGGAATGCCCCCGCCCCGGGAGGAGAAAGTCCTTCGAGTTCTTCAAACCACGGCGGCCTGGGACCACCTCCCATGCCTCCATCCCCTCCCCCTCCTCCGTCACCATCGGCCTGATCCGAAAGAATGACCGACAAGGCCCCTACTTCGCGGGGGGCTTATCGGACGCGCAGCGGAAGCCGATCTGGCGGTTGCGTTGGAGTTCCGGGTTGTGCAGGTCGCGCAATGTGAGGCGCACGTCGGGGGTGGTCCACGAGCCTCCGCGAACCACTGGCACCTGCTCCGAAGGAAAGTCCGCCATGGCATCGAAGGAATCGGTCCACTCGCTCACATTGCCGGCCATGTCCATTGCGCCGTAATGGCTTCGGTCTCCCCGAACCGAACCCACGGGAGCCCACAAGCTGAAGCCATCCGTGCGCCCGGAGGCGGGATTGTCTGGCCCACCTGCCAGGTCTCCCCCCGTATTCGCGCGCTGCGCTTCAAAATCATTGCCCCACGGGAAGAGGTTTCCCTTGGGACCTCGAGCCGCCTTCTCCCACTCCATTTCGGTGGGCAACCGCTTGCCCGCCCACTTCGCGTAGGCCCAGGCATCAAAGTAATCCACGCCGAAGACCGGAGTGTTCTCAAAGATGCGGACACCACGGTAGGGACGAGCCTTCTGTACACCTTCCGACCAGATAAGATCCCAGTCCGTCGGCATGTGCTCCTTGTTCTTCCGTGCCTTCGGATGCTCCTGGACGACCGTCTTATCCTTCTTCCATGCCTCGAGGAACTTCCGGTATTCCCCGAGGGTCACCTCATACTTGTCGATGAAGAAGGTCGGCAGGCTCTTTACCTGCTTATCCTGGAACTCGAACTCGCCGCCCTTGACCTCGACCATGGCGCCCACGTCATTCGCTCCCCCGCTTTTAAAACGTATGACCGAGTACCAGAAAACCATGTAGGCGAGCGCCAAAACCACGACCCCACCCAGGGCCCAGAGCATCCACGACTGCACAACCTTCTTCTCCTCGGGCACAACCACCTGGCTGGCCGCGAGCGGGCGCACGACATGCATGGCACGGCGCTTAAGGTCCCACTGGTGCCCTTCGTGGAGGAGGGTGTCCCAGTCGGCGAAGCCCCCCTCGCCCGCGCTCTCCATCTTGCCAAGAAGGACCTGGAACTCCTCGCTGGTTTCGGAAGCTCCCTCCATCGCCTCGCGAATAATCTTCCCAAGGCGCCTCATCTCGTCCACCTCGCCGGCGGAGACCTCGCCGCCCTCCATGGTGACGTTATTGAGGAGCTTGGGCACCCCCACATTCGGGATGAGGACCTGCTCCACCGAAAGCGGCGTATGGAGGATGCCGTTCTTCTTCTCGTAGTTGAGGGCCTCGCTCACGTTGAGGAGGACCCGGAGGGCGAGATCCTCGTTGAGGACCTGCCGCTGCTGCAGCCGCTCGTGGAGATTGGCGCCATCCAGGTGCTCGCGGGCGTAGAAATAGAGTCCGCTTCCCTCCCCGGCCTCGTACACCGAGGTGATGTAGGGATTCTGCGCCCCGGCCATGGCCGCGGCGAAGGCGACGAACTGCTGTACCTGCCGCGGGTCCTCGTAAAACCCGGGCTGGAGAATCTTTAGCGCCACAGTGCGATTAACCGCCACCTGCGTGGCCTCGTAAAGCGTGCCCCAGTAATCGGAGGCGAGACGCTTACGGACTCGAAACGGCCCTACCATGCGCCCCACGAGTTGCTCTCCCAGCGCCTCCTCCCGCAGATCGCGTGCCGCGGCATCTCCACGCTCGTCGCGCCGCCGTGCCCCCTCCATGAGGAGGTGCTCCCACCCCGAGCTGACCGTGAGCTTGGGAGATCCGACCCCCTCTTCCAAAGCAACCTCGGAATTATCCCATCCCACCATCTCATAAACGGCTTCCTCGCCCTCGATACCCGGGATCTCCGCATGGGCCACGGTCCCCCCATGGATATAAATCGCGCCCTCATTGTCGCCATCAACCACCCGCAGGCATGCGGTTTTCTGGCTGATACAACACATCTGGATGAGGTCCACGAGCTTGAACGCCGCCGCGACGCCAGACGCATCGGCCCCGGTATTCATTGACGGTTCGGCTTGCGACTGCGACGCGAGGACCGCGCTCACCGCAGCCAGACTAATCGGCAAGGGAAGAAGCGCGATCATACCGGCCGCACGCACAACCTCAACCTCCTCGGGTGAAGGGTCCTCGACGAAGCAGCCGACCCGAAGCTCTGGAAAGCGGGCGACGAGGGCGTCGCGAACGGGCCATGTCCATTCCCCGGATCGGTCGTAGCGCAGGAACACCGCATCGCACGCCCCTGCCTCCAGCACCGCGAGGGCCTCCTCGGGGGTTGAGACCCCCACCGCCTCGATCCCAGCCGACCGAAAATCCCCCTCGATGTTCACGACCACACCCGGCTGGGGCTCGAGAAAAACAACTTTCATACTTGGTATCCCTGATCGTTCCTTTAACCCGACCCAAACTCACTCGCAAGCGAGGGCGGGTCGGCCATACGATCCTGAAGCTCACCCCGGAAGTAAAGCTTCACCATAATCCCACAGAAGGAGTATCCGTCCCCGTGTCGCATCGCCTTGCTGCGAAAATAGCCGCGCGGCACCGAGTAGTTCAAGGACAGCGTCTGCTTCTCCCCGGCCACCCATTCTCGCCGAGGCTGGAGTTGAAATGGCAACACTCGAACCGAACGAAACCTCCCGTCGGTGCCCCGGATCTGGTCGAAGAAAACCGCCTCGAGACGAACCCCCGCAATGTCGATCGGGCCAACGTGCCCCTCTGAGTCGAGGGTAACCTCCATGCGAAAGCGGATGTCGTAGAGATCCTGAAGCGGCAACTCCGTGCGGGTAACTCCCACAATGCGAAGGCGAGAACCCGCGGAGGAGCCCATCGCAACCGCCGACGGGCGCAGCAGCGGCCCTGTGACCGGGGGCTTTTGACCCACCTCGCGGGTCGCATCGCCCACACCGGCCAGGCGTTTGAGATTCACCTCGATCTCAGCCGTGGTGGCCGCATCGAGGCCCGAAACCGAGCCCGCCTTCTCCCAGAGAAAATGCGCCTGGGAAGCCTGCCCCTGCTGCTCATAAAGCGAGGCAAGACGGCGAATCGACGGCAGATGGCCCGCCATGCGCTTCAGTGCGGATTCGAAGGCCTCAATAGCCTGCGACCTCAGGCCCGCCAAAAGCAGGCCCTCCCCACGCTGGGCGAGGGAGGCAGCCTCCCGCTCGGCCTCGCCCCGGTGGGAATCGTTCTCCTGGTCGTGCAGCCGCGCGTGCGCCCGCTCTCTCCCCGCCTTCTCCATCGTGAGGGTCACTCCATCCCGCACCGGGCGGCGGGCCTCGCGGCGGGCCTCTTCGGCGCGGCGAATCCCGATGGTCTCATTTACCGATTCCGTCGAACGGATCGTCTCAAACTCGGAGAAGATGACCGGGTCGAATCGCGGACCGAAGGAAATGCGAGACCAGAACACGGACACCACCGCGGCCGCCTGGATAATGAGGATCACCGCCGCGAGAATCGCAACAGCCGCCAGCACCCGCGAACGTTTCCCCGTTTGGGCCTCGGACATGGGCAGGGCGAAAAAACCTCGGAAGGCTTATCCGATGATGCGTCGCGACTCATCGAGGAAGATGCCCTTGAGGTTCATCTTCAACTGGTCGGGGTTGGAGGACTTTGCGATACCCTCCTCCTCGCTGACGAAATCCGCCTTGATGAGCTTGTAGATGGACTGGTTGAAGGACTGCATGCCGTCCTCGCACCCGCTCTCAATCGCGGCCGGCAACTTCTCCAGCTTCCCCTCCTCCAAAAGTTTGCGAACGACCGGGGTGCTGATGAGAATCTCCACGGCCGGAACCGCGCCGCCCCCCTTGCCAACGATCATCCGCTGGCAAATGACCGCCTTCAGGCAGTTCCCAAGCGCGCGGAGCATGGCGGAGCGCTCCTCCTGCGGAAAAAAGTCCAGGATGCGGGTGATGGTCTGCGCGGCGTTATTCGAGTGGACCGTGCTCAACACGAGATGCCCCGTCTCCGCGGCGGTGAGGGCGGCGGTGAAACTATCCGCATCCCGCATCTCCCCCACCATGATGATGTCCGGGTCCTGGCGCAGGACATTCGTCAGGGCATGGTGAAAGGAAAGGGTGTCGAGCCCGATCTCACGCTGGTTGATCACGCACTGGCGGTCCTCGAAAACGTACTCGATGGGGTCCTCGAGCGTGATGATGTGGCTTCGGTCGTGCGCGTTCACGTACTCGATCATGCAGGCGAGCGTGGTGGACTTGCCGCTTCCCGTCGCCCCCGCCACGAGGACAATCCCCCGCTCGCTCATCGCGAGCCGCTGGATGATCGGGGGCAGGTTCAGCGTGGCGAAGTCCGGTACCTTCCCCTTCACGTGGCGCATCGCGAGGTTCACCTGCCCACGCTGTTTATAGACGTTCGTACGGAAACGCCCGATCGCCGGAGAAAAGTGGGAGAAGTCCACCTCGTGCTCCTTCTCGAACCTCGCGCGAAGGAACTCGGGGATGATCATCGAGGCGATCTGGACCATGTCCATATCCGTCGGCGCGTCCGCCTCAATGGTCACCAGTTGCGAGGATACCCTCAGGATCGGGGCCTTGTTCGGCTTCAGATGGATGTCCGATGCCCCGAGGTTGACCGCATAGCGCAGAATACCGTCAAGGTAATCCTTCATGGAATCGGGATCTGGCATGGTTCAGTCTGGGTTTATCCGCGAACTGCCGAGGGCACACGAAGCGGAGTCGTCACATTTTCAGCAGAGACGGCTCACCAAGCCGCCCAAAGGGTTGTTAAGCGACGTTTCGTGTTTTTTCCTACCGGGTCGGCCGCAAGGTGCGGTCGGCTTCGTCTTGAAGAAGGACCCGGGCGCGGCGAATCTGCTCGGCCACCTCAGCCTTTCCGCGGAGACGGACGGTAAAGGCGTCCTGCGCCACCGCAATGCCCGCGGCATCGTTCTTCTCGCGCGCGGTATCCACCTGCATGGCGGCCATGGAAAGATCCGCATCGGACTCCACGTAGGCGCGGCGCACCACGAAGTGGATCAGGGCCTTCAGACGGGAGAGTTGCGCCTCAAAGAGATCCCGCTCGCCGTTCACGTAGCTGTTCCACTCGCGGCGCGCGTCATCAAACTCCTTGAGGCGAAGCAAGCGGGCCACCTCGTCGAGGTTCGCCAGAGTGCCGGGACCGATGGCCAGTTCCTGCGCGGTGTAGATCGTGAGCGGCGCGGTACCGGGAAGATTCACCTCGGGAAGCGGCGGGGACGACACGGCGCGCGACGGAGCCGTCGACGACGAGGGCGGTCGGGAGACCCTGGCCGCAACCTGGGGTGAGGGAGGGGAAACCTCCGCAGAAGGCCTCGGAGCGGGTTTGGGCACGGTGAGGATCGCGCGCGGCGGGGGAACCGTCTCGGGGGCATTCGACGGAGACGGGGCCTGGACAGGGGACGGCGACGGAACGGGCGCCGCGGCGGAACGCATTTGCTGCTGGACCTCCTGCATACGCTGAACCTTATCGCGAAGCGACTTCCGCAGCATCGACTGCTGGGAGACGGCGCTGGTGTCCGAAAGGCGGCCCTCGATCCCGATAATCTCGGTGCGAAGACGTTCCAACTCTTCGGAGGGCGATTCGGCAAGGGCGGCGGACTGGGCAAACGCCAGAAATCCCACAACCAACCACGGAAAGAGAATGTTTCGTTTCATGGGATTCTCATAATACTTCGATCTTGGGAGCGAGCAGAGGATCGGAATATGACCTCAGGAGGACGGGAGATACTCGCGCGGATCGGTGATCTTTCCTGTCAGGGCCGAGGCCGCCACAGTATAGGGCGAGGCCAGGAAGACCTTCGAGTCCTTGTGGCCCATGCGACCAGGAAAGTTGCGGTTCGTCGCGGTGATGCAGTTCATCGGGCGGTTCATCCGGCCGAAGGTGTCTGCCGGCCCACCGAGGCAGGCCGCGCACGAAGCGTTCTCCGTCATCTGCACCCCGGCCTCCTCCAGCACATGCCACGCGCTCCGCCCATCCACCTGTGCGGACTGCAACTCCCGAACCACGTCCGGGGTGGCGGGAACACCGAAGGTATCGATTTTGACGCGCTTGCCCTTGACCACGCGGGCAAAGGCAAGAAAATCGCTCGTCTTCCCACCGGTGCAGGAACCGATATAGGCGCGGTCAAGCACGATGTCCCCGCACTCACGCGCAAGGGCCCGCTGGCCCGGGTCGGGGTGCTTCGCTACGGTGGGCTCGATCTTTGAGAGGTCGAAGGTTTTATCATACGCGAACTTCTGGTCGCGATCCGCCTCGACGGGGTCGTAGGTGGCGCGCGTCCCGTTGGCACGGGTGCGTTCGTCCACGTAGGCCTTTGTCTTCTCATCGAACTCGAAGATGCCGTTCTTGCCGCCCGCCTCGATCGCCATGTTCGCGATGGTCATGCGATCGTCCATATTCAGCGAGTGGGCGCCCGGTCCGTCGAACTGCATCGCGCGGTAGGTCGCCCCGTCAAAACCGATCTCCCCGATTACATGGAGGATCACGTCTTTGGCCATCACGCCGAACGGCAACGCGCCCTCGAGGCGGAAGCGCATCGTCTCGGGCACCTTGAGCAGCAGCTTGCCGGTACCCATTACAAAGCCGGCGTCGGTGTTCCCGATTCCCGTGGCGAAAAGGTTGAAGGCCCCCGCCATGCAGGTATGCGAATCGGTGCCGAGGAGCACCTCGCCCGGGCGCGTGTGGCCCTTCGCCGCGAGGGCGGTGTGGCAGACCCCCGCGAACGAGGAGCCATACTGCCGCTTCAACTGTCCCTTCGACGCGTCAAACTTCCAGGCCCCTTTTGGGTCGTCGATCACGTCGTAGAACCAACGGATCCCCTGCTCGCGCACAAACTCGCGCAGGAGATCCACGTTGCGGTTCGACAGCGAGTCGGCCGTGAAAATGTAGTGATCGGGGATGATGACGATCCGCGAGGCATCCCACACCTTCGCGGCACGCCCAAACTCACGCTGGAATACCCCGATCGTCCCCGGCCCGCACACGTCGTGGGTCATGAGCACGTCCACCTTCACCCATACGTTCTCGCCGGGCTCCACGCGCGCCTTGCCGCCGGCCCGCGCGAGCAGTTTTTCCGTCAGCGTCATGCCCCACAATCTACGGACCGCCCAGGAAAACATCAAGAAGCCTTCAACGAAAAATGGCGGCTACTCAGATCTCACCCAAAAAACCTCCGCGTCAGCGAAGAGGTTTCCCCCACTCGAAACACTCGGAAAGCTTATGGCGGGAAAAATGCGGCTGGAGATTCCCCGCGAGGCGATGGGTCAGGGCGACGTGAAGTTCCTCGCCGTCATTGGAGCCTTCCTCGGACCGCAGGCGATCTTCTTCGTGATCCTCGCCCCCGCGATCCTGGGATCGGCGATCGGCCTCATCATGCAACGCGAGTAAGCCTCGATAGGGAGATTCTCCGCATTGCGGAACGGCCAGCGCTCCACCCCGTCGGGGTTCAGCCACGGGATCATCGCCAGATGCACCCCGCACGCCAACTCCTGCAGGGCGGGCCACTTCTTCCCGCGGAGGTCCGCGCCGTCCTCGACGATCTTGCAGAGGTTCATCATGGCGACGGTGCCGGTGAGGCCGTCGGCGCGATGCTCATGCCGTCCAGGATCGCACGGGCCTCCTTCGAGGTGGGTGAGGAAGCGGTAGAGGTACTCGTAGTGCCTCTCGACTCGCCGCACTCGCTCGGAACATTCAGCTCATCGCGTTCTGAAGGGCGGCTCGCCGCAAGCGAGTCATAAGCGAAGAGTCCGCGACGAGTCGAATGGTAGCCCGTACGGGAATCGAACCCGTTTTTGAAGATGTCGAACTTTGCGCGAAAAACGCGATTCTTGGCGTTTCTCAGAGGGGAAATGGCGTGTCATCCATTTCTGCGTCGTTGCCAAGTCGCGCCAAGTTGAACGCGAAAGTTGTCATATTTTGTCATATGGTTTCCGAGGCTGGAGAACCTCCGACAACCATCCCCTGCCCGCTCGCACTCGGGGTTGTTCATGAGTCCACGCGCAAATGGAATCGGCATTCAGCGGATCACAGCAAGGCGAGCACCTGCTGGTCCACCACCGCATACGCCCGCTGATGATCATAGGCCACGTCCGGCCTCAGGAGGTCCCGAACATCGCCCAAGAAGTCCCGATCCTCCATTTTGGCCGCCAGATTACTCCGTAAATCCTTCTGCGAAATCGTTCGTCCCTCGGCCTCCAGATATTTCCTGAACACCTTGACGATGACGGGGGGTTCCGCTTTTCCCACGGTGATGCCATACCAGAGATCGAAAAGATCGCGCCCTTTGTTTCGCTGGTACAGCGCCCGGAGTTTGGTGCCCATCAACTCGTTGAGCGGGTACGTGGGCACATGGCAGGCCCCTGAAAACCATCTCGATTCGACCGCAAACGCGTGACGGGTGATCCCCAACACCGAGAAATGCTCCCTCGTGTTGATTTCCAACTTCAGGCGCATCCGCACCACGGGAGGCGTTTCCGATGGGAAGCGGTACTCCAAGGTGGTGCCCCTCTGTTTGCTGCTCCGCCGCGGCTTGCCCAAAAGCCCATCCAGCGTCTCCCGGATCGCATCCTGAACCGGGGTGATCTTCCCGGCCTTGAGTTGGACCAGGTCGATGTCCTCGGAGTACCGGGCGGCGGGTGCCAGGTGCATCTTGTGCATCGCAGTTCCACCTCGAAAGGCAAGCTGGTCTGCCAACAGTTCGTTCGAAAAAAGCATGACCACCGCACGGCTGATCACCAGATCCTGCTCCACCTGCTCAAAGGTTCCCCAGGGGGCCTTCGTGCGCCATTCCATGATGTCGGCCTGGGGAATCACAGGTCGCCCTCGACTTTCGTGTTCACGATTACATTCCACTTGTCGTTTCGCGGAAATCCCCGTCCCGATTTCGATGCATCCAGGCGAGTGGCTTTCGTCTTCCGTCGCCCCAACCATGCCTGCAACTTCGGGGTCGCGGCTTTGTGCCCCGCCTTGTCGAGCAGCCAACCCAGCCTCTGGACACAGGCGAGGGGGGCATTTGCCTCCACCGCTTTTCTCAATGCGTCGGGCTCGATTTTCTCCCCCAGTTCCTGCAACACCGTCAGCACGCGGTTCAGGCCGCCGATCCCGCGTTCATAGGCGACAAGGTCAAGCGCGGTCGCTTCGGGGCTCGATACGAGAATGTCTCCCGTGAAGGTCCGTACCTTCTGGACGGGAACACCCTGAAGATTCTCTTTTTTGAAGAAGCGAATTCGCACTCCGGCCACCTCGATCATGCGCGTCGCCCGGGAGGTGATCACGTGATAAGCCTGCGGCCGCTGATGAGCGGCCCCGTGCAGCGCGGCCGCGCTCAACAGGCCGACGTAGTAGGGCTGGTTGAGGAACTTCATCAGGTCATGAATGAACCAGTCCGGCGGGAGGATCCCTCTCGTCCGATGCTCTGACGGAACGATCACGTAGAAGCCATTCCGCACCACCACCACTCGCTTCTTCTGTTGCAACCTCCAGAGGGCGGCCTTCCAGGCGCTTGGGCTCAGTCCCGTCTGTTTCAGCGCCTCATCCCGGACAAATGTGTACTGTGCCACCTCCTGAAGGCGGTCCACGTATCGGGCAAGGCTTTCGCTTTTGGTGGATCGATGGTCCGTCATAGCATTCCTCTTATTCACGAAAGGTTTCAAATATTGTCACCTTTTGCAATCAGAATAATCCTCCAATGTGGAGAGAATCGCACTCCATCTTGTACACCTCCGTCTGCCATCGCGCCGTGTAGGGATCGAACCCCGAGGAAAAGTTCTCGGACAGGGCGAGGCTTCACCCCCCATTCACGTCCTTGCGCGGTCGCTGGAGGCTACGAGGGATGGGAATGAATGGGACGGAAGCAGGGTGTCCTGCTTCTGTCATGCGGGCGAGAAACGCCTCACGGCAAGGGAGTCCCGTCGCGGGAGGTCGCGGTCCGCTTTCCCTGCGTCAACATGACGTTGCCCACTTCTCCCCCGGCACGAATCCACCTGCATGGTCGGGCATCTCGCGGATGAGGTTGGCGGCGAACTGCGCGTACGCGCGCTGGCCGAGCGGGCTCAGGTGCACGCCGTCATCGCTGACGACCTCGTGCGTCCCGAGGCCAAACGCCGCGAGGACCTTCGACATATCGTGATAGGGAACCCGCTCCCGCAGTCCGACCCGACGGGAGGCGGCATTGTAGCAGGCGCGCGCCTTGTCGTAGGGCAATCCCGTGGGAAGCTTGAGAAAACTCCGCGTGGCGTGGTTGCCGAAGAGCACGACGCGCGCCTTCATCCGCGCCCGGACCGCGCGGATCATCGCAAAAAGGTTCCGCTCGAACTCCTCGGGCGTGGCCAGCGGGAGCGGGCCGCGAACTCCCGCGTGGCGCGCGTCGTTGAGCCCGAACTGCATGATGACGAGGTCAGCCTTCTCCGACATCACCGACTTCTCGAAGAGCTGCCGCGCACCGGTGGTGCAGAGCCCCGGCACCCCCTTGTTGATCACCCGGATGGGGCGGCCCGTGTTCAGGACGACGTTGAAGTAACGCTCCGCCAGGGCGGGCCAGCCCGAGGCGGCGATGGAATCGCCCCACACGAGGACAACGAATGGCTTCGGTTTCTTCATGGTTTCCTTCGGGGCCGCACGCGCTCGAGGACGTAGACCCCGGAGCCCTCCGGCGCGATGGGAATCTCGAAATCCAGATGGGCCCTCCTCTCGCGAGCCTTGAGGCCCTCCCCTCGCTCCACCTCGCGCAGCACCCAGCCCGAGCCCTTCCCCCCGGCGAGCCCGCGCGGCAGGGAGAGGCGCACGCGGCGCGGGGTTCGCGCGTCGCCGGCGACACCGGTCTCAAGGTTCCCCACGAGGACGTGGAGCACGCCGCCGCTCCTCCACAGGTGCACCGTCGCCGGCAGCTCCGGGGCCAACCCGTCCACTGAGACGCGGCCCTCTGTGTGCATGGCCGCGGAGAGAGCCCGTGCCACCGCGAAATGGGGGGCAAGGCTCCCGTACTGGCAGAAGCGGTGGGTCATCTCCTTCGGAAAAAGCCAGTCGGGGGGTTGCCACCAGAGGAAGTTTCCGGGCTTCGAGCGGACCAGGAAGGCCGAGGCCCCGGACCGCACCAGCGCCCTCCCGGTCGTGACGCTCACCGGTTGGACCGCCGGGAAATGACCCTTGTGCAGCCCAACGGGAACCTTCACCGAGGGGTCAAACTCCAGGTCCTGGAAACTCGCGGGAAGTCGCTTCCCGTGGGGCTTGATCCCTACCGCCTTGAGGAGCGATGGGGAAAGGAGGTCGGCCCGCCCCACCGCGAGGCAGGGCATCCCCTTCCCGACCGCGGCGAGCAGGCGTTTCTCCAGCGACGGTTCGATTTGCCCGGGAACCTGAAGAATCGCCCCTTCGCAGGATTCCGGCTCGAGCCACTCGATGCGGGTCGAACCGAGGCAGGGCACGCCCCACTTGAGGAGCATGCCGACCTGCTCGTCGATCCACTCGCTCGCGTTCTCGGCGGGCGTCGAGGCATGGAGACGCTCGAGGAGCGGGCGGTTGGTGACGAGGAGTGGCCCGTGGACGTGCTCCAGCGCCGCGGCGCTCGCCTGCGCGGCGTCGAGGTTGCGGCGGAGGAACTCCACGTCCCCCGCGCTCCAGATGCGCCCCTGGTGCCGCTCGTTCACCCAGGAGAGGTAGGAGCCGTCGGGCACCTTCCACCCGGCGGGCGTCCGCAACGCCGCGTGGCTATACGCCCAGATCTCCCAGCGCAGCTTCTCCGGCACTTGGTGGAGGACGTCCCAGGGCTCCCACGCATCCCACGTCTCGATGAGGTTGTAGAAGCGGCAGGGAACCTTCCTAGCCAGGTTCCCCTTCGCGATCATCGCCCCGTGGACGAGTAGGTTTGCCAACTGCATCGTGTGGCCGAGCTTGTCGTACGACCACCAGTCCTGCCATGCGCCGCCCCAGGTCTGGTCAACGAACGCGTCGAGGTGCCCATCGGCCACGACCCGCTCAAGGTCTGCACCACCCACGCGCCACTCGCCCGTGGCCGAGGCGGCCCAGGAGTAGCCCATCACAAACGCTTCGGGGTTCGCCTGCTTGACCGAGCGCACCAGCGCGATCGCCTCGGCCGTGATCGCCTCGTTCTGCGCGGGGTCGGGCGACGCCGTGGCCCCGAAACGGCCTTCGCGCGTGTAGCAGCAGGGCGCGAGGAAGTAGTCGCGCAGGAGGAGGGCGTCCATGCCGAGCCACCGTGAAAGCGCGCCCCATTGGCGCGCGAAGACCTCGGTCCATGTCGCGCCCTCCGGGATCCCAGCGGGAAACGTCGCGTAGCGAGCAGAATCAGCCCTCAGCGACGTGGAGTGGCGGAGCACGGTCGCCGGGCTGCCGTACGCCTCCGGGTGGCGCTCGTTGAACGGGGCATGGATCGCGTAGATCCCATTCTTGAGGTGGCCGTGCGCGCAACAGAGCGTCCCAACACGGAAATCCTCGAGGCCCCGATGGGCCGCGGCCTCACGGAGGACGCTGAAGAGCCGCTTCAGGTCGGCATAGGTCCGCCCGTGCCAGCGCTCGATGCGACGGGAAATCTCCGGGATCGGCTGGGCCTCGTCCCCCTCCCAAAGCAGGATGAGGTCGGGGATGAGTGCGAAGTCAACCAGCAGGCCACGGGTTCCGCCGGCGCCTCGGTAGAGCGGGGCCAGGCGGTCGAGAAGCTCGGCGGCCTGCGACTCGACCCGCGCTGGGTCGAACCAGTTCAGGCTCATCTCGCACCAGCGGTCGGTCACGTTCGGCTTCATCTCGGGTCATCGAGCCTCACGGGATCTGCCACCAATGGAGTTCCACGCCGCGGTCCACGAGCAGTTTCTGGAAATCCGCAAGGAGTTCCGTCCGTTCGCGGACCGCCTGGGGAGCCACCTTTCGCTCCATGCAGAAGCAGGCGAGAAGGGCGGCGCTTTCACCGATGTTCCATTCGGGGGCGTGGAGGCGGAAGTTGCCGTTGGTGAGGTGGGTCGTCCCCACGTTCTTGCACGCGGGAAGCAGGTTCTTCATCCGCACGGGCAGGAGGATGCCCAGCGGGATTTCGTAGGGCAGCGCGCCGATGTCGATGTAGTTGTCGCCCCCGGTGCTGGGGTGCAGGTCGATCCCGTAGAAACCAACCCCCACGCTGTCGGGAAACGGGATCGCCACGAGCTTCTGGCCGTTCATGTCGTAGCCGACGTGCTTCTCCGTGACGGTGAAGACCGCGCGGATCCGCCGCGACTCGCGGTGGTAGGGCGCCTTCGCGAGACCGTCCGCTGTCCCCATGATCTCCGGGCAAAGGAAAAGCCCCGGGTATCCCTTGCCGCCGTCGCCACGGGGCGCCTCGGTCTGCATCCAGTAGAAGAACGCGAGGCTCTGCTCCTTCGCGCCGGCGAGGTGCTTCGCGACGACCTCCGGCGGCTGGTCGATCACGCTCCCCTGCGTGTAGTCAATCTGGGGCCAGTTCACGAGGGTCACCTCGTGGGGCATCGCGCCCGGCGGGTAGTGGCCGGCATGCACGATGCGGCGGAAGGTCCAGCGGCACCAACCCCCGCCCGCCTTCTCCGCCTCCTCGGGAAACAGGTGGCCCATGTTCGACTTACGGGGATCCCCGGCGCACGGCCCAACCCAGCTGAACATCGGTCCGGGCCACGGCGGGTCCACCTGCGGGCGGAACTCCCGCCAGAAATCGTAGCGCGGGGGCTTCGGGATGACATGGTCTCCGTTGGGATCGTGGCCCATCGCGAAGCACCACGAGAACGCCTGCATATTTCCGGGACGCGCGGGACCCGTCTTCGCGTGCAGCTCCCCGTGCTCGTCGCGCGATTCCGAACCGGTCACGTACTCGGTGCCGGTGAGAGGGAGCAGGTCGCCGAGTTCGGTCGCATCGAGCACAAACGGGGCCGCAAGGGGGGTGCGCTTCCCCGTTTCGAGGGATTCCACGGTGACCGAGGTCACGCGGTCGCCGGCCGTCTCCGCGGAAACCGGGCGGTGGCGCAGGAGCACGCGGAGGCGCTGGCTCGCCCGCGCGTGGGCGAGCATTCCCTCGAGCGCGGCGAGGGCCACGCGCGGCTCGTGGCAGAGGCGCGAGACCCGTCCCAGGCCGGGGTTGAGGCGCTCGTTGCGATGCGCCTCGGGGGTCAGCGGGTAGTGCTCGCGGTAGTAGGCGCGCACAAGGCCGCGGAAGCGGCGGTAGCTCGCGGTGCCGCCGCACCCCTCGATCCACGCGTGCTCGTCCGGCGGCACCGCCTGGGAGGTGAACTGTCCGCCGATCCAGTCGGTCTCTTCCGTCATCACGACGCGGAGACCGAGCGAGGTCGCCGCGATCGCCGCGGCGCAGCCCCCCGCGCCTCCCCCGATGATCACCAGGTCCGGTTTCAGGTCATGCATGGGAGTGCCTCCGTTCAGCGATGGCCCCCGCGTCGGCGGGCTTGCTGGTAGATCTCGCGGACCTTCCAGTAGGCATCCTTCGGGCGGCGGAATCGGTCGAGCAGGCCCTTGTTGTTCACGGTGCCGGGGCGGTTCGTCCAGTACTCGCGGACCGTCCGCGCGTCGGCGAACTGCCAGACGAACACCCCCGTCACGTCGTCGTTTGCCAGCAGGTAGCGGAGGTGCTTCTCGAGGAGCCGTTCCTGGAATCCCTCGGTCCACTTCCGGTCTTCGAGCGAGCGATCCCCGTAGATCCCGGCGGCGCCGGTCTCGGTTACCACGATGGGCATCCGCCCGAGCCCCTTCTTCCGCATCGCGCGCCGCATCGCGGGCAGGAGCTTCGGCCAGTCGAGGAACTCCTTGTTGTCGTACCAGCCCGGATAGGAGTTGAGGCCGACGAGGTCGAAGAGCGGCAGCGAACGCTCGGTGAGCAGGCGGTTCGAGGACAGGCTCATCAGGCGCGTCGGGTCCACGGCGCGCCCCTTCTTCACGAGGCGGCGCGCGGCCAGCATCCCGCCGGGCACCTCGGTGGCGCACTCGTTGAGCAGGCCGCGCACGATCACGGAGGGGTGGTTGAACTCGGCGCGCGCCGCCTCCTCCAGCCCGCGCTCGGCGAGGGCGAGGTACGCGGGGTTCCCCACGACGGATTTCCACCGCCCGTAGAACGGGAGGTCCGCCCAGTAGAGCAGCCCCATCTCGTCCATGAAGTCCATGGCGAGCGCGTCGACCGGGTAGTGGCAGCGCACCGCATTGCAGCCCATCTCGCGGATGAGCTCGAAATCGCGCTGGACGATGTCCGCGGGCACCGCGAAACCGTGGTCGCCGTACTCGTGGTGGCGATTCACGCCAAGGAGGCGGATCGGCTCCCCGTTGAGGAGCAGGCGGCGGTCAGCGACGGCGATCGTCCGTAAGCCGACACGCTCCGCGAGGTCGTCCCCCCCGCAACTCGCGCGCAGGAGATGGAGCTTCGGGTCGTCGGGGCTCCAGAGCCCCAGCTTGCGGGGCGCCAGCGCCCGGCGAACCGTGGTCGTGCGCCCCGCGGGCAGGCGAACCTCGAACTTCCCGATCTCCTCGCCGCCAAGTTCCAGGCGGAGCGTCTCCTTGAGGTCGCGGCGGCCGAGGTTTTCAATCACGACCTCGGGCTCGAGACAGACCCGCCCCCTCTCGATCGCGTAGTGGACAAACAGGTCTCGAATCCACACGTCCCCAAGGAAGGCGGCCGAGGCGGGCCGGGTGAGCCCGCCGTAGTGGTGCCAGTCGCAGCCGTACTGGGGAAAGACCTCCTCGAGTTTCTTGTCGGTATTCACCTCTACGACCAACTCGTGCTCGCCCGGGGCGACATCCCGCGCGAGGAGGCGCTGTGGGAGATGGAGCAGCGGCGAGCCACCGAGCAGGCGCCCATCGAGGGACACGCGCGTGGCGCCCCCTGCCCCATCGAGGGTGATGAGGACGTGGCCGCGCTCGGGAACCCGCACCTTGCGGCGGTAATACGCGCGCCCGTGCCAGTCGAACCACCGCGGCTGGGTGTCCCAGCATCCCGGCACATGCATTCGCTCGTGGCGGGAGGGGAACCTGCGGAGCCACGACGTTTTTCCCACATGACCGTCGCGATCGGCGGCGAAGTCCCAGAAGCCGTCGAGGGATTGAGTGGTGCGGACCTGGTGTTGCTCGAAGAGTCGTTTCATGGGAGGGGGTTCATCGGGTTTTTTGGAAAATCAATAGGAGCCGTCGGCGTTCCGGTACCAGTAGGCCTTACGGGTGGCGATGTCCGTCGCGAGCCCGATCTTCTGCAGATCCTCATGGGAGACGTGCATGTCGTACCAGAGCACGTTCGGGCCGGTGCCGTGCGCCGTGGTCGGGCCGAGATACATGGTGTTGTAGAGGTTTCCAACCGGGGGACCCGCCCAGTACCCGGACCATCGCGGCTGGCCCTCGTTCGGCCCGAGGGAACCATCCAGGCCCCATGTGTCGAAGAACAGCATCCGCGACGCCACCGGCAGGCTCACC
>CAZZBZ010000008.1:0-52516 GCA_964653025.1 uncultured Verrucomicrobiota bacterium
CATGGGACTGAATGCTGGCGCGAGCGCCGATGGGTGGCAACGGCAAAACCGGCAAGCGACGGATGATGTGCCTCTCGCCCTATTAAAGAAGTGGCCATCGCGCGACCGTTGATAATCGGCGTGCGGAATGGGTGTGCGGCAAGGTAAGATAATTCCATGCTCGACGCCTCCAACACCACGATCGAACTGAAAAAAGGGCGGCCCCGTGTGGCCATTCTGCCGATCGGCGCCACCGAGCAGCACAGTCGCCATCTGCCGCTCTGTACCGATTCGATTCTTGCCGAGGCGGTGGCGCGGGGTGCCGCCGAGCGCCTCGGTGCGTGGTGCATGCCCGTCTTGCCTTACTCAATCTCCCACATGCACCGCGGGACGATCGGGACTGCCGGACTCCGGAACGACACGCTCGTGCGCGTGATCCGCGACCTCGCGGGCAGCGTCCGCCAAGAGGGGTTTCGCGGGTTCGTCCTGCTGAACTTTCACGGGGGGAACCAGGTTCTCCCCGCCGTGGTCCAGGACCTGAACCTTGACTTTTCCAATCTCGACACCGTCGGGGTCTTCTCGCCCTGGCAAGCCGCGGTCGGCCTCTTCAGGTCGCGCGACCAACTGCAACATGCCAACGAGTTCGAGGTGTCGTGCCTCCTCCACCTCGCCCCGCACCTCGTGAGGAAGAAGGAAATTCGCGACCAGAAGGAGGAGTTTCAGGCCGAGTGGTTGCGCTACGCCCCCTTTCCGCGACTCTCGCGCCTCACCCACACGGGTACCCCCTCCGTCGCCACCGCCGCGAAGGGAAAGAAGGCCCTCGAGTTGATGGTGGAGTGCACGGCACGGTCGATCCGTGAGTCGCTCCGCCACGCGCGAAGGTTGCGTCACGGGGCGCGATGAACGTCCCCCTGGACATTCGCACGATGGGGACGGCCGACCTGGCCTTTGCCGACTCGCTCCGCGCTCTCGTTGGATGGAACCAGACCCCCGCCGACTGGGCGCGCCTTCTCGCCCATGAACCCGAGGGCTGCTTTGTTGCCGAGTGGGAGGGGCGACCCGCGGGCACGGCCACCACGACCCGTCACGGTGGCGGCCTCGCATGGATTGGGATGGTCCTCGTCCACCCCGACCGTCGCCGCCATGGGATCGGGCGCGCGCTGCTCCAGCGCTGCATCGAGCACCTCGACGCCGTCGGTTGTTGTTGCATCAAGCTCGACGCCACTCCCGCCGGTCAGCCGCTCTACGAGTCCCTCGGTTTCCGCGACGAATGGCCCCTCGCGCGCTGGGAGGGTCTCGCCGTTGCCGTGGATGTCGCCTCGCCAAGGGTGCGCCCGTATCGATCGAGTGACCGCGGTGCCCTTCTCACGGCGGACCTTGAAGCCTTCGGCGTTTCGCGCGAGCGACTTATTGAGGGCCTCCTCATCGACGGCACCACGTTTGTCGTGGAGGAGAAGGGACACATCATGGGCTTTGGGATGCTGAGGCCCGGTTCCCGTGCCGCCTACCTCGGCCCGATCGTGGCCAGGTCCACGGAGGCGGAGGAGGAGATCGCGCGGGCGCTTCTGGCCCACATCGCGGGACAAACGGTTTTCTGGGACATCCCGGAGGCGGCCGCAGAGGCGGTCGCGCTCGCGGGAGGACTTGGTTTCCAGCGGCAACGGCCGCTCACCCGGATGTTTCGCGGAAAAAACGATCGACCGGGCATCCCCGCCCGTCAGTTTGCCATCGCCGACCCGGCGACCGGGTGAGGGATCAACGCTTCACGCGTGGCAATGATGTGCAAGACGAGCCGTTCGACCGAAAACCCTTCCTCCCGAACAATGATCTTATTGGTTCGGTGCCGCACGGGGCATGCCTGATCATGTTGTCCCGCGGGGGAGGGGGGCGACCCCGTCCCTTGATGGACTGTGGGTTGGGGTCGTCCCTTTGGGATCATTCCCCGGCACACGTTTTTTGGGGCGGGAGGGCTTCGCTTCCGGACGGTAGGTAACCGCTTTTTCCTGGGAGGCTTTTGCGGCGCCTCGTTTCTTCAACTCCTCGACCTGGTCGCGGAGGATTGCGGCGCGTTCGAACTCAAGCTTCCCGGCGGCGCGCTCCATCTCGTCCTCCAGCTCGTGGATGAGCTCGCTGATCGTGAAGTCACCGCCGGCCTCGGAGATCACGCTGGCCTCGATCTCGTGGGCCTCCTCGTAAACAGCGAGGCTTTCCTCGAGTGCGCGGTTGACGCTGCGCGGGGTGATGTGGTTCGCGCGATTGAACTCGATCTGTTTCTCGCGGCGATGGCGCGTCACGCGCAGGAAGGCGCGAATCGCGTCGGTCTCCTGGTCGGCGTAGAGGATCACCTCGCCGTTCAGGTGGCGCGCGGCGCGCCCGGCGGTCTGGATGAGCGAGCGTTCGGAGCGGAGGAAGCCGGTCTTGTCGGCATCGAGGATGGCGACGAGGGAGACCTCGGGAAGATCGAGCCCCTCGCGGAGGAGGTTGATCCCGACAAGGACGTCAAAGTCGCCCTTGCGCAGCCCCCGGAGGATGTCGACACGCTCGATGGCCCCGATCTCGGAGTGGAGGTAGCGCACGCGCACGCCCAGCTCGCGGAGGTAGTCGGTGAGGTCCTCGGAGGTGCGCTTCGTCAGGGTCGTCACGAGGACGCGCTCCTTGCGAGCGGCGCGTTCGCGGACGCGGCCGAGGAGGTCGTCAATCTGGCCCTTGAGGGGGCGGACGGTCACCTGTGGGTCGGTGAGCCCGGTGGGGCGGATGATCTGCTCGATCACGGACGGGTTCTGGCGGAGCTCCCATTCGCCGGGGGTGGCGGAGACGCAGACCACCTGTTTCTGGCGAGCGAGGAACTCCTCGAAGTTGAGCGGGCGGTTATCGAGCGCCGAGGGGAGGCGGAAGCCGTGCTCCACGAGCACGGTTTTGCGGGAGCGGTCGCCGGCGAACATGCCGCCGACCTGCGGGATGGTGGCGTGCGACTCGTCGAGGATGGTGAGGTAGTCGTCCTTGAAGAAATCGAGGAGCGTGTAGGGTGCGGCGCCCGGTGCCCGCCCGGTGAGGTGGCGGGAGTAGTTTTCGATCCCGTTGCAGAACCCCATTTCCTGGAGCATCTCGAGATCGTAGGTGGTGCGCATTTTGAGGCGCTGGGCCTCGAGGAGCTTTTTCTGGGACTCCAGCTCCTGGAGGCGGTGGGCGAGTTCCTCGCGGATGGTGACGATCGCGCGCTGGACGGTGTCGTAGGGGGTGACGTAGTGCTTGGCGGGGAAGAGGGAAATCTTCTCGATCGTGCCGTGCGCGTCGCCGGTGAGCGGCTCGAAGCGGGTGATGCGCTCGATATTGTCGCCAAAGAGCTCGATGCGGATGGCCTCCTCGGAGTTGGAGGGATGGAGCTCGATGACGTCGCCGCGCGCGCGGAACTGCCCGCGGCTGAACTCCACGTCGTTGCGGCTGTACTGCATGTCCACAAGGCGACCGAGAAGGGCGCGGCGGTCCATCTGCTGGCCGACCCAGAGGTGGAGGATCATCTTTGCGTAGTCTTCGGGGGAGCCAAGGCCGTAGATGCAGGAGACGCTGGCGACGACGATCACATCGCGGCGCTGGAGGAGGGAGCTGGTGGCGGAGAGGCGGAGGCGCTCGATCTCCTCGTTGATCGCGGAGTCCTTCTCGATGTAGGTGTCGGTCTGCGGGATATAGGCCTCGGGCTGGTAGTAGTCGAAGTAGCTGACGAAGTACTCGACGGCGCTCTTGGGAAAGAATCCCTTGAACTCGGCGTAGAGCTGCGCGGCGAGGGTCTTGTTGTGGGTGACGACAAGGACCGGGCGCTGGAGGCGCTCGATGACGTTCGCCATCGTGAAGGTCTTGCCCGAGCCGGTGACACCGAGGAGAGTCTGGAACGCCGCGCCGCCTTGAAGTGAGGAAACGAGTTTTTCAATCGCCTCCGGCTGGTCGCCGCAGGGCTTGTAGGGGGCCGTGAGCTCGAAACGCGACATGGAACCCATCAGTAGAGCGGGCGGGCGAGCTTCTTCCACTCGTCGAAGAGCGCCGCGCATTCCGCCTTGAGGAGCCCCCCGGCGAGGGGGGGAAGGCCGTCCCCACTGTGGAAGCGGGCGTCGTCGAAACCGGCGGCGGCCGCGGCGTGGCGGGAGGCCCCGAAGATGACACGCGGGATGCGCGACCAGGCGATGGCCCCGAGGCACATCGGGCAGGGTTCGACCGTGCAGATCATCACGCAGTTCGAGAGGTCGTGGGTTCCCAGGGCGCGGCAGGCTTCGCGGACGGCGTTCACCTCCGCGTGGGCAGTCGGGTCGTGGTCGCGGATGACGGTGTTGTGAGCGGTGGCGATGAGCTTGCCTTCCCGGACAACACAGGCCCCGAAGGGCCCACCGTGACCGAGGCGGACTCCCTCGGCGGCGGAGGCAAGGGCGGCGCGCATAAGGGATGCCTCGGTGGCAGTGAAAGGCGGTCTCATGGGAAGGACCAAGAATGCGCTGCTCCTTTGCGGGGGGGCGAGCCGAAATGTGGCGCTTGCGTTGACAATCTTGCGGGGGGAGTCGTAGCGTGTGCCTGTCGCCTTTTTCGCCCATGAATCCTCTCCGCCATAACGCCCTGCTCGCGACCGCGATCCTCCTTGGATTGTGGCTCACCCCCTCCCTGCGCGCCACCAACGAGGGGGAGGCCCAGATGCACGAGCGGCTTGCGATGCGCTTGCGTGCGGTTGCTGCCGAAGCGATGCAGAAGGCCGAGGATGCGCCCGGGGAGGCTTCGACCCTGCTCACGAAGGTGTCGGAGAATTTCAAAGCCCTCGCCGACTCGAAAGCGAGGATCGCGAAGAAGATCCGCAGCGGGAACCAGGAGGGACTTGACGATCTCAAGAAGGCTGACATGGATCTTGCGCAGAAGGCATTCCAGATCCGCGAGCAGCTCCAGGGGATGGGAGTTGTCCTCGCGGAGGGTTCGGGAGGGGGGCGCATGGTGCGGCGCATGGATTCCCGGGAACGCAGCGGTTCCCCCGATGGCGAGGCTTCCCCCGGTGGGTTTCGCCCCCGCGAGCGGGTGGACCGCAAGCCTGGCGTGGTCGTCCTGGGTTCGGCGGACGAACTGAGAAACTGGCTGAATGAAGAAGAAGCGCGCGATGGCGGCGCGAAGTAAGCCGATCCGATCCGGCCGAGCGCCGAAGGTGTCTTCCCCGGGAACGGGGGGGATTCCCCGGTCGCTTGGCGAGTTGAAGCGCCTCCTCGCACGGCACGCGCCCGTCTGGCATCGCCGCCTGGCCGCGAACCCCGCCGACGGGGAATGGCTCTTTGGCGGTGTTCCCCTGGAGCAACCGCGTGCGCTGGCGGCGCTGGAGGCGGCCTGGCGGGCCGAACGGGGCGGGGAGCAGGGTTTCGAGACGACCTTCGCGGCGCTGAGGGAGGTCAAGCGTCGCGAGATGTTGCGCATCACCGCGCGCGACCTCGCTGGCTGCGCGCCGCTCGATGAGACGGTGGCGGAGCTCTCGGCACTCGCGGATTTCTGCCTGCGCCGCGGTCTGGCCTGCTGCGCCACGGAGATTTCCGCCCGTTATGGGGAGCCCTCGGCGGGTTTTGGGATCTTTGGGATGGGAAAGCTTGGCGGGCAAGAACTCAACTACAGCTCGGACATCGACCTCATCTTCGCGTATGGGGAGGAGGGGAATGTGGGACCGCTCACCCACCACGATTTTTTCACGCGCGTGACGAACCGCCTGTTGCAGGGCTTCCGCGGCAGCGCCGGCACGGACGCCCTTTTCCGCGTGGACCTGCGCCTGCGTCCCGAGAACAAGTCGGGTCCGATCGTCCGCTCGCTCGAGAGCTACGAGAACTACTACGCTGCCTATGGGGAGACGTGGGAGCGGATGGCGCTCCAGAAGTGCCGTATGTCGGCGGGGGATGGGGAGTTGGGGTACGAGTTTACCCAGCGGTTGCAGCCTTTTTGCTTTCCCCGCTATCTGCCCCCGCAGGCGCTGGACGAGATTTTCGGGATCAAGTCACGGATCGAGGTGGAGATTCTCAAGGAGGGGGGGCTCGAGCGCCATGTGAAGCTGGGGCGCGGCGGCATCCGCGAGATCGAGTTTTCCGTGCAGGCGCTCCTGCTCATTCACGGGGCACGCCACGCCTTTTCGCAGGAGTCGGGAACGCTCAAGTCCATCCAGGCGCTCCATCGACTCGAACTGGTGAGCGCGGCGGATGCCCTGGCGCTCACGCGCGCCTACATCTTCTTTCGCAGGGTCGAGCATCGTCTCCAGATGCGCGAGGACCGCCAGACCCACACGATCCCGGAATCGAAGGTGGAGCAGGCAAAGCTCGCCGAGGGGCTCGGCTACGCTTCCCTGGCGGATTTCGAAAAGGAATGGGACGAACACCGCGCCTTCGTCAGGGGTTTTTTCCAGAGCATCGTCCGCCCGAACGTTCCGGGGGTCGAGGGACCCGCGGCGGGCGCCGATGCGTGGGACGTGGACGCCGACGTCCGGGCGAGGCTCGTGCGCGAGGCGGGCTTCGAAGATCTCGCGCGAGCGGAGAAGGCGCTCACCTTCCTCGCCTCTGGTCCGGAGTACGCGCACGTCTCGCAGCGTACGCGCGGATTCTTCGGGCGCATCCGCGCCCAGATCCTGCGACTCTCCCCATTGCTCGCGCGCCCCGATCACGCCCTGACCCAGTTCGAGCGATTCATCGAGGGGTACGGCTCGCGCGCCACGCTCTACGAGCTCCTCGCCTCGAACCCGAAGGTGGTCGAGATGCTCTTCCATCTCTTCGACCACAGCCAGTTTCTCACGGACGTGGTCGTCCGCCAGCCGGCAATTCTCGAATCCATCGCCTACGAGGGGCTCATGTCCATCCGCCGCGACCGCGCGGGAATGGAGGCGGCCCTTGTGCGCGAGGCCCCGGGTGGGGGGGAGGCGGGGCTTCGGGAGTTCCAGCGTTCCGAGCTGGTGCGCATCGAGCTGCGCGACATCCTCGGGGTGGCGGAATCGCTCGAGGAGACCTTCGAGCAGCTCACCCTCCTCGCGGACACTTGCGTGGCGCGGGCGCTGGAGGTCGTGAGCGCCGGCGCGGGGAAGATTCCACCGATGAGCGTGGTGGCCCTCGGGAAGTTTGGGGGGGGCGACCTCAGCTATGGTGCCGACCTCGACGTGCTCTTTGTGGGAGGCACGCCCGCCCTCGCCTCGAAACTGATCGGCCTCCTGGGACGGGACACTGGCGACGGAGCGCTCTTCAAGGTGGATGCCCGGCTGCGCCCCGATGGCGAGGACGGTCCGCTCGCCCTGCCGTTGGAGGCCTTTGCGCGGTACTTTCGCAGCCGCGCCCAGTTCTGGGAGCGCCAGAGCCTGACGCGTGCCCGCCCCATCGCCGGCGATGCGAAGCTGGGGAAGGCCTTCCTCAAACTCGTGGACGAGGTGATCTACTCCCGCCCGGTTTCAAAGGAGGAACTTGCCGAGCTCGCGGCGATGCGCCGACGGATCGAGAAGGAGCGGGGCGACGCGGACGACCCCGCGCGCGACTTCAAGACCGGGGCGGGCGGGATGGTCGAGGTGGAGTTCCTCGCGCAGGCGCTCCAGCTCCGCCATGGCTTTCGGAACTCCGCCCTGCGGCGGGCCTCCACGCTGGCGGTTCTGCGCGCGATGCCCCGCATCGCGGGTTGGAGTGAGGCCGATGCCGAGCGGCTTGTCGGGGACTACCTCTGGCTGCGCGGCCTCGAATCGGCGTCCCGCCGCTTCCACAACGCCCCGGTCTGGCAACTCCCGAAGGAGCGCGAGTTGTGGGTACCCGTGGCGCGCCACCTTGGTCTCGGCGGGGTGGCGGCCCTTGAAAAGGAACTTGCGGAACGCCGAGCGCGGATCCGCGCCCTCGCATCCAAGCTGGCTCCGTAGATTTGAGATCGGGACGACGAGGCGATTGAGCTTCTCAAGCAGGGCGATTTTACGGCGAGAAGCCTTCCCTTTTTCCCCTCTCCCTCTCAGGGGAACAGCCCGCGCATCCGCTTGGCTTCGGCGACCTTCTTGATGCCCAGCGCGAGCGCGGCGCGGCGCATCGGCACCTTCTCCTTCTTGACAAAGTTCATCACCGTGGTGAAGGCCTGCTCCATGATGCGATAGAGGCGGTCGTTCACCTCCGACTCCGTCCAGAAAAAGCTCTGGAGGCCCTGCACCCACTCGAAATAGGAGACCACCACCCCGCCCGAGTTGCAGAGAATGTCCGGCAGCACGAAGATGTCCGATCCCTCGAGGGCACGGTCGGCCTCGGTGGTCGTCGGCCCGTTCGCCGCCTCGGCAAGGATCTTGCAGCGGAGTTTTCCGACATTCTCCGCCGTGATCTGGCGCTCGAGCGCCGCCGGGATGAGAACATCGCAGTCCAGAGTCAGAAGATCCGCGTTGCTGATCGCATCCCCGCCCCGGAAGCCACGGATCACGCGGTGCTCCTTCATGTGGGCGGCGAGGTCGTCCAAGTTGATCCCCTCCTTGCGGAAAGTTCCCCCCGTGTGGTCGCTCGCCGCGATCACCCGCGTCCCGTTGCGCGCGAGGGAAAAGGCCGCGTACGAACCGACGTTCCCAAACCCCTGCACCGCGACCGTCGCCCCCTCCGACTTGATCTTCAGCATGTCCATCGCGCGGTTGACGAGGTAGGCCACCCCGCGCCCTGTCGCCTCGCGGCGACCGAGGCTGCCGCCGAGGCTTACCGGCTTGCCGGTGACCACCCCCGGCACGCTGTGCCCCACCTGGATGCTGTAGGTGTCCATCATCCACGCCATCGTCTGCTCGTTCGTGCCGAGGTCGGGCGCGGGGATGTCGATCTGCGGCCCGATCACGGGAATCAACTCCTGGGTGAAACGCCGCGTCAGGCGCTCGTTCTCGCCCAACGACATGGTGAGAGGATCGCAGGCCACCCCGCCCTTCGCCCCGCCGTAGGGCAGGCCCACGAGCGCGCACTTCCAACTCATCCACATCGCCAGCGCGGCCACCTCGCCGAGGGTCACGTCCGGGTGATAGCGGATCCCACCCTTCGTCGGACCGATGGTAAGGTGATGCTGCACTCGGTAACCGGGAAAGGTTCGCACCTCCCCATTATCCATGCGTACCGGAATATGGACGATGAGCGTGCGCTTGGGCAGACGCGTGCGTTCCCTCTCCCCCTGGGGAATTCCGAGCCAGTCGGCGGTGGCGTCGTACTGGTCGAGGGCCATCTGGAAGACGGGAGAATCAAAGGCGGTGGGTGTGTTCATCTTTGTGCGATTGAGAAATCAACGATCACGCTACTAGGTAACAGCACGGCTTGCAAGGGGAAAACCTCAGGTGCAAGAAGCCACGGATAGGGGAGTTGTGCCGATTCCGTTACCCCGCATTTCTCACCAACAGGGAAAAAGCGCGACAGAGTTTTCCTGAGTTGTAGGGCAAGCGCTCCCGCTTGCCATCCGTCCCGCGACTGCGGAATCCGTGGCTTCCCCGGGTTGCTTCGGCGCCGGGGCTGTGTTTCATTGCTCCCGTGCCGAACGACGCCCTCCTCCTCGCCGACCTCTCGTCCCGTGGACGCTTGCGCGTCTCGGGTGAGGACCGCCTCCGTTTCCTTAACGGCCAGTTCAGCAACGATCTCCACGCCCTGAAGCCATTCGATGGCTGTTACGGGGTCTTCCCCGACGCAAAGGGGCGCGTCCGCGCGGACGCGGTCGTCCTCAACCCCGGCCCCTGCCTGCTCGTGGACAGCGAGCCCGGAACCGCCGAGACCCTCGCCGCGGAACTGGAGCGCTTCGTCATCGCCGACGATGTCGCGATCGAGCCAGCCGTTGACCCGTGGCGGGTCCTCGCGCTGGTCGGTGGCGATGCGCCCCGCGCGTTCGTGGAGGCCGGTTTTGCCTCCGAGCCGCCTGCGCGCCTTTTCACAATGACCCCTTTGATGGGTGGAGACTGGGAGGCAGGTTTTGCGTTCCGGAGCCGTCGTGCCGCTGTCCCCTCCTTCGATCTCTGGCTGCCCTCCGCCATGGCGGTGGCGAACGAACGTCGCATCGAGGAGGCGGTTCGGCGCCTCGGCGGGCGTCGCGCGGAGGGGGACGACCTGGAAGTTCTCCGCATCGAGGCCGGCATTCCCCGCTTTGGGGCGGAGATCGACTGCGCGACCCTTCCGCAGGAAGCCGGGCTCGAGGAGGTGGCGATCAGCTTTCACAAGGGCTGCTACATTGGCCAGGAGGTCATCTCACGGATCAAGAGCGTCGGCCACGTGAACCGTTCGCTCGTTCGGCTCCGCCTGCCCGCGAAGGCAAAGCCCGGCGACGCCCTCTGCCGTGGGGAGCGGGAAGCGGGGCGACTCGGGAGCGCGGTCCTCTCCCCGCGCCACGGACCGATCGGCCTCGCCATCGTTCGACGGGAGGCTGCGGCCCCCGGCACCCACCTCTCGCTCCCGTCGGGCGAGGCCGAGGTGGTCGGCAAGTTTGGTTCCTCCCCATGAGCCACGACGAACTTCTCTCCCTCCTCGCGGGGCTTGGCCTGCCGGAATCGAACCGCGCCCACATGGCCTTGCACGCGGAGAAGCGCGCCCGACAACTTGCCGCGGAACGGGGCATCCCCGAGGGGGAAGCCCTCGCCCAGGTCGTGCGCCTGCTGCGTGAAGGCTGGGCGGGTCGCGCAGGGGACCCGTCGGGCCCGATCCAGCCGTGGCCCATCCTCGGTTCGCGCCCGATGCACGACTACACGATCTTCCAGACACGCACCGAGCGCGTGCGCTCGCCGAGGACGGGAGAGGAGCACGACATCTACCTCCTGACGGGCCCCGACTGGGTGAACATCCTCGCGATCACCCCCGCGCGCGAGGTGGTGCTGGTGCAGCAGTACCGTTACGGGAGCCGCCAGGTGATGTGGGAAATTCCCGGCGGCCTCATGGAACCGGGCGAGGCGCCCGCCGCGGCGGGCGCGCGGGAACTCCTCGAGGAAACCGGCTACGCAGGCGACCCTCCCGTGGCCCTCGCGAAGATCTCCCCGAACCCGGCCTTCCAGACGAACACCTGCCACACGGTGCTCGTCCTGAACGCCCACCTGGTGCAGACTCCCTCCCTCGATGGGATGGAGGACATCGCGGTGAAACTGGTGCCTGAGGAGGAGTTCTCCGCGATGGTGGCCGACGGGCGGATCTCCAACGCCCTCGTGGCCGTGGCCGAACTCTGGCGCCGCCTCTGGCGCGAGGGCCGCCTCGGCCCATCGGAAAACCCAACCAACCCCAGATCCCCGAGAAAATGAAATCCGCCTACGAACTCAGCATGGAACGGCTCCAGAAGCAGAGCCCCTCCGCCTCCAAGCCCCTCAGCGCCTCGCAGAAAAACCGCCTCGCCGATCTCGACTCCCTCTATCGATCGAAGATCGCGGAAAGGGAAATCGCCCTGAAGCCGCAGATCGAAGAGGCGCGCTTCGGAGAGGATCCCGCGAAGCTCGAAGCCCTGGAGAAGGAACTCCGGGAGGTCATCGGCTCCCTCCGCGAGAAACTCGAGAGCGAAAAAGAGAAGGTCCGCGCAGGCTGATTCTCACGGACGCACGATATCGGACCTTACAAGCTCGCGACGGTGCGGTGATAGGCGTAGAGGGCCTCGAGCTCGTCGAGCGTCGACATCACTGCGGCTGAAGGTTTCCGCCCGAGCGTGCAGGGCACGATTTCGAGGAGGCTGTTCGTTAAGAAAATCCCATTTGCCCTTCGGCAGTCGGCGACGCGAATCTCCTTTTCCAGGACTCGGCGCCCCTCGCGCCGCGCGAGCTTGATGAGCTCGGCCCGGGTGATGCCGGGCAAGCACCCGCTGGAGAGTGGGGGGGTGACGAGCGCGCCGTCCTTGAGGAGGAAGACATTGCTCGCGGTCGCCTCGATCACGCGGCCGTGAGCATCGAGAAGGAGGGCCTCGTCGAAGCCCGCGCGCTCGGCCTCCAGCTTGGCGATCACATGGGGCAAGTAGCTGAGCGACTTGAGCGGGAGCGGGGCCACGGGTTTGGGGTGGAAGCGGAGCTTCCAGACCTCACGTTTGCGGGTAGCCACAGAGCGTTCGCGGGCGCAGATCGCGACCTGGGCCGTTCCCGCGCCGCGGGGGGAGAACCCAAGATAGCCCTCGCCGCGGGTGACGATGATGCGGGCGAAACCCTCGTGGATCCGGTTGGTGAGGGCGACCTCGCGGGTGAAAATCTCGAGCTCGTCGCG
The DNA here is from genome assembly GCA_964653025.1 of uncultured Verrucomicrobiota bacterium. Lineage (GTDB taxonomy): Bacteria > Verrucomicrobiota > Verrucomicrobiia > JABWAM01 > JABWAM01 > JABWAM01. The sequence continues at coordinate 12,150 of CAZZBZ010000008.1, forward strand.
GTTGAAGGGAATGCGGATGCCGAGGGTTTTCAGGCCCCGCGTCAGGCGACGGAGGTGTGCGGCGAGGCGGAAAAACTTACCCTGGTTGATGAGGACCGTCTCGAAGAGGCCGTCGCCGTAGAGTAGACCGCGGTCGAAGACGGAGATCGCGGCCCGGTCCTCGGGAACGAACCGACGGTTGAGGAAGACCACTTTCGTCGCCATTCCAAAAGTGTGACACCCCGCCGCCCCTTCGCCAAGGGAAGAAAACCGCCGACCGATCGAAGAGGAACACGATCACGCCGTGATCGCGTCGATCCGTTTCAACTCGTCGGAGGAGAAGTCGGGCTTCGCGAGGGCGGCGACGAGTTCCTCGACCTGGGCGACCTTGCTCGCGCCGGTGAGCGCGGAGGTCACCTCGGGGCGGCGCAGGACCCACGCCACCGCCATTTGGGCGAGGCTCTGCCCGCGCGCCTTCGCGATCTCGTTGAGCTTTCGGACCTTCACGAGCTTTTCCTCGGTCACGTGCTCGGGACGCAGAAAACCGTGCGGCTTGGAGGCACGGGAGCCCTCGGGGATGCCCTTGAGGTACTTGTCGGTGAGCAGCCCCTGTGCGAGCGGGAGGAAGGCGATGCAGCCGATCCCCTCCTCGTGCAGCGCGTCGAGAAGCCCCTCCTCCACCCCGCGGTGGAGAAGGTGGTAGGCAGGCTGGTGAATGAGGCAGGGCGTGCCGAGGTCGCGGAGGATCTTCGCCGCGCGTCGGGTATCGTCAGGCTTGTAGCTGGAGATGCCCGCGTAGAGCGCCTTCCCGGAGCGGACCGCGTGGTCGAGCGCGCCCATCGTCTCCTCGAGCGGGGTCTCGGGGTCGGGTCGGTGGTGATAGAAGATGTCCACGTACTCCACCCCCATCCGACGCAGCGACTGGTCGAGGCTTGCGAGGAGGTTCTTCCGCGAACCCCACTCGCCGTACGGCCCCGGCCACATGAGGAAGCCGGCCTTCGTCGAGATCACGAGTTCGTCGCGGTGCGCGGCGAGGTCCAACCGCAGGATCTTCCCGAAGTTCTCCTCGGCGGAGCCCGGCGGCGGGCCGTAGTTGTTGGCGAGATCGAAGTGGGTAATCCCGAGGTCGAAGGCCCGGCGGATGATCGCACGGCCGTTCTCGAACGCGTCCACCCCGCCGAAGTTGTGCCAGAGGCCGAGCGAGAGGGTGGGGAGTTTCAACCCGCTCCGCCCGCAGCGGCGGTAGGGCATCGTCGAGTAGCGTCGGGGGTCGGGGGAATGGGGCATGGGGAGGGACCGTGAGCGGCAAGTGGTGATTGGGGAGCGGGAAGAGGAGAAAGGGAGAAATCGGAAAACTGAGAAAAGGAGAGAGGTGGAGGAGACAGGATCGAGGGTCGGGTGTCGAGTGCGCTACCGCGCCTCTTGATACGCCTTGTTGAAGGCGGCCTCGGCGTTGACGCCGTAGGCGGCGAGGAAGCCGCTGCGAAACTCGGCGTAGGCGCTGCTCGGGCCGCGGACGAGATTGGCTCGCAGGTAGTTCACGAACTGATCCCACGTTGCCACCTCGTTCCTCAGGTCATGTGCCCAGTCGCGTCCTAGGCGGGCGGAACTCGCCTCGGATTCCATCACGGGCGCCGGTGCAGGGGTGTAGGAGGTTTCCCGCACGACCACCACCCGTTGGGGCTCCACGTAGTATGGCTCATAGCGGGGATAGTAAACCAGCGGCGATGGATAATAGACCGGGGCGTACCGTGGGCGGAAGTAGCCTGGGGGCGAACAGTAGACCTGCCGCGGGGCGGGATACCCGGGACCGCAGGAACCGTAGGCGGGGAATCCGAACCCGACACTGACCCTTACCCCCGCACGTGCGGCTTGCGGGGAGAGGGCGGCAAGGCACAGTCCAAGTCCGAGGAGAGATGAGGTTTTCATGCGAAGTGGGAGTTGAGGTTTTGGGATGTTTCCGGTCGATCAAACAAGGGGAACCGTCCAAAGTTTCGAACTTACCTACCGTTCGGTATAATCGATTTGAAATGGATGTCAAGCGGGAGCGCGGGAGGCACTCCTCTCAATGCCCCGGTGCCACGGTCAAACGGGCGCGCCCCGCCGTAGCGGCGCTACGGCCTCGCAGGCGGGCTGGGAGAAAAAAACCGACAGAGACGCCATGCGCCCTTGGCGGGCGCACCGTGACATTGGGACTTGTTCGCTTTCGGAAATACTCTATCAACTTAGTTTGTAGAAGGGTTTTTACGGTATTTGAACCTTACAGCATCGGTCCCCGGACCCGGGTCGGATGGGGGGTCGCCAATCTCCTATTGGTGGCGGCCTACTATGCCACCGGCAAGCTGGGCCTTTTCTTTGCTACCGCGCACGGCAACGTCACCCTGATCTGGCTTCCCGCCGGTATTGTCCTGGCCGCTCTCATGGCCTGGGGCTGGCGCTGCATCCCCGGCATCATGCTGGGGGCCCTGCTGACGAATTTTATCTCAAGCAACTCGCCCGTCTTTGCCGTGGCCGCGATGATGGGGAGCACCCTCTCGGCGATCGCCGGCGCCCTGTTACTTCGGGGGGTGATCGGGTTTCACCGAGAAATGGACCGGGTGATGGACATGCTGGGCCTGGTCGGTCTCGCCTCGGCCCTCGCGACGATGCTCGCCGCCACCCTCGGGGTCGCGGGATTCTGCGCGGCCGGGTTCATGCCGTGGCATGACTACCGCGAGCTCTGGTGGCGTTGGTGGGTGGGGGACGCGATGGGCGTGCTCATGGTGGCCCCGCTGCTCTTCACACTGAGGATTACGAAGGTCCGGGGGGTGCGTTGGCGCCCCGTGATCCAGCTCGTGGCGATCCTTTTGGGCGGACTGGTCTGCAGCACCCTCGCCTTTATCGAGGGAAACCTGATGGAAAGTCGCCTGGCCATGCTTTTGGCGCTGCCGTTCATGGTCCTCGCGGCCTTCCGGTTCGGGCCTTCCGGGGTGGCCATGGTGAACTTCGTCGTCGCGGCCGCCGCCGCCACGCAGATCGCCCGGTCCACCCCGCGGCTGGATCCCCGCTGGATGGACGAACCGATGACCATCCTCTGGTTCTTCATGGTCGTCTGCGGGATCACGGCCCAGGTCATCGCCTCCGCGTTGCGGCAACGGCAGCGGTCCGAGGAGCTTTTTCGGTCGCTCGTGGAAACGTCCCCGGATGGGATCACCATCATGGACATGGAGGGGCGCCTCACGTTTGTGTCCCCGAGGACGGCCGCGATGTTCGGGCACGGGAGCCCCGGCAACATGCTCGGGAGGAATATTCTCGATCTCTTCGCGCCGGATTCCCGCGAACAGGGAATCCTCCTCCAACAGCAGTTGCGCCGCGGCCAGCCGGTAAATGCTGCCGAACACTCGGCGGTGAGGGCGGATGGCGCCTGCTTTTGGGCCGAAAGCTCCGGCCAGGTGCTGCGAGATGCCGATGGCAAGCCGAGCGCCATGTTCCTCATCACACGAAACATCACGGACCGAAAACGCCTCGAACAGGAGTGGCACCAGGCCCAGAAAATGGAGGCCATCGGACGCCTCGCGGGCGGCGTGGCCCACGATTTCAACAATCTCCTCATGGTTATCGGGGGACAGGCCCGCCTCCTCCTCCGCAACCTCACCGCGCAGGATCCCGGATGGAAGCGTGCCGAGGCCATCCGCCAGGCGGCCAATCGCGCCGCGGGGATCACGCGGCAGTTGCTCACCCTCGGTCGCAAGCAGAGGGTCCAGGTCGTCCCGGTCAGCTTGGGCGCCCTCCTCGCCGAAATCTCATCCCTGCTCCACAATGTCGTGGGCGAGAAAGTTCGCCTGGCCCTGATTCCCCCGCTCAGGACGGTGGTCGTCCAGGTCGACCCCATGCAGCTCCAGCAGGTGCTGATCAATCTCGTGGTCAACGCCCGGGACGCCGTTTCCGAAGGGGGATCCATCTCCGTCGAGACGGAAACCCTCTCGATCGCCGAGGCCGATCCTCTCCATGGAAAACTGCCCACAGGCGACTATGTGGCCATCCATGTCCGGGACAATGGACACGGCATGGGCGCCGAGGTCAAAGCCCACCTATTTGAACCCTTCTTCACCACAAAGAAGGACGGAAAGGGAACGGGGTTGGGGCTTTCCACCGCCTACGGGATCATCCGCCAGTTCGGGGGGCACATCTCGGTCCAGAGCGAAACCGAGAAGGGTGCCACCTTCAGCGTGGTGTTACCGCTCTCCAGGGAAGCCCCCCTGTCCTTGCGCCCCGAGGGAGGCGTCCACCCCCTGCCTGCCTCGAAGGTGGGGGAGGGGAAAACCATCCTTCTTGTGGAAGATGATCCCAACGTGCGCCCGGTGATCCGGGAGATGCTGGAATACCATGCCTTCCGCGTGGTCGAGGCCGGCAATGGTCAGGAGGCTCTGGATCTCCTCCGATCCTCTTCCAAAAAGGTGGACCTCGTGCTCAGCGACGTGGTCATGCCCGGAATAAACGGCGACCAACTTGCGGAAATCGTGGGGCAGACCTGGCCCGACCTGCGAGTGATCCTGATGTCCGGCTATGCCAGCGACGTGATCCGCAGTGGTGACCTCATCCGCAAGGGGCACCTACTCCTCGCGAAACCCCTGGATGAAGAGGCTCTCCTCAGCCAGATTCGGGCGATCCTCTCGCCCCGCTAGTCCCATGCCGCTGTCCCTCGCATGAGCCCCATGCGGATCATTGTCGTCGGCGGGGGCGCTGCCGGATTTTTCGCGGCGATCGCTGGCGCGGAGGCCGCGCCGGATGCGGAGGTGACCCTGCTTGAGCGGGGGGCCGGGTTTCTCGAAAAGGTCCGGATCTCCGGCGGCGGGCGCTGCAACGTCACCCATGCCTGTTTCGACCCGCGCGAACTCGCCACCCGCTACCCCCGCGGCGGGCGTGCCCTCATCGGCCCGCTGGGGCGCTTCGGGCCCCGGGAAACCGTCTCGTGGTTCGAGTCCCGCGGCGTCCCGCTCAAGACGGAAAAGGACGGGCGGATGTTTCCTGCCACGGACTCGTCGCGGACGATCATGGATTGCCTTCTCGCCGCCGCGCAGGCGGCCGGCGTGAAGCGGTTCCTCCACCGCGGGGTGGATCGCGCGGCGAAAGGTGCCACAGGCGGGTTCGACCTCGCCCTTTCCGATGGCTCGACGCTTTCCTGCGACCGCCTGCTGCTCGCGACCGGCGGGGCGCGCATGGCCGTGGGCGCGACGCTCGCGGTCTCCCTTGGCCACACGCTGGAACCCCCCGTTCCCTCGCTCTTTGCGTTCCAGGTCGAAAGCTCATGGCTGCGCGGGTTGGCCGGCGTTTCCGTGGAGTCCGCCGAGATATCCGTGCCGGATGAAGGACTCTCCGAGCGCGGCCCCGTGCTCGTTACGCACTCGGGGCTGAGCGGGCCGGCGGTCCTCCGCCTCTCCGCCTGGGGTGCGCGCAAGCTCCACGCCCTCGACGACCGGTTCCCCCTGCGCGTGAACTGGTTGCCGGGGCTCACGGCGGAAGCCGTGGCCGCGGTACTGCGCTCGGGGCGGGACCGCCACCCGGCGCGCCTTGTCACGAGCGCCCCGATCCCCCCGTTGCCGGCGCGCCTCTGGGAGAAACTTTGCCTCGCCGCCCGCATCGGGGCCGACACGCGCTGGGCCGCATTCTCCGCCCCGGCACAGCGCGCCCTTGTCGCACAGTTGATGCGTAGCGAGGTCCCTGTGACCGGCAAGAGCCTTAACAAGGAGGAGTTCGTCACCTGCGGCGGCGTGCGCCTCGCCGAGGTGGACTTTCGCACGATGGAAAGCCGCGTCTGCCCGGGGCTTCACCTCGCCGGGGAACTCCTCGACGTGGATGGGCTCACCGGCGGCTTCAACTTCCAGGCTGCGTGGACCACCGGATGGATTGCCGGAAGGTCCATGGCCGGCGCCGCGGGCCATTGATCCGCCCTTCCCGTCCGAAACGATGAGGTTGAACGCATCCGGCGCGAGCCGCGCCTCCCACATACGGAGAGATGAGTCCGTTCATTGTGGGAGGCGTGGCTCGCGCCGATCTTGGGAGGCAACCCCCTGTGTTCTTACCAAGAAATCTGTCGTGCCTCCCCCTACCAGCCCACGGCGCGGAGGATCTCGTGGGCGATGACGAGGTGGCCGCTGGGATTTGGGTGGACCGGCTCCGGGCAGAAGCGGTCGGCCTCGCGATAACGGAGTTGGCGCTGGAAGGCTTCGTGGGTCTTCACATGGATCGCCCGGTATTCCTTCGCGAGGCGCGCCACGATGCGCAGGTACGAGGGAAGGAGCGCATGGACCTTTCCCCGCCACGAATGAGGCGAGGTGTCGCGACTGATGTAGAACGGATCGATGAGAATGAGTTTCGCGCGCGTCGCCTTGCGCGTGCGATCGAGGATCTTACGGTAGCTGTCCTCGAAGCGCTTCGGAGGCACGGGATCGGGGTTGTTCGCCGCCGTGCGGTGGAGGTCGTTGATCCCGATCTTGATCGAGAGCCAGTCCGGGCGGTGGCGGATCACATCGTCCTCCCAGCGGTTGAGGAGGTCGACCACGGTGTTGCCGCCGATCCCCTTGTTGATGAAGCGGAGCTTGCGCTCGGGATAGCGCGCGGTGATGAGATCGATTGTCTTTCTCACGTAGCCGTCGCCAAACGGCGCGGAGGAACCCCGCCGACCGCAGTCCGTGATGCTATCGCCGATGAAGAGGACGGTCTGGCCGTCTTTGAAGAGGAAACGTGACATGGTGCGAATGTTTACGGGCTGCATCCCACGGATGCCAGCCGCAAATCCCGGGCGAACATCCTCGGGCGTCGGAAATCCGCGTTGATGCTTGGAGGGCGGTCCCCTAGGCTCGCGGAATGATCGCCCGCTACACCCGGCCGGAAATGGCCGCCATCTGGACGGAAGAGAACAAGCTCGCCATCTGGCTCCGCATCGAGGTCCTCGCCTGCGAGGGGCGCCACAAGATTCTCCGCGAGATTCCCGCGCGCGACCTCGCGATCATCAAGCGTCGCGCTGGTTTCTCCATCGCGCGTTGCCTTGAAATCGAGAAGCGCACGAACCACGACGTGATCGCCTTTCTCGAGAACGTCGCCGAGCGCATCGGGAAGAAACCCGCCCGCCACGTCCACCAGGGGCTCACCTCGAGCGACCTTCTCGATACCACCCTCGCCGTCCAGATGCGGCAGAGCGCCGACCTCCTCCTTCGCGGGTTCGACGCCCTCCGCCTCGCGATTGCCAAGCGGGCGCGCGAGCACCGCGACACCCCGATGATGGGCCGCAGTCACGGCGTCCACGCGGAGCCGATCACCTTCGGCCTGAAAATGGCCCTGATGTACGACGAGTTTGGCCGCGCCCGGGAGCGCCTCTCTCGCGCTCGCGAGAACGCCTCGGTTGGCAAGCTCTCCGGCGCGGTCGGTACCCGTGCGCACTTCGACCCGCGCGTCGAGGAGTGGGTCTGCCGCCGCCTCGGCCTGCGGGCCGCCACGCTCGCCACCCAGGTCATCCAGCGCGACCTCCACGCGGAGTTCATGGTGGCGCTCGCCCTTGCCGCCGCCTCGATCGAGCGCTGGGCCACCGAGTTTCGCCATCTCCAGCGCACCGAGGTGCTCGAGGCCGAGGAATTCTTCGCCCCCGGACAGAAAGGCTCCAGCGCGATGCCTCACAAGCGCAACCCCATCACTGCCGAACGCCTTACCGGGCAGGCCCGCATCATCCGCGGCAACCTCGTCGCGGCCCTCGAGAACGTCGCCCTCTGGCACGAGCGCGATATCTCGCACTCGAGCGTCGAGCGCGTGATTCTCCCCGACTCCTGCATCCTCCTCGACTTCATGCTGGCCGACCTCACGAAGCTTGTGGCGAAGATGAAGGTCTATCCCGCCAACATGCGCCGCAACATGGCGCGCTCGAAGGGGCTCCACCACTCCCAGCAGGTCCTCCTCGCCCTCACAGAGAAGGGCCTGCCCCGCAAGGAGGCCTACGAGCTCGTCCAAAAGTCCGCCATGGCCGCGTGGAACGACCCCGGCCCCGCGGATTTCCGCGAGCATCTCGGCCGCGATCCGCGCGCGCGTTCCCTCCTCTCGCCGAAGGACCTTGACCGATGCTTCGACGACTCCGCCCACTTCCGCCACAACAAGTGGGTCTTCCGCAAGCTCGGTCTCGCCTGATCAAGGCCCGAATCCTCGAATGGAGGGACGGCGCCTGTCCCGCGACCGCGGCGTGTCGCCGTCCGTTGGTTCCGCCTGCGGAGAATCCTCTTGCATCCCCCCTTCAAGAATGTCTAATCGAGTTTACATGCTGATTAGCTGCAATGACCTCGCGTATTGAGAACCTGACGCCCCGCGGGGAGGCGGGCGGGGTTTCCCTCACGCAGGTCCTGGTCTACGAACTCCGTGTTCGCGACGCGATGACTCACGAACTCCGCACGGCGGCCCCCAGCGACTCGCTGCGCTCGATCCAACTCATGATGAAGGCGCACCGCATCTCGGGCGTCCCCATCGTCCAGGGGGGCGCCCTTCTCGGGATCGTCAGCATCGAGGACATCGTCCACGCCCTCGACAAGGGGCACATCAACGAGCGTGCCGAGTCCTGGATGACGCGCAGCCCGGTGATCATGCGGGACCACTACTCGCTCGTGCGTGCCGTGGCCGAGTTCGACCGCAACGGCTTCGGTCGTTTTCCCGTGATCGATGCCGCCGGGGGGCTTGTCGGCATCATCACCCGGGGCGATATCACCAGCGCCCTCATGCACCACCTCGACCGGCGCGCCGAGGAGGCTGTCCGCCAGGCGGCCACCCAAGCCGCGGTCGCCCCGGACGAGGCCGCCCGCCGTGTCGTCCTCAACGCGGAGGTACGCGCCGGGAACTACGACAGCGCCGGCAAGCTTTCCCAACGCCTCCGCGAGATTCTCCGCAGCCGGGGCGTGGAACCGAATATCCGTCGTCGGGCGACGATCATCGCCTACGAGGCCGAGACCAACATCATTATTCACTCCATCGGTGGGAACCTCACCGCCACGGTGACCCCGGACCTGGTCACCATCGAGGCCGTGGACACCGGCCCCGGCATCGAGAACCTCGATCTCGCCATGCAGGAGGGTTGGTCCACGGCCGGTCCGCTCGCCCGTGAGTTTGGATTTGGGGCGGGCATGGGCCTGCCCAACATCCGCCGTTGCGCGGACCACCTCGACATCAAGTCCGACCTCGCCGGCGGGACGCGCGTCCACGCCGAGGTGAGGCTCCAACCCACGGTCGCCCCATGAAGATCGCCGACCTCATTGCCCGCCTCGACGCGGAGCCGATCGCGGGCGGCACGGACGCCGAAATCCGCGGCTGCTACATTTCCGACCTGCTGAGCGACGTGCTCGCCCACGCGTGTCCGGGCGTCCTCTGGGTCACCATCCAGACGCATCACAACGTGATTTCCGTCGCCTCGATGAAGGATATCGCCGCCGTGCTCATCACCTGCGGTCGCCGTCCCGATGCGTCCGTGCTTGCGGAAGCGAAGAGCAACGGCCTTACCATCCTCACGACGCCCCTGGGCACCTTCGCCGCCGCAGGCCGCCTCTGGGAGGCTGGTCTTAAGGATTGATCGAAGATGCGAGGATCCGTTTCCTTGACTATTTTGCATCATTCGCTTCTTATCAAAAGCTATCCATGAGCCTTCCTAATCCCACTCCTTCGCCCGACCATCCGAGCGGCGACGCCCGTTTTGCGGCGCTGGACCGGACCATCGAGCACTACCATCGCGAGCCCACCGCACTTATCCAGGTGCTGCACTCGGGGCAGCAACTCTTCGGCTACCTCAGTGCCGACGTGCTCCGCTACATCGCCGCCTCCCTGCGCCTTCCGCTTTCCCATGTCTACGGGGTCGTCACCTTCTACCATTTCTTCACCATGGTGCCGCGGGGCAAGCACCAGATCATGGTTTGCCGAGGCACCACCTGCCACGTGCGCGGCGCACAACCCCTCTTGGAGCGCCTCGAGCACCAGCTTGGTGTCAAGGAAGGCGAGACCACCAAGGACAACCTGTTCAGTCTCAATAGCGCCCGCTGCATCGGGGCCTGTGCCCTCGCCCCCGCCATCGCCGTGGACGATGATGTCTACGGCAAGCTTTCTCCCAACAAGGTGCCGCGCTTCTGCCAGAAGGAGCTGAAAAAGTATGTTTGAGGAGTTGTCACTCCACATCCTCGATCTCGCGATGAACTCCCTTTCTGCCGGTGCCTCTTTGATCACGATCCGCGTGAACGAGGACCCCGCCCGCGATCGGTGGGGGTTGCTCGTCCGCGACAACGGCCGCGGCATGGACCGCGCCACCCTCGCGCGCGTCCTCTCGGGACACGGCAGTACCAAGCCCGGCCGCCGCGAGAGGATCGGCCTTGGCCTCGCCTTCCTGCAGCAGGCCGCCGAGGCATGTGGCGGACGCTTCCGCATCGCTTCCCTCCCCGGGCGCGGGACCGCCGTGGCCGTGCGCATGCAACTCTCGCACGTGGACCGACCCCCGCTCGGCGACCTCGCAGGGACCGTGCGCACGCTTTGCGCCGCCGCGCCTCGCGCACGGATCCGCGTGGACTGCCGCGCGGGCCCCGAGGTGTTCTCCTTCGATTCCCAAACTGCCCCGCCGCAACCGAAAACCGCATGAACCTCGACGAACTCAAAAAACTCAAGGATAAGGCCCAGCGACAGATCGCCCTGCGCGAAGGTCACAAACGCTACCGCGTCGTCGTCAGCATGGGCACCAGCGGCATCGCCGCCGGCGCCCGCGACGTGATGAAGACGATGCTCGACGAGATCGAGAAACGGGGTCTCGACGACGTCGAGGTGCGCATCTCCGCCGAGTTTGCCGCCGGGAATGTCGAGCCCGTCATCCGCGTCGAGCAGACGGATGGCGATCCGACCACCTACGACCATCTCACCTCCGACAAGGCGCGCCTGATCGTCGCCGAGCATCTCGCCCGCGGTAAGAAGGTCGAGACCCTCGCCGCCGGCAACAAGAAAACCAGGTAATCCATGGTCCGCTCCCACATCTTGATGTGCGCCGGGGCCGGCTGCCTCAGTTCCGGCGGCACCTCCCTGCGCGACGCCCTTGCCGCCGAGCTCAAAAAGTGCGGTCTTGAGGACGAGATCCGCTTTGTCGAGACCGGGTGTATGGGGCCTTGTGACCTCGGGCCCATCCTCCTCGTCCACCCCGATGGCACCCTGTACCAGCGCGTCACGGCCGCGGATGTCCCCCGCCTCGTCGAGGAGCACTTCATCAAGGGGCGTCCCTACGCCAAGCTGCTCCCGCGCGACAAGACCAGCGACGCCGTGATCCGCACCCAGGCCGAGTTCTCTTTTTTCGCGAAGCAGGAGAAGATCGTTCTCGAGAACTGCGGGGTCATCGATCCCGAGAACATCGAGGAGTACATCGCGCGCGACGGTTATGCCGCGCTGGGCAAAGTCCTCACCTCGATGAAACCGGAGCAGGTCATCGCCGAGCTCAAGGCGAGCGGTCTCCGCGGCCGCGGCGGCGCCGGGTTTCCCACCGGCCTGAAGTGGGAGATCATGGCCAAGAGCCCTGCCCATCCGAAGTATTTGATCTGCAACGCGGACGAGGGCGACCCGGGCGCTTTTATGAACCGCGCCGTGATCGAGGGAGATCCGCACCGCGTCCTTGAGGGCATGGCCATCGGGGCCTACGCGATGGGCTCGCACCAGGGCTACATCTACATCCGCGCGGAGTATCCGCTGGCGATCAAGCGTCTCGAGATCGCCATCAAGCAGGCCTACAAGCTCGGCTTCCTCGGGAAGAGCCTCTTTGAGACCGGATTCAGCTTTGACGTCGAGATGCGCATCGGTGCCGGGGCGTTTGTCTGCGGCGAGGAGACCGCCCTCATGCGCAGCATCGAGGGCCGCCGCGGCCAACCCTCCCCCCGACCCCCGTTCCCCGCCCAGAGCGGCCTCTGGGGCAAGCCCACCAACATCAACAACGTCGAGACCTGGGGCACCATCCGCCCCATCATCCTCCGAGGTGCGGCGTGGTACTCCTCCATCGGCACCGAGAAGGCAAAGGGCACCAAGGTCTTCGCCCTCGCCGGCAAGGTCGTGAACACCGGCCTCGCCGAGGTTCCCCTCGGCACGCCGATGCGCCAGATCATCTATGACATCGGGGGTGGCGTCCCCGGCGGCAAGCGCCTCAAGGCCGTCCAGAGCGGCGGTCCCTCGGGCGGCGTCATTCCCGAGCATCTCCTCGATACCCCCACCGACTACGAGAACCTCCAGAAGCTCGGCTCCATCATGGGATCCGGAGGCATGGTCGTCATGGACGAGGACTCCTGCATGGTGGACATCGCTCGCTTCTTCATGGAGTTCTGCTGCGACGAGTCCTGCGGCAAGTGCCCGCCCTGCCGCGTCGGCACCCGCCAGATGCTCAACATCCTCGAGCGCATCTGTCGCGGCGAGGGCACCCTCGAGGACCTCGGCCATCTCGAGACTCTCGGCCAGGCAGTGAAGGACTCCAGCCTCTGCGGCCTCGGCCAGACCGCGCCCAACCCCGTCCTCACCACCCTCCGCTATTTCCGTGACGAGTACCTCGCCCATGTCGTCGAGAAACGCTGCCCCGCGCGCGTTTGCCGGGAGATGCTCGACTTTCACATCAACGAGGAGAAGTGCGTCGGCTGCTCGCTTTGCTTCCACGTCTGTCCCGTCAACACCATCTTCAAGCGCACCGGCCAGAAGAAGTACTACATCGTCGAGGACGCCTGCATCCAATGCGGCTCCTGCCTCGACGCCTGCAAGTTCGAGGCGGTCATCAAGACCTCCGAGGGAGTCACCCACTCCGAGCCCTCGCGTCCCGCGCTCGAACCCGCCCCGGTCCGCGTCATGAAACAGGTTGCCGAAAAATGAACGCTCCACGCCCGATCACCCTTACCATCGACAGCAAGCCCTGCCAGGGCTTCGAGGGACAGACCATCCTCGAGGTCGCCTCCGCCCACGGGATCACCATCCCCACCCTCTGCCACCTCAAGGGCCTCACCCCCCTGGGTGGCTGCCGCATCTGCATCGTTGAGATCGAGGGCAGCCCCAAGCTCGTCCCCTCCTGCGCCACCCCCGCCACCCACCAATCGAAGGTTCTCACCCAGAGCGAACGCGTCCAGAGCCTCCGCCGCGTCACGCTCGAACTCCTCTTCAGCGAGCGCAACCACAACTGCCCCTTCTGCCCCTCCAACAAGGGCGATTGCGAACTCCAGTCCCTTGCCTACCGCGCTGGCATGGACTCCGTCCGCTACCCCTTCCTCTACCCCGGGCTTCCCGTGGACCTTTCGGGCCGCTACTTCGGCCTCGATCACAATCGCTGCGTCCTCTGCGCCCGCTGTGTCCGCGCCTGCGACGAGGTCGAGGGCATCCACACGCTCGACATCGCCAACCGCGGCGCCAAGAACCAGATCCTCGTGGATGGTCGCGCCGATTTTGGCTCGTCGGAGACCTGCACGAACTGCGGCGCCTGCGTCGCCGCCTGCCCCACCGGCGCCCTTTTCGACAAGTACTCCGCTTTCCACGGCCAACTCTCCCGCTGCGAGACCGTTCGCAGCACCTGCACCGAGTGCCCCGTCGGATGCGGCGTTCTCGTTTATGTTCGCGACCAGCGTGTGGTCAACGTCCTTGGCGACCCCGGTTCGCCCGTAAACCGTGGCCACCTCTGCGTCCGCGGCCGATATGGCACCTGGGCCGAGCCCCGCAAGCGCATTCTCCAGCCCCTTCTCCGTGTCGGACAGGGCTTCCGCGCCGCCACCTGGGAGGAGGCTGCCCGCGCGATCTCGGACGCCCGCCGCGACATCGCACCCGCCCGCCGCGCCCTGCTCGTCTGGCCGCGGGTCTCCCGCGAGACGGCCGATGCCGTCCGCACCCTCGCCCCGCACTTTGGCCGCGCCGGCCTCTTCCTCGCCAACCATGAGGGCGCCCTCTGCGCCGCGAACGAGGGGATGAAGCCCGATCTCTCCGCCGTGGACCGCGCGGATGCCATCGTCCTCGTCGGCGCCCAGCCCGGACGCGACCAGGGCGTCGTCGCTGCCCGCATCCGTTCCGCGGTGCGCAAGCGCGGCGCGAAGCTCGTCATCCTCAACTCCCGTAAGAGCGACCTCGATTACTACGCCGACATCTCCGCGAATATCGTCACCCTCGAACGTTCGCTTTGGCACCGTGTCGGTGAGACCCTCGCCGGCTGTCGCGCCCCCCTCGTGGTGTACGGTCCGCAGGCGATGGCGCCCATCGGCGTCTCCGTCATGGAACGCCTCATCGCGGTCCTCGAATCCATGGGGGAGGGGACCGTCTCGCTCCTCCCTCTCATGACGGGCCCGCACAGTCTCCCGCTCGCCGCGTCCGGGCTCACCCCCGTCGAACACATCGTCCCCTGGCTTGATGAAAAGCCGACCGAGTTCCTTTATCTCCTCGTCTCCGACGACCCCACCGGCGGTGCCTCCCTCCTCAAGGAGCGCCACAGCGGCGAATGGCTCGACGGACTCCCGTTGGTGGTCGCCCACGCCACCTACGCCTCCGCCCTCACGGAGAAGGCCCACGTCATCCTTCCCGCTGCCGCCTGGGGCGAGAAGAACGGTTCCTTCCGAAATCTCGAAGGACGGGATCTCACCGCGTGCGCCGCCGTTTCCCCTCGCGGCGAATCGCGTGACGATCCCGCCATTCTCCACGCCGTCCTCCCCGCCTGAACCTCTCCTTTCTCGCTTTTTCAATTTTTCCTTATGTCCTCCCCAAAAACCAGGATCGCCACCGTATGGCTCAGCGGTTGCTCCGGCTGCCACATGTCCTTCCTCGACCTCGATGAGCGTCTCTTCGACCTCGTCAAGCTCGTGGACCTTGTCGCCAGCCCCATCGTGGACGTGAAGGAGATCCCCGAGGCCGATGTCGGCATCGTCGAGGGTGCCGTCGGCAACGTGGAGCAGGAAGAGGTCCTCCACACCCTCCGCAAGCGCTGCAAGATCCTTGTCGCTTTCGGCGATTGCGCGATGAACGGCAACATTCCCGCCCTTCGCAATCCTTACTCGGTGGACGCCGTGGTTCGTTGCGCCTTTGTCGAGACCGAGAGCACCCAGATTGGCGAGATGCCGAACGACCCCTCGGTGCCGGCCCTTTGCAAACGCGTCTCCCCCGTCCACGAACTCGTCAAGGTGGACGCCTTCATCCCCGGATGCCCGCCCGACGCAGACGCGATCTGGTACGCCGTCACCGAACTTCTCGCCGGCCGCATGCCGAAGTGGAACGAGAAGAACATGAGATACGATTGAGGCGATGTTCGGAATGCGAATCACAAAAAAAATACCCCGGGGGGAGAGGGTCGTTCCTGGCGAACGCATCGAGGGCCTCATTTGCCTCGTGCGCGGGCAAAAGGTGATGCTGGATCGTGACCTCGCCGCGTTGTATGGAGTGGAGACGAAGGTGCTGAACCAAGCGGTCCGCCGGAATCTCAAGCGGTTTCCGTCCGATTTCATGTTCGCCCTGGCCCGTGAGGAGATCATGAGGATGTCACAATCTGTGACATCCTCCCGGCTCAAGTTTTCGAAGCAGGTTCACGCCTTTACCGAGCAGGGAATCGCCATGCTTTCCAGCGTGTTGCACAGCGACCGCGCGATTGCCGTGAACATCGCGATCATGCGGACGTTCGCTCAGTTGCGCCAGCATCTGGCCAAACACGCCGAACTGGCCCGTCAACTCGCCGGGGTGGTTCGTCATGTCCAGGACCATGAACAGAAAATCCAGGCGATCTTCGACATCCTGCGCGGCTTGAACCATCCGCCCGAGCCGCCCCGCAGGCAGATCGGCTTTCACATTCGGGAACGCCGCGCGGTGTACCGCACAAGGAAAGGCCAGACTTCAACATGACGACCCGCACCATCACGATCAGCCCCGTCACCCGCATCGAGGGCCACGCGAAGATCACCATCCATCTCGACGACGACGGCGAGGTGAATGACGCCCGCTTCCACGTGATCGAGTTCCGTGGGTTCGAGAAGTTCTGCGAGGGTCGCTACTTCGCCGAGATGCCGCAGATCACCCCGCGCATCTGCGGGATCTGCCCCGTCAGCCACCTCCTCGCCAGCGCCAAGGCCTGCGACGCCATCCTCGGCGTCGAGATTCCCCCGGCCGCGAAAATGCTCCGAGAGCTCATGCACATGGGGCAGATCATCCAGTCCCACGCGCTCAGCTTCTTCCACCTCAGCGCCCCCGACCTCCTTCTCGGCTTCGACAGCGATCCCGCCACCCGCAACGTCGTCGGTCTCATCCAGCAGCACCCCGAGCTCGCCCGACGCGGCATCCGCCTCCGCAAGTTCGGCCAGGAGATCATCCGCCTCGTCGGCGGTCGCAAGGTCCATCCCGACTTCAACGTCCCCGGCGGCGTGAACAAGGCCCTCACCGAGGCCGAGCGCAAGGCCATCCTCGACGGCTTCCCCGAGGCCTTCGAATCCGCCCGCATCGCACTCGACCTGCTCAAGAAGTATCACGACGCCCACCGCGAGGAGGTGGAGGACTTCGCCCGCTTCGAATCCAACTACGCGGGGCTCGTGCAGCCCGACGGGGCCCTCGAACTCTACGATGGCACCCTGCGCTTCACCAACCCGGAGGGCCGCCCGATCCACGACAAGGTCGCCCCCTCCAACTACCTCGACATCATCGCTGAGGCCACGGAGTCCTGGTCCTACCTCAAGTTTCCCTTCATCAAGGCGATGGGGTACCCGCAGGGCATGTACCGCGTCGGTCCGCTCGCGCGTCTCAATGTCGCCGAGCGCATCTCCACCCCCGAGGCCGAGCGCGAGTTCCAGAACTGGCGCGCCAACGGTGCCGTCCAGCGCAGCTCGTTCTTCTTCCACTGGGCGCGTCTCATCGAGGTGATCTACGGGCTCGAGCGCGCCCGCGCCCTGGTCGAGGATCCCGCGATCACCAGCCGCGATCTCGTCAACCCAGGCCATCCGGCCCGCGAGGAAGGCGTCGGCGTCCTCGAGGCCCCGCGCGGCACGCTCATCCATCACTACTGGGTGGATTCGGGCGGACGCATCGAGAAGGTCAACCTCATCGTCGCCACCGGCCACAACAACCTCGCGATGAACCGTGCTGTCCAGTCTGTCGCAAAGAAGTACGTGAAATCCCAGCGCCTGCAGGAGGGGATGCTCAACCGCGTCGAGGCCGCCATCCGCTGCTACGACCCCTGCCTCTCCTGCTCGACCCATGCCGCCGGCCAGATGCCGATGGTCGTCGAGCTCCACGATTCGGGAGGTCGCGTCCTCCAAACCCTCCGTCGCGACGCGTAGCAGCTTGGTCGTTGGAATCGGCGCGCTTGACAGCGGACGAAGGTGGAGCGAGAGAAGACCCATGAGCCAACCCACGATTGCCGACAAGAAACCCGCCGTGATCGAACTTCAACCGGGCGACTACTGGTGGTGCGCCTGTGGCCTCTCCAAGTCCCAGCCGATGTGCGACGGCTCACACCGTGGCAGCGGCATGGGCCCGAAGAAGGTCACGATCGAGAAGGCCGGAAAGGTCGCCCTCTGCAACTGCAAGCACTCGAAGAAAGGTGCCTTCTGCGACGGCACCCACGCCTCGCTGTAGGATTTTTCCAGAGTTGCGCCTATTTCCACACACTGCAGGCGTGGTGCCATGCGCGGATGCGGCGGTCGGCGGTGACGATGGTCAGTTCGTGAGCCCGCGCGGTCGCCACGATGAGGCGGTCCGCCGTTCATGGGATGACGATTTCCTGGTTTCTTGGCTTGGCGTAGCGCGCACCCCTTCCCTATCGTCCATTCATGCCGCGAGACCCTGCGATCACGCCCGCCCTTATCAAGAAGCACGGGATCACCCCCGAGGAGTACGAGCACATCCGCAAGATCCTCAAGCGCGATCCCAGCTTCACCGAACTCGGAATCTTCTCGGTGATGTGGAGCGAGCACTGCTCCTACAAGAACTCGCGCCTCGAGCTGAAGAAGTTCCCCACGACCGGCCCCGGCATTCTCGTCAAGGCCGGCGAGGAGAACGCGGGCGTTGTGGACATCGGGGACGGCTGGGCGATCGCCTTCAAGGTCGAGAGCCATAACCACCCCAGTGCCGTTGAGCCCTTCCAGGGCGCGGCCACGGGCGTCGGCGGCATCATCCGCGACATCTTCACCATGGGCGCTCGTCCCGTGCTCTGCATGGACTCGCTCCGTTTTGGGCCGATCTCGGCGGGGAGCGATGGCACGACGGAGGAGCTCGCGAAGCGCAATCGCCGCCTCCTCGCGGGGGTCGTCGCCGGCATCGCCCACTATGGCAACTGCATCGGCCTGCCTACCGTCGGGGGCGAGATCGGCTTCGACGCGAGCTACAGCGGCAACCCACTCGTCAACGTCCTCTGCCTCGGGGTTCTCCGCCACGACCAGATCCGCAAGGGCCGTGCCACCGGTGTCGGCAACCCGGTCTACTACGTCGGTGCTGCCACGGGGCGCGATGGCCTCGCGGGGGCCGCCTTTGCCTCGCGCGAGCTGACCGAGGAATCGAAGGAGGATCGCCCGGCCGTCCAGGTAGGCGATCCCTTCATGGAGAAACTGCTCCTTGAGGCATGCCTCGAGCTTTTCGCGCACCCCGACGCCGTCGTCGGCGTGCAAGACATGGGGGCTGCCGGGTTGACCTGTTCCACCTGTGAGACCGCGAGCCGCGGGCATTCGGGAATCGAGATCGAGCTCGACCTCGTGCCGCAGCGCGAGACCGGGATGACCGCCTACGAGACCATGCTCTCCGAGTCGCAGGAGCGCATGCTCATCATCGCCCGAAAAGGCCACGAGGCGGAGGTTGAGCGCATTTTCGAGAAGTGGGATCTCCACGCCTCCTGCATCGGCGAGGTCACCGACGATGGTCTCATGCGCGTGAAGAAGGGGGGGAAGGTCGTCGCCGAGATTCCCGCACGCCCACTCGCGGACGAGGCCCCGCTTTACGCGCGCGAGGCGAAGGTCCCCAAGCCGGTTCCCGATTTCTCGCCCTCCGACTTGCCCGAGCCGAAGGACTGCGGCGCCGCTCTCGAGGAGTTGCTAGCCCATCCGAGCATCGCCTCGAAGAACTGGGTCTGGCGCCAGTACGACCACCAGGTGCGCGCGGGGACCTGCGTGCTCCCCGGCTCCGACGCCGCCGTGGTGCGCCTGGTTCTCGATGAGTTGAACCCGGGCTTCGGCACGATGCCCGCCCTGAAATCTGCTCTGCCAGCTACCGGACACCCGCTACCCGCTTCTGCCGTGAAGTATCTCGCCCTCGCGAGCGACTGCAACGGGGTGCATTGCCGGATCAATCCGCGGCAGGGGGCGATGATGGCCGTGGCGGAGACCTGTCGAAATCTTGCCTGTTCCGGCGCCCGCCCGCTTGCCGCCACCGACAACCTCAATTTCGGCAACCCGTACAAGCCCGAAAACTTCTGGCATCTTCGCGAGTGTGTCGAGGGCATGGCTGAGGCCTGCCGCTTTTTCGGCACGCCGATCACCGGCGGCAACGTGAGCCTTTATAACGAGTCGCCCGAGGGGGCGATCGACCCGACGCCCACCTATTGTGCCGTCGGCCTGATCGAGGACGAGAAGCACATCACCACCCAGTGGTTCAAGGGCGCGGGCGACAAAGTCTTCCTTGTGGGTGAACTCGGGAAGGGCCTTGGCGGGAGTCTCTATGCGATCTCCCGCCTTGCGAAGAAGGTCGGTCCGCTCCCTCCGTTCACGTTTGACGCCGAGAAGCGCGTGCAGGACGCCGTCCTCGCCGCGATCCGCGACGGGCTCGTGCGGAGCGCGCACGACTGCTCCGAGGGCGGCCTTGCCGTGGCGCTTGCTGAGAGTTGCATGTCGGGGGAGACCGCGGTCGGCGGGACCTTCAACCTCCCCGCGGGTGCGCGTGCCGACGACCTTCTCTTCAACGAGGCGCCCTCGCGGGTCGTTGTCTCGGTGCCCGAGGCGCAGGCAGAGGCCTTCGCCCGGCTCTGCGCGGAAAAGGGCGCGCCCTGCGCCGAGATCGGGACGACCGGGGGCATGGAGTTCCGCATCAACCTCGGAGGGAAGGAGACGATCCGTCGCCTCGTGGCCGCCCTCCGCGCCGCGTGGCACGACTCGCTCGCAAAGCAGATGATGTTGTAGGGCAGGCGCTCCGCCTGCCGTAGATTCAGGATGGCAACCGGTGCGGTTGCCCTACAGTCACTGAACACACACCCTTACGTAGGAATTTGCTTATGCTCAGCTATCTCTGGATCGGAATCGGCAGCGCGTTGGGGGGAATGGGGCGCTACTGGCTTTCGGGGTTGATCGCGCAACGCGTCGGCGAGACGTTTCCCTGGGACACTTTGCTAGTGAACGTGAGTGGCTCGTTCGCGATCGGTTTTTTCGCCACGCTCACCGCGCCGGATGGGCGCTGGTTCGTTGCCCCTTCGTTTCGCGAGTTTTTTATGCTCGGCTTGTGCGGCGGCTACACGACCTTCTCCTCGTTCAGCCTCCAGACACTGAGGCTGGCCGGGGAGGGCGAAGGGTTCAGGGCCGGTGCGAACGCCCTGCTTTCGGTGGTCCTGTGCCTGGTTGCCGTCTGGCTGGGGCACTGGCTGGCCTCCCAACTCAACTCCCTGAAATGAACCTTCCCCACGACGCCACGCTGCTGCGCATTTTCATCGGCGAAAGCGACCGCTGGAAGCACCAGTCCCTTTACGAGGCGATCGTTCTCAAGGCGCGGGAGATGCACCTTGCGGGGGCCACCGTGCTGCGCGGCCCGATGGGTTTTGGGAAATCCAGCCGCCTGCATACGGCGAAGATCCTCCGCCTCTCGATGGACCTGCCGCTTGTCATCGAGATCGTGGATACTGAGGAGAAAATTCAGGGGTTCCTGCCGCTGCTCGACGAGATGATCAAGGGTGGCCTGGTCACGCTGGAGAAGGTGCGGGTGATCGATTACCGGGGCCAGCCCCCGGCCTGAAACGAACCAGGGATATCCAGCCCCGTCCCGTTTGGCTGTGGCATTGAGCGAGGTGCCTCTCCGCAGACTGCCGCCTGCTTGCCGCGCCGAGTTTGGCAGTAGAAAGGAGGGCACGGGAGAGCCCCGCCCGGCGCCATGCACATCTTCAAAAGTGGAGGGGCACGCTTCGTCGTGCCCTCAGTGACAGCAGATGGCCACGACGAAGCGTGGCCCTCCACTCAGAGCAGAGGCAGATCAATGGCAATTGCTCAGGACCGACTGCGGTTGAGGGGGGGCGAGGAGACGAGGAGATTGGCGCGCGCGGCGTAGTCCCGGATGCCGTCGGTGATGGCGCGTGCGAGTTTTTCCTGCCAGGCGTCCGTGGCGATCTTGCTTCCCTCCTCGGGATTCGAGAGGAAGCCCGCCTCGATGAGGATTGCCGGGATCGGGGTTTCGCGCAGGACGATGAACCATGCCTCTTTGACCCCGCGGTTCTTCATGCCCGGGAGCGCCTCGAGGCGCCCCCCGATGCAGCGGGCGAGGGTGAGGTTGCTCGATCGGGAGTCGTTGACGGTCGCGTAGCCGGAGGGCGCGCGGGAGCCCTGGGTCGAGCGCGTGCCGGGGCGCGGCATCACGTAGATCTCGAAGCCGTGCGGGCGTTGGTTGGCCGCCGAAAGCTTCGTGGCCTGCTGCTTCCGCGAGCTGCGGTTGAAGTGGATGCTGACAAAGATCCAGTCGCGGTATTCGGAGCGCGAGGCGATGGCAATCCGCTCCTCGAGGGTTACGAAGGTGTCCGAGTCCCGCGTGAAGGCTGTGCGGAAGCCCGCCTGCTGGAGGAGGGAGGAGGCCTTGCGGGCGACGGCGAGGGTGCCGGTCTTTTCCTTGAAGCCGGCGGCGTTGATCGCGCCGTAGCATTCCTCACGCGAACTCTGCGGGGGTTCTCCCCCGTGGCCGGCGTCGAGGAGCACGCCGCGCACCGGCGCAAGCGGGCCGTTATCCGAGGAATCCGTGGTCACACAGCTGGTGAAAAGCGCCATGGAAACGATGCCCGTAAAGGCCGGGAAAAGAAAACGGGGGAGGGCAGGCATGAAACCAAGTAAACCGAAGTGAGGGGAAATGCAAAGGGGAGATCTCGATTCCTGTCTTCCCGTAGCGTAAAGACTCCGAGTATGTCGGGCGAACATCTCCTCGTGGACGGCTACAGCATGATCTTCCAGTGGGTGGAGCTGGTCGCCGCGCGGCGGCGCGGGATCGGCGCCGCGCGGGACGAGTTGATCCGCCTGCTCACGGCGTATCACGATCAAAAGGGGGGTGGGCTCACCGTGGTCTTCGATGGGCGCTCCCTCCCGCCCTCGGGGGAGGCGGTGCCCACGGGGGTGCGGGTGATCTATACAAAGAGCGGGCGCACTGCGGATGCGGAAATCGAGGGAATCGTCGGGGGATGCGTGGAACCGGGGCGCCTTCTCGTGGCGACCGATGACCGCGCGGAGCAGATGACGGTCGAGGCGCTCGGGGCCCGCACCGTTTCGGCGGAGATGTTTCGCGACATGGTCCTTGAGGCGGGGCGGGAACTGCGCGAGGAGATTGGACGGGCCACGGCGAAGGCAACGGCCTTCCGCCGCTACTGAAGCCTTTGATCCTTTCGACGGGACGCGCCGATTCCGTGTGGCGGAATCGGCGCACTCCTCTGTCCGTGAGCGTCCGTGTTTCATCCGTGGCTTCTGTCGGGGACCGAATCGCGTTGCGATTTTCGGCAAGGCGACTATGTTGGAGTCAACTTTCCGATGAACCGCCCCGTTGTCCCCGTTTGCACGTTGATCCTGGGTTTTGCGGCAGCGCTGGCGCTGCTCTACACGCCCGCGCCGTCCCGCGCCTCCATCCCGGAGATTTCCCCGGCGGTGACGCAGGCAACGCCGCCGCCGGCCCCCGAGGCTGTCCCTTCTCCCGTTCCGTCCCCGCAGCCCGTGGAGCCGTCGGCCGTGCCTCCAAAAGAGGAGCCCGCGAAGTTGAAGGAAGGGACCGCGGGGGTGCCGCCTGCCGTGCCCGCCGGCGAGGTGGCACGGCTCCCCGGGCTGGAGGCGCCGGTGCCCTCGTTCTCCTCGGGACCCATCGACCAGAAGCAGGTGGCCCTGACCTTCGACGACGGTCCGCACCCGACAATCACGCCGTTGGTGCTTGACGAACTGCGTTCAAGGGGCGTGAAGGCGACCTTTTTTGTGATCGGCGACCGGGTGAAGGCTTACCCATGGGTGCTCCGCCAGATTGTGGCCGAGGGGCATGAGATTGGCAACCACACCTACTCGCATCGTTTACTGACGGCGATGAGCACCGATCTCATCCGCCGTGAGATTGGGGAGACGCAGGCGGCGATCCGCAATGCGATCGGCTACGAGACACGGCTGTTCCGCCCGCCCTACGGGGCTTTTCGTCCCAGTGCGAATGCGATCCTCCGCGAGTACGGGTTGAACGTGATCCGCTGGTCGGTGGACCCTCGCGACTGGCGCAACCGCGATGCGCTGCTCATCTCCAACCACGTCACCCACCAGTCGAAGAACGGGGCGATTATCCTCTGCCACGACATCCACCGCGCGACGCTCCATGCGCTCCCGGCCATCCTCGATACCCTGATCGCGGAGGGTTATGTGTTCAAGACGGTGGGTGAGCTTTGCGGACTCCCCCCGGCGCAGGTGATCACGGCGTCCCACATGCCGACCGCACCCGCACCTGAGGAGAAGAATTAGGCTACAGCAGTTCAGGGATACACCCCGACTGGCAGTTTCGTCTTCACGCGGATGCGATTGGCGATGTCGTCGAGTTCGAGGGCGCTGAGCGCCGTCGCCCAGGTCTCTGGCGTCGGGCGTGCCACGGTATAGGCCTGCACCTCGCGGATTCGGCATCCCGCCGCCTTGAAGCGGTTCAGGTGACCGCAGTACGCCGAGATCTCCTCCGCCGCCGGCCCCGCGCCGCGAATCTTGAGAAAGAGGCTCTGGATGCAGATGGGCCGTGCCTTCCCGGTTTCCTCGAGGTTCTTGAGGATCCGGTCGAAGCGGATGTTGGAGCGGTTCACGAGGCGGTAGTAATCCTCGGTTCCGGCGTCGAGTTTGCCCCAGATTTCGCCCTGGTTCGTGTCGAGGATTTTCAACCCCTTCTTCACCGAGTCGCGGTCGAGCCCGCCGGCGTCGGTGATCAGGACGATCTTTACGGAATCCCCCACGGTTTCCCGCTTCACGCGGGCGACGAGGTCGCAGACCTCGGCAAAGGGGGCGAAGGTGGTCGGCTCGCCGTCGCCCGAAAAGGCGAGGTCGTTGAGTCGTCGTGCTCCCGGCGGCGCGAGGGAGAACGGCGGGTTACGAAAAAGCTCACCCGACTTCCAGCACTCGATCATCGCGCGGAGTTCGCGTTCGAGCACGGGAAAATCCACCTCGCGGGCGCGCGGCGGCGCTTTGCGGTCCACCTCGCAGTAGACGCAGTCGAAGTTGCACGCCTTGTCGGGGTTGAGGTTTACCCCGATCGAGACCCCGTGCGAGCGCCGCGAAATTACCGGGTAGATGTAGAGAAAGTCCCTCCACGACCTCCGGTGGTCGCGGTGTGCGTCGAGATGGGGGTGGGCCTCGGCCATGCCCTCATCCTACGCCCCTTCCCCGCGAATCCAAAACGGGAAAACGAAGGTGCCCCGCTCTAGCTTTGTGCTTTGGGATTCAAACCCGGGCTTCGGGAAGCGTCCAGAAATCCTCGAAGGCGCGCTCCCAGGTGCGGCGGCCCATGCTCTTGCGCGCCGCATCCCCCATTTTCCGCCGCAGGGAATCATCCGAAGCCAGACGGCGCATTGCCGCGAGAAGCGCGATGGCATCCTGCCCCGGAACCACGAGGCCCGTCTCGCCGTCGCGCACCAACTCGCGTGGGCCACCGACGTCGGTGACAATCGTTGGCAGCCCCGAGGCCTGGGCCTCAAGGACGACGTTGCCGAAGGTGTCCGTGGTGCTTGGGAAGACGAATGCGTCGGCCGAGGCGTAGGCGCGGGCGAGGGCCTCACCCGAGAGGAAGCCCGTAAAAATCACCCCCACGGCCGTGAGGCGGCGGCGCAGCTCGACGAGGTAGGGGCCGTCGCCCACGAGGGCGAGGGTGGCGGAAGGAATTTCTGCGTGGAGTTTGAGCCATGCCTCGGCGAGCGCGTCGAGATTCTTCTCCTTTGAGATGCGGCCGACATAGAGGAAGCGAATGCTCCCGTTGGCGCCGAACATCTCCCAAAACCTCGGGTCGCGTTTCTCGGGGGAGAAGCCTTGGCAGTCGATTCCGCGCGGCATAAGGCGCAAGCGGTCCGCGGAAAACCCGCGATTGAGGAGGAGGAGGCGGTAGGCCTCACTCGGCACATAGACGATGTCCACGAGGCCGTAGAACCACTCCATGTACTTCCAGGTGAGGCTGCCCATCGCCTCGTCCTCGGTGAGGACGCGGACGTACTGGGGGAAATCGGTGTGGTAGATGCCGGCGGTGCGGAGGCCGAGGAGTTTGCCGGCAAGAATTCCCGCGAGCCCGACCGGCCCGGGTGTGCTGGCCACCACCTCGGAAAATCGTCCACGCCAGCAGTGTTCCACGACATCGAGCAACGGGGGAAAGGAGAGTTCCAGCCCGTCGTACTCCTTGAGGCGAAACTCGCCCATGGGGGGGAAGTTGTGGATGGGAAGATGGGTCGGGGCGAGCCGCGACTTCGAGACGATCACCTCGATGTCAGCGCCGAGGTGGCCCGCCACCTCGCAGATCTTCTCGATCGTGTGGGAAACGCCATTGAAGTCCTGCAAAGTGTCGGTGAACCACGCGCGGCGGCGGTGCGAAATCTCCTCCGGCTCGCGTCCCAGGAAGCGACGGCTCGCCTCGGCCATCAGGCCGCGATCCTTTGAGTCGTGCTTGAAGGCAACGAGGTAGGGTGCGGCGCCGAGGGCAATCGGCCCGAGAGCGCTGATCGCCTGGAGGCAGTCGATGATATTTCCCTCGGAAGCCTTTTCGATGATACGGCGAAAAAAGGTGTAGCTGAGGTGGTTGACGATCCGGCTCGCGATGCGAAAGGAGCGCACCTCGACCTCTTCGTTGGCGGCGAGGTCGCCCGCTACCACCTTGCGGAAGCTGTCCTCGCGGAAGAGGCTCGAGAGCTGGGCGCTGAGGGAGAGATCCCTTTCCGCCGCGGTCTTGCGTCGGCCAGTCACCTTTCGCGCCGCATGGCGGAGGCGCTCACCGAACGAGAAACGGGTGGGATTCTGCCCGGCCACGAAGTTCTCGAAGACCTTCACCATCAACTCGTGGCCGCTGCGCGAGCCGCGCTTGAGCTTGTCCGAGTAGTAGAGGTACGCGATGTTGTAGAGGCTGTGCGAGAGAGTGAGCGGCGAGCCGGCTCGCCCCCCGAAGGTGCACCGCCCCGCGCGAACGTGGTCGAGGAAGGCTGCGGGATCGGCCGCCGCCGGGGTCTCCGTCCACGCCCGCGCGATGAAGACGCTCGAGTGGTCGTCCGACCCACCCGTAAAAAACTTCACGTGTGGCTCAGGCACGGCCGGCGCGATCCCGTGGCGGTCGGCGAGTTGCGCGATCACCTCCGGGGTGAGCGCGCGGAGGATGTCCACGGCAAGCGAGTTGAGGAGCGCGTTGCGGGAACCGTTGAGGCCCTCGAAGTGCTTGAAAAGCAGGATCAGCTTCTCGAACTGATCGAGGGTGAGGCGCGCATTGTTCTGGTAGAAAGGGTGCGCCACCGAGTGGAGAATTCCCTTCTCGCGGAGCCACGTGGCGAGATCCACAAGGTCGCCACGGACCTTCTGGATTTCGCGGTGGAGCGCCTCGGTGAGACCCCAGGCGAGGATGTGCACCTTGCAGCCGTTCTCGGGAAAATAGGTGGTGATCTCTTCACCAACGATCACCTCCCCGGGGTGCCTCGCAAGGAGATCGAGAGCACCGGCTACCTCGTTATGGTCGGAGATGGTCACGAACCGCATCCCTGCCGCCCGCGCCCGCTCCCAGACAGTCTCCGGTTCCGTGAAGCACTCGGGCGCGCTGACACGCCGCAGGATCCATTCCGAAGGGCGGTCGGAATGCCGCGAGTGGACGTGGAGATCCACGCGGATGGCGTTTTCCGCTGCGGCAGGGCTGGTGAAATCCGCATTCGGCATGACGCTCCGCAGCGTAAAGCCCCCGCTCCCTCGCGGCAAGCAACAGATGGGTGACGTCCCTCAGACTGCCGCCTGCCTGCCGCGTTGAGTTTGGCGCAGGCAGGAGGGTACGAACTCCGTCAGGCGAGCATGGAAAGCATCGTGGACGCTGCCCATATCCACGAGTTCTGCGATAGTCGAAATAACAATCCGCGCATGAACGGAGTGTATTTGAATCCGAACCCCGATCCAACCACCGGCGCGGATGGTACGGACCGTGGGAGTGCGGCAAGAAGGAG
Organism: uncultured Verrucomicrobiota bacterium; assembly: GCA_964653025.1. Classification (GTDB taxonomy): domain Bacteria; phylum Verrucomicrobiota; class Verrucomicrobiia; order JABWAM01; family JABWAM01; genus JABWAM01. The sequence goes on from CAZZBZ010000008.1 coordinate 39,469, forward strand.
GGTGGAGCCCTTGAGTTTCTTAATGTCGCCAGCGAGGCCTTTTTCCAACAAAAGTTTTATGTTCGGCGGAAGATGGGCCCAGGTTGGGCTCGCGCCCGGTACCGGGCGCGGGATTCGCGGACGTGGAAGCCGATCTGGGGGCGGGGCGGATCCGGCGGTGCCATGAGCTGCCGGATTGCCTCGAAAAGCGTACGGATGCTGGCGTCGTGACCCTCGATCTTCCTCTCCAGTGCTCCCAGCTTTACGGCAAGATCCTTGTGCAGCAAGAGAGTCTCCCGCAGCCGCACGAAGGCCCGCATGATCGCCACGTTCACCTGCGCCGCACGCGGGCTTCGCAGCACGCTCGAAAGCATCGCCACGCCCTCCTGCGTGAAGGCATACGGCAGGTACTTGATGTTCGTTCCCCGCTTCAAGGTGCCAGTTTGGCACCTTGAACCTTGGGGTTGAGAGGTTTCGTCTTCCGTCAGGCGGAACATGAAAGTCGGAGAAAGGAAGCTACTTTTCGTTGTGCCCCGCACGAAAACACCAAAGAAAAGCACCGGAACACTAGACGGGGAAAGTAAAATGAGGAAAGCTGACGAAAGCCATATGACCGATCCCCTCAAAGACGGAACGTTGCGCCAGCGGTTGCAGGGAGGCCGCTTCTGCTATGGCGTCGAGTTGGTGACCACTCGCGGCTTCGTGTCGCCCGAAATGCCGAACAAGCTGGTCGAGGTCGGACGGCAGCTCGCCGGCGATGCGCGCGTGGACTGGCTCTCGATTACCGACAACCCGGGCGGGAACATGATGCTGCCGCCCGACTGGTTGGGCCGCATCCTCGGGGGAAAGCACAAGCCCATCGTCCTCCACCTCACCTGCAAGGACGTGAACCGCAATGGCCTGGAATCCACGGCGTGGAAGTACGCCTCGGAGGGGTTCGAGAACATCCTGGCGATGACGGGCGATTACCCGCGCAACGGTTTTGGCGGGGCGGCGACGCCGGTCTTCGACATCGACTCGGTGGGGCTCATCCAGATGTTGAACGCGATGAACCAGGGTCTCCCGGTGCCGGGGAGAAAGGGCGAGACGACGATCCTGCCGAAGACGAACTTCTTCATCGGCTGCGCGGTCTCCCCCTTCAAGCGCTACGAGCGCGAGCTGATGCCGCAGTACTTCAAGTTTCTCCGCAAGATCTCGGCCGGGGCCCAACTCGCCTACTGCCAACTCGGCTACGACATGCGGAAGTTTTACGAGGTGCTGCTCCTCCTCAAGAACCACGGAATCTCGATGCCGGTCATCGGGAATGTCTACCTGCTCAACCGCACGGTGGCGGAACTCTTCCACCGCCGTCAGGTCCCCGGCTGCGTCGTGAGCGACCCGCTCATGGAACTGTGCAACCGCTACGCCGCGGGGCCGGACAAGGGGCGCGAGTTCTTCCTCGACCTCGCCGCGAAGCAGCTCGCGGTCTTCAAGGGCCTTGGCTTCGCCGCCGGGTACCTCGGGGGCACCTCAAAGGCCGAGACCTTCCTCGAGATGATCGACCGCGCGGAGCGCTTCGGGCCGAACGACTGGAAGGAGTTCGCGAAGGAGATCCAGTTCTGCCAGCCGGACGAGTTCTACCTCTTCGAGCGCGATCCCGCCACGGGGCTCGGCGCACCGGACCAGATCAATCGCGAGTACCTGAAGTCCTTGCAGGACCCCCCCTCCACGAAGGAGGACGGGGTGGCCTACCGGATGTCGCGCTTCCTCCACGACAAGGTCTTCACCCCAGGCACCCCCGGTTTCCGCCTCATGCAGCGGCTCTATGGCTGGCTCGAGAATCGCCCGTCGCTTGCGAAGGGCATGCATACCATCGAGCACGCGGGCAAGGTGGCATGGTTCGGCTGCCGCGATTGCGGCGACTGCAGCCTCCCCGACTGCGGCTACCTCTGCCCGACAGTCTCCTGCTCGAAGAACGCGCGTAACGGCCCGTGTGGCGGCTCGCGCGAGGGTCGCTGCGAGCTCGACGACAAGGAGTGCATCTGGTCGCGTGCCTACGAGCGTCTCAAGGCTTACGGCGAGACCGAGCACATGATCGAGGGCCCCGCCATCCTCTACAACGCCCGCCTCAAGGGCACCTCCTCCTGGTCGAACACCTTCCTCGGCCGCGACCACTTCGCCGCCAAGCCCCCGACGACGACGGAGAAAAATTCGTAGTGGCGACGGACCTGCCGCATCTTCCCCCTTTCATCATCCCTCCTTCAGCCTATAGCCTACGGCCTACAACCTTCCTCATCCCATGCCCATCCCCGGACTCAAAATCATCGGCGAGTCGATCAACGACTCGGTTCCCTCCACCCACAAGCTCTACGAAGCCAACGACATCAATGGCATCGTTGAGCTGGCGAAGACCCAGGACCAGAAGGGCGCCCACTTCATCGACGTGAACGTCGGCCGCCGCACCGCCGCGTTCATGGCCGACATGGTGCGCCGCGTCCAGGCCGTCACCGCGAAGCCGCTCTCCATCGACACCCCCGATCCCGAGATCGCCGAGGCCGGGCTCAGGGCCTACGACCCCGCGCGCGCCGGGGGCCACCCGCCGATCCTCAACTCGATCTCCCCGCTCCGCCTCGGGATGTTCGATCTCGTGAAGGTCTGCCCCTTCATGCCGATCCTCATGGTCTCCGAGCGCGTCGAGAACGGCGACGGCCTGCCCAACCGCACCGCCGAGGAGACCGCCCGCACCGCGAAGCAGATGCTCGAAGCGGCCCACAAGGCGGGGCTCAAGAATGCCGACTGCATCTTCGACCCCGGCATCGCGCCGATCGCAAGCGATACCGACGGCAACCTCAAACGCCTCCTCGACACGCTGAAGCTCATGCACGACGACCCGACCTTCAAGGGCGTCCACGCCTCGGTCGGCCTCAGCAACTTCACCGTGATGCTTCCCCCGAAGCGCGCCGATGGCGCCCCCGTCAAGGGGCCGCTCGAGAGCGCCTTCCTCACCCTCGCCGTGCCGCTCGGCCTCGACATGGTCATCGGTTCCGTCGCCCGCAAGTACGAGGTCCTCGCCTCCGACCATCCCGCGATGGCGTGTGTCCGCGAGGTCCTCGGCATGGAGGGCTTCGATGGCATCCTGCGCGTGAAGGAGTTTTACTCCTGAACAGGGGGGGGTGAAGGGCGGCCCTCCCGGCCGTTGCCTCACGTCTCTGCCTGCTGACCGCTCACTGCTCACCGCTTACCGCTTACCGACATGAAACTCGATCCCACCCAACTGAAGGACTGGCAGATTGCCGAGGCCGCCGAAAAGACCATGAAACCCATCGCGCGCGTCGCCGCCGAGATGGGCCTCCAGGAGGAGGACTGGATTCCCTACGGCCGCAACCTCGCCAAGGTGGATTACCGCCGCGTCCTCGACCGCCTCGGGGACCGCCAGCAGGCGAAGTACGTGGACGTCACCGCGATCACGCCCACCCCGCTTGGGGAGGGGAAGACGACGACGACGATCGGCCTCGTCGAGGGCCTCGGCGCCCTTGGGAAGCGCGCCATTGGCGCCATCCGCCAGCCCAGCGGCGGCCCGACCTTTAACGTGAAGGGCTCCGCCGCCGGCGGCGGGCTCGCCCAGTGCATCCCGCTCTCCCCGCTTTCCATCCGCCTCACGGGGGACATCGATTCGATCACCAACGCCCACAACCTCGCCATGGTGGCGCTCACCTCGCGCATGCAGCACGAGCGCAACTATGACGACGCCCGCCTCGCGAAGAGCGGCCTCAAGCGCCTTGATGTGGATCCCGCCCGCGTCCAGGTGAAGTGGGCGATCGATTTCTCCGCCCAAGCCCTCCGCAGCATCATCATCGGCCGCGGCGGCCCGATGGAAGGCTTCGAGATGGAGTCCGGCTTCCAGATCACTGTCTCGAGCGAGATCATGGCGATCCTCGCCGTCGCCCGCGACCTCAAGGACCTCCGCGAGCGCATGGGGAAGATGGTCGTGGCCACCAGTCGGAGCGGCAAGGAGATCACCACCCGCGACCTCGAGGTGGATGGCGCGATGACCGCCTGGATGGTGGATGCCATCAACCCGAACCTCCTCCAGACCGTCGAGGGCCAGCCTGTCCTCGTCCACGCGGGGCCGTTCGCGAACATCGCGATCGGGCAGAGCTCGATCATTGCCGACCGCCTCGGCGTGCGGCTCGGCGAGTATCATGTCACCGAGAGCGGTTTCGCCGCCGACATCGGCTATGAGAAGTTCTGGAACCTCAAGTGCCGCTACTCGGGACTGACGCCCAATGCGGTGGTGGTGGTCGCCACCGTGCGTGCGCTGAAGATGCACGGCGGCGGACCGGCGGTGAAGCCGGGCGCCCCGCTTCCCGAGGCCTACACGAGGGAGGACGTCGGTCTCGTCGAGAAGGGCTGCGAGAACCTCGTGGCCCACATCGAGATCGTCCGCAAGAGCGGGGTCCGCCCCGTGGTCTGCATCAACAGCTTCCACACCGACAAGCCCACCGAGGTCGCCGCGATCCGCCGCATCGCCGAGAAGGCGGGCGCGCTTGTGGCCGTCTCGCAGCACTGGCTCAAGGGCGGCGAGGGCGCGCGCGAGCTCGCCGAGGCGGTGATCGCCGCCTGCGACGAGAAGAGCCACTTCAAGTTCCTCTACGGGCTCGAGACCCCGCTGCGGAAGCGGATCGAGCTCATCGCGAAGGAAATCTACGGGGCCGACGGGGTCTCCTACACCGACGAGGCGCTCGCGAAGGCGAAGGCCCTCGAGGCCGATCCCGAGGCCGCGAAGATGGGAACCTGCATGGTGAAGAGCCACCTCAGCCTCTCCCACGACCCCGAGCTCAAGGGCCGCCCGAAGGGTTGGACGCTCCCCGTGCGCGACATTCTCGTGTATCGCGGCGCGGGCTTCGTAGTCCCCGTAGCCGGCGCGATCAAGCTCATGCCCGGCACCGCCTCCAACCCCGCCTACCGCCGCATCGACGTGAATACCGAAACCGGCGCGGTCACGGGGCTGTTCTGAGCGTTGAGCAGCAAGCCGTAAGCGGTGAGCAGGAAGATCGGAGCGGGCGACCTCTGCCGGTAGCCCGCCGTGTCCCCACGGCGGATCCGTCCCCGTTCGAGGTCTTCCATGCCTTCCTCGATCTTGGCGCGGAAATTCTCAGAAACCTTGTTAAAAGGGTTCGAGGAACATTGCAGTCCACGCGTATCCTTCTCCAAGGCCTGGCCTACGATTACGGAGGGCGTACGCGTCACGATGGCATCCCCTTTGCGTACGGGGCTTGGTTGGGGCAGAATGCGGCCGTGTCCGCCCCCCGCTTCCTTCCCGTGCCCGCAGGCCTTGCGAAGTACTTTCGCGTGATGGCGATCGGGTTCCAGAATACGCTCGTCTACCGCTGGAACTTCCTCCTGCGGGCGGGCTTCAGCCTCATCCCGCTCATGGGGACCTTCTTCTTCTGGGGGGCGGCGACGAAGGCGGGCGGCGGGCAGATCGCCGGCTATAGCTTCAACGCGATGATCTCCTACTTCCTCGGGTTGATGCTCCTCGACCTGCTCGCCTCGCCGACGGAGGACGACTTCCAGATTGCCGCGGAGATCCGCGACGGCCTCATCAACCAGTTCCTGATGAAGCCGATGGACTACCTGGCCTACCGCTTCAGCCTCTTCTGGTCGTACCGCCTGATCTACACGGCAACCACGATCCTGCCGGTCGTCGCGGTGGTGTGGTACCTGCGCGCGTACTTCGCGATGCCCGAGTCGGGGGTCACCGTCTTCCTCAGCCTCCTCGCGGTGCTCCTCTCGGCGGTGCTCCAGTTCCTCATCGCCTTTACCTCGGCGCTCCTCGCGTTCTGGGTCCTTGAGGTCTCCGCGCCGATCTTCATCATCTACTCGTTCGAGTTTCTCGCGGGTGGGCACGTCTTCCCGCTCGACCTGTTCCCGGCATGGGCCTACCGCCTGATGATGCTCACGCCCTTCCCCTACGAGTACTGGTTCCCGCTGGGGGTTTTCCTCGGGCGCTTCAGTCCCGAAGAAGTCGCCCGCGGTTTTGCGATGCAGGCGATCTGGTGCCTTGCCGCATGGCTCCTCGCCCGCGGAGTCTGGTCCCGCGGCATCCGCAAGTACACCGCCGTCGGCGGATGAGACGGAAATGCAGAAGGCAGAACGATGAATGATGAATGAACGGAGCCGAATGAAGACGGAATACCCATCGTCCCCGGACGCCGCTTCATAGTTCTCCTCCTTTTTCCTCGGACCTCCTCTTCATCATTCATCATTCTGCCTTCATCCTTTTCTTCCCATGCTCCGCTACCTTCGCCTCGCGCTCGCCCTCTTCCGCTACTCGTTGGCGCGGGAGATGATGTTCAAGGCGAACTTTCTCCTCTGGATCATCGTCGAAGTCGCCTGGCTTGGCCTCCAACTCGCCCTCGTGGGGGTGATCTTCTCCCACGTGACGGAGGTGGCGGGCTGGACGAAGTACGAGATGGTGATGCTGATCGGGACGAGCCACCTCGTGCAGCAACTCTTCCAGGTGGTGTTCCTGGTGAACCTCATCGAGTTTCCCGAGAATGTGCGGACAGGGAAACTGGACTTTGCCCTGCTCCAGCCAGCGAGCTCGCAGTTTCTCGTCTCGGTGCGCAAGTACGACCCCGGCTCGGTGGTCAACTGCGCGATCGGGGTGGCCTTCGTGGCCTGGTCCGCATGGAAGCTCGGGGTCCACCCGAAGGCATGGCAGGCGGCCCTCTTCGCGGCGATGGTGGTCAACGGGGTCTTCATCCACTACGCGCTGATGCTGATGATCGTCACGCTCTCGTTCTGGATCGTCCGCGCGCAGGGACTGGTTTACGGCTACTACAACCTCTTCAATATCGCGCGGATGCCGCGGGACGCCTTTCGCGGGGTGGCGCGGGTGCTCTTCACCTGGGTGCTCCCGATGCTCGTGGTGGCGAACTTCCCGGCAGAGGTCCTCGCACGGGGGATCGTCGGCCCCGGCGCCCCGCTGATCTTCCTGCTCAGCCTGGGTTTTCTCGCCCTCGCGTGGGCCTGGTTCCGCTTCGGCCTGCGTTTTTACACAAGCGCAAGCTCTTGAGCGTGATGAACGATGGCAGCACGGCACGAAAACTCCCGCCCAGAAAACCGAGTTGATTCCCGCCCCCCACCGCCCCGATTATCCGCGCGCATGCAACGCATCCAACACCTCCTGAAGTCCAAAGAACCCCTGAAATGGCTTTTCTCCGGGGACAGCATCACCCATGGCGCCGCGCACACCTTCGGCGGTCGCGACTACACCGAACTCTTCTCCGAGCGGCTCCGCTCGGAACTGGGGCGCCCCCGGGACATCGTGATCAAGACCGCGATCAGCGGGCACACCACCGCCTCGCTGCTCGAGGACTTCGACTGGCGCCATACCCAGTTCAAGCCCGACATCACCTTCCTGATGATCGGGATGAACGATTGCAGCACCACGCGGAACCTGCCGCTCGCGAAGTTCAAGGAGAACCTCGCCGGGCTCTGCGGCCGCCTCGGGGCGCTCCCCTCGCTGGTCGTCCTCCAGACCACCTGTCCGATCCTCCCGAACACCTCCCCCGACCGCGAGCCCCAGTTTTCCCTCTACATGGATGCGATCCGGGCGGCGGCGGCGGAGTTCAAGCTGCCGCTCGTGGACCATGCCCGCCATTGGGAGGAGTTGAACAAGAAGGCTCCCGGCGCCCAGTACTACTGGATGAGCAACGCCTTTCACCCCAACACGGTCGGCCACCGCCTTTTCGCAGAGCTGATCTACAAGGAACTCGGGATCTGGGACCCCGCATCCCACAGTTGCCGCCTCTTCCGCCCCGGCCCCCCGGGCTGATACCTGCAGGAACCGGAGCGTCAGCCACGGATGAAACACGGATGGCAGAAAACGCGCATCGAGTCCGCGGACATGGGCTCGATGCGACTCCGCCAAGGAACTACCGCTTGCTCCTGTTGCGGACGCGTGCCGATTCCGTGTGGCGGAATCGGCACATCCTCCATCCGTGAACATCCGTGTTTCATCCGTGGCTCCTCCTCTTGTGACGTCCTCACACCAGGGCGGCAAAGCCCGGTTCGAGGAGCGTTTACCCTCATCGAGCTTCTGGTGGTGATCGCCATCCTCGCGATCCTGGCCGCTCTGTTGTTGCCATCGCTCCGCGCCTCCCGTGAACGCGGGCGCCTCGCCTCCTGCGCGAGCAGCCTCCGCCAAGTCTACCTTGGCCTTGAGATGTACGCCGACGACAACGACGAGTTTTACCCGAAGGCCATCGGCAACGGGATCTGGGGTTCCTCCAACGACACCGAAATCGGCTGGCTCCAGCGCATCTCCCCCTACGTGAAGGACCGCCGAGTCTTTCGTTGCCCCGGGCAGCCCTCCGGTTACGAGAACGACTTCTCCTACTTCCTCGGTTCGCGGGCCGCCTACGTCGCCGCAGGCAACCAGTTTGCCCCCTTCAACCGCAAGGACCTCAAGTTCCCCGCGCAGTACGTTCTATCGGGCGACGGTGCCTACCCCAACTTTGAAGGGTTCGATACCGACAAGGACAACTACACCCAGGACTGCCTGTTTACCTGGAACCAGAGTCGCCGGCGCGCGGGATTTTACCACCTCGGACGCGTTAACGTCCTCTTCGCTGACGGTCATGTGAGGGCATTCAACTCCTTCGAGGGATCCGAGATGACCTATTCCTACGACCAACCAGGCCTGGACTTCGACCTCACCGAACCGAAGTGAGCGACGCGCAGCTTTGCTGCCAACGCGATGAGCTAACGGCTGGGTTGCGGCGGGGGCGGGGGAGCGGACTCCCCGGGAATCACCGGCTCCACGAGGTACCACTTCCCCTCGATCCATTCGAAAGTCGCGAAACCGGGCACGGTCTCCTCCCGCTTGTCCGGACGACGCACCTTCGTGACGATCGCGAAGGAGAAGGAGTTCTGCCCCACGCGCCACACTCCCTCGCGCTCGATGCCCAGGATCCGGTCCTTCAGGCTTTTCGCCTGGTGCTCGATCCACGCGTCGCGGCTGCCGAATTCCTTAATTGCCAGTTTCTGGCCTTGCGGATCGTTCAGTTCGAAGAGGCGCCCCCAGTCGGCATCCACCCATGCGCGGGTATAGCGCTCGAACGTTTTCTCGAGATCGGGCGGAAGGGGGAGCTTTCGTTCCCCCTTCGCGTCACCCTCGGGCCGGGATTTCTGGGCTGCATGACCGGACGGGCACGAGAGTGCCATTAGGATCAGCAAACCGCAAAGTATCGCATTCACCGCTTCTTCTTACCCGCGGCGACGCCCCACGGCAAGCCCGCCGGCGGCCCGCGCCCCACGGATGAACGCGGCGAGCTTCAGCGGGGCTTTGCGGCCCGGTGCGCGCTCCACGCCGCTGCAGGCGTCCACGGCGAAGGGCCCCACCGCGCGGATTGCGGCGGCCACGTTCGACGGGGTGAGCCCGCCCGAAAGGATGAGCGGGCGCCCCATCCGTGCGGCACGCCGTGCAAGGACCCAGTTCGAGAGATGCCCCGTGCCGCCCCTGCGCCCGCCCTCCACGAAGGCGTCCACCAGCCAGGCGTCCACCGGGTATCGCCGCAGGGCTTTCAGGTCGGCGGCGCGGCGGGGACGGAACGCCTTGATCACCCGGCAGGGAAGCCCACGGCAGGCCGCGGGGGACTCCTCCCCGTGGAGTTGCACCGCGTCGAGGCCGCAAGCAGCCACCACACGGCACACCTCGGTGCGGGAGGCGTTCGCAAACACTCCCACCCGAGTCACAAAGGGTGGCAGGCGACGGCAGATCGTCGCCGCGTGGGCGGAACTCACCCGTCGGGGACTCCCCGGAACAAAGATAAAACCGAGGGCATCCGCCCCTTCGGCAGCCGCCCGAAGAGCATCCCGCAGGTTCGTAATGCCACAAATTTTGACGCGAACCATGGGGCTCTCCTAGCGGATGTGAGGGGTTTTCTCAAGCAGGCGTTCCCCGCGGCCCGAGAGATTTGGGCATTAAGCTGTTGACAAACTTTTGACGGGCGGGTTAAACGCCCTCTCCCAACCGAGGAGAACCAACTATATGGCTGAAAAGAGCATTGAAGAGAAAGTAAAGGACATCATCGTGAAACAGCTTGGCGTCAACGCCGAGCAGGTCACCCTGACCGCCAAGTTCGTGGAGGATCTGGGGGCCGATTCCCTGGATGTCGTCGAACTGATCATGGCCTTTGAGGAAGAGTTCGGCGCCGACATTTCTGACGAGGAGGCCGAGAAGCTCCAGACCGTCGGCGATGCCGTCCGATACATTACCGAAAAACAGGGGGGCGAGTAACGCTTTCGTCGCACCGTGAATACAGCCCCCGCACTCCGGGGGCCGTATTCGCCTTGTGAAATGGCATCCATGGGGCATCCCACTGAAATCCCGCGTGTCGTAGTCACCGGCATCGGCGTCGTGACCCCTCTCGGGCAGGACATCGCCACTTTCTGGGCGAACCTGCTTGCGGGAAAATCGGGCATCCAACGCATCACCGCCTTCGACGTGACGGCGTACGACTGCAAGATTGCCGGCGAAATCCACGGCTTTGAAGGAGCCAGCTTCTTCAGATCTCCGAAGGAAGCCCGCCGCTGCGACCGCTTCGTCCAACTCGCGGTAGCCACCGCGAAGCAGGCATTTGGGGATGCCGGGGTCGACCTGACGAAAGAAAACCCCGAGCGCGTTGGCGTGATGGTGGGTTCCGGCGTGGGTGGACTGAAGAGCATGGAGGACCAGCACACCCTGCTTCTGGAACGCGGTCCCTCGCGCCTTTCGCCCTTCATGATTCCCATGATGATCAGCAACATGGCCTCGGGGATCATCTCCATGGAACTGGGTGCGCGCGGTCCAAATATGGCCGTGACCACCGCCTGCTCCACGGCCGCCCACACCATCGGTGAATCCTTCCACGCCATCCGCCGCGGCGAGGCCGACCTCATGCTCGCCGGCGGGAGCGAGGCCACGATCTGTCCGCTCGGCATCGGCGGGTTTGCAGCCATGAAGGCCCTCAGCACTCGCAACGATGAGCCCGAGAAAGCCAGCCGCCCCTTCGACCGCGACCGCGACGGGTTCGTGATGGCCGAGGGCTCCGGGATCCTCGTGGTCGAGGAACTTGAACACGCGAAGAAGCGGGGTGCCCGCATCTATTGCGAGATCGTCGGCTACGGCAACACCGCCGACGCCTACCACATGACCGCTCCTCCTCCCGAGGGCGAGGGCGCTGCCCGCTGCATGGTCATGGCCCTGCGCACCGGCCGCCTCAACACCTCCGACATCTCCTACATCAACGCTCACGGCACCTCGACGCCCCTCGGCGACATCTGCGAGACCAAGGCGATCAAGTCCGTCTTCGGCGATTACGCCCGCAAGCTTTCCGTAAGCTCGACCAAGTCCATGACCGGCCACCACCTCGGCGCCGCCGGCTCCATCGAGATGGCGGTCTGCGCCAAGGCCATCCACGAGGACAAGATTCCCCCTACCATTAACCTGGACAACCCGGACCCCCAGTGCGACCTCGACTATGTCCCCAAGGTCGCGCGGGAGAGCCGTGTGAACGCCATCCTCAACAACTCCTTTGGTTTCGGTGGCCACAACGCCTGCATCGCCGCCCGCAAACTGTCCTGACCGCACGGACACCCTCCCATCCATGAAGACTGACATCCATCCCGAGTACGTCGAAGCCACTGTCACTTGCGCTTGCGGCAACGTGATGCACACCCGTTCCACCCGATCGAGCCTCCGTGTCGGCATCTGCTCCAAGTGCCACCCGTTTTTTACCGGCCATCAGAAGTTCGTGGATACCGCCGGCCGCGTCGAGCGCTTCCGCCGCCGCTTTGCCGCCAAGGCCCCCGTCGTCAAGGCTCCTGCCGCCAAGCCCCCCATTGCCGACGCCCCCGCGAAGAAGAAGGTACGCAAGTAGTCGCCCCCTCGCTTGTTTTTCGCTTTCACGCCCTCGGTGCCCCGGGCATCGTTCCCGTATGCCTTCCGCAGGTGAACCTTCTTCCGGCGATCGCATGGCGGTCGAGGTGCCGGATCCCGCGTTCGAACTGACGCTCCGTCCCACCGCCCTCACCGACTTCACCGGTCAAGCGCGCATCAAGGAGCGCCTCGGAATCCTTATCGAGGCTGCCCGCCAGCGGAAGGACGTCCTCGCCCACCTTCTTTTTATCGGCCCCCCCGGCCTCGGCAAGACCACGCTTGCCCACATCATGGCGAAAGCCATGGGTGCCGGCATCAAGTGCACCAGCGGCCCTGTTATCGAGAAGGCCGGCGACCTCGCCGGACTCCTCACCTCCATGGAGGAGGGAGATGTCCTCTTCATCGACGAAATCCACCGCCTCCCCGCTACCGTCGAGGAATACCTCTACCCGGCGATGGAGGACTTCAAGCTCGACATCATCATCGACAGTGGCCCGAACGCCCGCTCCGTGCGCCTCAACCTCCCCCGCTTCACCCTTGTCGGCGCCACCACGCGCAGCGGCCTGCTCAGTTCCCCGCTCCTCGGTCGCTTTGGTGTTCCCTACCGCCTCGATTACTACACCGCCGAGGAACTCCGTAAGGTGATTCTCCGTTCCGCACGGATCCTGAATGCCGAGACCGACCCCGAGGGGGCCCTCGAGATCGCCCGTCGCTCGCGCGGCACGCCCCGTGTTGCCAACAACCTCCTCCGCATCGCCCGCGAGTACGCCCAGGTCCGCGCCGGCAATCGCGTCACCCAGGATGCCGCCAAGGCCGCCCTCTCCCTCTGGGGAATCGACGAGGACGGCCTCGATGAGATGGACAAGCGCCTTCTCGAAACCCTCGTCCACAAGTTTGGCGGCGGGCCCGTCGGCATTGCGTCGCTCGCCGTGGCCGCGGGCGAGGAATCGGGCACCCTTGAAGAGGTGTACGAACCCTTCCTCATCCAGGAAGGCTACCTCCGCCGCACCCCGCAGGGCCGCGTGGCCACCGATCTCGCATTCAAGAAACTCGGCGTCAAGCCCCGCGGGCAGGCCGTTCTTTTCGAGGGCGCCTGAGCCGAATCCGTGTCGCCCCAAAAACGGCCTGCGATCGGATTTCGAATTGCAGGGCAAGCGCTCC
>CAZZBZ010000008.1:52616-57602 GCA_964653025.1 uncultured Verrucomicrobiota bacterium
CCTCGCTTGCCGTCTGCTCCGAAGGAATGGCAGGCGAAAGGCGCCCGCCCTACAGCCGAAACGGATCGCGATCGGATTCCGAACTGAAGTCAGGCCACAGCCGCGGGCCTCACACGCCGAACCAGAAACCGCGTCCCCGCAACAGAGGCCAGCCCCACCCCCGCGATCGCCCAGGAGGAAAGCTCCGGAACCAGCGGCAGGCTGGTCTCGAGGACGAAGTTCCGAATCTCATGGATTTCCGTGGATCCCCCCGTTGCGGAGGCAAAACCAAGGCCCAGCGTTGAGGGGCGCGCTGCCATGTTTGTTGAACTTCCCAGGTCGAAGTTGTTGATCACGGCCAACGGGGTGCCGGCCGCCCCGAACTGCATGCTCACCGTCAGCAGATTGTTCGAGGAGATGTCGATGGTTACCCTTCGATAATCCACGCCGGTCTGGTCGGGTCGGGTCGTGGAACTCGGAAAATCCATCTGGCCGATGGAGTTCAGATTGGAGCTGGTCAGGTAGGCGTAACCGCTCGTCCCGTTTCCCGAACCGCGGACCGTTAGCGAGTTTGGGATGGCGCCCGGCCCTCCGATGCGCCCCTCGGTCGGGTTGCTGAAGTTTCCGAAGTCATCGAGGCCCACGCCCAGCCAACCGTTGACCACGCCGTCCACGCCCGTCTTTTGCGCGTAGCCCAGCGAGCCGCCGAAGGCCCCGGGGCTCGGACTCACGGTCGAGCCATCGAATAGGAAAAAACAGATCCCGTCCGCCCCGCTGCCGTTCCAGACAGCGTACTCGAACGAAATATGGATCGAACCCGGTGTCTGGATCGCACGATCAAAGAAGGTGTAGGCAGACTGGTCTCCCGTGTTCTGGGTCAGGCGCAGCCATCCGTTGCCTGCCGTATCGATCCCCTGGGCCGCCGTCAGAATCGGGGCCGGCGTGCCGGGATCGTCCCCCGCAAAGGTCCACCCGGGAGCCGTCGTGTTCTTGAAGGTCTCCGTGTACAGGTACTGCCCGTCGCACGAGAGTACGCCGAGGAGCCCGAGGATCAAAAGGAGGACCATATCCCGCCTCTTCATCCCGCCTACATACCACAGTTTCCAACGGTTCTCAACGCCCTTTCGACAGTCTCTTCAGACCACCCCGCAAGGCGTTTTTACCGGGGGGTTTTGTGCTGGCCCTCCTGGCCGAGCAGCCGAACTACGGCTACCGCATCCAACGGGAGCTTCGGCACCGTTCTCGGTACGCCAATCCGCGCAAACGCTATTTGGCGGGGCCGAGGTTGAAATCGGCCATCACGGGAAAGTGATCGGAGGCCTTCCACGCGAGTTTGTCGTCCCGGATCCGTGCGCTGCCGGGGAGGAGGCGGGCGGAGAGGGCGTTGCTGACCAGGAGATAGTCGATCGTCTCGAACTTCTTCGTGGGGCGATAGAAATAGGTGCCCTGGTAGCCCTTGGCGTTCTTCGGGCGCGTGTTATGGAGGGGGAACTGTGTGTCGTTCAGAATAACCTGGAGCGCGGGGGAGCCGGGGGTGTCGTTGAAATCCCCCATGAGTACGAGGTTGAGATGAGGGTCGGTGGCGAGGGCGTCGTTCACGCACTTCCTCAGGATTTTCGCCTCCTCGACCCGCATCTGGTCGGCGGTGAAGGTGCCGGGGGCCGTACGCTTCGATTTTAGGTGGGCGATGAAGACCTTCACGGCGAGCGACGGCGAGAGGCGGACGTCGGCCTCGATAATCCCCCGCGAGACGCAGAGCTTCTCGCCATTGGCGTCGTAGCTTTCCTCGGTGTGGGGATGCCGCGCCACGATGGGGTAGCGGCTGAGTAGGGCGATGTGGCGGGAGTGATCCGTGCCCTCGATCCACTCGCTGTACAGATACTCCCGTCCCTTTCCCCGCAGGCCATCCTGGATTTCTGTGAGAAACTTGGTCGAGCCGACCTCGACGATCCCGAGAAGGTCGGGTGATTCCTCGGCGATGATGGTGTAGAGGGCCTGCTTTTCCTCCTCGGGTTTCGGGTCGTCCTCTTTCCCGTCGTTGTTGCGATCGATGAGCAGGAAGTTGTGGAGGTTGTAGGACATCACCCGGAAGGTCGTGGCCCCGGCGGTCGGGTCGGGGAGGTTGGCGGGGGGGAGGGGGCGGACGTCTTGCGCGCAGAGATCGAGCGTGGCGCCGAGGGCGAGGAGGATGGTGAGGAGGAAGTTCATGGGGAGCCTCTTGCAAAAATCAATCGCGACACGGTTGGGCATTGGAGATCTGCCTCGGCTTCGCACAGGCGCGACGAAGCGCGCCCTTCCATTTCTTCATCTCGGAGGGGCACGCTTCGTCGTGCCTTCGGCTGTCTGCGGGAGTTTTCAGGAGACTTGGAGAGAACGCCGTGGCGGCTCAGGCCGCCTTTCGGGCGGCGAGGGCGGCGGCGGCGAGGTTCTTGCCCATCTCGAACATCGTCCCCGTGAGTTTGAGACACTCGGAGAGGCTTTCGTCGAGGGCACTGACGAAGCGGTCCACCTCCTTCTGCCCGATGATGAGGGCGGGGGTGATCTTCAGGACGTTCATGTGCCGCCCGGCCACCTGGGTGAGGACGCGGTGCTTTTTGAGGAGGTTCATCACCACGAGCTGGGTGAAGAGGCCGACCTCGGCCTTCTCGAGGAGGAGCCAGGTGCCGCGTTTGAGAAGGGCGCGGGGTTCCTGGAACTCGACGGCGACCATGAGGCCCTTGCCGCGCACCTCCTTGATGAAATCGTGTTTCGCGGCAAGGCCGCGGAAGCCGGCCATGAGCGCCTCCCCCATGCGCGCGCTGTTCTCCACGACCTTCTCCGCGTCCATCACCTCGAGGGTGGCAAGGGCGGCGGCCATTGCCATGTTGTTCCGCCCGAAGGTGGTCGAGTGGACGACGCAGCGGTCGAGACGGCTGAAGGTCTTGTCGTAGATGGCCCGGCGCGTGAGGATCGCCCCGCAGGGGACGAGTCCACCGCTCAGGCTCTTGGCCATCGTGACGATATCGGGCTCCAGGTTCCAGTGCTGGAAGGCGAAGTCCTTGCCGGTGCGCCCGAGGCAGGTCTGGACCTCGTCGGCGACGAGGAGGGTGCCGTGCTTGCGGCAGAGCGCCTGGGCGCGCGGCCAGAAGCCCTCGTCGCGGGGGAAGTTCACGCCCTTGCCCTGGATCGCCTCGATGAAGAACGCGGCGTACTTGCCGGTTGCGATCTCGCGTTCGAGCGCCGCGGAGTCGTCGAGGTCAATGGCCGTTCCCTCGAGGAGGGAGCCGAAGCCCTCGCGGAACATCTCGGTGCCGTTGAGGGCGAGCGAGCCGGTGGAAAGGCCGTGGAAGGCTTTCTTGCAGAAGAGGAAGGCGTTGCGACCGGTGGCACAGCGCGCGAACTTGATCGCACCCTCGACCGCCTCGGTACCGGAGTTGCAGAGGAAGACGGCGTCGAGGTGCGTGGGGTTGCGTTTTACGAGCGCCTCGGCGAGGAGCCCGCTGAGGAGCGAGCAGTCCATCTGGACCATGTTCGGCATGTCCAGGTCCATGAGGTCGGCAAGCGCCTTCTTTACGGTGGGGTGGTTGCGGCCGATGTTCATCGCGCCGTAGCCCCCGAGGCCGTCGAGGTAGTCGTTTCCCTCGCGGTCGTAGAGGTACGCGCCCTCGGCCCGGGCATAGACCTTGTCGAAGCCGATCGTGCGGAGCACCTTCACCAGCGCCCGGTTGACGTAGCGGTCGTGAAGTTCGTAGTTCTCGCCGAGGCGGGACCGGATGAGGGACTTGAGATCGAAGGCCATGCTCCCGCGACGATAGCACCCGGCGCGGGGATTTCAAAGCCATTGCCCGGCGGAAATGGGAGGCAACTCTTAACCAACGGGTCGCGGGATCGAGTGTTAACCAATGAGGCTTGATGGGCTCCGCGTCTCGGGGCTCGCCGTGCCTGGGGCTCGGGTCTTTCTTGGATAGGGTCATATTTGCGTCAGACCGCGCCAGACTGGACATGTGGCACAAAACTCTTAGCCTCGATTCACACCATGAAGCTGCGGTTCGACATGCGGTTGGGAGGTGATCTTCGCATCGCCATACTGGCCTGCATTCTTGCCCTCTGCGGAACCCCGCCGTGCGGGGCCACTGTGCTTGACTGGTCGCAGGTGGCGTGGACGCCTGGCTCGCTCACGGGCTCGTTCGACATTGACCCCAGCAATCCGGGGAACGACGTGACCGTCACGATTACCGACCCGTACAGCGCATTTGCGGGGGTAACCGAAACCGTACCCCCCTACAACGCCACGCCGACGATCAGCACCGAGAAGGAGGGAGGCATGGGCACGGGGACGCTGGCACTCCTGTTCGAACTGCAGTTCCCTTCATGGAAGAAGCAGAACTACCCCTATATCACGGTCGCGGTGGCGTTCAACTACGCGAATGGCGTCTCGTTGGACCCGGTGACCCTGTTTGACATCGACAACGGCGGGGGAAGTTCGCCCTACAGCTTCGTGGACGTAATCAAGAACATCTCGGGGCAGGGCCCGGGGGGCGCGACCCTGTAACCCACCTTGAGCGTGACGAACTCCTCCATCGTGCAGGTTGCGAACAGCGGCACAGTCAATGCCACGATGACCGGGATCGGAAACAGCCCCGACCGGGGCGTGGGCTCCGAAGGAGGAAACGCCGATCTCAGTTTTGGGACAAACGCAGTTACGAGTTTCACCTTCACGTACTCCCTGAACAATAACAGCCAGAATCCACCCTCCCCGCAGGGTATTAGCCTCTACGACCTGAGCTACACCGCCAAGAAGGTGCCCGAGGTGGGAGTGTTAATGGTTCCGTTTGTCTTGGGTGTGGCGGCGATGGTGATCATCGTGCATCGGCGGATTGGGCGAAGTTGATCCACGCGTTTGGATCTTGTGGGCAGCGCGAAACCATTTTCTCTGCCTGCCCCAGTCCTTCTCCCCACAAATCTTCCAGGCCTCGCGTTCAAGAATCGTTTCCCTTCTCGGCGAGCGGAAAGAAAAGGAGGGGCTCC
>CAZZBZ010000008.1:57702-63838 GCA_964653025.1 uncultured Verrucomicrobiota bacterium
TCGCGTTCAAGAATCGTTTCCCTTCTCGGCGAGCGGAAAGAAAAGGAGGGGCTCCAATCATTTTCGATTTCTGATTGCCGATTTGCAGGATGGAAGCGGTGTGTCAAGGTGGCGCAAAAGAACTACGAAAACTCCAAGGGGTGGGCCATATTGGCGCACGCCTTCGAACTGGTAGGTGGCCTGCATTCTTCATTTTGAACCTGTAAATCGGGCTGGATTGCCTTAAGATTAGGTCTGGCATGGGGCCTGCTATTCATGGAAACACAACTTTCAAAGGATGCATCATGGCAAAGACTCTAGGTATTGATCTTGGAACCACCAACTCCTGCATGGCCGTCATGGAAGGCGGGGAGCCGGTTGTAATCGAGAACGTTGAGGGCGAGAGGACCACGCCGTCGGTGGTGGCCTTCGCGAAGGGGGGGGATCGCCTTGTCGGCAAGTTGGCAAAGAACCAGGCGGTGACGAACCCCCGCAACACGGTCTACTCGATCAAGCGTTTCATGGGGCGGAAGTTCGAGGAGGTGACCGAGGAAGCGAAGCGCATGCCCTACAAGGTGGTACGTGCCGAAAACGGCGACGCCCACGTCGAGGTGGAGGTGGAGGGCAAGCCCAAGCGTTTCTCGCCCCCCGAGATTTCTGCGATGATTCTCTCGAAGCTCAAGGCGGATGCCGAGACCAAGCTGGGAGAGAAGATCACCCAGGCGGTGATCACGGTGCCTGCCTATTTTAACGACAGCCAGCGCCAGGCAACCAAGGATGCCGGTAAGATCGCGGGCCTCGAGGTGCTCCGTATTATCAATGAGCCGACGGCCGCGTCGCTTGCCTACGGGCTCGACAAGAAGAAGGACGAGAAAATTGCCGTGTACGACCTCGGTGGAGGGACGTTCGATATTTCCGTGCTCGAAATTGGCGACGGGGTCTTCGAGGTGAAGGCGACGAATGGCGACACCCACCTCGGCGGGGACGACTGGGACCATCGCATCGTGGACTGGCTTCTCGCGGAGTTCAAGAAGGACACCGGGATGGACCTCTTGAAGCAACCGGATGCGATGCAGCGGCTCAAGGAGGAGGCGGAGAAGGCCAAGAAAGCGCTTTCCTCCTCGCAGCAGTACGACATCAACCTCCCGTTCATCACGGCAGACGCGAGCGGGCCGAAGCACCTGAACAAGACGCTGACTCGGCCGAAGTTCGAGCAACTCTGCGATGATCTTTTCGAGCGGACGATCAAGCCGGTGAATGCCTGCCTCGCCGATGCAAAGCTCGAGGCCCGACAGATTGACGAGCTCGTGCTCGTGGGCGGGATGACGCGCATCCCTCGGGTGATCGAGACCGCCCACAAGCTGGTGAACAAGGAGCCGCACAAGGGGGTGAACCCCGACGAGGTGGTGGCCGTGGGTGCCGCGATCCAGGGCGGCGTGCTCAAGGGTGAGGTGCGCGATGTGCTCCTCCTCGATGTGACGCCGCTTTCGCTCTCGATCGAGACTCTTGGCGGGATTTCGACACCGATGATTGTGCGGAACACCACGATTCCCACGAAGAAGAGTGAGATTTTCAGCACCGCGGCGGACAGCCAACCGGCCGTGGACATCGTCATCCTGCAGGGCGAACGCAAGCTGTCGCGGGACAACAAGCGCCTGGGGATCTTCAAGCTCGACGGGATCCCGTCCGCGCCGCGAGGCATGCCCCAGATCGAGGTGACTTTCGACATCGACGCGAACGGCATCCTCCATGTGATGGCCAAGGACCTTGGCACGAGCAAGGAACAGAAGATTACGATCACCGCATCGAGCGGTCTCTCGAAGGAGGACGTGGAGAAGATGGCGAAAGACGCGGAGGCCCATGCCGAGGAGGACAAGAAGGAGGCTGAGCGTATCGAACTCCGCAACCAGAGCGAGTCCGCCGTGTATCAGGCCCGCAAGACGCTCAAGGACGCGGGAGACAAAGTCTCGGGCGATGAGAAGGCCCGCGTCGAGAAGGCAGCCGAAGCCCTTGAGAAGGCCGTGAAGGACGATGATATGGAGGCGATGAAGAAGGGGCAGGAGGAGCTCACCGAGGCCCTCCATGCGATCGCCGCAAAGCTTTACGAAAGTGCCAAGGCCGCGAAGGCGGCCGAGGGGGCCGCCGCGGGGGATGCGGGTGCCGGCAAGGAGGCGAAGACGGAGAAGGGCGAGGAAGCTAAAACGGTGGCCGCCGACTTCGAGGTTGTCGACGACGACAAAAAAACCGGGAAGAACTGACGATTTTCAGGCTTTCGCCAAGGGCGCACCCGCCGAGCGGCGGGTTCGACCGGGCGGATCGGAAAGAAAAGGACACAGAGGAAAAAGTAAACCCAACCACGCCGTGGCCCACCGCAGGGGCAGCCCCTCTGTGTCCGCGAACATTTCCCTGTGGGGAAGCAACGGCAGGAACCTAAGAAACCAAGCATGAAAGTGAAACCTATCGGCGACCGGGTATTGGTCAAGCCCGCCAAGGAGGAAGAGGTCAAGAAGGGCGGGATCATCATCCCCGACACCGCCAAAGAGAAGCCCCAGGAGGGCAAGGTCATTGCCGTCGGCACCGGAAAGCTCGACGACAACGGGAAGAAAATCCCGTTCGAAGTGAAGGTCGGAGACCGCGTGCTCGTCAGCAAGTACGGCGGGACCGAGATCAAGATTGATG
Source organism: uncultured Verrucomicrobiota bacterium (assembly GCA_964653025.1). Classification (GTDB taxonomy): domain Bacteria; phylum Verrucomicrobiota; class Verrucomicrobiia; order JABWAM01; family JABWAM01; genus JABWAM01. Next base: position 60,361 of record CAZZBZ010000008.1, read on the forward strand.
GTGAGGAACACCAGATCCTCCGCGAGGACGATATCCTCGGCATCATTGACTAACCGAAAGAAAATAAGAAATTATGGCAGCCAAACAAATCGTATTCAGTGAAGATGCGCGCCAGCGCATCCTGCGCGGTGTGACGAAACTCGCTCACGCCGTGGTCGTTACCCTCGGGCCCAAGGGCCGCAACGTGGTCCTCGACAAGAAGTTCGGGTCCCCCACCGTCACCAAGGACGGCGTGACCGTGGCCAAGGAAATCGAACTCGAAGATCCCTTCGAGAACATGGGCGCACAGATGGTGCGCGAGGTGGCGTCCAAGACCAGCGATGTCGCTGGCGACGGCACCACCACCGCCACGGCCCTGGCCGAGGCGATCTACCGCGAGGGCCTCAAGAATGTCACCGCGGGCGCCAACCCCATGGGACTCAAGCGGGGCATCGAGAAGGCCGTTGAGAAGGTCGTCGAGAGCCTCCAGAAGCAGTCCAAGAAGGTGAAGGACAAGTCCGAGATCAAGCAGGTGGCCACCATCTCCGCCAACGGGGATCAGACCATCGGCGAGATCATCGCCGACGCGATGGATAAGGTCGGCAAGGACGGCACCATCACCGTTGAGGAAGCGAAGTCCATCGAGACCACGCTCGACGTGGTCGAGGGAATGCAGTTCGACAAGGGCTACCTCTCGCCGTACTTCGTCACGAAGGCGGAAGAGATGGAGTGCATCCTTGAGAACGCCTACCTCCTGATCAACGAGAAGAAGGTCTCGTCCCTCAAGGACATGCTCCCCTTGCTCGAGAAGATCGCGAAGGTTGGTCGTCCGCTGCTCGTCATCGCTGAAGAGGTCGAGGGCGAAGCCCTGGCCACCCTCGTGGTGAACAAGCTCCGCGGCACGCTCCATGTCTGCGCCGTCAAGGCGCCGGGCTTCGGAGACCGTCGCAAGTCCATGCTCGAAGACATCGCCATCCTGACCGGTGGCAAGTGCCTCAGCGAAGACCTCGGCATCAAGCTCGAGAACGTCTCGCTCGATGACCTTGGCCAGGCCAAGCGCATCGTGGTGGACAAGGAAAACACCACCATCATCGAGGGTGCCGGCAAGAGCAGCGACATCCAGGGTCGGATCAACCAGATCCGCCGTCAGATCGAGGAGACCACCTCCGACTACGACAAGGAGAAGCTCCAGGAGCGCCTCGCGAAGCTCGCGGGCGGCGTTGCCGTCATCAATGTCGGCGCGGCGACCGAGACCGAGATGAAGGAGAAGAAGGCTCGCGTCGAAGACGCCCTCCATGCGACCCGCGCGGCCGTGGAAGAGGGAATCGTCGCCGGCGGCGGAGTCGCCCTCATCCGCTCCATCAAGGCGCTGGATGGTCTGAAGCTCAGTGGGGACGAGGAGATCGGTGTCGGAATCGTGCGCAAGTCGCTCGAGTTCCCGCTCCGTCGCCTCGCCGAGAACGCCGGCCTCGAAGGGTCGGTGATCCTCAACGAGGTCGTCGCCCGCAAGGGTTCCGAAGGCTATAACTTCGCGACCGACAAGTACGAAGACCTCATCGCAGCCGGTGTCGTGGACCCGACCAAGGTTTCACGCTCCGCGCTCCAGAACGCAGCCTCCATCGCGGGGTTGCTCCTCACCACCGAAGCGCTCGTCACCGAGATCCCCGAGAAGGAGAAGGCTCCCATGGGCGGTGGCGGTGGCGGCGGCGGTGGCGGCATGGGCGGCATGGGCGGTATGGGCGGCGGCATGGACTACTAAGTCCCGCCTCGTAACCAACACAATTCAACCCAAAGGGGCGTCCCGGGAAACCGGGGCGCCCCTTTGTATTTTCGGGGGGAAGCGAGGAGCGGGGAGTCGGACACTCGCCCTGGCGTGCTCGGAGGGCGCACCTCCGTGTGCGCCGCGTCCGGTGGAGGGGTGCGCTTCGTGGTGTCCAGGGAAGGGGATCTCTCACCTCCGCGCAGTTTTGTAGGGCGGCCATTCCTGGCCGCCAATTCGCAGAGGAGCGGCGGCGAGGAATCGGCTGAAGGACTTTGCGTCAGCCAGGCTCGGCCTTTGGCGGTGAGACGGTATTTTTACAGGCGGCTCTGGGGCCGCAACCGGCTTCCTGGCCAAACTCCGGTTCCGGATAGCCGGCCTTGACACACAGTTTGACGATTTTCTGGGTGCCTCGTCCCCATTACTCGATGATCCCATGCAGGCGACTTCGTCCGGCCGCCTTGACGCCCGGCGAGAGGGCGACGGGCTCGGTGGACTGCCCGTGGTCTTCGTGGACCAGGAAGGACTGCAAGGTGTACCGCCCGATTCCGTGCGCCATGCGTGTGAGGGAGGCCGCCATTTGTGGCACGGGAGTGCGCGTTGCCTTGGCCTCGATGAGAATCAGCCGTCGATTACCTCGATCGACGACGAAGTCCACCTCGAGCCCCTGCTGGTCACGAAACCAGTACAAGCCCCGGTCGAGACCACGGGCCAGACGATGCTTGGCGATTTCCGAGGCGATGAACCCTTCGAAAAGCGGACCGAGGAAGGGGGAGGTGCGCAGGGTCCGATCATCCCGGATTCCGAGTAGATGGCAGGCGAGGCCCGAATCCATAAAGTAGAGCTTCGGCGACTTGATCAGGCGTTTTCCAAAGTTCTCGTAGAACGGGGGAATGAGAAGTACCTGCCCCGTGACTTCCAAGATGCCGATCCAATCGGTGATGGTCGGCACGGACACCCCGAGTGGAGCGGCGAGGTCGGTCTTATTGAGCATCTGCCCGACCCGGCTGGCGATCAGGGCAAGGAAGCGGCGAAAGAGGGTAAGGTTGCGGATCGAGGTGATCGCCCGCACGTCGCGTTCCAGGTAGGTTTGGATGTAGGAACGGAACCACGTATTGGCTGCCGAAGGACGGGCCAGGACTTCGGGAAAACCTCCCCGCAGCACGGAAACCTTGGGCGACTCCTCTGCGGACAGGGGCAACAACTGAAAAATGGCCGCCCGTCCAGCCATGGATTCGGTGACCCCCTTCATCAGCGGAGCCTCCTGGGATCCCGTGAGCAGCCACTGGCCTCGGACACGGGGGTGACGGTCAATGAGGGTGCGAATGTAGTTGAAGAGCGAAGGGAGATTCTGAATCTCATCGATGATGACGGGAAGACGAAGATCCTCCAGGAATCCCCGAGGATCGACCGAGGCACGGGCAACCTGATCGGGGTCCTCCAGCAGGACGTAGCTTGCCCGTGGGAATAGTCGGCGCAGGAGGGTGGTTTTTCCGGCCCGTCGTGGCCCCGTAAGGATGATGGACGGAAAGCTACGAGCGGCCGACTTCAGCTCGCCCGCCAGGGTCCTTGGGATGTAACGCATAGTGAGGAATATAAACTGAAACTTTAGAAAACTCAAAACGATTCAGAATAAAATGAGTAAAAAAAGTGTCAGTTCAATCAATATCATATTGGCGCAGGAGGGTGGACCGCGACCTCTCGCGCTGGAATCATCCCGCCGTGAGGCGTTTCTCTGCT
>CAZZBZ010000009.1:0-15354 GCA_964653025.1 uncultured Verrucomicrobiota bacterium
TCAGTCCAGCCAGTTGGCTTCCGTAGCGATGCGGAAGCCCCAGACGCATGCCAGGATGGTGGCGACGGCGAGGAGCAGGGCGAGCGAGGAAAGGATTGGGCGGCGGCGGAGTTGGGCAACGCCCCCGAGGATCGTCATCACGCCGAACCCGGGAAGAATCACGCTGAGGCAGATCCATCCGGTGCGACCGAGGGTATAAAGGTCCTCTTGGTGCCAGAGCCAGGCGAGCAGCCCGGCGCTCGCGAGTGGGGTGGCTAGCACGAGGAGGATGGGCCAGGGAAACGGTTTTCGGCTGTGCGCGGGGGAGGGGGGCTTCTCGGTCACGGTCGACTTCGGTGCGGGGGATTCCGATGTCTTGATATCTCGGGACCGAACCGGCGGCTTCCCGGGTTTTGTGTCCGACGGGGAGGGAGGGCCGACTTTCGCCGGTGGGACGATGGGTTTCGAGACCCCGTCCTTCCGTTCGGACGGGGACGATTTCGAGGCATCCATTTTCCCTTCGGGCTTGTCCGTCATCCATGCCACTGAAACGCCGAAAACCGGCCAACGCAAGAGCGAACGCGGGGGGAAGGAATGGGATCCGGGGTTTGGGGGTTGCCTGTCGGGGCGTGCTTTGGACAATATGCGCGCCATGGCAAAACCTCTCGATGTGACGATTGTTGGTGGCGGGATGATCACGAACGACCTCCTGCTGCCCTCCGTTTACCAACTCCAGCGCGCGGGGGTGGTCGGCGCGATCACGGTGTGTGCGCTGAACGTTCCCCCGCTCAAGGCCCTCAAGGAGAACGCCGAGTTGAAGCAGGCGTTTCCGGGCCAGGACTTCATCCCGCAACCCGCGCTTTCGGAGCCTGCGGACAAGGTCTTCCCCTCGCTCTACAAGGAGGTGCTCGCGAAGATGCCGCCGCGGCAGGTGGTGGTCGTGGCGATGCCGGACCACCTGCATTACGAGGTGGTGATGGAGGCGCTGCGGCGCGACCAGCACATCCTCTGCGTGAAGCCGCTGGTGCTCAAGCATACGGAGGCGGTCGAGGTGGAGCGCCTCGCCCTCGAAAAGGGCCTTTTCGTCGGGGTGGAATACCACAAACGCTTTGACCGCCGCTCGCTCATTGCCCGGCGCCATTACGAGCTCGGGCAGTTTGGAAAGTTTGTGATGGGAGAGGCCAAGCTCATCGAGCCGTGGTACTACCGCCACTCGAACTTCCAGAACTGGTTTACGACCGACCGCACCGACCCGTTCGTCTATATCGGCTGTCACTACGTGGACCTCGTGTATTTCATCACCGGGCTGAAGCCGGTAGAGGTGTCGGTCTCCGGCGTGAAGGGCAGGTTCCCGAACGGCAAGGAGGGCTATATGTGGGCCAACGGTCGGGTGCGCTTCGAAAATGGCGCGATCCTCTCGGTGACCAATGGCCTTGGCTACCCCGACATGGCCTCGGGCGGCAACGAGCAGTGCCTCACAATGTTCTGCGAGGGGGGCGACCGTGGCGGGATCATCAAGCACGACGACCAGTTTCGCGGGGTGACCCACTGCTACCTCGATGGATCCGGGGGCAAGCATCACCACTTCATCAACCCGGACTTCTTCCGCTTCGTGCCGTGGGAAGGGGCGGGCTACAAGCCGGTGGGCTACGGCCCCGACTCGGTGGCTGCCATTCTCGGAACGGCGCACCGCATCGAGGCAGAGAGCACGGGGCTTGCCCCCGCCGCCGCGCTCGCCAAACGGCGTGAGTTGATCCACGAGGTGGATCGCCGTGGCATCATCGCCACGCCGGCGAACAGCGCGATCAACGAACTCGTGGTCGAGGCGGCGCGCAGGTCCATCCTGGCGGACGGCATCCCGGTCGCCATCCACCACGGCGACCCGCCGCACGTCGCCCCGCGGGCATAGCGCCCCCACGCGATCCCATGCTTGCTCTCCCGTTCCCTGACGGTAGAGTGGGGCCACCGCCGGCCGCAATTCCCTCCGGTCGAGCCCCCTGAGCCATGATCAGTTACGGGTCCATTTCCCCGCTCGACGCGGTGCTGGTGCTGGGGATATTCGGGTTTGTCGCGCTTTGCTGTGCAGCGCTGGTTCTCGAGGAGCGCGACGCCTTTGACCTGAAGTGGGGGTGGTTGGCCGCCTTCTCGCTGGGCCGTATCGCCGGGGATCTCCTCGGCCTCATGGGCCTGACCATGGAAGTGGGTCTGTGGATGAGGCCCTTGCGCGAGCTCTTTTTGGTCATCTCGCTGGTTTGTCTCGTGGAGTTCGGGCGGACGGGGCGGGAAATGAGTTTCCGCTGGACCCCCGGGCCATGGATCCACCCGCTCCTTCTTGGTGTCGTCGCCCTCGCCTACATGTGGGGTTGGGCGGGTATGGACCTCGCCGCGCGCGTCATTCTGGGGACCGTCGGTGCGCTCTGGGCGGCCCGTGCCCTGGGGTCGCGGGACGGTGAGGGCGCGGGTTGGCTGCGGATTGCGGCCGCGCTGCTTTTCCTTATGACCGTCGTGATGGTGGTCTCCGGGTTGGTCGCCGTGTATCTACCGGTGGAACTTTTTCGGGATGTGGGGGGTGGGGCGCTGATGTTTATACCCCTGAAGATTGTGCACGCAGGCGCGGTGCTCGGCCTGGCTGGCGCGGTGTGGGGGATGCTGGTTGCAAGACAGGACGTTCTCCCGGGGATTTCTTCGTGGAGGGACTTTTTTCGGACACCCTGGCCCGTCGCGGGACTCGCGTTGGCCCTCGGGGGGGGATGCCTTCTCGCCCGTTCCGCGGGGATCTGGGCCGACCGCGACATCCGCCGCGAACTCATCGAACGTACCCGCGGCCTCGCGGCCGCGATCGAGACGGAGCAGATAACCTCCCTTCGCGGCGAGGTTGGCGACGAGAAACGGCGCGAGAACCAACTCCTCTTCCGCCGCCTCGCGGCAATGGCCGAGGCCCAACCCGACATCCATTGCACCTTCCTTGTTAAGGAGAAGGAGGGGCGTCTGATATTTCTGGCAAGTGCGCGGGCCCGACGCTTGAACCAGCGCGACGATCCGCTTCCGCGGCCCGGCTCCCTCTTTCTCAGGTACGAGGAAGACATGGCGCGGCTGATGAGTGAGGGGGTCGAGCGGGTGGTGGGCCCGTCAGATGATTCCCGTGGGCGGTGGCTTTCTCCGCTGGTTCCCATCCGCGAACGGGATCGGGGCGAGGTGGTGGCCATGCTCGGGCAGGACTACGACGCCTCCCGATGGGAGAGGGAGGTGGCTCGCAGCCGCATCCCGTTCCTCATGGCGGGCCTGTTCGTCGCGATCGGGTTGGTGGGGGCGCAGGCCTTCCGCTTGCAGCAGGAGCGAAGCGCGAACCGCCTGGCGACCTCGGAGATGAGGTTCAGCCAGCTTTTCGACCAGATGTTGAACGGCTTCGCGCTCCATGAACTCGTCCGCGATGGGCGCGGGGAGCCCTGGGATTTCCGCTACATCGAGATCAATCCATCCTTCGAGCGGCTCACGGGGCTCAAACGGGAGGACGTGATCGGCAGGACTCTCCGCGAGGTACTGCCGGGAATCGAGCCCCACTGGATCGAAACCTACCTGCGTGTGGTCGCCACCGGCGCACCGGAGCTCATTGAGCATTTCGCGACCCCGCTCGGGCGGTGGTATCGCGCGACCGCGTACTGCCCGTCCCCGGGACAGTTGGTAACGGTCTTCAGCGATGCCACGGAAAGGATCCGCACGCAGCGCCTCCTTCGCGGGATCGCCGAGGCCTCTCATATCCTGTTGGCCGAGGAGGACCTGCACCGTGCAATTCGGCTGGCGATGGAGTGCCTCGGAAGGGAGGCGGATGTCCATCGGGCCTACTGGTTCGAGCGCCACCCCCATCCGGTCACGGGTGAGCCATGCGTGAGCCAGCGTTGCGAGTGGTCGGCGGAGGGCATCGCTTCGCAGGTGGACAGCCCCGAGATCCAGAACATGCTCGTCAACGGCCCCGTCTTCCGCCGCTGGGATGCTGCTTTTGCGTGTCGGATGCCGATCCAGGGGTTCGTGCGGGACTCCCCGTCTCCGGAGCGTGAGGTTCTCCAGTCGCAAGGGGTCATTTCCATCGTCGGCATCCCCATCCTGATTGGCGAGGAATACGCGGGTTTCATCGGGTTCGACGAGTGCCGCCGCGAGCGGGAGTGGTCGGTCGCGGAGATCGACCTCCTCGCGGCAACCGCCGCGACCATCGGGGCCGCCATCGAACGGCATCGTGCCCAGGAATCCACGCGTGCGGCGATCCGTCGTTTCGAGGCGATCTTCGAGACAAACCCCATGGTGGCCATCCAAGGCGTCGATCCGTTGGGCAGGGTCCAGCACTGGAACCGCGCCTCGGAGAACCTGTACGGCTACCCGGCCCGCGAGGCGATGGGGCAGCGGCTCCAGGACCTCATCCTGCCGGAGGAAACCCACGCCTCCTTTGCCAAAACCCTCGCGCGAATGGTTGCCAATCCGTCGCCGCTGGGCGGGGAGGAGTGGAAGGCGCGCACGCGCGATGGGCGCGAGAAGGTCGTCTACTCGGCGATGTTTCCTCTCCAGCGCGACGGGTGTGTCGAGGAGATCTTCTGCATGGATGTGGACGTCACCGAGCGCCGTCAACTCGAGGAGCAACTCCGCCACGCCCAGAAGATGGAGGCGGTCGGGCGGCTGGCGGGCGGCGTCGCCCACGACTTCAACAACCTGCTCGTGGTCATTGGAGGCTACGCCGAACTCCTCCTCGACCACACGCCGGAGGGGCACGCCGACCGATTGAAAATTGAAGGAATTCATCATGCGGCTCAACGCGCCGCAGCGCTCACGCGCCAACTTCTCCTTTTCAGCCGCAAGCAGATTCCCCAGACCGTGCGCTTCGAACTTGGTCGTCTTGCCGAGGAAAGCGGGGAGATGCTGCGCCGTCTTCTAGGCGAAAATATTCACGTTGAGATTCACCGCAGCGACGGTGGGGTCGCCGTCCACGGCGACCCGAACCACTTCAGTCAGGTTTTTGTCAATCTCGCCGTCAACGCGCGGGATGCCATGCCCAAGGGGGGGGAGTTTACGATCGCAGTTTCCCGTAAAACTGTTCTCGAGGAGAAAGATACCCCTTTCCCGGGCGTGCCGGCGGGGGACTATGTCGAGCTTCGCGTGGGCGACACCGGTTGCGGCATGAGCCCCGAGGTGCAGGTTCATCTCTTCGAGCCATTTTTCACCACCAAGGAGCCCGGGAAGGGCACCGGCCTCGGCCTTTCGATTGTTTACGGGATCGTTCGCCAGGCGGGAGGCCACATCCTCGTGGAGAGCCGTGAGGGGAAGGGGACCGTTCTCACGATTCTCATGCCGGTCGCCGTGGGGGGCGGAGAGGGCGCTCCGCGCAGCGGCGAGGAAATCCCGGTTGCCGGCGGTTCCGAGCGGATCCTGGTGGTCGAGGACAATGCGCCCGTGCGAGAGTTCATCCTCGATGCCCTCCGCGGGGTGGGCTACGGGGCCGTTGGGGCCGCGAGCGCCGAGGAGGCGCTCGATCATATGGTCGAGGAGGGGGGACGCATTCATCTTGTGCTCACCGATGTCGTCATGCCCGGTATCGGCGGGATCGAGTTGGCCCGGCGACTCCGCTCCGAGCGGCGCCACCTGCGCGTGGTGCTCATGTCGGGTTTTTCAGATGACGAGGCCGTCCTCCGCGCCGCCGGGGAGTTGGGATGTATCTTCATCCGCAAGCCTTTCGAGGTGGCGGAGTTGCGTCGCCTCCTGCGTCGCCTGCTCGACGGCGTCGCGCCGTCAACGGCGTGACTTTGACGCACGCCCTCCCGGGCGCTAGAGTCGTGGCGTGATTGAAGACCGTTTGCAGAAGCTGGAAGCGCTCCTGGGCTCCTTCCCCGGCGTGCTCGTCGCCTATTCCGGAGGGGTGGACAGTGCGGTGCTGCTCCGTGCGGCGGTGGCTCGCCTTGGCTCCCGCGCGCTCGGGGTGATCGCCGACAGCCCCAGCCTCGCGCGGGAAGATCTCCGCTCGGCGGTGGTGCTGGCCCGCTCCATGGGAGCTTCCCTCGAGGTGATCTCGACCTCCGAGCTTGAGGACCCGAGTTACGCGGCCAATCCGGTCAACCGTTGTTACTTCTGCAAGCGCGCGCTTTTTGAACGCATGGCGGCCTTCGCCGCGGAGCGAGGCTTCGCGGTGCTCGCCTACGGGGAGAATGCCGACGACCCGGCAGGCGACCGTCCCGGCTCCGTGGCGGCTCGGGAGTTTCGGGTATGCGCTCCCCTTCGCGAGGCGGGTCTCACCAAGGCCGACGTTCGCGCGCTTGCGGCCCGCTGGGGCCTGACGGTGGCCGACAAGCCCGCCTCCCCCTGCCTTTCCTCACGCATCCCGCACGGGACGGCGGTCACCCAAGAGGCTCTCGCGCGCGTCGAGGAGGGGGAAAAGGGGGTGCGGTCCCTCGGATTTCGCATTTTCCGCTTGCGGCACCACGGGGAACTCGCGCGCTTTGAGTTTGCGCCAGCCGAGTTGGAGCGCGCGCTCGCTGAGCCGGCGCGCTCACGGGTGGTCGAGGCGGCGCTTCGCGCGGGATATCTTGGAGCCGAGATCGATCCCGTACCCTACGGGAAACTCCGTGCGGCGACGGGGCCCTGACTCACGCGGCCTTGAGTCGGCGGAAGGAGGGTTCCTTCTCGATCTTGCTCTGCATCTTGATCAACGCGTCGAGGAGCGCCTCCGGGCGCGGCGGGCAACCCGAGATGTAGACATCCACGGGAATCAGTTGGTCGATGCCCTGGAGCACGGCGTAGCTGCGGTACATCCCCCCGGTTGAGGCGCAGGCCCCCATCGCGATCACCCACTTGGGTTCCGCCATCTGGTCGTAAATCCGCTTGCAGGCAGTGGCCATCTTGTAGGTGACCGTCCCGGCCACGATGAGGAGGTCGGACTGGCGCGGGGAAAAACGCATCACCTCCGCCCCAAAGCGGGAGATGTCGTAGCGTGCCGCCCCGGTCGCCATCAACTCGATCGCGCAGCAGGCCAACCCCATCGGCATCGGCCACAGCGAGTTCTTCCGGATCCAGTTGATCGCGGTGTCGAGGCGCGTGAGGACGACGTTTCCCTCGATCTTCGAGTCATAGGTGAAATCTTCGGCAGTCTTCATCCTAAAATGATTCTCAGGGAACGCCCCGGGCAAGTCAAACCCAGGTCGCGGGGGCGGTTCCCGCGAAACAAACCTCGCGCTGGTTCTTGCCCGAGGATCAGGTGGTCTCTTGCGGGGTTGTGCTTTTCCTTGTTGTGGTTTAAGTAAGTTCACGTCGTCAGGCTCCACCTTCGAACCATCCTGTTTCAACATTTTCATCTATGAGCGAATCCCCGCGTGATCCTCTCCGTGAAAGCCACGCTTCCCGAACGCGTCGTCGACTTACTCTCTGGGATCGCCTCCGCGCTCAGATTGACCCCCGTGAGATACGAAGGACCTTCCTCAATCTCGCCGTGTCGATCGTGGGTGAGCGTCCGATCCAGACCCTGACGCGGGACCTGCAGGGAATGAGTTTCCGAAAGAGCCTGCAGATCATGGTCCGACGAATGTTCGGCAGGGACCCGATGCACCAGATGTCGGCGGATATGCGCCGGATCCGCTGGTATGGAACCCTCGCGGTGATCCTCGGCCTCATCCTCCTTGGCGCAGGACTTTTTGGGGGTGCCCGCTACTACCACCGGTGGCGCCAGGAACAGATGGTGGAGCAGGCCCGCCAGGCGCTGCAGCGCGAGGATCTGCGCAGCGCCGCGCTCGTGGCGCGGCGTGTGCTCCAACTCAACCCTGCGAACGTCGAGGCCACGCGGATCATGGCAAGCCTTGCCGAGTTGCTCGGTTACCGCGACACGGTGGGCTGGCGCGAGCGCATCGTGATCCTGGACCCGGCCCCCGCCAACTGCCTGGCATGGGCGGCCACCGCGCTCCGCTTCAACGACGTTGTCTCCGCGAACCGTGCGCTCCTCTCGGTAAAATCGGAGAAGCGTGCGACGCCGGAGTACCACGAGCTTGCCGCGGGGTTGGCGCTCGCCGTGGGCAACCTGCCGCTTGCGGAGTTCCATTTCTCTCGCGCCTGCCGCCTGCGGCCGAACGACGAGAACCTGAAATTCAACCTGGCCTGCATCCGGCTGCAGGCCGTGGATCCCGCGATCGCGAGCGCCGCGCTGGCGACGGTGGAGCAGTTCCGTGTGCAGCCCCGCACCACGGCGTTCGCGTTGCGCGCCCTCTTCGCCGACGCGGTGCGTCGCAAGGACAAGAATCGCGCGTTTCGACTCGCCCAGGACCTGCAGACCGCGCCGGGCGCAGATTTTCGCGACAAGCTGCAATACCTGGACATCCTGCGGCGAATGAAGCATGCCGATTTTTCTTCCTACCTGGCACGCCTCCAGCAGGAATCGCTTCATAACACACCCGACATGGCCCGCCTGATTTCGTGGATGAACGAGAACCGTCTGGCTGCCGAAGCCCTCGATTGGGTTCGCCGCCTTCCTCCCGACACCCTCGCGCGGCAGCCCGTTCCCGTGGCGGTGGCCGCCGCCCACGAGGCGCAGCGCGGTTGGAAGGAGTTGGAAGGGCTCCTGACGAAGGGGGAGTGGGGCGACCTCGACTTTATGCGCCTCGCGCTCCTCGCGCACTTGAACCGCCAGAACCGCGACGGGGTGAACTCGCGGATCCAGTGGGGTCTGGCGATCACGAAGGCGGGAGATCGCCCGGAGGCGCTCGGTACCCTCGCACGCCTCGCGGAGAGCTGGGGATGGGGCAAGGAGGCCGAGGAAATCTTCTGGAAACTGGGCACCGCATCCTCGCCGCAAAGGTGGGCATTGCAGTCCCTCTATCGCCAATACCGCATGAAGGGGGACACGGAGGGGCTGCACCGGGTGCTCTCCCGCACACTGGAGGCCGATCCCTCGGACCTCGTGGCGCGGAACAATCTTGCCCTCCTCTCGCTCCTTCTCGGGCGCGACACCGACAAGGCCCTCTCCTGGACCACGGATCTCTACGGGAAGAACTCGGCCAACGCCCTCTTCGCCTCGACCCACGCCTTCGCCCTCTACAAGACCGGGCGGACGGCCGAGGGGATCAAGGTCTTCGAGAAACTTCGCGAGGACCAGTTGCGCAACCCCTCCGTGGCTGCCTACTACGGGGTGCTGCTCGCGGCGGACGGGCAGGTCGACAAGGCCCGCCGCTTCCTCGATCTCGCGGCCCGCACGACCCTGTTGACGGAGGAGCAACGTCTCCTCGCCGACGCGCGTCGCCGCGTGCGTGCGCCGTGATCCGTGCGGACGCATGGGGCCTGGCCTGGGCCGCCGCATCCTTGGCGGCGTGGCTCTGGACGTGGGTGCATCTCAGCCGGGACTGGGAGTTTAACCCGCAGTACCAGTTTGGTTGGCTCGTCCCGTTCCTGGTCGCCGTGTCCGTATGGCACCGCCTACGTGCGTGGTCGGGGCGCTGCCCGCCAATGGAAGGACGTGCCCACATGGCGGCCCGTGCCGCCGCGTGGACGGGAGGCCTCCTTTTTCTCCTCGGGGAGGCCTTCCGTCAGGCAGACCCGAACTGGCGCGCCGTGGGCTACCTCCTCGCCGCCGGGGCGAGCGCGGTTTCCGCGGGATGGTTTCTCGACCTCGGGGGGCGCCCGCTGCTCCGTGCGATGCTTTTCCCCATCGCCCTCGCCTGGCTGGGTTCCCCCTGGCCGGGTCCGGTCGAGGTCACGCTCACCCAGGGCCTGATGCACCTGGTCGCCGGGCTCGCGACCGACCTGCTCAACGCGTTCGGGGTTCCGGCCCTTCGCCGAGGGAACGTGATCGAGTTGGTGAACGGCACCGTGGGGGTGAGCGAGGCATGCAGCGGCGTGCAGTCCCTCCAGAGCAGTCTCGCCTTCGCGCTCTTCTTTGGCGAGCTGGCCCGCTTTCGTGCGCGGGAACGGGGCGCGCTCATCGCCGCCGCGGCGGGCATGGCATTCCTCGGTAACCTCGGGCGCACCCTTGTGCTCGCGGCGCTCGCGAACGCGGGCGGGGCCGCGCTGACGACGCGTTGGCACGACTCCACCGGCTACGCCGCGAGCGGCATGATCTTCCTCGGCGTCCTCGCGCTGGCGCTGGTTCTCGCGAGGAAGCGATCCCGGTCCTGGCCCTCGCCGTCAGCCCCTCTCCTCCGATGGATGTCTTCGGCCCCGTTCGGGAATGGCGTCCGCGCGCTGGTCCTCGTGGCGCTTGCCCCCGCACTGGCGTGGATCTGGTTTTCGGCGCGCGGTTCCGCCACGCATGCGCAGGATTTTCCACTCTGGAGTATTCGTGTGGGCGCCCTGCCCGCGGGATGGCAGGCGCGTCGCATCGAGATCCCCGAGGCCAGCCTGCGCGTCCTTGGCTGCAGTGAGGCCGAGGCGTGGCGCGTGATCACCTCAAAGGGGCGGGAGGTACAGGTGTACCACTTCTTCTGGCACCCCGAGCGCGACGCCCCGAGCCTTGCGGCCGGACATACGCCGGATACCTGTCTCCCGCTTACCGGTTGGGGGCCTGCGCGGCAGGAGTTTGCCACCTTTCCCGCGAAAGGAGCGGAGATTCCGGGGACGCTCTTCCTTTTTCGCCGCGACCACCTTCAGTTGGCGGTCTTTCACGCCGTCTGGCATGGCGGGGAGGCACGCCGCACCGAGGACTACGCGCGCCCTCCCTTTTACCGGTGGGATCGCCTCGCGGTCCTCTGGAAAAAGGGCCGCGACCGGGGGCGGGAGGTCCTCAGTGTGGCCACCTACACCGCGGGCACCACCTCCGATATGCGCGAGCCCATCGGCGAGGCGGTCCGTGCGCTCGTCCGTCCTTCCGCCGGTGGACACTGACAGGTAGCCCGTCGTCAGGGGATTCGAAACCCCAGGTCGCCCAGCATCTTTCGCGCCTCCGTCGCAAGCTTGGCCCCCTCCATTTCGAACCAGGCGAACTCGCGGCGGATGGGATAGGCCTTGCGAAACGCGCGGAAGCCGCGTGCCCGGGCTTTCTCGTCGATCGAGAGGGTGGCGCGGAGTGCGGCGTCGTCGGCCTCAATCGTGTAGGCCGCGCGCACTGCTTCGTCGACGACTCGCTCGGGGTCCGTCGAGGGCCCGATGCGGAGGAGTCGGGAGGGGTGCCCCGGTAACTCGGCGGCGAGGTGCGCCTCCGGGCCCCAAGTCGGCTTGACGCCGAGGAAGCGGCACGCCTCAAGGTAGACCTTCGCGGTGCCCATTACTTTTCCCTCGTAGGAGTGGCCCGCGATGTGCGCGGTACCGAGTTCGGTGCGCCGCAGGAGGTCCTCGCGGTAGGTCGGTTCGCCCTCCCAGGTGTCCAGCACCGCGCGGCTCACGGCACCCCGTTCCATCGCCTCCAGCAGGGAGGGGGTGTCCACGATCGAACCGCGCGCGGCGTTCACAAAGATCGCGCCGGGCTTGAGGCGCGCGAAAAAGCGGGCATCGGCAAGGTGGTGGGTCGGGTCGAGGCCGCCCTTCTCCAGCGGCACGTGGAGCGTCACAATGTCCGATCCCGCGAGCACCTGTTCGAGAGGGAGGTAGGACGGGTTCCCGGTGGCACGGGCGCGCGGAGGGTCGTTGAGCAACACGCGCATCCCGAGCGCCCGGGCGCGCGCCTCGACACGGGTGCCCACATTGCCGTGGCCGATAATTCCGAGGGTCCTGCCGGCGAGGCGGAAACCGCCGCGGCGACCAAGCGTGAGGAGCGCTGCGACCAGCCACTCGGAGACGCTGTTGGCATTGCATCCGGGAGCGGTCACCCATCGGATGCCGGCCTGGTCGAGCCATGAGGTGTCGAAGTGGTCGAAACCAATGGTCGCCGTGCCGACGAACCTCACGCGGCTGCCGGCGAGGAGAGCGGCGTCCACGCGGGTGCCGGAGCGCATCGCGAAGAGATCGGCATCCGCGAGGTCGGCAGGGGTGAGATCACTGTCCCGGCGGATGAGCACATCGCCCAGTGTCGAAAAGGCTTCGCGGGCGCAGGGCAGGTCCTCGGTGCAAACGATCTTCAGCATGGCGGAGAACATGCCATCCCGGCGCGGCGCGCTCAACCCGTGAGTGCGGGACTGCCTTTAGCCCGTCATGGGTCTCCCGTTCAGCGGCGGTAGACTTCGCGGTGCTGCTTCCATGTCGACATGAGGCAGTCAAAGCCGAAGTCGGGCAGGTAGACCTGGTGATCGAAGAAGGAGATGAAATGGGGTGAGTCGGCGTAGTGGAGGCAGAAATTGTAGCCCTCGACATAGGGCTGCAGCTTCGGGGTGCTCACATAGGCCGCCGAGGCGGCGCGAAGGTCGTGGTTGACCTCCGCGGAGTAACTGAGAGAGGAGAGGTATTCGGCAAGGCCCTCGCTGAGCGCCTGGTTCGAGGTGTGCCCATAGGCCTCGCGCAGGAAGGTATGGGTAAACTCGTGTGCCAGCACCCGCCCCAGGCTGCCGCGGCGGAGCACGCTGATATTTACCTGGCACTCACGACCGCGCTGAACCGTGGTGCCCATCACCTGGCGGACCGTACGGCTGGCCTGACCTGCGGAGGAGAGGTGCTCGACGAACTGTACGCGGACCGGCAACGCGCCCACCTTGCGTCCGGTCAGTTGCATGAACCGATCCCGGGTGACGCGGTAGACCTCGCGTGCCTCCCGCATCTCGGGTTCGGAGAGCCCATTAAAGATCAGCGGGAAGCGGTCGACCGACTTCTCCGACGCACGACACGGAGCGGGGAGCACGCAGGCCGAAAGAAAAAAGGACCATCCGACCAGAAACAGGGAGGGGAGTGGAGATCGGCAGATCTTGTGGGGGAGGATCATGGCGGAATAAAGGGTCGGGGAACGTGCCATAGGTGGGGGCGATTCACAAGTGATGACATCCATGGTTCGGACAAAAGATGTTCGTAAAGAAAGGTCGATGCCTTCCGTTGCCACTTTGCGTTGTCCCTGCTACAACGCGGCACATGAAAGATTGCCTCGATTTCCTCGTTTCCCAGTTTCGATCCCTGGTCTCGCTCGATGCCGACATCCTTCGCGAGAAACTTCCTTCGCTCGCCTCGGGCTGGTCTCGCGGGGGAGGCGGCTCCCCCTGCCTTTACTCGCGGAGCGGCCAGTCCGACGGGGCCACGCTCTTCTTCATGGTCCGCGGTCGGGCAGAGCGCCTTCTCGTCGGGGTGGGACCGTCCGCGGCGCTTTCCGCCTTCGCGGGGTTGCGCACGGACCTCGGGGGAGGCAAGGCCGTCGGGGTCTTCCCTCTCTCCCCCGCCAACGCGGCCGCGCTCCGCACCCGCTTTCCCTGGCTCTCTCCCCGCCCGTTCGGGCTTGAGCCGACCTTCGGGTGCGGCGACCGCCTCGGGTTCGCCACCCCCGGCCACATCCGCGCGGCCCGTGCGTGCGGCGTGCGCGTCCTCCTCGCCCAGCAGTCCATTCGCGAGATGACGCGCACCCAGCGCACCGCGCAGGAGGTGGTGGACGATGCGATGTGGGGGGTTTTCCAGGAAGGTTTTGACACGGGGTTTGGCTCGGACGCCGACCACCTGAAAACCTTCAAGGACATCGAGTATACCGCCGGGGTGGGTTTCACGATGTTCACCATCGATCCCTCCGATCATGTGGACCGTGCTGCCGATGCGGCCACGGAGGCGCAGCTCGACGCGAAACTCCTGGAGATGGATTCGCCCGAGCTCCCGGTCCCCGTTTCGGATCTCAGCGCCCGCTACGCGGGAAAGAACTTCGCGATCGAGGGCTTCGGGAAACTGGTGCCGTCCGCCCTGGAGGTGAAGCGTGCGATCGTGAAGTACGGCCGCGCCGTCGCCCACACCGAGCGCATGGCGCGCCACGTGGCCCACGTCCTCGGCTCCCGCCCCTACGACCTCGAGATGTCGGTGGATGAGACCGACAACCCGACGACGCCCATGGAGCATTTCTTCGTGGGGATGGAGCTCAAGCGCCGGGGGGTCGTGGTCCAGAGCCTCGCGCTCCGCTTCATCGGGGAGTTCCAGAAGGGCGTCGACTACATCGGCGACCTGAAAGCGTTCGAGAAGAGCTTCAGGGAGCAGTTCGCGATCGCGCGGCACTGCGGTCCGTACAAAATGAGCATCCACTCCGGGAGCGACAAGTTCTCCATCTTCCCGATCATCGGTCGCATCGCGGGCGACCTCGTTCACGAGAAGACGGCGGGGACAAGCTATCTCGAGGCCCTGCGCGTGGTGGCGCGTGCCGACGCGAAGCTCTTCCGCGAGATCTGGACCTTCGCGCTGGAACGTTTTCCGACCGACCGTGCGACCTATCACGTGGTGGAGAAGCTGACCACACTGCCTGACCTGAAGACGCTGCCCGACGCGAAGCTCGAGGGGCTCTTTGACAATAACGACGGGCGCCAACTCCTCCACGTCACCTTCGGTTCGGTGCTCAACGAAAAGGATGCAAAGGGCGGGTTGCGCTTCAAGGACCGCTTCTTTCAGGTCCTGCGAGACCAGGAGGAGATGTACGCGCAGGTCCTGCAGGCCCACTTCGTTCGCCACATGGAGAGTCTCGGCATGGTGCGGAAGTAAGCTGTGAGCGGTGAGCAGGGAACGGGGAGGAGAAGAGGGTTAAGGAGAAGAAGCGAAGAGGGGGATGGGGAGCGCAGGTGGAGCGCCCGCCCTTTTGCTCCTACGGCGAGAAATGCGGGCTAGGGTTGGCGTGCGATCTCGAGCAGCCGTTCCGCACGCGTGAGGTCCTCTTCGGAAGCCTGTCGCCGCTGGCGGCGGCGGCGGACGGTGTCGCAGAGCCGTTCAAGGTCTGCGATCGAAGGCTCGCGTGTGTAGTCCCATTTTACGGCGCCCGGTTCCATGAACTGGAAGCGATACTTCTTTGCGAAGCAGCTCACGCGTACTTCGTAACGGGTGCCATCGTCCCGTTCGGCTTTCCATTCCATGTCTCGGCGCATTGAAGAGAACGATGAAGGATGAATGATGAACGATGAAGACAGAAAGGAGGAGGGGAGAGATTAACGGACCTTGGCAGTCTTTACGGAGGCGACGAAGATGGCGGTCAACTCGTCGGTTTCTCCCATGAGTATTGCGAGAGAAGAAGGTTCAGCCTGCGTGGCCGATTCCAGCAGCTCGAGCCAGTACCGGGTTTCCTCGATTTCCTGCAATGCTCCCTCCAGCTTGCTGATGAACTCGGCGGTTGAGCGGGCACGGTGAGCTTCGCGATAGTGGGCGCCTACCGAGGTCCCTGAACGAAGGATCTGTTTGCCAATGACCTGCTCGATGGTCGTTTTTGGCAGGCTGGCATACAGGCGGATCACCGTGAGCGCGTACTCACGCGTGCGAACCTTCAGGTCCGGTGGTGAAGACCTTCCGGATCTTCCTTCGCCTCCATTCGTTGTTGCTGAAATCCTGCGTTCATCG
>CAZZBZ010000009.1:15454-63058 GCA_964653025.1 uncultured Verrucomicrobiota bacterium
TCCTTCATCCTTTCTGAAAGCCTGGCTTTCAGCATCCCGTAGCGCTGGGCGGTCTTGTCGTTGCGGACGGCGATGGAAAGGGCCTTGGCGGTGCCGACGACGATGACGAGCTTCTTCCCCCGGGTGATCGCCGTGTAGAGGAGGTTCCGCTGCAGCATCACGTAGTGCTGGGTGAGGATCGGGATGACGACGACCGGGTACTCGCTCCCCTGGGACTTGTGGATGGAGATCGCGTAAGCGGGGAGGAGTTCGTCAAGGTCGGTGAAGTCGTACTCCACGAGGCGTTCGTCCACTCGCACGGAGAGCTTTGCGGCGTCGCGATCAATCGCCACGACCCGCCCGAGGTCCCCGTTGAAGACGTCCTTGTCGTAGTTGTTGCGGATCTGCATCACCTTGTCGCCGATGCGGTAGAGCCGCCCGAAACGCTCGATTTCGGGGATCACGCCGTCGCGGTGAAGTTGGAACTTTGCCTCGGCGCGCTTCGGGTTCAGGGCGGCCTGGAGTTCGCGGTTCAGGTTTTCGACGCCGCAGACGCCGCGGTGCATGGGGGCCATCACCTGGATGTCCTCGACGGGGTCGAACTTGAAGGCGCGTGGGATCTCCTCGGAGACGAGTTTCACGATGCGCTGGATCGCCGCCTCGGGGGTGTCGGCGGGCAGGAGGTGAAAGTCGGAGGCGGTGTTCAGGCCGGTGTGGGCGGGTGCGGGGGCTGGCCGTGGGGGCGGACGCTCCTCGTCGGTCTCGATGGGCGCATCGTCTCCCTCTCCGGTGTCGTGGGCCGTGGCAAGCATCGGGGTCGCGAGCGAATTTTCAGGGAGCTTGCCCTCGTTAATGCGGTGGGCGTTGACGACGATCTGGCTGCCGTGGTGTTGGCGGAAGATCTGCTTGAGGCGGATCACGGGTGCGATCCCCGAGTCAATCACGTCACGGAGGAAGTTGCCGGGGCCGACCGATGGAAGCTGGTCCACATCGCCGACAAGGACGACGGAGGCGGTGGGCGGGATGGCGTTGAAAAGGTGGAACGCCAGGGGGACATCGAGCATGGAGGTTTCGTCCACGACGACGAGATCCACCTCGAGGGGATCGTCGGAGCCGTGGACAAACCCGTGGTCCTGCGGGTCGTACTTGAGGAGGCGATGGATGGTCTGGGCGAAGAAGGAGCAGCTTTCGGAGAGGCGCTTGGCAGCGCGGCCGGTGGGGGCGCACAGGGCGATGCGGGCCTTCTTGTAGCCGAGGATCTTGACGATGCTGCGGACGATGGTGGTCTTGCCGACGCCGGGGCCGCCGGTGATCACGACGAGCTTGGAGGTGACCCCGGCACGGATGGCCTCGCGCTGGGCATCGCTCATCGTGATGTGGGACTGCTGGTCGGCCCATTCAAGGGCCTTTTCGATCTGGAGGGCAGGCAGGGCGACGGGGGATCGGGCAATGGCGAGGAGGCGCTCGGCGAGGCCGCACTCGGCGTGGTGAATACCGGCGAGGAAGACCAGGTTCTCGGAGGCCTCGAGTTTGAGGGAGCCGTCGTGGATGAGCTGGGTGATGTGGCGTTCGACGGGCCCCTCGTCCACGCCGAGGAGGTCCTCGGAGGCGGCGCGGGCGAGGAGTTCGAAGGGGTAGCAGGTGTGGCCCTCCGCGAGGAACTGTTCGAGTTGGAAGACGATGCCGGCCTGGATGCGTTTGGCGGAGTCGGAGGGGATCCCGAGGTTGCGGGCGATCTGGTCGGCGGTGCGGAAGCCGATGCCGTGGATGTCGCGCGCGAGCTGGTAGGGGTTGTCCCGGACGACCTTCATCGAGTCGTCCCCGTACATCTTGTAGATTTTCGCGGCCTGCGAGGGGGAGATTCCGTAACTCTGGAGGAAAATCATGATCTCTCGAACAGCCTTCTGCTCGATCCACGCGATCCGGATGCGGCCGGCGCGCTCGGCCCCGATGCCGGGGACCTCCTTGAGGCGGCCTGAGTACTGGTCGATGACGGTGAGGGTCTCCTTGCCGAAGAAGTCCACGATCCGCTCGGCGAACTTCGGCCCGATGCCCCGGATGAGGCCGGAGCCGAGGTACTTTTTCAGGCCCGTGACGGTGGAGGGGAGGATGGACTCGAAGCGGGCGATCTTGAACTGGCGACCGAACTGCGGGTGGGTGATCCACTCGCCGTGGAGGCGGAGGGTTTCGCCGCACTGCACGGCGGGGAGGTTGCCGACGATGGTGACGACCTTGCGCTCGTTGTCGGGGAGGAGCTGGGCGACCGTGTAGTGGTTTTCCTCGTTCGAGTAGACCATCCGTTCCAGGGAGCCCTGCAGTTGCTCAAGGTGTTCCGGCGCGGTCACGGGGCGGAGGCTAGCAGAGGCGGTTGCGCCGCGTCAAAGATCTCACAAGGGTTTCCCCTTGAGGCGCTTGGAGGAGGGAGGGGCATCGAGGGCTGTGCGCTCGGCGGCGAGGAGGACCTCGATCATTTCGGAGGCGCTTTCAGCGGTGCGGAGGTTCTCCAGAAGGGGAGTCTTCTGGGCGAGCATGCAGATCCGAGCGAGGCTGCGGAGGTGGAGGCGGTCATCCTGGCAGCAGAGGAGGAAGAAAAGATCGGTGGGTTTGTGGTCCGGCGAACCGAACTGGACGGCCTGCAAGGTGCGGCCGACGATGAGAAAGGAGCGCTCGAAGAGCCATGGGTGATGATGCCGCGGATGCGGGATTGCGAGACCGCCGGGAAGGCCCGTGGAACAGAGCGTTTCGCGCTCGAGGAGACTGTCGACGAGAGCCTTTGTGTCGTGGAGCAGGCCGGTTTGTTCGGCCACGGCAACGAGGTCGCGCAAGACGGAGGCCTTGGTCCGCGAGGAAAGGGCGGGGGCAATGCACGAATTGTGGACGAGCGCGGAAATTTCAAAGGCACCCGTCGGAACTTCGGGTGCGGGAGAGCGTATCCGGGAGTGGTAGGCAGCGACGCGATCACCTTCCATCCCGAGGATGCGCTGGGAGGCCCATGCGTCGATTTCGGCGGGACGAAAGACGGGGCGATTACCGCGCATCTCGAAAGGGATATCGCCATCGCGAACGAGGGTTCGAACATCGTCTTCGTTCAGGTGCAGGTATGAGGCAACCTCCTCGATGCTGAAGACATGGTGCGGCATGGCAGGAACTCCTGCTTGTAATCTAACAGGGTTGGCGGCGGTCGGACATCTCCGGTTTCCCCCGCCGCGGATGCGTTGGAAATGCGGGAGTTTAGCCCTTGCCTGTAAAACGCGCATTCCTTCGAAGAAACGGCGTTGGGCAAAGAGCGGGCGAGGACGTTCCCCGAGGTCGCAATCCCCTACCTGTTCTCGCCGCCGATCCCGAGAGCAAAGTCAGCTTGAGACACGGATGTCGGGTTCTTCCTCGAAGTTGACCTCAACGAAGTGCTGGAAAGTCTTGCCCAGTTCTCGGATCGAATAGGTTTTCCCGACCTGGCGGGCACCAAGGACAAGAGGCACCAAGGACAAGAGGCACCACGGACAAGAAAACCTAGTAGCCGTTGAAAAGTCAAGGCAGTGACCGGGTGAGTAGACCCTGATCAGAAGGGCATCATTCCGAGGGTTCCAGCGTACCCCTCCGCTGTCCCCTCCCCTTGAAACGGGAAACACATCTCTGTCCAACCGATTTCTGCAGTTTCGCACCTCCCATCCACGGCCCACCGACCGCACTCTTCATCTGGCTCGAAAAGGTGGGTCCGCTCACTTCCAGTTAACCACGGTCTCGACCATCGCCTTGTAGCGGGAGAGACACTCGGGGCCCTTGCCGCGGATGTAGGGGGACGCTGTGGGGGAAACGATGAGCCCCTTGTGGTCGTCGAAGGCATCGCGGATCAACTGCTCGGTCTCCGCGCGCACCTCTTCTGCGGTGGCTTCGTACATGTGGTGGATCTGGATGTTGCCCTCGAGACAGAGGCGGCCGCGCGCGAGAGCCTTGGCCTCCTTCGCGGTGAGGTCCCCCATCGGGGGTGGTTCGATCGGATGCAGGACGTCGGCCCCCATGTCGAGGAAGCCCTGGAAGACCTGGCGAATCGGCCCGTGGCTGTGGATGTGGACGCGCCCGCCCGATTCGTGAATCAGGTCGATGATCGGCTTGTCGTAGCGCACGTTGAAGTCTTGGAAATCGCGCGGCCCGTGGAGCGGGGGGACGACGTACTCCTCGCCGAGCATGTTGAAGTAGGGGCCGATCCCGTGGGCGACGAGCGCACGCACAAGCGTAAGGAGAATCTGCATGTGCCGCTCGCAGAGGGCATGGACCAGGTCGCGGTCGGTGGCCGTCATCATCGCGAAGGTCTCCGAGCCGAAGAGCTCCGCGATGGTTCCCGCCGGGTTCATGCCGAGGCTGGCGTCCACGATCCCCGCGTCGCCGACCCGGGCGTTGGCCTCGCGGAAGGACTCCGGGTGCACCACGATCTCGGGTATCGGGAGGGAGAGGTACTTCTCCGCGTCCTCGGGAGACTTGAGGAGGAACCGCTCATGGAGCCCGGGCTGCCCCTTCAGACTCTCGAGTTGGGAGCGCTCGAGTTCCCCCCTGGGGGTCTGGAGGACAAAGACATGGCGCTCGAATTCCTCGGAGTGCGGTTCTTTGTGCGCAAGCGTGGGATGCAGCCCTCGGATCTCGGAGCAGTAGCAAGGAAGCTTCACTTCCGAGCGGGCATCGAGGTAGGCGATGAGATCGGCGTAGCCGGGGTCACCGGGGGGAAAACTCCTGCGGCTGTAAACCGCGGGGCGGTCGAGTTCCTCGTGGAAGTAACATCTCCTCAGTCGTTCGCGTCGCGTCATCATCGCGGGGGGGTGGAAAGGAGACGGAGGAGGGAGGGTTCGTCGAGGAGGCGGTCGTCGGGGAGACCGAGGAGGCGAAACTCGTCGAGTTTGGAGCCGGGGTCGGCCCCGACCACGAGGTAGTCGGTCTTCTTGCTGACGCTGGAGCGGACGATCCCGCCGGCTTCGCGGATCATCTCGGCGACCTTCTCCCGATCGAGGGTGGGGAGGGCACCCGTGAGAACGAAGCTCTTCCCATCAAGGTCGTTCCGCGTTTCACGTTTCACGTGTCGCGTTTCAAAAGCGAGTCCCGCTTTGTGAAGCCGCTCCAGCGTCGCCACGTTGTCGGGTTTCTCAAAGAAATCGCGGAGGCTGCGCGCCACCACCTCGCCCACGTCCGTCACGGCGATCAACTCCTCCACCGTGGCATGTCGGAGGCGGTCCATCGTTTCGAAGTGCGCGGCGAGCGAGCGTGCGGAGGCGGCGCCGACGTGGCGGATGCCCAGCCCGAAGATGAGCCGCCACAGATCGCGCGCCTTGCTCGCCGCGATGCCCTGAATGAGGTTGTCGGCCGATTTTTCCGCCATGCGCTCCAGGTCGCTCACCCGCTCCCGGCTCAAGTCGTAGAGATCGGCAATGCTGCGGACCAGCTTGCCGTCGACGAGTTGCTCGACCAGCGATTCCCCCAATCCCTCGATATCCATCGCGCCGCGCGAGGCATAGTGCTGGATTCGTCGCCGGATTTGGGCCGGGCAGGAGAGGTTCTCGCAGCGGAGGAGCGTGCCCTCCTCGTCCCCCACGAGGTCGCGGGTGATGTTTCCCCCGCAGGCGGGGCACCGCGCGGGCATCTTGAAAGGCTTCGCGTCCTTCGGGCGTTTCTCGGGAACGAAGCGGAGGACCGCGGGGATGACCTCGCCGGCCTTCTCGATCACCACGGTGTCCCCGACGCGGATGTCCTTGCGGGCGACCTCGGACTCGTTGTGGAGCGTGGCGCGGCTGACCGTCGAGCCTGAGACCAGGACGGGGTCGAGTTCGGCGACCGGGGTGAGCGCCCCGGTTCGCCCGACTTGCACGGTGATCGCACGGAGGAGGGTCTCCGCCTTCTCGGCCTCAAACTTGTAGGCGATGGCCCAGCGCGGCGCCTTGCTCGTGGCGCCGAGCGCCTGCTGTTGGGCAAGGAGGTCTGCCTTGAGGACCCCCCCGTCCGTTTCAAAAGGCAACTCGCGCCGGTAGGTGGCCAACTCCCCGACTGACCTCTCGATTTCCTCGGGGGTATGGCAGCGCCACGTGCGCGGAGGGGTGGGGAAGCCGAGGCTGGCGAGCAGGTTCAGAGCCTCGGACTGACGGGTAACCTTTATGCCCCGGGCTTCCGCGATTCCGTAGAACACGATGCGGAGCGGGCGGCGGGCGACCTCGCGGGAGTCGAGCAGCTTGAGGGTGCCCGCAGTGGCGTTGCGCGGGTTGGCAAAGCTCGCCTCCCCGCGTTTCTCTCGCTCGTGGTTGAGGGTCTCGAAGTCCGCTCGGTTCATGTAGACCTCCCCGCGGACCTCGATGAGGGGGAGGTTCGGCGTCTTCGAGGTGTCGAGGGTGCCGACGGCGAAAAGGTCGCCTTGAAGTTCTTTTGTGGCCGCCGTTTTCTTTGGGCGGGAGAGGCTTCCTCCGCGGAGGGTCAGGGGGAGGGAGCGGATGGTGCGCAGGTTGGCCGTGACGTCGTCACCGGTGCGTCCATCACCGCGTGTGGCGCCGCAGGCCAACTCGCCGTTTTCGTAGCGAAGGGTGACGGCAACGCCGTCGATCTTCGGCTCGAGGACCCACTCAATTTTTTCCTCGGGCAGGAGTTTGGCAGCGCGCGCGACAAAACCTCCGAGTTCCTGGAGGGAGTAGGTGTTGTCGAGGCTGAGCATCGGGACACGGTGCGCGACGGGTTTGAATCCCGGGAGCGGTGCCCCACCGATGCGCCGGCTCGGCGAATTCTCGGAAACCAGGTCCGCATGGGCGCGCTCCAGCTCGATCAACTCGGCCATCAGCCGGTCGTATTCGAGGTCGCTGATTACCGGGGCGGCTTCGACGTAGTAGGCTTGATTGTGACGATCGAGTTCGTTTTCCAACTCGCGCATGCGCGCGGCGATCTCCGCGTTTTTCATGTGGCGGGAGGCGCGACGCGGAGGCGACCCGCGCGACGGAGTGCGGCGTAGATGGGCGCCGCGATGATCACGGCAATGGCCCCTCCGCTGGTATCCGAGACCCAGTCAAAGAACTCGCAGGAACGACCGGGGGTCAGGAGTTGGTGCCATTCGTCGGTGGCTCCGTAGGCCGAGGTGACGAGGAGGGCCACGAGGGACGCCCACGCGAGGTTCCGCGAGGGACGACTCAGGACAAGCGCCCGGAGGCAGAGCCAGCCGAGGCCCGCGTAGAGGAGGTGGTGGACGAACTTGTCGGGTTGGACGAAGCCCTTGAGGTATTCGAGGACGGAGGGGGGCGGAGGCAGGTCGTATCCCGGGATGCAAGACAGGGCGAAGATCAGCGAGGCCCATCCAACAAAGGGAATCCAGTGGCGAAGTCGGTTCATCGGGTCGATCCCGCCGCGGTTCAGAACTGCCGCAGGAAGCGCAGGTCGTTCTGGTAGAAGAGGCGGATGTCGTCGATGCCGTGGAGGATCATCGCGATGCGCTCGATGCCCATCCCAAAGGCGAAGCCGGTCCACCGCTCGGGGTCGTACTTGACGGCCTTGAAGACATTCGGGTCCACCATCCCGCAGCCGGCGATCTCGAGCCATTCCTTGCCGCGGATGCCGAGGGCCTCGGCGGAGCAATCAATCTCGAAGCTTGGCTCGGTGTAGGGAAAGAAATGGGGACGGAGGCGCGTCTTCGCACGCGGGCCGAGGAGTTCCTTGAAGAAGTGGTCCACGGTGCCCTTGAGGTCGGCCACGGAGACCCCTTCGTTGACGTAGAGCCCCTCGATCTGGTTGAAACAGGCGCTGTGCGTGGCGTCCACTTCGTCGCGGCGGAAGACGCGGCCCGGGGCCACGATGCGGATCGGGGGAGGCTGGCTCTCCATCACTCGGATCTGGACGGTGCTGGTCTGGGTGCGAAGGAGGCGCCCGTCCTTGAGGTAAAGGGTATCCTGGAGGTCGCGTGCGGGGTGGTCGGCGGGGGTGTTCAGCGCGTCGAAGCAGTGCCAGTCGTCCTCGATCTCGGGTCCCTCAATCACGGTGAAGCCGAGCCCGCGGAAGACTTCCACGATCCGGTCGAGGGTCTGGGTGAGCGGGTGCTTTCTGCCGAGGTGATGACGGCGCCCGGGGAGGGTGGAATCGAGGCTGGAGGAGGCGGTGCCCCCCGTGCCGGCGGCGAGCTCGCCGCGGCGTTTTTCAAATGCGGCGTTGACTGAAGCCTTCACCTCGTTGGCAAGGCGGCCGAGAACGCCTCGCTGCTCGGGGGGTACCGTGCCGAGTTGCTTCATCAACTCGGGGAGGGAGCCCTGGCGACCGAGGTAACGGACGCGCGCGGCTTCGAGGAGTTCCGCATTGCCGGTATCAGCGAAATCGGAAGGGGCCTTCGCGGCGAGGTCGCGGAAGCTCTGCTCGAGGGAATGCATGGAGGTGGGTATTTAAGCCGCGGAAGGGCGCGATGCAAGCGGCCCGTCAGGTGGGTTTCACGGGTTTACGGGTGAGGAAGACGGGAGAAGAGCAGGAGCAAGAGCAGGAGCAGGAGTGGGAGGGAAGTCAGGCGGGGGGGATCTCGACGAGCTTCGTGCGGGCCGAGTGGCCGGTGACGATTCGGACCTGCGATCGGCGAACCCCGAAATGGTCGGCGATGAGACGAATCAGGGCCTCGTTGGCGGCTCCATCCACGGGGGGTGCCGTCAGGCGCGCCTTGAGGACGCCGGGAGCCATTTCGAGGATCTCGCTTTTTGAGGCTCGAGGGATGACGCGGACCTGGAAGCGACGGGGTGGGGAGGGAGGAGGTTGGGCGGGCATGGTTGCGAGAGAAACCTGACATGGGCGCCCGGGCGTGGCAATCTCGTCCCGTGAGCCAAGTGCGTTCCGAGATTCTTCGCCTGCTTCGAGGCGGGGCCACGGCGTGGGACCCGGCCACGTGGCGTCGTGTCGCCTCGCGACTCCATGCGGATCAGGCGCGGAGAAATCCCATTTACCGGGGTTGGGTGCGAGCGAACGGAGGTGGGAAGCGGCCTTCGGCCATGCCTCTTGCCGCGTGGCGCGAGGCTTGGGTGTTCTGTGGGTGCGGGAGGGCGCGGGAGGTCTTCGAGTCGAGCGGCACGACGTCCTCCTTGCGAGGCTGCCATTATTTTCGCGATCTCGCGGTTTACGAGGCGAGTGTGGTTGCGGGTTGGGAGTGGGGGGTCGGGGAGTGGATGAAACTGGGTGCCGTTTCTCTCCGACGGCGAGAGTCCGGGCGAAAGATTCAATATTTTGCACTCATGCCTTCGCCGACGGAGGCGCCGCGCTCGTCGCTTTCGCGGATGCTGGAGATCCTTGCGCGGCGGTTTGAAGGCGGGCCGTGTTTCTGGGCGATGCGGCGGGGAAAATGGGACTGGGACGGCCTGGCGCGGCGATTGGAAAAGGAGGGGAGCGGAACTGACACGACGGTGGTTTTCGGGACCGCGTTCGGCTGGGTACATTTCCTCGATTGGTGTGCGGCGCAGGGGCGGCGCTTCCGGTTGGGGCGGAGGGTGCTGGCGATCGAGACCGGCGGATACAAGGGGAGGAGTCGCGAGGTTTCGCGGGAGGAGCTTCATCGGGGCATGGCTCGTACGCTGGGGATCCCCCCCGGTCATATCCAGGTGGAGTATTCGATGTGCGAAATTTCCTCGCAGGCGTGGTCCATCGGCGGGCTCCTGCATTTTCCTCCGTGGTGTCGCGTGCGGGTGGTGCCGCCATTGGGGGGGGCAAAACTGCGGAGGGGCGAACCCGGGGTGTTGGAGATCCACGATCTTGCGAACACGGATTCCTGTGCGTTCGTCCGGAGCGAGGACCTTGCCGTGGCGGTGGGCGGGGGTTTCCGCCTGGTGGGACGGGTGCCCCGCGTGGGGCTGAAGGGTTGCTCGCTGGGGCACGAATGAGGTGTTAAGCTGTGGGACGCATGAGCGAGACGAGCGAAGAACGGGGGCCGAAGATGACGGTCGAAACGGCGGAGGGGCCGGTGAAGACCCTTCTCGGGCACCTGGAAGATCTTCGTGGGTTGCTCATCAAGGTTGGGATCACGGTCTCGGCGGCCTGGATGGCGTGCTTCTACTTCGGGCCGTACATCCTCCTGTTTCTCCAGCAGCCGCTCAAGTGGAGCGGGGTTCCTGACCCCGAGAAGTTTCTCAAGGTCTTCGGCCCGGCGGACGCCTTTTCGATTTCCTTCCAACTCGCGCTCTACGCGGGGATCATGATCGCATCGCCGTTTCTCATCTACTTCATCGCAGCCTACATCTTCCCCGCGCTGACGCATACGGAGAGGCGGCACATCACCCCGGCGTTGTGGGTCGGGATCCCTTTTTTCCTCGCGGGGGTATTTTTCTGCTATCGCTTCGTGTTGCCTCCCTCGCTGAGAATCTCGAGGGAGTTTGCGGCGTGGCTGCACCTGGGATCGGACTTCTGGACGGTGGAAAGCTATGTGAGTTTTACCACGAAATTCATGCTTGGGATGGGGATTGCGTTTGAGGTGCCGCTGGTCCTTCTGGCGCTGGTGCGCTTCGGCGTCCTGAACTACGCGAAGCTGAGCAAGGCCCGCCCCTACGTGATCGTGCTGAACTTCTTCCTTGGGGCGGTGCTGACGACGCCCGAGGTCTTCACCCAACTCATCATGGCGATCCCGCTGACGATCATGTACGAGGCGGTGATCTGGATCACGTGGTTCATGGAGCGAAGGAAGGGGAAGAGCCTGAAGACTGAAGACTGAAGGTCGGAGGGCTGCAGGCGGCCCCGTCTTTTAGAAGCCACGGAGTGCAAAAAACACTGATCGGCGCGAGCCGCGCCGATTCTGCTCCGACCGCATCGTTTCGGCTTAAAGGTTGGCGCGGCCGAGGTAGTGGCGGAGAACGTCCTCGGCGGTGATGATGCCGACATCGCGTCCGTTCGCATCTTGGACAATCCCCATGGGGGTGCGGGCGACGAGGAGGCGCGTGAGGACCTGGGGAAGCTCTGTGGTTTCGGGGATGTGCGGGGCGGGTCGCTCGCCGGCGCCGGTTTGGAAGAGAAGGTCGTAGGTGTTGCGAACCCCGGACCACTTTTCGATGCGCGAGGCGTGGGCAACGGGTAGGCGCGCAAAACCGGTCGCGCGGCTGACCTCGAGGCAGTCGGAGGGACTCGCCCCCTCAAGGATTGCCTGGACCTCGGCGCGCGGTTTCATGGCATTGAGGGCAAGGGCGCCCCGTGTGTCGAGGATGCGTGCGACGAGATTTTGCTGTTCGCCGGTGAGCAGGACGCCGCGCTCGTCGGAACCGGCCATCACCTTGAGTTCCTCGCGCGTGATGTGTTCGTGGGTGGGGGAGGCACGTCCCCCTTGAGCTCGGACGAGGACACGGGTGAGGAGGTCGGCGATGCGGACCAAGGGCCAGAGGAGGAGGGTGAGGGCGAAGAGAAAAGGCGCGAAACGGATGGCGAGGCGATTGGGAAATCGCTCAAAGACCGCCTTGGGGACGAGCTCCCCGTAGAGCCAGAGGGCGAAGGCGATCAGCAGGACGGATGCGAGTGCGGCGAGGGGGCCGCCGATATAAAAAAAATGTCGAGCCACAAGGACCACCACGGTGCCGTTGGCGAGGGGGTTGCCGGCGACCACCAACGAGGCGAGGCGGTTCGGGTGGGCGATAAAGCGAATCAGCAGGGCGGCGCCCGCGGAGCCGCGCTCGCGCAGGTGGCGGATGCGGCCCCAGTTCAGGTTTGCAAGGGCCGCCTCCATTCCCGAGAAGAAAAAAGAGAGCAGGAGGCACCAAGCCACGAGTAACGCGGTCATCGTTTCCTCCTGCGTTCGTCGCGGACCAGAACGGTCTCCACGCGGTTGCGGCTAAGGCGCTCAACCTGGAAGGCCAGCCCGCCGAAGGAACATGAATCACCCGGGCGCGGGAGGGCGCCGATGCGGTCGGTCACCCAGCCGCCGAGGGTATCCACGCCCTCGGCGCGGAGCTTCACACCGAGGCGTTCCGAGATGCGGCGCAGCGGCGCGCTGCCGCGCGCGAGGAGCGTGCCCTCCTCGATTTCCTCCCACGGTGTGGGCTCGTCGTCGAACTCGTCGGAGATCTCGCCAAAAACCTCCTCGACCACATCCTCCATGGTGATCAGGCCGTCCACGCCGCCGAACTCGTCGAGGACGATCGCCATGCGCTGCGGGCCGCGCAGGAAGCTCTTAAGCAGTTCGAGGGCGCTCATCGTCTCGGGCACGAAGGCGGCGGGCTCGAAGCAGGCGATGGGATCGGGTTCCGCTTCAAGGAGAAAGCGTCGGGCGTTGAGGACCCCAACGACGGAATCGAGGGAGCCATCGCAGATGGGGAGCCGCCGGTGGCGCGCGGCGACAGCTTGCTTTCGCATCTGGACGAGGTCTCCGCCGACATCCACGAAGCGGATCTGGGTCCGCGGGGTCATCATCTCGCGGAGATTGCGTTCGCCGAGGAGAATGGCCTGCTCGATCAACCGTCGCTCGGAGGGGCGCAGCGCTCCCTCGCGCGTTCCGAGATCGAGGAGGGTGAGGTACTCCTCCTCAGTGAGGCCGGGGAGGGCGCGACCGGCGCGGGGAACGAGTCGGCGAACCCAGCGGGCGGCGATCGCGTCCATCAAGCCGAAGAAGGGGCGGGCGTGTTCGGAAACGCGTGCGATGAGTTCGAGCCAGCGAGGGGAAGGGCGCGCCACGCCGTTGAGGACGAGCGCCTTTGGGACAAGATCCCCGAGGACGAGGAGGAGGATGCTGTCGCATGCGGGAAAGGTCCACCAGGCCCAGCCACTCGATTCCAGGAGGATGCCGAGGGCCGTGGCCGCGGCGAGGCTGAGGGAACTCGTGGCGGTGAAGACGAAGTGGATGGGCCCAAGGAGACGAGCGACCTCGGTCCGCTCGCGGGCAGCCGCATCGGTCCCCGCATGGGTGGGTCTCGGACGGGAAGGACCGCCGATGAGAGCCGCCTCGCAAGCGGCGACGCCGGACGCAAGCCAGAGGCTCGCGAGGCATACGGCGGCAAGGAGGAGGGGAAGGGTGACCACAGGCGACGGATTATTTACGACCCAGGGCGCTCCATCGCCGCCCTCAGGAGGTCGAACTGCGACTCCAGATCCGCCATGCGGGCGGCGACGGCCTTCAGGTCGCTGCCTCTTCCGTCGTTCTCCATATCGGAGGCTACGGCGCGCAGGTGAAGGGCCTTCATCATGACTCAGGTTGACGGGTCCACCGGTTCATAATTCAGCGATTACCGATTTGGTTTCCAGCTTATTCCATCCCGTGTTTGGAGGGACGCACCACGATTGAAAATCTTTCTCTGTTCTGGCTGTGGACGGGGTCGGCGACCCGTTCCTCTCCCCCGCCCGTCCGCGGTCAACGACCGCGGCTACAGCAGAGGTTGCACCACGATCGGAATCCCTTTTCTGCAGACGGGGGTTGCTGATCCCGGTTCCTTCATTTTTTTCTTCATCCTTCATCGATCATCCTTCATCCTTTTCCCATGAAAACTTCTTGGCTTGTACGGACTGCTTTCGCGATGGCCGTATTCTTCTGGTCCGGTTGCGCCACGCCCGTGGGACAGTTTGTGGACCCGGACCTTCCGATCGACGTGATCAAGGGGCAGTCTTTCGAAATCGTCCTCGAATCCAACCCGACCACCGGGTACGCGTGGGGCCTCGCCAAGAGGATCGAGAACCACATGGTCAATCTCGTGACGAACGAGTACCACGCGAAGGAAACCTCACTCGTCGGATCCGGGGGCGCGGAAGTGTGGACCTTCGTCGCCCGCCACGAGGGGACAACCACCATCACCCTCGCGTACCGTCGCCCGTGGGAGAAGGAAGTGCCGCCGGCGATGACCCGGGTCTTCCGGATCAACATCCAAAAAGGGTGACCGGAAGTTCGCAGGAACTCCACGGTCGTTCATGGGCCATTACGGGCACCAGCCGCGCCACATCGTGAGCCTCCCGGTCCTCCTGATGGATGATTCGGCGCGCGTCGCCGCTCTCGATGCGTTGCGGCGAGGGGGTCTCATTCTCTTCCCTACCGAAACGGTGTACGGGATCGGCGCCGCCTCTGTCCACTCCGCTGCCGTCGAGCGACTCACCGTTGCGAAAGGGCGCTCCCCCGGAAAGCCTTTCCAGCGGCTCATCGCGGATGTCGCGGTCGCCCGGCGCGATTCGACGGGTTGGGATGACCGCGCCGAACGCCTCGCACGCGCCTTCTGGCCGGGGCCGCTCACCCTCGTCGTCCCAGCAAAGGACGGAACCCTCGGTTGGCGAGTGCCGCGCCATGAATGGCTTCTCGGCCTCCTGCGAGAACTCGGGGGAGCGATTGTCGCATCGAGCGCAAACCCGTCGAACACTCCACCGCCGAAGACGTGCGCGGAGGCGATCCGCCTTATGGGAACCTCCGTTGCCCTCGCGGTGGACGGGGGGATCGCCCCAGAGGGCGAAGCCTCGACGGTCGCCGAACTCACCATCCACGGCCTCCGTGTTCTCCGGGCCGGCGCAGTTCCCGAAACCGCCCTCCTCAAGGTTCTTGGGCCGTAACTACCCAGCTTCGCATGGGCACGATCCGCCTGAGGCGGATGTCCCTCCACACTCGAATCGCGATTGGAGGGACGGTGTGTCGCCGTCCGTCTTTCCGCGCCTGCGGCCGCCGACACGGCGGCCCTCCAGCGGAAGGCTGCCTCGGTAGCCCGTGCTGTCCCTAGCACGGGTCCTCCCTCCCGCCGTGGGCTTGCCACGCGCCACGCGTGGACACGTCGGGCTACCCTCCACGCAGGGATTACGCGGTGGGGTGCGGACCGCATCGGGGTCGTCCCTGAGTAGTTGCCTCGGACTCACTTCTTCCGCGACTTCTTCCCGTTGCCTTGGACTTTCTTCAGGCGCTCCATGACCATGTCGAGTTCCTTGGCAGTGATTGTTCCGGCCACGTAGTGGTCCACGGCGCTGCGGAACACGTGCGCCGTCGGGGGATCAAAGCGTGCGTAGATCTCCTGCCCGAGGTTGCGCGTGATCGCCACGAAGGTGTTGCCGTTGAAGTGGGCAAAGGGCGTAAGGAGATGGCACTGGAGCGCCGTCTCGATGACCTCGCGGAAGGTTGTGCTTCGCTTCCGTGTGATTTCCCAGAGACTCTGCGCGCGGGTGTTCGCCGCGCGATTGACACGCGTGGCCACCTTGCCTGCCAGGCAGAGGCGGTGATTGATGAAGGAGACGGCCTCCCAGGGGATCGAATCGAGCCAACGCTTCTTGATGTTCATGGGTAAGTCAGGCGTGAAGGGTGGAGCGGTTGCGACGCAACCGCGCCTTGATGCGAAGGAGGGGAGCAACCCCTTCGCTTTTAAGCCATCCGCGCCCGTGGCGAGCAAGGTACGGTTTTGCGCGAAAGCGGTGCTGGATGCGAACCCCCTCGCGGACGATCTGCCGGATCAACGGGTTCCGGGTGTAGTCGGGGGCGCGCTTGGGGGAATGGGTCATCTCAGGAGGAGGCGTGCCGCCCCCAGCGACTGTGGTGAACGCGAACTTCTTGGTAGCGATCTTCGCGAGGTTTCGACTCCGCCGGCCAGCCTATCGGCACGAAGGCAAGGGGAACCACATGCGCGGGAATTCCCAGCGCGTCGCGGAGCACCCGTTCTCGCTCCGCGATCGGGTGGACCGCCACCCACACCGCGCCAAGCCCATGCGCGTGCGCCGCGAGAAGCAGGTTCTCCGTCGCAGCCGCGCAGTCCTGGGACCAGAAGCCCTTGAACTTCTCGATGGTCGGGTCCCCGCAGGTGACCACGGCCACAGGGGGGCACCCAAGGTCCCCGTTCGGATGGAACTTCTTCACAAGGTCGGCCAGGACCGCGGGGTCCTCGACGACCACGAAATGCCAGGGCTGCGCGTTACCGGCCGAAGGGGCACTCATCGCGGCCGCGAGCACCTCGTGGAGGATCTGGGCGGGAACCGGGCGATCCTCATAGGCACGGAGGCTCCGTCGCGTAAAGAGGGCTTCGAGCGCATCCATGGTATGGGAAAAGGTTTGTGTCTTGTGCCCCGGGGGTCAAACCTATTTCGAAGCGTACGAAAGATAATGCATTCCTTTCCCGTCACCCCCCAGAAGCAGGAAGTCCTTCGCCTTCGCATGCAGGCCCTCGGGGTCCGCGAGGAAGAGGTCGAGGAACTCTTCATGCGTGCCGGCGGACCCGGCGGCCAGAAGGTCAATAAGACCTCCTCCGCCGTGGCGCTCTTCCATCGTCCCACGGGGGTCCGCGTCCGCTGCGAAGAATCGCGCTCCCAGGCCCTCAACCGCTTTCTCGCCCGCCGCCTTCTCCTCGACCGCATCGAGAAACAGCGCCGAGGTTTTGTGGCCGCCGAGCGGTCTGCCAGCGAGAAGATCCGACGACAGAAACGCCGCCGTTCGCGCCGCGCGAAGCAGCGAATGCTCGAGGGGAAAACCCGCCACGCGGAAAAGAAGGCCTCGCGCACTCGCCCGGATTGGTAGGACCCCCATGCGCCTCCCCCGACACCCGCACGCCGACGAGGTCCTCGTGGACCCGCACGTGCACACGAACTTTTCCGATGGGCTCTCCACGCCGCGACGGATGTTCCTCCGCGCGCAAAAGCAGGGCCTCCGGGGCCTTGTGGTCGCCGACCACGACACCGTGCGGCACTGGGAACCCTCGCTCCTGGCGGCACGCCGCCTCGAGATGATCACCGCGCTCGGCGTGGAAGTCTCGACGGCCCAGGGGCATCTCCTCGCCTACTTCAGTTGCGACACCCCCCCGCGCCGCGTGGCCCGGGCGCTCCGCCTCGACGAGGGGATGATCCATTTCCTCGATGTGCGTTCTGCCATCCGCCGTGTGCGCGACCTCGGCGGCCTCGTGTGCATCCCTCACCCCTTCGGGCCCTTTTATCCGCTCGGCGCGGAGTACTTCGACCTCGTGGACGGGGTGGAAGAGTACAACTCCTGGATCTACCGCGACAAACGCAGCTTTCACAACGCCTTCGGCTACGCCCGCCGCCACCGGATCGCCGCGCTCGGCGCGAGCGATAGCCATTATCCCTTCACCCTCGGCTTTGGGGCGACCGCGGTCCCCGCCGCCCTAGACTTCTCGAAGCCAGACTGGTTCCTCCACTGCATCCGCCAGCGGCT
Source organism: uncultured Verrucomicrobiota bacterium (assembly GCA_964653025.1). GTDB lineage: Bacteria > Verrucomicrobiota > Verrucomicrobiia > JABWAM01 > JABWAM01 > JABWAM01. The sequence goes on from CAZZBZ010000009.1 coordinate 32,496, forward strand.
CACCCGCCCGATCGTCCTCCAGCAGCCGATCCACCGTCGGATCAATTACCTGAAATGGACCGTGAGCCTCCCGCTCAATGTCCGCTACAACGCCCGATTTTTTCGCTCGAAATGGCGCGGTTACTGGCGCCAGCGCTACCGCGAGATGATCTCCGTCGAGAAGGGCCACGCGAGGAAATAGGCGTGCATCCATCAGGAAGGTTTCCTCACGAGGTTTGCTTGGAGGAAGGATGGGGGTATACTCCGCCCCCTCGGCCATGGCCCCGCTCTCCCGAAACCTTGCACTCCTCGCCCTCGCCTTCTGGCTCGGGGTCTCCGTCCTCTTCAGTGCAGTCGTCGCCCCGACCCTCTTTGACCCCGACGTGGCGAGTGGCCTCAGTCGCGACATGGCCGGCGCGATCAACACCGCCGTGCTTCGCCGCGTCTACCTGATCACCTACATCTGCGGCGGTCTCTCGGCTTTCCTGCTGGTCGTCTGCTCCGTCCTCGAGCGCGGCGGCAGCCCCGCCCCCAAGCGCGCCTTTGTCCTCTGCCTTCTCCTCCTTGCCTGCAACGCAGCCAACGACATCTGGATCCACCGCCACCTCAGCCGTATCCGCCTCGAGATGGCCAACTCCCAGGCCGCACATCAAGGAAGCCTCAAGGCTCGATTTGACCATTGGCACAAGGCATCTGTCCGGGTCTTCAGCGCCGGTCTCGGCGCCGGAAGCCTCGCGATCCTTCTCCTCCTCGCCCCGGGCAAGGGCGGCGGCGGTGGACGCCGCAAACGCTAGTCCCGTTATTTTCGGCGGCGGCGACCGAACCCGCTTGTGATGACCCCCGACCCCACGCGCACGGCCTTGCTTCGAATCCCCTCGGTGGCCTCGAAGGCACGAGTAAAGACGTAGTTGAAATTATCGAGCTTCCGCCGCTCGATCTTCTGGCCGATGAAATGCTCGATCGCGCGCACCTGGTCCAACTCGCTCCCGACCACCAGGGTGCAGGCGTCGCCTACCGCCAGCGCACGTCCCGTCCGCCCGATGCGGTGCACATAGTCCTCGGGATGCAGCGGCACGTCGTAGTTGATCACATGGCTGATCCCCAAAACATCCAGCCCGCGCGACGCAATGTCGGTGGCCACCATGATCTCGACCTTCCCGTTGCGAAAGTCTTCGAGTGAGTGTTCGCGTTCGGATTGCGTGCGTCCGGAGTGGAGCACGGCCACCGAGTGGCCGTCGCGATGAAGCATGTGGTAGACGCTGTCCGCCCCATGCTTCGTACGCGTGAAAATGAGGACCTGGTCGAAGTTGAGCCGCCGCAGGAGTTCCACCATGAGCGCGTCCTTCTGGTCCTCGGCCACGGGGTAGAGTGCATGGGAGACCGTTTCCGCGGGCGAGCGCCCGGCCCCGATGGCCACCCGCTCCGGGTTCTTGAGCGCCCACTGGCAGAGGGTCTCGATCTCGGGAGGGATCGTCGCTGAGAAAAGCATCGTCTGGCGCTTCTTCGGGCACTTATCGAGGATGCGACGCACGTCCGGCAGGAAACCCATGTCCAGCATGCGGTCGGCCTCATCGAGAATGAGCACCTCGATACGGTCGAGCCGTACCGTGCCCCGCTCCATCAGGTCGAGAAGGCGTCCGGGCGTGGCGACGATCACATCCACCCCCGCGCGGAACTCCTGGATCTGCTTCTCGTAGCCGACGCCGCCGTAGACGACACAGACGCGGAGGTCGGTAAAGCGTCCGTAGTCGCGAAAAGCGGTTTCGACCTGTGCGGCGAGCTCGCGCGTCGGCCCGAGGACGAGGCAGCGTGGCTGAGGTTGGTGGCTCCCGAGATGGGTCAGGGTGGGCAACGCGAAGGCCGCGGTCTTGCCGGTGCCGGTCTGGGCGCTCCCGACAATATCCCTTCCCTCGAGAAGGAGTGGGATGGCCCGGAGTTGGATGGGGGTGGGATCGGTGTACCCGGCAGCGCGAACGCCCTCGAGAACCTTGGGCGCGAGCCCGAGCTTGGTAAATGGCATGAGGCCCACACTATGGGCCGACTCACCAGAAATGCCAATCTCCGCGTTGCAGCACCCAGAGTCCAAGCAGGAAGTTCGTCAACCCGTGCGCCAGGACACAGAGGAAGAGGTTCCTCCGCCAGCAGAGAAGCGCCCCGTACGCGATCCCCGCCACGATCCCCGCCACCACGCGGTCATGCTCGAAGCCGAACAGCACGGCGGTGAGGATGAACGACTTCCAGGTGAAGGCTCCCATCGGCACTTTTTTGAAGTCCGGGTCGATGATCCAGCGCATGAGGAACCCGCGCCAGAAAAGCTCCTCGATCACCGCCACGACCACCGAGCTTCCGAAAAGACGAAACGCCACCCAGGCCCAGAATCCCGCCTCTGAGCGGTCGCGCAGAACCTGGGGGGTCCACGCCGCGACACCTTCCCCTCCTCCGGAGAGGATCCCGAGCGAGCGAAGCGCCGCTTGTGAGAAACGGTCCACCGGCGCGAGTCCGATCCAGAGCACGAGCACCGCAACCCCCGCCACAAAACCCGACCAGTGCCAACAGGGACGCAAGTCGGCATAGGCGCGGCGCCAAAAAACCAGGAGACCGCCCACGACCAGCGTGCGGAGAGGATAGGCCCATACCGTCGCGTCGGGCGTAAGATTCTGGAGCGAGAGCCCCACGAGCCAAACGACAAAGGGAACCACCCACGGGAGGGTCGCCTTGCTCCAAGGCTGATGCGCGGAGGAATCGGGCATCGCGGCGCAACGCGGGCCTACTTGACCCGCTGGGATTCCTTCTTGCCGCCATCGCTACGCCGGCGGGCAAACGGGCTGATCAGGATTCGTGTGATGCGCTCGAGTACGGTCGGCGGCTTGTTCGGACCTGCGGCGGGAGGCGGGTCGTCCGTGCGGATGAGTTCCCGGCTAAGTCGCGCCATGGAAGCGGGGGGCTTCGCGGCGGCCTGCCGGCCGGTGGTCTTTTTGGAGGACTGGATCTCAGTGGCCACCTCCCGTTCCATCCGCGTGAGCGGATCCTCGTACCGGGTCTTCGCGAGCGGATCAACGAACGCAGCGGGGACCGGGGCCACGGAAGGCTGCTCCTTGAGGAGTTCTGCGATCGAGGCCATCTGGGAGGCCGGCACCCACTTCATCCCCACGTGGTCGTAAATCTGGTCCTCGGGAAGCACTCTCCCCTCGCGGACCCAACCGTGAAGGGTCTCCATCTCGACAGGACCGTACTGGGACTGGTCGCGTGTCTTGAGTGTAAACAACGACATGAGATGTAAGACTGTGATGGCGCGGTCGGCCCTTTCAAGCACAATTCCCAGCACCTTCATTTCCCCGGGGTGCGCGACGGGAAAGTTGGTCGCGACCCCTGCTTCTTGCAGTTTCGCTGGAGGGCCGCCGTGTCGGCGGCCGCGAACGGGGAAATGCGGTCGGCGACATCACCGCAGTCGCGCATTGGCGTCAAGCCAAGGGCGATATTTCTCGGTCCATTTTCTTCTCAGCCCTGCAGTTTACAGGGAAGCCACGGATGGAACACGGATGACAGAAGCAGAATACCAGGTCCGCTACACGGACCTGGTATGCTCCATGGGAAGGATTCTGATGTCTCCCGGCAGAATACGCACCGATTCCGTGTGGCGGAATCGGCGCTCTCCGCTGTCCGTGGAAATCCGTGTTTCATCTGTGGCTTCTTCTGGTTCGGTTCCGCCCATCAAGCTCGGGGACCATGCCCGTTAGCTTGACGCGCATGCGCGGTCGCGGGACAGGTGCCGTCCCTCGTGCGCGATTCCGGGCACACGAGAGCCGTGCCCTCGTCGCGCCTCCAAAGCGGAGGAGAGCGAGCCCGCATCTGGACACGGGCGTCGAGGTGGGTAAGAATGTAAAACCATGGAGAGCCCCGAACGGACCGCCGCCGATCCCGCAGGCGCACCGACCGCTCCCGCGCCCGGTTGGCGCCTCGCCGCGAACTCGCCGAGCCTGCCCGAGGTCCACCGCTCGATCCCCATCCGCAAGGAATACGGATTCTGGAGGAAGGCGTTTGCTTTCGCGGGCCCCGGATACCTTGTGGCCGTGGGCTACATGGACCCGGGCAACTGGGCCACCGACCTGGCCGGCGGCTCCGCCTTCGGCTACTCCCTCCTCTCCGTCATCCTGCTCTCCAACCTGATGGCCATCCTGCTCCAGTCGCTCTCCGCGCGGTTGGGGATCGTGACGGGGCGGGATCTCGCCCAGGCTTGCCGCGACCACTACTCGCGGCCCGTGGCAATGATGCTCTGGCTCCTCTGCGAGATTGCCATCTGCGCCTGCGACCTCGCCGAAGTGATCGGCTCGGCGATCGCGTTGAAACTCCTCTTCGGCATCCCCCTGGTGTGGGGCGTCTGCATCACGGCCCTGGACGTGCTGGCCATCATGTATCTCCAGAACAAGGGCTTCCGCTACATCGAGGCGTTTGTCATCGCGCTGATCCTCGTCATCGGCGGGTGTTTCGGACTGGAGATCCTCTTCTCACGTCCGGACGTGCGGGAGGTTCTGGGGGGCTTCCTCCCCCGCGCCGAGATCGTGCGCAACCCCCAGATGCTCTACCTCGCCATCGGCATCCTCGGGGCGACCGTGATGCCGCACAACCTCTACCTCCATTCCTCCATCGTCCAGACCCGCAAGTACGAGCAGAACGACGAGGGACGGAAAGAGGCAATCTGGTTCGCCACGCTCGACTCCACCGTGGCGTTGATGTTCGCCCTGTTCATCAACGCCTCGATCCTGATCGTCGCGGCGGCCACCTTCCACACGCAGGGGCGTACCGATATCGCGGAAATCCAGGACGCCCACCGCCTCCTCAGCCCCATGCTGGGGGTGTCGGTCGCCAGCACCCTTTTCGCCCTCGCGCTCCTCGCCTCGGGCCAGAACTCCACGCTCACCGGCACCCTCGCCGGGCAGATCGTGATGGAGGGATTTCTCAACCTCCGCCTCCGCCCCTGGATGCGCCGCCTGATCACGCGCCTGATCGCCATCATCCCTGCCATCGTCTGCACCGTCCTTTACGGGGAAAGTGGCGCCGCCCGCCTCCTCATCCTCAGCCAGGTCGTCCTCAGCCTCCAACTCAGTTTTGCCGTCATCCCTCTCGTCATCTTCACCAGCGACCGAAAGAAGATGGGACGCTTCGTCAGCCCCCCCTGGCTCCGCAACCTCGCCTGGATCACCGCGGGAATCATCGTGCTTCTCAACGCCAAATACCTCATGGATTTCTCCGGCCTCACCGGCTGGCTGACCTCGCACCTCTGATCCCATGTACCAGAAAATTCTCGTCGCCCTGGACAACAGCCCGCCCGAGCAGGCGCTTCTCGATCACGTCGCCCGGCTCGCGGTCCGCCTGCAGTCCCGGCTCCTCCTCCTTCACGTGGCGGACGGTTGGGTGGCCCGCAACTACGATGCCCTGCAACTCGCCGAGTCCGAGGAGATGAAGGAGGACCGGGCCTACCTCGACCAGGTCGCCACCCGCCTCCGAGCGCAGGGGATCGAGGTGACGACTCGCCTCGCGCTCGGGGACCCCCCCCAGGAGATTCTCAAAGTCGCCGGAGAGGAGAACTGCGACCTGATCGCCATGACGACCCACGGGCACCGCCTCGTGGGCGATCTGCTCCTCGGCAGCACGATCGAGGCCGTGCGCCACCAGAGCCACATCCCCATCCTCGTCGTCCGCGGCGCCCGCCCGTAGCCATCTCGTTCTGCGACGGAAGCGGATCACTCTCCCGAAACGGCCTCGATCGCAATCCCTGCCTCATCGGCGGCGGCAAGAATCTCCTCGCGCGCCAGGAGGAGGGTGCGGCCCGCCTCCACCGCCAGGGCCGTGATCCCCGACTCGCGAAGTGCCGCGATCGTCTCGGGGCCGATGCACGGGATGTCGAAGCGCATGTCCTGGTTCGGTTTGGTGACCTTCACCGCCACCGCTCCCCCTTGTCCCAGTGCGCCCCCGCGCCGCAGGCAGGCGTCCGTGCCCTCGAGCGCCTCGACGGCGAGCACGGTGCCCCGCTTTACGACGACCGATTGGCCCACGTCGAGTGCGGCGATCTGCTTCGCAATGCGAAACCCAAAGACGAAATCCTCGCGCTCCTCCGCGGTCGCGCGGCGCTTCGTCAGCGGCCCGGCTGAGGGAATCAGCCGCGAGAGGAAGTCCGCGTGGGGGACGAGTTCGAGCCCATCCTTGGCGAGTTCGTCCCCGATCGCCCCGAAGATCGTCTCCGCATTGCGCCTCTTGAGGCGTGCGAGGAGCATTGTCATCCGCAGGTCGAGGCGAAGGTTCGCGAAGAGGTTTGTCGGGGCGATCTGCCCCACCATCACCACCTTGCGGACGTTGTGGGACTTGAAGGCCTGGATGATGCGGTCGAGCTGGCCGAGCTTCACCCACTCAACTTGATCCACGAGCGGCTCGATGGCGGGGTCGGTCTCCCCCTCGAACGCCACGGCCACGAGGCGAGGGACCCCCGCGCGACGGGCCTCGCGGGCAAAGATCTGCGGAAAGAGGCGATTCCCCGCGATGATGCCCAGCGTGCCTTCGGCGCTCATGGCGGTCAGGCTAGCGCGGCTGCGGGGGCGACTGCAACCCTTGGCGACACGGCGGTTGTCGCCGCATTCGGCCAGCCCCTCGCAGCTCCCCGAGCAGGGGCGGGTGATCGCGGCCCAGAACGGGGTCAACGACCCCGCATGCAGTTGAGTAGAGGCGGGGAGAGAATCTTATGGTCTGCCGAAAAAGCGATCCCCATGCGTGAATGGCCGTTGAGGACCTTCTCGGTGAGGTCGCCGGGGTCGTTGCGGAAGACCATCACGTAGCGGCCCTTGAACTTCGCAACCCCGGCGTTGAAGACCAGTCCGGCGGGATAGGGGACATCCTTCGCGGAGAGGACAGGGTTCGCCGGGTGGCGACGGATCGAGGGGTGCGTTTTCCAAGTCACGTGGGTCATGGTGAGTTCAGGTTCCAGAGCTGAGATTTCCCACGGAGGGCAGTCCGAGGTGCCGAGCAGAGAGGGAGAAGGAGGGAGGACGGACGAAGGAGAAGCGGAGTTCTCGCGCAGGGGCGCAGCCCCTCGGCGCTGCTCGGGACTGTCCTGAGCCTGCCGAAGGGCAGAGGCGCAGGGACGGAAGGAGGGCAGAACTCTCACGCAATCCGCCTGAGGCGGACGCAAAGTCGCAAAGGGGAGCAGGATGAACAGGCCGAATACGCGCGCCAACCGGAGTTGTCGCTCTCCGTATTCGGTCTGCCTTCCCCGGGAGGCGGATATGGAACTCCAAGAAAGGGAGCCGAATACGGAGAGGCCCGATTCCCATCGGACCGCGTATTCGGCACTCGTCTCTCTTCTGTCCACCCTTCTCCGTGTTCTCCGTGGGTAAATCTGGTTCGGTTCCTTCGGTTCTCTCTCCGCCCCCCGCGCCTTTGCGCCTCTGCGTGAAAATTCCGCCCCCTGCTTCTCCTCTCTTCTCCGTGCTCTCTGTGGGCAACTGTTGCCGATGCGAAAGCCTTCGAGGCGATTCCTCTGCGCGGCTCCTACCTCGCTCCGCCGGAGCGCTGCGCGGTGGCGAGCAGGCTGGGGATCCTGTGCCCCGCATTTCGATGGAATCCATGGAGAAGCTCATTCGGAAGAGGCCACCGGCTCGCGGCGGCTGGAGCGGAGGGAGGTGAGCACGGCTTCCACCGTGGCGACGGAGCGGAGGCCCTGCTCGGCGGTGGTGAGGTCGTCGGGCTTTCCGTCCACCGCATCGAGGAAGCCCTGGATCTGTTCGCGGTAGAGGTCGTCCCGCTGGTGAGGGATCGACTCGGCTTCGGGGGCCTCCTTCGCGGGGTTCCCGACCTCGAGGCGGTTGGCGAGAAAGTCGAAGCGCGCCCAGCCGCGGTCGCCGAGGATCTCGAAGCAGGAGGGCTGGGGCTTGGCCACATAATCCACATGGATCTCGAAGAGGAGCGGGTCCGCGTGGTCGAGCACCACGGAGATCACGTTGGGATTGGAGCTGAGCTCGAGGCGTCCCGCCTGGATCCCGCGCGCGTAGGCGCCGGCAGGGGCGCTCCCGGTGAACCACAGGCCGAGGTCGAGCCCGTGGACATAGTCCATCATGATCGCGCCGAAGACCGATTGCTGGTAGCGCGAGCGGGAGTTCTCCAGGGTGATGTAGCTGCCGACCGAGTATCGCATCTGGAGCACCTGCCCGAGGGTGCCTCCCGCCACGAGTTCCTTCAGGCGGCGCATCCCGGGGTGAAAGTGGAGCATGAAGCCGACGCGGAGCACGCGCCCCGTTTCCCGCTGGTCGGCGGCGAGTTTGCGCGCGGCGGCGAGGGTGTCGGTCATCGGCTTCTCGACAAGGACGTGGGCGCCGGCGCGCATCGCGGCGGAGGCGATCGGCTGGTGGGTGTCGTGCGGGGTGGCGACGATCACGAGGTCGGGCTTCGAGGCGAGGGCCGCATCGAGCGCAGCCCAGGTGCGCACCTCGCCAAGGACCTTGCGGGCCTCCTCGAGCCCGGCGGGGCGGGAATCGCAGACCTCCACGCGGAGGTCGGGGCGTTCCTTGCAGAGGCGGGCGTGGCGGAGGCCGATGGAGCCGGTACCGATGATGAGGATGCGACGGGAAGGCATGGGGGGGGAGGAAGTAAGCGGTAAGCAGTAAGCAGTGAGCAGTGAGCAGGAGGCTAAAGGCTGTAGGACGGAGGTCTGAGGGCGTGGGTCAGGATTTGCGGTTGGCGGCGGCCTCGATGCGCTGGGCGCACATCATCAGGGCGCGCGGGACGTGGAAGAAACCCTTGTAGTTGTTGCCCTTGCAGGCGTGGGTGATGCGGCCCTCGCGGTCGCAGTAGCCGAACCAGTGGCCGTTCTTCGGGTCGGGATAGTGCGCCCAGGTGTAGTCCACCACCTTCTCGAGCCACTTCGTCCAGCGCGCCTCGCCGGTCTCGGTGGCGGCGAACACGAGCGCGATTATCGCCTCGGTGTGGGGCCACCAGAGCTTCATCGTGCTCTCCAGTTGGAGGAGAGGCTTCCCTTCGAGATCCATGAAATAGAACATCCCGCCGAACTCCTTGTCCCAACCGACGTCGAGCGAGCCTTCGGTGGCGTTGAGGGCGACCTCGCGCGCCTTTGCGTCCGGGAAAAACTCCAGGAGGGCGAGGAGGAACCAAGCGACCTCGATCGAGTGGCCGGGGTTGAAGAGACGCCCCTCGGGGAGCGCGGAAAGATCGCGCCCGTCGATCGCCACGTTCTCGCGGAAGACGCGGAGTTTCGGGTCGTAGTGGCGGACGATGGCGGGGATGCAGTCTCGCAGCACGGCGCGGAAGCGCGGGTCGGGGTCCACCTGGCAGAACTCGATCGCGAGGCTGGCGCGGACCATCGCGTTGGCGAGGTTGCTCATCGGGACCTGCCCCGCGAGCGGGGGGCGGTCGATGAGCGAGGGGTCGTCGAGCCACGCGTGAATCTTCCAGAAGAGGTCGGTTGCGTCTCGGCGGAGGGCGTCGTCGCCCGTGGCGATCGAGGATTCGAGGAGACCGAGGCAGACGAAGACGCCGGGGTAAACCTTGCGTTGGAAAAAGAGCGGGCGGCCCTCGCGGTCGGTGCTGAACCAGACGCGCCCCTGGTCGTCGCGCCCCTTCGCACGGAGGAAGCCCGCGCCGAGGCGCGCGGCATCGAGGTACTCGGGCTTCTTCTCCCACTGGTTCCAGAGGCGGGAGAACATCCAGGTGAGGCGGCCCTGCAGCCACATATACTTGCGGTCGTCGTAGACCGAGCCGTCGCGGTCGAGGCAGGAGAAGTAGCCGCCGCACTTCCGGTCGAGGCTGTGTTTCAGCCAGAAGGGAATCACGTTCTCGTCGAGTTCCTTTCGGAACTTCGCGGCGTAGGGGAGGAGGGCCGGAAGGGTGGAATTTTTCATGAAGTCTGAGAGGGGCGGTTTCATCTATAACTCCGTTCGTGCGAACCTCTCTGCGACCGCCGGCACAGCGTCCCTCCAGCTATTATTGTCCGAAGACCTGCGTGGATTCCTCGTCGTCCGACCGATCGGTGGGCTTATGACGGATCCTGCCACTTGCCGTGGCTGCGGATGAGTTCGATGAGGTGGTTCACGGCTTCGGCCTCGGGGACGTGGTACTGGACGCACTCCTTGCCGACGTAGAGGTTGATCTTGCCGGGAGCGCCGCCGACGTAGCCGAAGTCGGCGTCCGCCATCTCGCCGGGGCCGTTCACGATGCAGCCCATCACGGCGATCTTCACGCCCTTGAGGTGGGAGGTCTTTCCCTTGATGAGTTCGGTGACGGTCTGGAGGTTGAAGAGCGTTCGCCCGCAGGAGGGGCAGGAGACGTACTCCGTCCGGGTGATGCGGTTCCCGGCGCCCTGGAGAATGTTGTAGGCGAGCTTGAGGGCCGCAGCCGGGTCCGAGCCGTCGCCGACCTGGATCGAGTCCCCGATCCCGTCGCAGAGCAGGGAGCCGAACTCCTTCGAGGTCTCGAGCAGGGAGGCGATCCCCGAAGCGCCCGGGGAGGACTCGCGCAGGTGGATGGGAACGGCGAAGCCATGGTGGTCGAGCCACGCCGCCAGCATGCGATACGCGGCGATGGCGGGGATCGCCTCGGCGGGGCGGGTGGAGACGACGAGGCGGTGAAATCCCCGCTGGGCGGCGGCCTCGAGGATCGGACGGGCGTCGTCGAGGCGGTCGGGCGGCACCATGAGTTCGAGGGTGCAGTCGAGGGCGGTCGCGCGATCGAGAAGTGCGCCCGGTTCGGCACGTCGGGGATCGAGGGCGAGTTTGTGGACGCGTCCCTTCACGGCGGAGCGGAGGAGGTCGGTGTTCCCTCCGATTTCCCAGCAAAAGCGCGCGTTCGGGACGGCTGACGCGAGGCCGGCGGCCTGGCGGGCCTCGGCGTCCGACCCGATGGCGAGGCGAAGGATTTCCGCCGGCGTATCGACGAGTGCGGAGAGCGTCCGTGCGATCTCTGGGGCGCCCAGGTCGGGGCGCATGGGGATCTCCACGCGCACGGCGGTCTCCCCCCCGACCGGGAGGCCCGCGACCGGGGCGGGGGTGGTCTTGCGGCGGGCGTAGGTGAAGGGATCGCGCTTCTCGGCGATGAGGAAGGGGGCCTGCACGAGGGTGCGACGCAGGTTGGCGGGGATGTTGTACGGTTTTGCCAGCTCGCGGCACACGGGAATCTCGTGGATGGAATCCTCGGTGAGCGAGACGCGGATCGTGTCGCCGATCCCATCCTCGAGGAGGGCGCCGATACCGACCGCGGACTTGATCCGCCCGTCCTCGCCATCGCCGGCCTCGGTGACGCCGAGGTGGAAGGGGTAATCCCAGCCCTGCTCGTCCAGGCGCGCGGCGAGGAGGCGGTAGGCCTGGATCATGACCTTCGGATTCGAGGCCTTCATGGAGAGGACGAGGGCGTGGTAGTCGCTCGCGCGGCAGATACGGACGAACTCGAGCGCGGACTCGACCATGCCGAGGGGGCTATCCCCGTAGCGGTTCATGATGCGGTCGGAAAGGGAGCCGTGGTTCGTGCCGATGCGGATGGCGCGGCCGAGCTCCTTGCATCGGCGGACGAGAGGGGTGAAGGCCTCCTCGATTCGGTGCAGCTCCTCCTCGTACTGGTCGTCGGTGTACTCTCGGATCGCGAACTTCTTCTTGTCGGCGTAGTTGCCGGGATTGACGCGGATTTTCTCGACGTACTCCACGGCGGTCATGGCCGCTTTCGGGAGAAAATGGATGTCGGCGACGAGGGGAACGTGGCACCCGAGCCTATGCAACTCGTCGCGGATGTTCTTGAGGTTTTCGGCGTCCTTCACCGTGGGGGCGGTGATCCGGACGATCTCGCAGCCGACCTCCACGAGGCCGAGCGTCTCCTTGACGGTCGCCTGGGTGTTCAGCGTGTCCGAGGTGGTCATGGACTGAACTCGGATGGGGTGGTTGCCCCCGATGCCGACGGAGCCCACCATGACCTCGCGGGTCTTGCGTCGCTGGTAATGGAACGGGTTGGGACAGTACTTGAGGCTCATGGGGAATTTCGTGGGAAACCGTAAGGCGGAGGGGAAAGGTTTGCAAGAGGCGGCAGCGGGAGTCATGGCCGCAGGAGTGAGGCGGCGTTTGCTTTTTTGCGTGGGGTGCTTGATTCAATGCCTCGTGAAAGGAGCTGAACCGTTCATTCGCGTGCGTGCCGCGCACCAGAACAACCTCAAGGGGTTCGACCTCGACCTCCCCCTTGGGCAGATGACGGTCGTCACCGGGCTGAGCGGTTCGGGGAAGTCATCGTTGGTCTTCGACACGCTCTACGCGGAGGGGCAGAGGCGGTACGTCGAGACCTTCAGCCCGTACGCGCGGCAGTTTCTGGAGCGCCTGGATCCCCCGCGCGTCGGTTCGATCGAGGGGATTCCCCCCGCAATCGCGATCCAGCAGGGGAATACGGTAAAGACCTCGCGCTCGACGGTGGGGACGCTCACGGAGATTTGCGACTACTTCAAGCTCCTGATGCCGCACACCGCGAAGCTGGTCTGCCCGGGTTGCGGCGAGGAGGTGCGGCGGGAGACGCCGTCCGGCGCGTGGGAGAGGATTGGCGACTGGTATGGGCAGGAGGCCGTGGTCTGTTTCGAGCTGCCGCTCGCCTCGGACAAGGCCGCCCGCTCGGTCGCCGACGTGCTGCGCAAGCAGGGGTTCCGTCGCGCGTGGCATGCGGGAGCCGCCGTGGATCTCGAGGCGCTTCCGCCGCGGGGCCTCGGGCCGGTGCTTCGGGTGATCCAGGACCGCCTGAAACTGGATCTTCCGGGGCGCAGCCGTTTCCTCGAAGCTGCCGAGGTTGCCCAGCGGGCCGGCGGCGGGCGGTTCGTGGTCGTCCGCGCCGCCGACGGTTCCGAGCGGGCTTTTTCCGCGGCGCTGCGGTGCGAGCGTTGCGCACGATCGTTCCCGGAGCCCCGTCCGGCGCTCTTCTCCTTCAATAACCCGCTCGGGGCCTGCCCTGCCTGCCGCGGTTTTGGGCGGACGATGGAGATCGATATGCGGAAGGTGCTCCCCGACCCGCGGCGCACCCTGCGTGGCGGGGCGATCGAGCCGTGGCGCGGAGGAGTATCGGCCGAGTGCCAGCGCGACCTGCTCGCGTGGTGCCGCCGTCGCGGGGTGAATCCGGGAACGCCCTTCGCACGGCTCCCGGAGCGTCACCGCCGCTGGGTTCTCGAGGGCGACAAGGAGGACCCCGGCAACACCGGTTACGGCCCTTGGTATGGGGTGAGCGGCTACTTCCGGTGGCTCGAGTCAAAGAGCTACAAAATGCACATGCGCGTGCTTCTCTCGCGCTACCGCATTTACCGCGACTGCGTGGCGTGCGGGGGTGGGCGCCTGCAACCCGAGGCGCTGAACTTCAGGCTCGGCGGGAAGTCCCTTGCGGAGATGTACGGGATGCCGGTGGGCGACCTGCGGGCGTTCATTGAGAGGGAGGTCCCCGGAACCTCGCGCGCGGGCGACCCGATCGGGGTCGTTCGCGAGGAGGTCCTGGGCCGCCTCCGCCTGCTCGGGGAGGTGGGGCTCGATTATCTCTCCCTCAACCGCTCGGCGCGGACGCTTTCCGGGGGTGAGGTCCAGCGCGTCCACCTCATCGCCTGCCTCGGGGCGGCAATGGTGAACACCCTTTTCATTCTCGACGAGCCGAGTGTTGGCCTCCACGCGCGCGACGTTCACCGCCTCATCGGCGTCCTCCACGCACTGCGGGATCGGGGGAACACCGTGGTCGTCGTCGAGCACGACGCCTCGGTCATCCGCGCGGCAGATCATCTCATTGAGCTCGGTCCCGGGGCCGGGGAGGAAGGGGGGCATCTCGTCCTCGATATCCCGATGGCGAAGGCGCTCGGGGACGGGGTCAAGGAGGGGGCCTCGCTCACCCTGGATTACGTGCGCGGGGCGTGTGCGATCCCGATCCCGTCCCGACGGCGTGCGGTGGATGAGAAGACGCCGCGCCTCCGCGTCCGTGATGCGCGGGAGAACAACCTGCGGGGAATCACGGTGGACTTCCCGCTTGGCCGGCTGGTGTGCGTCACGGGTGTCTCGGGGAGCGGAAAATCCACCCTCGTACACCGCGTGCTCCACGCGAACGCCCTTTCGCTGCGGGGAGAGACCTCGGAGGAGCCGGGCGCATGCGGGGGCATCGAGGGGCTGGAGGGGGTGGGGAAGGTCGTGCTTGTGGACCAATCGCCGCTGGCGCGCACTGCGCGCTCCTCGCCGGCGCTCTACACGGGGGCGTGGGAAGGCCTGCGGGAGTTGCTCGCCGCGACCCCCGAGGCGCGGCGCGCGGGGTTTTCTCCCTCCGCCTTTTCCTTCAATGCCGGCGAGGGGCGCTGCGTTCGCTGCGGGGGGAGGGGCTACGAGAAAATCGAGATGCAGTTTCTCCCCGATGTGGTGGTCCAGTGTCCCGTGTGTCGGGGGCGGCGATTCCGGGAGGATGTTCTCGCGGTGAGGCTCGCGGGGTGGAATGCGGCGGAGTGGCTGGAGGCGACCGTCTCGGCCGCGGCTGCGCGCCTTGCGGAGGCCGTGCTTCCCGAGACGGGGGGGAAGGCCGAGCGGTGGCGATCCCTGGCGATGGGGAGGTTTCGCCTGCTTGGAGAAGTGGGCCTGGGGTACCTGCGACTGGGGCAGCCGCTCAGCGTGCTCTCCGGAGGCGAGGCGCAGAGGCTGAAGCTGTGCGGGGAGATGGGCGCTGTCAGTGAGCAGGGAGCAGTGAGCAGTAAGCAGGAAGCGGTGAGCAGGGAGCAGGGAGCAGGGAGCAGGGAGCGGGAGAGCCGAGGTGAAGGGGAAGGGAAGGGGGCGTTGTACCTGCTCGATGAGCCGACGACGGGGTTGCACTTCGAGGATGTGCGGCAGTTGATCGGCGTCCTTCAACGCCTCGTGGACGAGGGGAACACGGTGGTCGTCATCGAGCATCAACTTGATTTCATCGCGTCGTCGGACTGGGTGATTGACCTCGGTCCCGAGGCGGGGGCGGGCGGCGGTCGGCTTGTCGTGTGCGGGACGCCCGAGCAGGTGGCGGAGTGCGGGGCATCGCACACGGGTCATGCGTTGTGTTCGCGGAAGGAGAGGGGCGTTCGCAAAGGCGTTCTGGCCGAATCGGCCCGTGCGAGGAAAAATTTGGCGGCACCGGCCGCGATTCGCGTGGTCAATGCGCGGGAGCACAACCTGAAAAACCTCACGATCGAGATCCCGCGGGACCGGATGGTGGTGCTCACGGGGCCGAGCGGGAGCGGGAAGTCCACCCTGGCCTTCGATCTTGTCTTCGCGGAGGGGCAGCGGCGCTTTCTCGACTGCGTGTCGGCCTACGCGCGGCAGTACGTGGAGCAGATGTCGAGGGGCGACGTGGACCGCATCGACGGCATCCCGCCGACCGTGGCGATCGAGCAGCGGGTGACGCGCGGGGGCTGGAAGTCCACCGTGGCGACGGTGACGGAGGCGCACCATTTTATCCGCCTGCTCTACGCGAAGGTGGGGGTCCAGCACTGTCCCGAATGCGGGGTGGCCGTGGGCGAGCAGGACGAGGACTCGGCAGTGGCCGGGGTCCTCGCCCGAGCCCGAAAACTCGGCGGGCTTCGCCTGCTTGCGCCGGTGGTGCGGGCGCGCAAGGGCTTCCACGAGGAGGTGCTCCAGTGGGCGGCAAAGAGGGGGATCGAGCGGGCGCGCGTGGACGGGGTTTTCCGCGGGGTGGCCGACCTGCTGGCGAAGCGCTCGCTGGGGCGATACCGCGAGCACACGATCGAACTGGATTGCGGGACAGTCGCGGGTGGCAAGGAGGATGCGACCCGGGTGCGCGAGGCGCTTCGCACGGGGTCGGGGACGCTCGTCCTGGCACCCTCCCACGGGAAAAGCCGCTCGCTGGAAGAGGTTGTGAGCACGCACCGTGCCTGCCGCTCTTGCGGGCGTTCGTTTGCCGCGCTCGATCCGCGCGACTTTTCCTTCAACAGCCCGGCGGGGTGGTGCCCGACCTGCTTCGGCTACGGGGTGGTTTGGAGCGGGGAGACGCTCGATGATTTGCGGGGCGAGGAGGAGGCCGAGCGCGACCAGCGCGTGGAGCGGCGTTCGACGGGGGACGGGGAGGCGAAGACCTGTCCCGACTGCGACGGGGCGCGCCTGAAACGGGATGCCCTCGCCGTGCGCGTGGGCGGGGTGACGACGGCGAATCTTTCGAAGATGAGCGGGCGCGAGGCCCGGGAGTGGCTGGGGAAGCTGCGGTTCCAGGGGCGGGACCGGCTCGTCGCGCGGGATATCGTGCCGCAGATCCTCGAGCGCCTGCGTTTTGTCGAGGAGGTGGGTCTGGGGTACCTCGGGCTCGGGCGTTCCGCGGTGACCCTTTCGGGGGGCGAGTCGCAACGGATTCGCCTCGCGGCGCAGCTCGGCTCCAACCTGCGCGGGGTGCTCTACGTCCTCGACGAGCCGACGATCGGCCTGCATCCACGAGACAACGAACGGCTGCTGGGAATCCTCGATGGGCTCAAGCGGAGGGGGAACTCGCTGCTCATCGTCGAGCACGACGAGGAGACGATGCGGCGTGCGGACTGGCTGATCGACCTCGGGCCCGGTGCGGGCAAGCACGGCGGGGAGGTGGTTTGGGAGGGGAATCCAAGAGACGCAAGACCGGAGACACGAGACGCGAGGAAGGGGAGGGGATCGACGACGGTCGAGTTTCTAAGAAACCCGCTGCGGCACCCGATGCGCGGGGAACGGCGGACGCTGCGGGGCGTGGAATGGATCGAGGTGGCGAAGGCGACCTTCCACAACCTGCGTGGGGTCAATGCCCGTTTCCCGATTGGGCGGCTCACCGTGGTCACGGGCGTCAGCGGGGCGGGAAAGTCCTCCCTGGTGCGCGGCGTGCTCCTGCCGGGCCTGCAAGGGAAGCTGCCCCTTGGGCGCGGCGTGGTGCGCGGACGGGGGCGGATCGGCTCGGCCTACGAGGTGGACCAGTCGCCGATCGGGAAGACGCCGAGGAGCTGCGCCGCCACCTACCTCGGCGTGTGGGATGAAATCCGGAGGCTGTTTGCGGCGACGCCCGAGGCGCGCGTGCGGGGCTACGGGCCGGGGCGATTTTCTTTCAACGTGAACGGCGGGCGCTGCGAGCGATGTGAGGGGCAGGGGAGGGTGAAGCTGGAGATGAGTTTCCTGCCGGATGCGCACCTCCCGTGCGAGGTCTGCGGGGGCGAGCGCTTCAACCGCGAGACGCTCTCGGTGCTCTACCGGGGCAAGACGGTGGCCCAGGTCCTCGCGATGGGGGTGGACGAGGCGGCGGAGTTCTTCGGTTTTGACCGCCTGGTGGCCGAGCCGCTGAAGCTTCTCGCGGAGACGGGGCTGGGGTATGTCGCGCTGGGGCAGAGCAGTCCGACGCTGTCGGGGGGTGAGGCGCAGCGGCTCAAGCTGGTGAGCGAGTTGATGCGGGGACAGGGGTGGGGGCCGCGCGGGACGGGTGCGCGTCAGAACGGGAAGGGGAACCTCTACGTGCTCGAGGAGCCGACGATCGGGCTGCACTTCGCCGACGTGGAAAAACTTCTCGGGGTGCTCCACCGCCTCGTGGACGCCGGCCACACGGGGGTGGTCATCGAGCACAACCTCGACGTGATCGCGGAAGCCGATTACGTCCTCGACCTCGGGCCCGAGGGGGGCGAGGGCGGGGGACGCATCATGGCGAAGGGCACCCCCGAGGAGGTGGCCCGAACAAGAACTTCACGGACCGCACCCCTCCTCCAAAAGGTGCTCCGGCGGTAGACCCTCTGCATCAACATAATCATATCTCCGAAAGTGGGAGGGGTACGCCCGCCCTCGGACTGCCGAGGGCACGACAGAGCGTGGCCCTTTTTGGCTTGTCGCCCGGCGGGGACTCGGGTTCGCTTGCCGCCCATGGAGTGGATCGAACCCCGGGGCCCCCGCTGGCTGAACCTGCGCGTACTGGCGTGGGGGCTCTACGACCTCGGGATCACCGTCTTCTCCACGCTGGTGATCAGCCGGTACTTCGGCCCGTGGGTGATCCAGCAGCTGCACGGCTCGGTCTTCGCGTTCAACGTCACCTTGAGCGCCTCGATGCTCGTGAGCGGCATTCTCCAGGTTCTCCTCGCCCCGATCAGCGATGAGTTGGGGCGGCGCCGCATCTTCGTGGTGGTCTTCACCTGCATCTGCGCCGGGGCCTGCGCGATGCTCAACTGCGTCACCTCCTCGCTCACGGCCGGCCTGGCCCTTTTCGCGCTGGCGAACGTCGGCTGCCAGACGGCCCTCGTTTTCTACAACGCCATGCTCAGCGACGTTTCTGATGAGCGCCACCGTGCACGGATCTCGGGGATCGGCGTCGGGATGGGGTACCTTGGTACCGTCCTTGGCCTCATCCTGTCCGAGAGGTTCGTGAACGCCCTCCCGAATGTCCATATCTACCGCCCCATCTTTCCAGTCACCGCGGTCCTGGTTTTTGCGTTTTCGCTGCCCCTCTTCCTCTTCGTGAAGGAGCGGCCCGGCCTCGTCCGCCTCAATCTCGGGCAGAGCCTGCAGAACAGTGTTGGGGCTTTCATCACCACCCTGCGGCGCATCAGCGCGCATCGTGAAATGATGCTCTTTTTTCTCGCGTGCCTCCTCTGCCTCGACGCGGTCGAGACCGTGAAGGCCAACCTCGCCCTCTACTGCCAGTCGGTCGTCGGCCTCGACCCCGCGCGCGGGTTCGATTTCACCCCGGTCTGGAAGGGCCGCGTCCTTTTCCATCTCACCCTCTCGGAGATTAACCTTTTCATCATCGTCTCGACGGTTTTTGCCATCTTCGGCGCGCCGCTCGTCGGGCACATCTCGGACAAGACGGGCCACTACCGCGCCATGCTCTGGGTCCTCGTCCTCTGGATGGCCGCGCTCGTGCTCGCGATGTTCAGTGTCCAGCGCCGCCTCTTCTGGATCGCCGGGCCGGTCTTCGGCCTCTGCTTCGGGGGGATGTGGACGGTCACCCGTGCGCACCTGCTCGAGATCTGCCATCCCGAGGAGCGCGGGCAGATGTTCGCGATCTTCGGGTTCGTCGGGAGATGCGCCGCGGTGATCGGACCCATGGCCTGGGGTCTCACCTTCACCCAGTTCGAACCGATTTTCGGAGAGCGCAAGGCCTACCGCCTCGCCATCGGCGCCATCCTCGTCCTCATGGCCTTCGGCTTTTGGATCATGCTCCACGCGAAGCCGAGAGAGGGGCCGTTGCGGCGCTGAACCTGACGCCATGAAGGCACCAGGTTCCCTCTCGGGGGCCGTCTCCCGTCGGTTACCGCGCGTAAGCCGCCGGCAGGCGCTCCGCGTCGGTGCGGCCGGCGCTGCCCTCCTCACTGCGGGACCACTGGCCTTCCAGTTTTTTCACCGCCGCCGCCGTGAGACCCCCGGGCGCGAGGGCATCACCCGCGCGGATCCGAACGCTCCTGTCTGGCAGCTCTGGCGCCGCCGCGGCTGGGCGCGCGAGGCCTCCCATTGGGAACGTCTCGAGGACGGCGTGGTGAAGTGTCTCCTCTGCCCGAACGGATGCACCCTTGAGCCCGGCGAGCGGGGTCGTTGCCGCAACCGGGCCAACTGGGACGGCGTCCTCCACACCCTCGTGTACGGCAACCCGTGTGCCTTCCACGTGGATCCGATCGAGAAGAAGCCGCTCATGCACTTTCTGCCAGGGACCTCGATCTTCTCGCTCTCCACCGCCGGCTGCTGCCTCCGCTGCCTGAACTGCCAGAACTGGGACATCTCCCAGCGCACCCCCGAGGAGACCAAGGACCCTTCCGATCCCGAACTCCGTGCCACCCCCGCGCGCATGCTCAGCCTCACCCCGCAGGATGCCGCGCGGTTGGCGATGTTTCCCGAGGACGTGGTCGCCCTCGCGGAGGCGTATCGCTGCCCCTCGATCGCCGGCACCTACGCCGAGCCGATTGTCGCGTACGAGTACATGCGCGAGATCGGACGCCAAGCTCGCGCCCGCGGTCTCCGCATGGCGTGGATCACCTGCGGAAACATCAACCGCAAGCCGCTCGAGGAGGCCTGCGACGGGATCGACGCCGCGAACGTCAACCTCAAGAGCTTCAGCGACGATGTTTACAACGACCTCAACGGCGGCCGCCTCGGCCCCGTCCTCGAGACCCTGCGAGTTTTTAAGGAACGCGGCGTTTGGTTCGAGGTCACCAACCTCGTTGTGCCGACCTACACCGACAAGTTCGACATGATCGCGCGGATGTGCGACTGGCTCGTGAAGGAGATTGGCACGGATTACCCGCTCCACTTCTCGCGCTTCCACCCCGCGCACAAGCTCCTCCATCTCCCGGATACGCCCCCCGCGGTCCTTGCGAAAGCTCGCGAGATCGCGCTGCGCTCCGGCCTGCGCCACGTTTACATTGGCAACCTGCGAGGCGACCCGGCGTGGGAGACCACCTTCTGCCCCGGCTGCCGGCGGGCGGTCGTCGAGCGCGAGGCGTGGAGCATCCGCGCCGTCCACCTCAAGGGCGGCGCCTGCGCCTTCTGCGGCCACAAGGTCGCCGGGGTTTGGGCGTAGGTAATAGGTCCATGCTTGTGTGGGACGCGCATCGAGGGCAGGTTATATGTTCTCCCACGATGAGCGAAGGCACTCCTTTTTCCATTTTCCGGCGCCTATGGCGTGGCTGGGTGCGCTTCGGCCACTGGCTGGGTGACGTGATGAGCTGGATCTGGATGCCGCTGTTCTACTTTGTCATCGCGCTGCCGTTCGCCCTCGGGGTGAAGCTCTTCTCCGACCCGCTCGGGATGCGCCGCCGCCCCGGCGCGAGCCACTGGCACCCGAAGAAGCTGCCGCCGCTCGACCTCGACTGGGCGCGGAGCCAGGGGAGCACGGTGCTTCACGAGCCCCAAGCCGCAAGTTCCAAGCTGCAAGGGAAAGGCTTGTCATGAATATCCTCGGCATCTCGGCCTTCTACCACGATTCCGCGGTCGCCCTCGTGCAGGATGGCGTCCTCGTGGCCGCCGCGGAGGAGGAGCGTTTTTCGCGGAAGAAGCACGACCACGGTTTCCCGAAGCTCGCGGCGGAGTTCTGCCTGAAAAAGGGGGGGATCACGGCGCAGGATGTGGACTGGGTTGTCTTCTACGAGAAGCCGTTCGTGAAGTTTGAGCGGATCTTCCAGACGTCGATGGCAACCTTCCCGCGGGGCGTGGGGGTTTTCCGCGCGGCGATGCAGACGTGGCTGATGGACAAGCTCTGGATCAAGGCGATCCTGCGCGAGGAGCTGGGCGTGGACTCGAAGAAGATCGCATTCTGCGACCACCACCTCGCCCACGCGGCGAGCTCGTACTACTGCTCTCCCTTCGACAAGGCGGCGGTGCTCACGATCGATGGGGTGGGCGAGTGGACGACCACGGCCAAGGGAGTCGCCGAGGGGAACAAGATCCACCTCACCCACGAAATGCGCTTTCCGCACTCGCTTGGGTTGCTCTACAGCGCCTTCACGGCGTTTCTCGGTTTCGAGGTGAACGAGGGCGAGTACAAGGTGATGGGGATGGCGCCCTACGGGGAGCCGAAGTACCTCGACAAGGTCTGGAAGCTCATGGACCTCTCGGAGGACGGGTCGTTCCAGTTAAAAATGGAGTACTTCAAGTTTCCGTACTCGCTGAAGAACACCTACAATCGCAACTTCGTAAAACTCTTCGGGCCGCCGCGCACCCCCGAGACCCATTTCTTCACGAAGAACACGGGGTTCCCCTCCTACTTCGGGGAGCGACCGGCGGACTACGCGCGATTGGAGGCGGAGAACCAGCATTACGCGGACATCGCCTCGAGCATCCAGAAGGCGACCGAGGAGATCGTCCTGCGCATGGCTCGCTCCCTGCAGAAGGAGACCGGGCTCACCGACCTCTGCTTCGCCGGCGGCGTGGCGCTCAACTGCGTGGCCAACGGACGCATTCTCCGCGAGACCCCCTTCCAGCGCATCTTCATCCAACCCGGCGCCGGCGATGGGGGTGGCGCGATCGGTGCGGCGTTCCATATGGCCCACGAGGTGCTCGGCCAGCCTCGCCGCTTCGTCATGCGCCACGCGCTTTGGGGCGAGGAATACTCCGAAGGCGAGGCCGCCGACTTCTTCCGTAGCGAGAACATCCCCTTCGAGAAGGTGGACGACGAGGCGAAGCTCATCGAGCGCGTCGTCTCCGCCCTCACCTCGAAGCAGGTGATCGGCTGGCATCAGGGGCGCTTCGAGTTCGGCCCGCGCGCCCTCGGCGCCCGATCGATCCTCGCCGACCCGCGCTCGGCGGAGATGAAGGACATCGTCAACACCAAGATCAAGTTCCGCGAGCCCTACCGCCCCTTCGCGCCCTCGATCCTTGGCGAGGTGGCCGACGACTACTTCGACATGCCGGGGATCTCGAAGCAGGAGGCCGCCCGCTTCATGCTGCTGGTCGTGCCCGTGAAGAAGGAGAAACAGGAGATCATCCCCGCCGTGAGCCACATGGGCACCGGTCGCCTCCAGGCGGTCTTCCCGGATACCCACCCGCGCTACCACCGCCTCATCAAGGGCTTCGGCGACGCCACCGGCGTTCCCGTGCTCATGAACACCTCGTTCAACCTCCGCGGCGAGCCGATTGTCACCACCCCCGCGAACGCCTACCGCACCTTCCGCGCCAGCGAGATGGACCTGCTTGTCGTCGGCAACCTCCTCGTCAGGAAATGAAGCGCCTCCTGCTCCTCGCCTTCCTCCTCCCGTTCCCCGTTCTCGCCCTCGACACCGTCGTCCTTGAGACGGTCGGTCATGGCCCGACGCGCGTGGTCGGGGGGGACCCGAAACTCGCCGACACCGCCACCCCTCCCGCCTCCACCTTCAAGATCGTGATCGCCTGGGCGGCCCTCGAGGAAGGAGTCGCCGAGCCTTCCACGACCTTCAAGGTCGCCGACAAGCATGTTCCCGGCGCCCCGCGCGCGGTGACGCTTGCCGAGGCGATGTTTTTCTCGAGCAACGACGCCTTCGTCGAACTCGCCTCCCGCCTTCCAAAGGGGAGTCTCGAAAAATACGTCGAGCAAAGCGGCCTCACGGATGGCCCGCCTCCGAAGGACTGGCTCAAGGACGACCCCTCCTCGGTCCGTCGTGGGGGAGCCCTGCTCGTAACCCCGCGCCAGCAGCACGCCTTTATCCTCCGCGTGATGCGCGGCAAGGTGGGTTCCTCGAAGATGAAGGCCGAGCAACTCCTCGAGTGCCTTGCATGGCCCGTCAAGGGATCGAAAGTCCGCCTTTACGGAAAGACCGGAACCCTCACCGGCGTCACCTGGTTCAACGGCTTCGGCATTGAGGAATGGACTGATCGCGCGGTCACCGTCCTGTGCATCGGCCCTGAAGCGAACCGCGCGGACACGGTCGCCGCGTTCTACAGTCGGTTCGGCGTGTCTCCCCCGAAGCTGCCGTAGGTGCCCGGATGCCCCAGTCCCCGTTAGCCCCTTGTGTCCCCACAAGGGGAAGCTTCTCCGTTCAAGTTTCCCGCGCTGGGATAGTATGGGCTAATCTGCATTTCTCACGCCGCTCCGAAAAATTGTAGGGCAGGCGCTCCTCGCCTGCCATCTATCAGGAAGGATGGCAAGCGGGAGCGCTTGCCCTACAATTCAGAAAACACCCTGCCGCATATTTTTCCTGTTGGTGAGAAGTACGGGCTAACGGTGTCCCACTCCCCGCCTTGAACCGTCACTTTCCTCCGGTTAGACTAACCCCGTGACCCCTGACCCGGCCAATATCGCCTCGCGGTTCCCCGGCGTCCGGCGCATCGCCGTCATCAAGCTCAAGCACATCGGCGACGTGCTTCTGGCCACCCCGTGCCTCCGCGCCCTCCACGAGGCATTCCCGGATGCCGAGATTCACGCGGTGGTCAACGACGAGAGCGCCCCGATCCTCGCGAACCATCCGCTCCTCTCGGCCATCCACGTCTTCCCCCGGCGCGCGATGAAGGCGGGTCTCCGCGCGCGCCTCGACGGGGAACGAGCCTTTCTCCGCGAGATCCGCGCGGCACGCTTCGACATGACCGTGGACCTCACGAGCGGGGACCGCCCCGCTTGGATCTCCTGGCTCAGCGGGGCGCGCCACCGCCTCGCCTACCATCCCGATGGCAAGGGCTTCTGGGGCAAGCGCTGGCTCTACAACCGCATGGTCCCGCCCTGCCGCGACCCCGACCTCCACGAGGTGCTCAAGAACCTTGGCGTCCTCGCCCACGCGGGGATCCCGTCGAAGGACCCGCACATGGAGGTGTTCCCCTCCGCCGCGGACGATGCGGCGGTCACTGTCGCGCTGCGGGCTGCGGGCCTCCCGGAAGGGAAGGACTTTGTCATCGCGCACCCAACCTCGCGCTGGCTCTGGAAATGCTGGCCGGCGGACCGATTTGCCGCCCTTATCACTTGGATCCAGTCCCAGCATGGGCTTCCCGTGGTCCTCACCTGCGGGACCGATCGCAAGGAGATTGACTGGACGGATCGCATGCTTGCCGTGGGAGCTGGGAGTCCGCTCGACCTTCGCGGTCGCCTCACCCTCCTCCAATGGGCGGCGCTCGTGAAGCGCGCGAAACTTTTCGTCGGCGTGGACTCCGCCCCGATGCACCTCGCCGCGGCGCAAGGGACGCCCACGCTCTGTTTCTTCGGCCCCACCGGCTGGCATAACTGGGAACCGTGGGCCGTACGCCACGTCACCCTCGTCCGCGACTGCCCCTGCTCCCGCGACCGCGGCACCCCCCACTGCGACTGGAAGCAGCCGCGCGCCTGCCTCCAGGCCATCACCCTCGACGACGCGAAGGCCGCCGTCTCCGACCTCCTCGGCGCGACGGCGGGCTGATCCGCGGAGGGACCCAGGCAAGCGGGCTTCCGACCGAGAAGCGTCAGGGCGGGGCGGTTGTTGAGGGAAGGCGGGGGAGAGTCTTAACCCGCGGGTCGCAGGTTCGGATCAGGAATGGCGCACCATTTTGCTTCGTTGCGAAGTCCGCCTCAGGCGGATTCAGAGTCCAAGGCCCCGTGATGGGCCGTTCCCTGTCGCGTTCTACAGAGGAAAACGCCCGTGGGCGCCCGGGCGGACTCTCTCTTTTCGTGGCCCTTGAAATGGAGGAGGGAGGGAGGTGCCCAAAATCGACGGACTCTCGGCGCTCTCCCCGAATTTCCAAAACTGGTTAACAGTCAAAAAGAAATGGTGGGGGATTTCTTTTGGAGCGTTAACCAGAATGGGGAAGGAGAGGACCTTGGTGATGGGCAAATGCCGATTCCCGAGAGGCGGAGGGGCAAATTCGTCTGAAAATCACGTCCCCGAACACTACCTCCACAAAGGTATTTTAAAGGGTTGTCGAAATGAGCGGAGTTCCTGATCGTCATTTTATTCCCGCTTCTCACCTGCGGCCCTGCCTTCATTTTAACCTCGGACAACACCTATGAAATCAACGCTATTTACTACGACGGTCGCATTGGCGCTGGCGCTGATCACGGCGGGCGCTCTGCGTGCCGACACGTTCGGCAATGGGACCACGACCAACTTCACGCTGGATTTCGTGACCGTGGGCAATCCCGGCAACGCGGTCGACGACACGGGATACGGCGCGGTGGCGGACACGTTCCGGATGGGGACCTACGAGGTCTCCCGGGACATGATCAACAAAGCCAATGATCTGGGAAATCTCGGGGTCACCCTGGCCGACATGGCCCCCTATGGCGGCAACGGAGTGGACAAGCCGGCGACGGGCGTTTCGTGGAACGAAGCGGCACGGTTCGTGAACTGGCTGAACGTGAACGCGGGCTATACGGCAGCCTACAAGTTCAACGTGCAGTCAGGCGGTGGGGGCTACAGCGCGAACGCGTACCTCGTGCTCTGGGCACCGACGGATGTGGGCTACAACGCGAGCAACCTGTATCGCAACAGCAACGCGAAGTACGTCCTGCCGAGCGAGAACGAGTGGTACAAGGCGGCATTCTACAGTCTTGGCGGAACCTACTACAACTACGCGACGGGGAGCGACGCGATTCCGACGGCAGTGGCGGGCGGGACGGCGAGCGGGACAGCGGTTTACGACGGCCAGGGCGGCCCCACGAACATCACTATGGCTGGGGGGTTGAGCCCCTACGGGACGATGGGTCAGGATGGAAACGTGTGGGAATGGAGCGAGAGCGCCTACGACGGCGCCAATTCCACCACGTCCGAGAATCGCGGGATTCGCGGTGGTGATTGGCTCAACTCCGAGGGCTTCCTGCGGTCTTCGTATCGGAACTACTTCGTCCCGACGTACGAGGGCCTCAACTTCGGGTTTCGTGTGGCCAGCGTCACTTCCGTCCCCGAACCCTCCACCTACGCGATGCTCGGGGCCGGGGCGCTGGGACTGCTCGCCCTGCGTCGGCGGCGGGCGTAGCGGATTAGGACGCTCCAAAACACGGACTACAAAATCGGCATTTTGTAGGCAGTTTCCTTACGCGAAAATCAGCATCGAGCCTACAGACACGGGGCGGCGGCTCGTGGTGGAATGGCTGCCGTGGAGAATTCTAACCTCTCTGATCCCCAGGAGATTTGATGAAAACCCTGCTCATGGATCGGAGCGATTTTCAGGCGGGGCCGATTCGCCCCTGCCTTCCCCTCCGCCCGTCATGAAAAATCTCTACTCCCGTTGGCGGCGTTTCGTCGATCTTGTTTCCTATCGACTCGACAATTTCTTCATCCGAGGTATCTCGGCCCAGACCATCTTGATGTGTGCCCTTTTGGTCGGCCTGATCCTGCTCGGCACGCTCAGCCTCCCTTTAGGCATGTATGAGCCCAGGAACAAAGATGTGCCCTCGATCGGCCACCAGTTCGGCGAAGGATTCTGGGACGCCGCATGGTGGTCCACGATGCATATTTTCGATGCCTCCTACGTGAGCCAGGACTACGGGGCCAATCCTTCCATCGTCGTGCTGGGGCTCGTGATCTCGCTGCTGGGTCTAATCCTGTTCGGCGGGGTGGTGGGTCTCGTTTCCGCCGGCGTGATGAGCAGACTGGAAAAACTTGCCGAAGGCCGCAGTCCGATCCATGAATCCGGCCACATCCTCATCCTCGGCTGGAACGACAAGATCTTCAGCATCCTCGACCTTTTCGAAGACCACCACAAGACGGTCACCATCGTGATCCTCTCCGGCCACACAATATCCACAATGCAGGACCAGATGCGTAGCGAGCGCGGGCGGACAAGGCGCATCCAACCCATCCTTCGAAGCGGCTCGCCCACAAACCTGAGCGAACTCGAACGCATGTCCTTCCGTGACGCCTACAGCATCATCGTGCTCGCCGACGAATCCAACGCGAATCCGGACGGGAAAGACATTGGCACGATCAAGACCCTGATGCTTCTCGCCGGCAATGTGCCCAAGGTGGCGCCCCGGCCGAAGATGGTGGCGGAAATCGATCGCCCGGAAAACCTCGACGTCGCGGGTATCGCCTCGCAGCGTTCGGTCTCGCTTGTATGCCCGAGTCAAATACTCAGCAGGATGATTGTGCAGGCTACGCGGCAGCCCGGCCTTTCGCACGTTTACAGTTCGCTTCTGAGTTTCGTGGGAAACGAGATTTTCATCCAGCCACAGCCGGGCTGCACGGGCCGGCGGTTGGGCGAGTCGATGTTCGATTTTCCAAACGCGATCCTGCTGGGTACCAGCTCGATGGAGGAGCGCGACGGCCATCCCTATTTCCGCCATCATATCAATCCGGGAAAGGATCGCATGGTTGGTAAGTCGGAATGGCTTATCCTCCTCGCGCGGGGATGCGTGGTGTACCAGCCCAAAGCCAACACTACGTTCGATTCGGAAGTCCTTCCGCCAGAACCAAGATCCTTTCCACAAGGGAGCATTCTTATCCTGGGCTGGAACGACAGAATCTTCAACATCCTCCAGGAATATGATTCATTCCTCGGAGTTGGGAGTCACATTACCATCGCCTCGCTGCATCCGCCGCACGAGGCATCCGCCTGGCTGGAGGAGAAACTGAGTCGACCGCTCGTTAATGTCACGCCGACCTGCGTGCAGACCGACTATACGCACGTGGCCAAGCTCGATGCGCTGCTCTCGGGAACATTCGATACGTGCATCATACTTGCCGATGTATCCAGCGGCGGGTGCGATCCGGACGCGCGCGCGATCGCCACCATGCTTCTCTTGCGGGACTACGAGAGGCGTCACCCGGATCGACGTCTCAAGCAGGTCGTGGTCGAGGTCCTTTCGGCCGCCAACTCCGAGCTTCTGAACCAGCACTGCCAGACCGACATCGTCATCAGCCCGCGCCTGATCAGCATGCTGCTCGCGCAAATCTCTCAGCAGCTGATGTTGGAACGGGTGTACGCCGACCTGATGAATGCGCATGCGAATGAAATCTACCTCAAGCCAGTCACGCATTACTCGGGCGATCCGGGCGCCTGTACATTTGCCGAGCTCATGCGCAGCGCCGCAAGGCGCGGCGAACTCGCCATTGGGGTGAAGTTCCACGCCAGGGCCAACGATGCAGCCAGCGAGTTTGGTGTTCGCATCAACCCTCCGAAGAATGAACTGCTGGGGCTCGGCCTCGAAGACCAGGTGATTGTCATCTCAAAGCAAGGCGGCGAACTAATCGCTTAGCATGATGATAAAACCGATAAACAAATCTCCAAACCCAACAAATCCACATTATGATACGAGTTCTTCGCTTACTCTTTATATGTTTCTGTGTTTTGCCATTCGCTACTTTTGCCTCTGGAAATGAAAAGGGGAAAGCGCCGCCCGTTGAAGTGCGCGTTGGCGCATACATCACTTCTGTTTATGAACTGAACCCCAACAATAACACGTTTATCGCCGATTTCTGGCTGTGGTTTGTGCATGATGGGAAGCAGCAGATCAAGCCCCTGAAGACGCTGGAGTTTGAGAACGCCAGGGATTTCAAAGCTAGCCTTGATGTCAGCGAAGACCACGGCGACCAACGTTACCACGCCGAGAAGGTTCACGGCGTGTTTAATCATGGATGGAATACCGAGAAGTTTCCGTTTGATCGCCATGAACTCCAAATACGCCTGAGCGAGGGACAGGCGGAATCCTCCACCCTCACCTACGCTGCTGATGGAGTAAATACGGGGGTGGATCCTCAAATCAAGATTGAAGGATGGCGGGTAGAAAAAGTCATCATCCGAACCGGTGCGCGCGAATATAACACAACCTTTGGAGTCCCGGGGGAAACCGGGGGGTCAACCTATGCTTCGGCGGTCATTTCAATCTTTATCGCGCGCGATGCGGCAGGCATTTTCTGGAAATTGATGGCTGCGGTTTACATTGCCTTCATCATCGGATTGGTTTCGTTTTTCATGGATCCATCGAAGGACTCGTTCTTTACCGGACGCCTGAGCCTTCTGTCGGCCATGATCTTTGCCGTTGTCATCAACAGTTCGCGTGTGGCCGCGTCACTCGGTCAAAATCCTTCATTCACTCTCGCTGATAAAATTCACGTGTTGACACTGATTTTCCTGCTCATGGCCATCGTGGCATCCGTCATCTCCAGGAAGCTGCATGTAAGAGGTAATGGTGCCATGGCCCTGCGCCTCGACCGCCTGATGGCGCTGGCGTTCTTCGGCGTCTATTTAATGATCAATCTCATTGTGATTAAAATGGCTGCCTGTTGATCCGAGCCGTCCTTTCGCGCCATTGTGGATGTGAGTTCACCCTCGGCATTCCCTTTCCGAAGCCCCGAGGCTTGACCTCTCAATGTGGACGGGGCGAGATTTACCCGTGGAGACCATACCCCCGCCCCGCATCGGTTCCGTTCCATTTCTTAATGCGCGTCCGCATGTCTACGGCCTCGGACGAGAGGTGACCTACGACCTTCCCTCCTGCCTCGCCGCTCGCCTGCGCGCGGGGGAGTTTGATGTCGCCCTCGCCCCGGTAGCCGGCTTTCTCGGCGAGCCGCGCTACGGCCTGCTCGATGGGATCGCGATCGCCTGCCGGGGGGAGGTCCGCAGCGTCTACCTCGCCCACCGCGGCCCGATCTCCGCGGTGCGCACGGTCGCCTTCGATCCGAACTCACGCTCCTCCTCGCTCCTCCTCCGCCTCGCCCTCGATGAGTTCCTCGGTCTCGAGGGGCGCTGGACCCTCGCGCCCGATCCCGAGAGCGCCGACGCGCGGCTTCGGATCGGAGACCCGGCTCTCCGCGAACGCCCCGGGCTCGTCGCCGACGGATGGCGACTTCTCGACCTCGGAGAACTGTGGTTTAACCACACCCAACTCCCTTTTGTCTTCGCTGCCTGGATCGTCGCCCCCGGCGCGAGCACCTCCCGCTTCTCGGACCGCCTCCGCGGCGCCCTTGCCGAGGGGATCGCCGCGATCGATGAAATCTCGGATCGGCAAGAGGTCCTTCCACCAGTTGAGGCCCGCGACTACCTCCGCCGCTGCGTCCGCTACGAGCTTGGCGTGGAGGAGAAGCGCGGCCTTGAGGAGTTCCGCTCCCTCTGCGTGAAGCGCAAGTTGATCCCCGACGCGCCCGGCCCCAGCTTCCTCAAGTGACTGGACGGAGCGCTTCAACCACAAAGGTACGAAGGAATTCAGAACAGAAGCCACGGATGAAACACGGATGCTCACGGATGGCGGATGCGCCGATTGCGCCACACGCAATC
>CAZZBZ010000010.1:0-63035 GCA_964653025.1 uncultured Verrucomicrobiota bacterium
CATTTTCCCTACACGAAAATCAGCATCGATCCCATTGACCCGGGAGGAGGTTGTGATGAAATGAACACTGTAGGGTTTTCCTAATCTCTCGTTTTCTGAAATCACCACTCCTCATGAAAAGTAAAATCTTTCTCACAACCGTGCTGGTTACGCTGTGCGGCATCGCGCAGGTGGTATTTGCGGGGTCGACGAAACTCGTGAACTACTCGATTACTGGAGCGACCACGAACTGGTCCGGCCAGTTTGAGGTCGTTGACCTCAACGTCCCCGCCCAGTTTATGTCCTACGACGATCCTCCCGTGGACAATGCGACCAGCGTCTCTGCGAATGGGTGGTCTTCCGTCGGGTTTTCGAGCCCTGGCTACTTCTTCTACTACGGTTCCTCGAGTAGCGGATGGATTGGTTGGCAGGCCTATGACACGAACACATATGTCCCTTACGGATTGACCCTGCAGTCTCCCGATCTCTACGCGGCCGTGCAGGATGGCAATGCCACGTGGAACGACTTGAGCGGGCACAGCTACACCATCACCTCCACCGACAATGCGACGGAGTTTGCCCATCCCACGGAGGGGAGGCTGACAGGGTCGGGCGGAATAATCACCTTTTCCGCCACTTCCGTCCCCGAGCCTTCGACTTGGGCCATGATCGGGGCCGGGGTGCTGGGGCTGCTGGCCACGCGTCGGCGTCGGGCGTAGAGGATCGGAGGGGCTTCAGGCGGGACTAATCCGCCCCCCACCTCTCCCTCTGCCTCCGCCAGTCCTTCTCGCTTCAGTCGGCCACGAGGACCCATGTTCCCTTGGTGGCGGCGATCGCCGCGGCAAAGGCCGGGCGGTCGCCAAGATCCGCGACGATCGCAGAAAGATCCCCGCCAACGGGTTGTCGTCCTCGCGTGACCACGGTGACGGCATGTCCCGCATCGCGCGCCCGTCGGGCGAGGGTGCCGCTGACAAACGCGCTCCCACCGAGAACGAGGACCTTCATCCGCGACTTCGTAGCAAGCCGAGCGCCCGAAAAGCGAGGCGAACCCCCAGTAACAGGAACGCACACCTCTCCCCTTCAAGCGGGGTGGATCCAGAACCCCTCAGGATGGTGGCACGTAGTGAGGCTTCGGGGGAGGCGGGGGCGGGATGACGAGCGGCACGGCGCCAGGACGGATCTGGACGTCCTGGGCGTTCACCGTCGTCCCGTCGCCAAGGAGGTCCTTGAGCACATCCGCCAGGCTGGCAATGCCCTGTCCCGCCTGCGAGTTGATCGTGCCTTGGATCGCATCAATGCTCCCCAGTTCGGGAAACGCCGTGAGGAGCGCCGAACTGCGCGTGATGGCGGCCACATCCACCTGGACGATCTTCGGCTTGCCGCTCCCATCGTCCACGAGCGCGTAGCCCTCTTGAACCGTGTACGCCACCCCGTTGATGGTGACCACCATGCTCCCCTCGAGGACCACGTAGACCGCGCTCTGGGCCCCGCTGGCGGTCGTCAGGTGCTGGATGAGGACCGTGGTGCCCGTGATCGCGCAGGTGGCGGAGGCGGTGGCGATCCGCGTGGCCCCCACGCCCTTCGGTTGCTGGTAGAGGATGGTCCCTTTCTCGAGCTTGAGGAGGCGTGTCTGCGGCTGGAACGAGAACACCGTGTTCGCCCCGAGGCGCACGATTGACTTGTCGTTGAACTCCAACTCGGCGCGGGAGGCCTTGCCGGTGCGGAGGGCGCGGTCGCCCGTGACCACATCCTTGACCTTCGCGGGGCGGACCGAGGCCTCGGCGCCTCCGACGAAGACGTAGAGCTTCGCCTCGTTCCGAACCTCGGTGACGGTGGCGGAGGTGAGCTTGGTGTCGGCAGCGGCCCCCGAGAGGCACAGCGCCGCGGACATGAGGGCGAGGAGGAGGGACTTTTTCATGGGAGGAATCGGGGCGGTCCCGAGTCTAGAAGCGGAAGTTGAAGTTGAGCAGCACGCCAGTGGCCAGGTTTTTGTAGTCGCACCCCGAGTTGGAGGAATAGTTCCATGTGTGGTTGAAGAAGCCCGTGAGGGCAACATACTGGTTGAACGTCCACGTCAGGTTGACTCCCGCGAGGCTGTTCTTGTCCTCGCGTTCCACCCGCTGGTAGTCGGTGTAGGCGAAGCTGTAAAACGCCTGCGCGGCGAGATAGTTGGTGATGAGCGCCTGGTTCCAGCCGACGAGCGCCTGGTGGCGAAGCTTGTCGAACGCCCCGGGGCTGGTATTCTCGTGGGTGAACGTGTAGCCGCAGAACAGGGCGCTGCGCCCCTCGAAAAAACGGAACGAGTCGTCGATCCCGAACTCCTCGGTGCCGGCCTGGATGAGTTGGTCTCCGCGGTTCGTGCTCTCGTAGCGGTAGAGCCCGCCGCCCGCGTGGAGTCGGGGACCCTCCTTGAACTGGTAGGCCACGTTCGTGTCGAGGGTCTGGCCGAGGAAGTCCACGTCCGAGGCGCTCGTAAACCAGAGGAACTGCTGGTGGACCGCCGCGTTGAGGGTCCACTGCTTCGCGAACTCCCACTTGTACTTCAGGCCCAGACGCTCGCTGACCACGGGGCTGTCCTGCTCGTTCGCCGAGGAGAGGCGGGCGTTGGAGTTCCACTCGATCCCCGTCAGGTTGGAAAACGTGAAGTTCTTCTCCGCCTCGACCGGGGCCATGCGCCCGAGGTCGTGGGCCGCCTCCGCCTCATCGCTCCCCGGGGCTCCCGCCGGCTGGCGGAAGATCTCCTGGTTGACACGCTGGCGCTCCTGGTCGGCGACGTTGGCGGCGTTCTGTTGGGCGGACGCCGCGAGGGCGCCCCCGGCGAGGATCAGGGCAACGAGTTTCAATTTCATGGAAACAGGGAGGAGGGTGTGTGCGGCAACAATTTCAGCCCACGGAGCGTGGCGATTGGGGAACGGAGGGAGGGAAATGGCCCGCGAGTTTTCCACTGGTTTTGACATAAATGCAAGTTGTGAGTCTTGTTTTCTCATGATTTCTCCCCACGGGACCTTCGCCGAAACGACGAAAACGGTGCTAGACTCCCCGCGGCCATGGCTGCCGCATCCCGCAACCTTCCCAAAGAGGGACGCCCGTGAAACTCCGCTCCGTGCGGATCCTCATCGCCCCCGCCACGGTCATCGCCATCGGCCTGTGGACGCTCCTGGCGATGCTCGCCTGGCAGTTCCAGTGGTTCGGGATCGGGGCCTGGGAGATGCGTTCCTACAACGCGCGCTTCCACGTGCGCGGTCCCGTGGCCCCCGACCCGCGGATCGTCCTCGTGGCCATCGACGAGCGCTCCATCCTCGGGGACTCGCTGGATGCGGAGGAAATCCGGGCCAACCCCGGTTACGAATGGTTGGAGAAGTTCCCCTACCCGCGCAAGGCCTGGGCGGCGGTGATCGAGAAACTCGCCGGCGCCGGGGCGCGGGTGGTGGTGCTCGACCTCGTCTTCTCCGGGCGGGGCGCGCTGGACGATGGGACCCCCGCCGGCCACCGACGCGCGCAGGCCGACAACGCCGCACTCACGGCGGCCATGGTCCGCCACCGAGACAAGGTGGTGATCGGGGCCAACTACGCCCTTGAGAAGCAGGAGAGCCGCATCCTGGGCGGGGTGAACCAGCAACTCACGATGCCGCTGGCAGAGCTCCTGCCCAGCGACCGGGTGCCGGACGGCGAACTCGTCGGCTTTGTCAACTTCGAGAAGGACCCGGACGGCTTCATCCGCCGCATGAACCCGGTGGGCTGGCCGGATGACGCCGAGATGCCGCTCCCCTTTTCCCTCGACGCCCTCGCCTTGCACAAGGCCTTCCCCAGGGCCCCCCTCCCCGACCCGTTCGAGTACCAGTTCATCCGATTCGCCGGCCCCAACAGCACTTTCCCGACCATCCCCCTCCATCTCCTCTTCAACCGAAAGGCTTGGGAACCCGGTCGGCCGCTCGACGAGGGCCGTGTTTTCCGCGACAGGATCGTGCTCGTAGGGCCGCAGGCGAACTCCCTGCACGACGACCACCTCGCACCCTTCGGGACCGGCAGCCCCCCCACGATGTTCGGCGTGGAAGTCCACGCCAACGCGCTCGCCACGCTCCTCAACCCGCGGCCGCTGCAAGGGACCGGCTCCGGCACGGACGCCCTCCTCCTCGCGGCAATCGGCCTCGCGCTGGCCGCCTCCCTTCGCCCCATCAAATCGCCGCTCTGGAAACTGGCGCCGGCTCTGGGAATTGGCGCAGGTTGGTGGGCCTTCGCCCAGCACGTCGCGTTCGAGCGCCTCGACTTGTTCGTCCCGGTGGCGCCGGTCGGGTTCCTGGTCCTCGGGGGCACCTTCATCGCAGTCACCCTGCAGGCGATCGTGGAGCAGGTCGAACGGCGGCGCATCAGCGGGATGCTCCAGCGCTACGTCTCGAAGAACGTGGCCGACGAGATCATCCGGAGCGGACAGAATTTCGAGGAGTTGATGGCACCCCGCAATCGCAGCGTCACCGTCCTTTTCTCGGACGTGCGCGACTTCACCACCCTCACGGAGATGAGCGCGCCCGGGCCGTTCGTGAAGCAGCTCAACGAGTACCTGACCTCGATGGTCGCCTGCGTCTTCAACCATCACGGCACGCTCGACAAGTTCGTCGGCGACGCGGTGATGGCGGTCTTCGGCAGCCCCACGTCGCGGGGTGAGGCGGAAGACGCCTGGTGCGCCGTGCGCACCGCCATCGAGATGCGCGAACGCCTCGCCGAACTCAACGTGCGCTGGCAGGCCGAAGGGCGCCCGTGCTTCCGGGTCGGGATCGGTCTCAACCACGGCGAGGTCATGGCCGGCAACATCGGATCGAGCCAGAAGTCCGAGTTCGGGGTGATCGGCGACACCGTGAACGTCGCGGCACGCGTGGAGAGCCTCACGAAGGAGCAGAGGACCGATATCCTCATCACCGGCGGGATCTACGATCTGGTCAAGGAGCGCGTCGAGGCCGAGCAGCGCGGCGAAATGAAGGTCAAGGGCCGCGCTCAGCCGGTTCGGATCTACGCCCTGAAATCCCTGAGATTCCCCGCTTAGGCCGTTGGAGAAGCAGGACGGCCCATCTCTGGCAGGGACGGCTCGCCGAGCCGTCCGCAGGATTCTTCTTTTGCCCAACGAGAACATCTTCTCCGTCTTGATCACCGGCATCACCCGCTCCAGGGGCGAGGTTGAATCCTGCGGTTCGTGAACACATGTTGAACCATGGTTTTAGCGCTGAATACGGCGCTCGTGAACTGGAGCGTACGCTGCAACGTTTGGTGTCACAGCCTCTGTCAGAGGCTATTCTCCGCGGGGAGCTGCGGGATACCAGCAACACGAAGGCGCTTTTGCATGGAGACAAGGTTGTGTTCGCTAGAGGAGCCTGATGCAGCGCGAACTCGCGCGCGGTGAGAGAGATCATTACTTCCCCCTCTGCCTCTGCCAGTCCTTCTCGCTGCAAATCTTCCGCAGCACGCGCTCAGGAATCGGGTCCCGCCCCTTCTCGACGAACGCGGGGGAGAGATTTGATGGACTACAAAATCGGTGTCTTGTAGGCAATTTCCCTACACGAAAATCAGCATCGAGCCCATTGACGCAAAGGGGGGGGGTGTCATGGTGGCGTCTGTGGAGAGTGTCAGCCTCTCCGGGTCCGATCTCCTTCAAAACAAAACGTCACATCTCCATGAACACAATCCATCGCGTATTTTTGGGTTTCATTGCCTCCATACTCGTCTGTTCGGCGCATGCCGACACCATCATCGGCAACTTGCCCACCAATAATTTGGCAGGCTACAAATTCTGGCTCAGCGACGCCAACAAGGCGGCAGTAGGTATCACGATGTCCGCCAGCTTTACCCAAATCACGTTCAACACGATGCTCGCGGGTAATGGTGCAACCGTGACGGCGGGTATTTACGACAATAGCAACACGCCGGGAAGCGGGAGCTTCTACCCGGGGGCTTACCCGGGCAATCTGCTTCTCAGTCTTGGGAGCTTGACACTGAGTGGCAACGGCTACTCCGGCTACATGTTCACCGCCGACCCCTCCTTCGTGATGAGCAGCGGTTTCACCTACTATGTCATGCTCTCAGGACCCGCGCAGTGGGGCGTCGAGAGCGCTAATGACAATAACGGTGCCACCCCCATTTCCCCTGGGAACGTCGCCACCAACGCCCTGTCGGGCACTCGCTGGATCTCTGGCGGCAACTACGGCGACTCTAGGACCCCCTCCTTTGAACTCGGCGGCGTGGTGGCCGTCCCCGAACCCTCGACCTACGCCATGATCGGGGCCGGGGTGCTGGGGCTACTGGCCACGCGTCGGTGGCGGGCCTAAAGGAGCGGAGGAGCATTCTTCAGGTAAATCATAAAAAGAAACATCCATGAAAAATCACTCTGAAACACGTTCCTGGGGATTGATGTACAAGGGGAGGCTTCTGTTGTGTCTGGTAAGTTTCTTCATGCTTGCGTTTTCGCCAGCCAAGGCTGTGGTTCAAATCTCCACGAGCGGGAACATTCTCCAGTTTGAGTTTATGGCCGATGGAACGAATTTTTATAGGTTTGCAGATCTTGGGTGGGGATCAATTCTCTCCTGGGGAGCCGTGGGAGGTGCGAGTGCGATTGCTCCCGCAGATATTTCCACAATAAATCTTGTTGATAGTACGGGGACCGACCTGTCCTCCGTGTTTAAAAGTTCAAGCGGCCAACCGTTGATGGATGGTTACAGCTACGCTGGAATTCTTGTTAATGCAGCAGTTGGTCCCATTACGGTTAAGTCTGGAATTCTCCAATACAACCTGACGGGCTATGGCTATGAAAGCTTCCATCTCCCCGCCGCAAGTGTTCCCACTCTCAGTTATGGGTCCTATACCGGACCCGACCCCACACTGAAAGTCGTTCCCGAGCCCTCGACCTATGCAATGATCGGAGCCGGGGCGCTCGCCCTGCTCTCCCTGCGACGACGGCGATGGGCATAGGGCTTTTCTCGGTTCGGAGTGGATTCAGGCGGGTATGATCCGCCCCCACTCTTCCCTCTGCCTCCGCCAGTCCTTCTCGCCGCAAATCTTCCACAGCACGCGCTCAGGAATCGGGTCTCGCCCCTTTTCGACGAGCGGGAGGAAGAGGAGGGCCGACGACCATTTCCGATTTCTGATTGCCGATTGCCAGTTGTGGAAGCTTGGATGGGAGGTCGGCGAGTCAACTGAACTCCTTGGCTGTTCCTTCGTACACCTGTCGCTCGAACCTCACCGCCAGGGCCATCGGTCACATGTTCTGCCACACTCTATCGCATTGCGATATCGCGTTCAGGGACTCCTCATAAGCGAGGAAAGGATAGATGGCAATTTTCACGGCAACTCTTCGCGGAGTTGACGCATGGTGATTTCCCAGTCAATGAACCGCTCTTTTGGAGCCGCGACACCGCCGTGGCCGGTCTACTTCGCGGGAGCGCGTTCCTCGCGGTGACCGGAAACCGCGGCGGCATGCTCGGTGAAGGACTTGCCAATCCCGCGTGGGGAGACGGTGGAGTCGATCTTGCCCCGCTGGAACTCGTCCCACATCGGGGACATCCCGCGAAGTTTTTCGACGACCTTTGCCATCGTCTCGATCACCTCATCAACTTCCTCTTCCGTGTTCTCCTTGCCGAGGGTCATGATGATCGAGCCCTGGGCGAGGGCGTGGTCGAGACCGATCGCACTGAGAACATGGGAAACCTTGAGCGACTTGGAGACGCAGCTCCCGCCGCTCGCCACGCAGACACCGAAATGATCGAGGAGGAGGAGCTGGCCCTCGCCCTCGATGAACTCGGTGGCGATCGAGACGTTCGTCGGCGACCGCAGGGGCCCGCAGGGTGGCCCGTTGAACTTGAGATAGGGCACCCTTGCGGCAAGGCCGTCCAACAGGCGCTTTTGGAGAGCCTGGACGCGTGCGGCGCGCTGGGGAAGTTCCTTGCGGGCCAGCTCCGCGGCGAGGCCGCCCCCCACGATGGCGGGCACGTTCTCGGTACCCGCGCGGCGGCCGTTCTCCTGCACGCCACCGTGGAGGATCGAGACGAGGCGCGCCTTCCGGTTGCGGTAGAGGACGCCGACCCCCTTGGGCCCGTAAAAGCGGTGCGGGGCGAAGGAGAGGAGGTGGACGCCCATTGCCTGCACGTCGATCGGCACCCAGCCCGCGCTCGCGGTCGCGTCACAGAAAAAGGCAACGCCCCGCTCGGCGGCGATCTTCCCGACTTCCGCAATGGGCTGGATGGCGCCGATGTCGTGGTTCGCGTGGTGGACCGCGATGAGGATCGTCTTGTCCGTGATCGCCTCGCGAAGTTTGTCGAGACGGAGGATGCCCTCGGAATTCACCGGCACCTTCGTGGAGGTAAAACCGTTCTTTTCAAGGAACGCGACCGATTCGAGCACGCTCGGGTGCTCGGTCTCGCAGAGGACAAGGTGGTTGCCTTTGCGCTGGTTGGCGTAGGCCACCCCCTTGATTGCGAGGTTGTTCGCCTCCGTTCCCCCGCTCGTGAGGAGAATGTCCTCCGGGCTGGCGGCGTTCACCAGGGAGGCAAACTGCTCGCGCGCACCTTGGAGCACGTCCCGCACCTGCAGGCCGTAGCGATGGAGGCTCGACGGGTTGCCAAAGACCTCGGTGAAGTAGGGCTTCATCGCCTCGAAGACCCGCGAATCCACGGGCGTCGAGGAAAGGTGGTCGAGGAAGATGGGGCGGGAGGCCATCAGAGGAAGCTCGGAAATGGAAGCTCGAAGATGGAAGAGGGGAAAGGGGAGGTAGGAAGTTTCCTCCCGCCAGAGGTCGCTGCACCACCGAGTCTTCCATGCAGCTTCCAACTTCTAGCTTCTAGCTTCATGCGGCTCACGCCTTCCCGGGGGTGGCGGCCTCCGGATGCTTCTTTACGTAATCCTCCAGGGCGGCCTTGAGGGCCTCCTCCGCGAGGACCGAGCAGTGGATCTTCACCGGCGGCAACCCGCCGAGCGCATCCACCACCTCCTGGTTGGAAAAGCTCATGGCCTCTTCGAGGGTGCGTCCCTTGATGAGTTCCGTGGCCATGGAGCTTGAGGCGATGGCCGACCCGCAGCCGAAGGTCTTGAAACGGGCGTCCTTGATGCGCCCGTCCTCGATCTTGAGCGAGATTTTCATGATGTCGCCGCACGCCGCGGCGCCGACCTCGCCCACGCCATCGGCCTCGGCAAGGTCCCCCATGTTCCGGGGGTTCATGAAGTGGTCCATCACCTTCTCGTTGTAGAGGGTGTATTCTTTGTTGTTGGTCATGGGGGTGTCCTGTCTAAGCGTTGATCAAAGCGGGTTGCGGCACCGCGGGGCGGGTGGCCCTCGCGCCGTTGGGACGAGGCCGGCCGAGGGACTGGACGCGGCGCATGACCTCTCCCTTGGATCGCAAGAGGTCGGCCACGGTGGTGTTCGCGAAGACCTCGGTCATGCGGTGCTGCGCCTCGCCAAAGATGTCGCAAAGCGTACAGCTTCCCACCTGGTGACACTGGATCGGCTTGTCGAGACAGCGCTGGAGCGCGATGGGTCCTTCCACGGCCTCGATGAGATTGAGGATGGAAATCTTCGACGGGTCGCGGGTCAGGCGGAACCCCCCGTGGATGCCGCGTTGGGAACGAACAACGCCGGCCCGGCACAGGATCTGCAGGATCTTGGCGAGAAAGCTGCGCGGGATGTGCGCCGTCTCGCAGATCTCCTCGATCATCACGGGACGCTCGTCCCCCTGTCGGGCCAGGTGGGTGGCCGCCAGCACCGCGTACTCGCCTGCGCGCGTGATTTGCATGGTTCTTCGAGGGTTTTTCTAAACGAGACCTTTTTTGTCCCGAATCAGGATAAGCCATCCCTGGGGCTTGTCAAATCACCACGACTCAGCGAGCGGGAATGCCTTCCCCGTCCAGTTTTTCCAGTTTCTCTTGCATCCGCTCCAGCACGGCACGGGCGGGGCGGGACGGGTTCGACATCAACTCCCGCGCCCCTTCCGCGAGGAGCGCGGACGCCTCGCGCGAGTGCGCTCCGAAACCGAGGGGCTTCGCGAAGGGCAGGCAACGCACGAGGGCGTCGTTCCGTGCCGGCCGCCGCGTTGGAAACCCGAGGAAAACCTTCGACCCGAGCAGCGGGATTCGCGACGGCACGATCTCACCGCGCAAGGCGAGGACCGCCTGAGAGGTCTCCCTCGCGAGGAAGGTCGCCAGCCGCGCCCCGACCTCGGGATGGGCCGCGCCGCGCGGCACCGCGCAGCCGTAGGCATCCAGCACCGTCGCAGGCTCCCTCCCCTTCGGAAGCGGGGCTATGTCCCAGTCGAGGTCCTTCACCCCGGCGAGATCTGCCGCCCAGCGACGCGGTCCGATCGCCATCGCGGCCTTCTTTGAGGCAAAGAGGGTCCGTGCTTTTTCCCCTCCCGGGAGCGGAGCAACCCGGTGGACCGAGACCAGCGAAGCATAGAAGCTGAGAGCCTCCTCATTCGACTGAACGAAGCGGGGATCGGTCAGCGTCCATGCGCCCTTCTCGTCGGTGATTTGCCCCCGGTTTTGCCAGAGGAAGGCCGACACCTCAGCCGCGGAACCCTCGAGGGCGAGTCCGTGGCGGAGCACATTTCTGCCGTCCTCGCCGCGCAGTATCAGCGCCTGGGCGGCGGCAAGAAGGTCTCCCCAATCCCAGAACTCCTTCGGCGGCGGGATCCCGCACGCCTCGAAGAGCCCGCGGTCGTGGTAAAGCATGAGCACCGACCAGCCGAAGGGCAGCGCCCAGGTCTTCCCGCCGCGCTCAAACGCCGAACGCAACGCGGTGATTTGTCCCTGAGCCTCGTCCGCGTCGACCGCAAATGGGCGAAGCGCCTTCTCCGCGAGCAGGGCATCCAGGTCCTCCGCGCGGAGAAAGACGGCGTCGGGAACCTTCCCGTTGCGCACGCGGGCGCGCAGGGCCGCGGCCGCAGCCTCCGGTGTGGCCGCCGTTTCCAGGGAGATCTTCACCCTCCAGTTTCGTCGCTCGAACTCGCGAAGAAGCCCATCGAGCGACCCCCGTTCCCCGGGTGCCTCCCACGCAAGGAGGGTCACCTCCTGGCGCGTCGCGAAGAGTTGCCACAGCGCGAGGGCAAGCAGCAACCCCGCCACGGCGGCGGCAAGAAGGGCCCGACGAAAGCGGAAAATAGCGGGAAACAACGCAAGATTCACGAGGAGACCGGGCGAACCCCCCAGATCTCGTCCGCGTACTGGCGGATCGTGCGGTCGCTGGAGAAAAAGCCCATTTTTGCCACATTGCGGATCGAGGCGACCGCCCAGGAATCGCGGTGCCGATAAAGCGTCGCGGCGCGCTCCTGCGCCGCGAGGTAGTCGGCAAAGTCCGCGAGCACCATGTAGGGGTCGCCCCCGAGAAGGCC
This sequence comes from uncultured Verrucomicrobiota bacterium, assembly GCA_964653025.1. Taxonomy (GTDB): domain Bacteria; phylum Verrucomicrobiota; class Verrucomicrobiia; order JABWAM01; family JABWAM01; genus JABWAM01. The sequence goes on from CAZZBZ010000010.1 coordinate 11,340, forward strand.
GTCCACGATCGGACGGAAGCGATGCGGTTCCTCCGGCGAGAAGAAGCCCGAGGCGAGGAGATCCACGACACGGCGGATTTCTGCGTCTACCGAGTAGATCTGCCGCGGGTCGTAGCCCGAGGCTTTCGCGGTGGCCACCTGCCCCTCCGTGAGGCCAAAGATGAAGATGTTGCCAGGACCCACGGCGTCCCGGATCTCAACGTTTGCCCCATCGAGCGTGCCGATGGTGAGCGCGCCGTTGAGGGCGAACTTCATGTTTCCCGTGCCCGAGGCCTCCATGCCGGCGGTCGAGATCTGCTCGGAGAGGTCGCTTGCCGGAAAAATTCGTTCCGCGAGGGAGACCCCGTAGTTGGGCAGGAAGACCAGCTTCAGCCGCCCTCCGAGGGATGCGTCGGCATTCACAATACGGGCGACGTCGTGGCACAGCTTGATCACGAGCTTGGCCATGAAGTATCCGGGGGCCGCCTTGCCCCCGAGAAGGACGGTGCGCGGCACCCAGTCGCGTCCCGGGGAATCCTTTATTCTCAGGTAGACCGCGACGACGCGCAGGATGTTGAGGAGCTGGCGCTTGTACTCGTGGATGCGCTTTACCTGCACGTCGAAGAGGCTCTGCGGGTCCACTTCCACGCCGAGAATTTGACGAATGTAGGTGGCGAGCACCGCTTTGTTCCCATACTTGAGTGCCAGCCAGGTCTCTCGGAAGGAGGCGTCGTCCGCGTGTTTTTCGATCCGTTGCAGGTCGTCAAGGTCGGTCAGCCAGCGGTCCCCGATCGCCTCGGTGAGGAGGCGTGAGAGGGCCGGGTTGGCCTGGTGGACCCAACGGCGCTGGGTGACCCCGTTGGTTTTGTTATTGAAGCGCGCGGGCCACATCTCCGCGAAGTCGCGGAAGAGGTGGCGCTTCAGCAGGTCGGTGTGCAGGGCGGCCACGCCGTTCACCGAGTGGCTTCCCACCACGGCGAGGTGCGCCATGCGGATCCTCTTCGGGCCGTCCTCCGCGATGAGCGACATGCGGCGGAGGCGGTCCGTGTCACCGGGGAAACGCTCGGCCACCTCCTCGATAAATCGGCGATTGATCTCGTAAATGATCTCGAGATGGCGAGGCAACAACCAGCCGAAGAGGCCGACCTCCCATTGTTCGAGGGCCTCGGGCATCAGGGTGTGATTCGTGTAGGCGAAGGTCCGCGTGGCCAGGCCCCACGCAGTCTCCCATCCCAGCCCGTGCTCATCCACGAGCAGCCGCATGAGTTCGGCAATCGCGATCGACGGGTGGGTGTCGTTGAGGTGGATGGCCACCTTGTCGGGCAGGAGGGCGAGGTCCCCATGCTGCTGGAGGAAGTCGTCGAGAATCTGCTGCAGGGAAGCGGAGACGAAGAAGTACTGCTGTTTGAGACGCAGTTCCTTGCCCACCGAGGTGCTGTCGTTCGGGTAGAGGACCTTCGAAATCGTCTCGTCCGAGTTGCGTTGCTCGACCGCGCGGATGTAGTCGCCGTGGTTGAAGTACTCGAAGTTGAACTCCTGGTCGGACTTGGCGGACCAGAGGATGAGCGGGTTGGCCACGCCGTTGCGGTAGCCCGGCACAAGGGTCTCGTGCGGGAGGGCCAGGACGTCGTCCGTGTCGATCCATTCCACGCGATAGCGTCCCTCGGCATCGATGGAGACGCGGGTCCGCCCATAGAAGCGGATGCGGCGAATCCCCTCGGGGCGCGGGGTCTCCCACGGGTTCCCGCGGAAGAGCCAGTAATCAGGCTGTTCAACCTGCCGCCCGTCCTGGATGGACTGGTTGAAGATCCCATACTCGTAGCGGATACCGTGGCCGCAGGCGGGAATGCCGAGCGTGGCGAGCGAGTCGAGGAAGCAGGCGGCCAGCCGCCCGAGGCCGCCGTTTCCCAACCCGGCGTCGTGTTCCTCCTCGTAGATCTGTTCGAGGATCATTCCCATCTCCCGCATCATCCCACGGGACGGTTCCTCGATATCGAGATTGAGCACCGCGTTCTGGAGCGCGCGGCCCATGAGAAACTCGAGCGAGAGGTAGTGGACGCGTTTGGCACCCGACTCGCGAATCCTCTTCTCCGTGCGGAGCCAGTCCTCCATCAGGCGGCTGCGCACCGCCAGCGCGAGCCCCTGGTACTTGTCGTAGGCGCTCGCGTTGGAGGGTTCCTTCCCGAGCGCGAGTCGCAGCGCGAAGAGGCATGTCCGCCGAAAATCCGGACGCGGGGTCTCCTCGACGTTGGCTGGGGTTTCCTTGGAAGACATCGTGGTTTCCCCTCGCACGCGATCCTAGCGATTTTTTACCTCCGATGAAAAGCGGAAATCCACTCGCCTGCGAGGCCGAGTCCTGTCCATCATCCCGCCCTTTCCATGCCATCTCCCCGTTCTCGGTTTCCTTCGTTACCTTCCGTTCAACATTTTGTAACTGGCCGGTCTCGTTTGGAGCGTGGTTGGCTGTTCGACATGGACGGCGTCCTTGACCAGGGACGGTGCCCCACCCCCGACGCAATCCATTTCCTCCGCGAGGTCCTGCGGCGCGGCATCCCCTATTTGCTTCCCACGAACCACGGCTGCCTCACGCCGGCTGGATTCTCGAAGAAGCTTGCCACCCGGAAAATGCCCTGCGCCCCGCTGGTGCACCCCGACCGCGTGGTGGACGACCTCTCCATGCTAGAGCCATGAGTCGCCGCAAACGCATCCCTATCGGTGGCAGCGGCCAGGGTCTGGTGCAGAACGCCTTTGCCGGGCTGAGCAGCGAGGGTCTGCCGACGGTTGCAGAGCAGGCGCCCCCGGCGGAATCTTCCGCACTCCGTAAGGACCGCGGGCGGGTGGACATCCTGCGGCAGACGGCCCATCGCGGGGGAAAGACCGTGACGGTCGTCACCGGTTTCGTCGGCATCGGTCTGGCAGAGAAACAACAACTCGCCAAAGCGATGCAGAAGGCCTGCGGCACCGGCGGCACGATCAAGGAAGGACGAATCGAGATTCAAGGGGACCAACGGATAGAAGTCGCCCGCATCCTGGGCGAAGCCGGTTTTCGCCCGGTGTTTGCCGGAGGTTAAACTCCCTCGACAAGGCCGTCGTGCGTGGAGGGAGACTGTGGATGGAAATCAGGGCGCATCTTTCATTATGTTTCCCGGTTAAAGCGGTGTAGTCTGTATTCAACATCAACCAGGAGTTCACCATGGCCAAAGGAAACCGAAGTCAGAAAAGAGAAGTTAAGAAGCCGAAGAAAGCGAAGCAGAAGGCTGCGCCCGCGACCTCCCGTCGGGGTCCCTGAAGGGACGATCGGGGGGCAACCTGCGATTACATTGCGCAGGGAATTATCGCCATCCCACCGCGATTCGGGATTCTGCGGGGAACACACGCGGCCCGCGTGTTCAAAATCGGCGGCTCGCCGATTTTCCGAGGGAGGCGTTTGGGCGAGCCGCCCAACCGAACACGCGAGCCGCGTGTGCTCCCCTGATTCGCTGTAATTATTTATCCGGCGTGCGGCGTTGCGCAGGGCGGTGGATTCTGTTTCGATTGAGCATCCACACGGCGATCATCGGCGGCGGCCCGGCGGGCCTGCGCGCGGCGGAAGTGGCCGCGGTGGGCGGCGCTTCGGTCACGCTGTTTGAGGCCAAGCCCTCGGTGGGCCGTAAGTTTCTCGTCGCCGGTCGCGGCGGCCTCAACCTCACCCACGCCGAACCGCGCGCGGACATGGTCGCGCGCTACGCCGTCCCCGGACAACCGGGAGATGCGTGGTCGACGCTCCTCGCGGATTTCGACGGCGAGGCGATGCGGACCTGGGCGGCCGGACTGGGGGTGGAGACCTTCGCGGCGCCGACCGGGCGTGTTTACCCGCGCGAGATGAAGGCCGCGCCGCTGTTGCGTCAATGGGTGCATCGACTGCGGAAACTCGGCGTGTCTTTCGCGTTGGGGCATCGCTGGGTCGGTCTCCGACAGGGGGCTCGGTGGAAGTTGGATTTCGAGGTTGAGGGCGGGCCCCGCACCTTCGAGGCGGACGCGGTGATCCTCGCTCTGGGCGGCGGTTCGTGGCCGGAAACGGGCTCCGATGGCGCGTGGGTTTCCGTACTGGAGAAGCTGGGGGTGGAGGTCGCCCCGCTGGAGGCGTCCAATTGCGGCTGGGAACTATCCTGGCCGCCTGCCGTGCTCGACCAGGCGGAAGGCAGGCCGCTGAAGAACATCACCGTCCGCGCGGGAAAAGCGACGGTGGTCGGCGAACTTCTCGTGACCCGCTACGGATTGGAGGGCGGCGTGATTTACCAACTCGGCCCGGTCCTGCGCGCGATGGCGGAGCCGGAGATCGTCATTGATTTCAAGCCCGCCCACACCATCGAACAGCTCGTGAAGAAACTGGGCGCCTGTCGGCGTAACCTCCTCGTCGCGGCCCGTACCTGCTGGCGGTTGAGCGACGCGGCGGTTGCCATCCTGGAAAATCTGTCGGGACGCGAGCCATTCACCTCTGCCAAGATGCTTGCCGCGACGGTGAAAGGGTGTGCCCTACGGCTCACCGGGCCGCGCCCGCTGGCGGAGGCGATTTCCTCCGCGGGCGGCGTTCGTTGGGACGAGTTGGACTCCTCCCTGATGGTGCGCCGGCTGCCGGGAGTTTTTGTTGCCGGTGAAATGATGGACTGGGATGCGCCGACCGGCGGCTACCTGATCCAGGGTTGTTTTGCGACGGGAACCCGCGCTGCGCGCGGTGCCCTGGAGTGGCTGCGGTCAGTGGAGGGGCGAACCAACCTTCCCAAGACCTCAACTCCAAGAAAACTCCCTACCGCTGCCGAAGCTGGATGCCGCGACGGATGAAGGTGGGCAGGTCAAGATCCTCGCCATTCACCACGGTGCGCTCGGCGCCCTCGAAGGAACCGCGAGAAACCTCATTCAGCTTGAGGATGCCCTGCTGGACCTTGTTGCCCTTCGTCGCAGCCGAGGAGGGGAGCGGCGGGGGATTGAGGCTAGAAGCCGTGATCCCCGTTGCGTGGGCGCGTGCGCCGTGGCGGCCATGCGCCGTCTCGGCCGGCTTGCCCGTGGAAGCCACGATCAGGAGGGAGACCTGGTCCTTGTAGTTCTCGTCCACGATAGGCCCCTGCTTGCATGCGGTCTGCGGTCCGAGCTTCTCGCTGACCTTCTTCATGAGATCGCGGAACTGGGCCATCTTGAAGTCCGGACCGTGGGTAACGGCGACCAGGGCGCTCTCGGCGCGGCGAAGGGCCTCGGGATCGCTGAGCAGCGGGCTCGAAAGGGCCCCTTCGAGGGCCTTCTCCACCTTGTCGGGACCCGTGCCATCGCCGAAGCCGATGAGCGTCTCCCCCCCGCGACGTTTGAGCACGGCACGGAGGTCGGCAAAATCGATATTGATCAACCCGGTGGAGTTGAGCATCCGCCAGATCTTGCGCACCCCGCCGCTGAGGAAGGCGTCGGTTGGCGCAAAACCCTGCTGCACGCTCGCCTCCTCGCCAGCAAGGTCGATCAACTTGTCGTTCGGGATGCAGATCACCGCGTCCGAAGCTTCCTGCAGGGCGAGGAGCCCCCCCTGGGCCACGCGCCCGCGGTGGCCCCCCTCGTGCGAGAAGGGAAGGGTGACCAGCGCGAGGACGAGCGCACCCTGCTCGCGCGCGGCGCGGGCGATGATGGGCGAGGCGCCAGTCCCGGTCCCGCCTCCCAGGCCTGCGGCGACAAAAATGAGATCGTAGCCACGGACCGCGTCCTCGATCGCCTCGACATCCTCGAGGGCGGCCTGGCGACCCATGTCGGGATCCCCTCCCGCCCCGAGACCGTGGGTGATGCGTTCCCCAATCTGCAGTTTGTCGGCGACCATGCAGTGGGCAAGGGCCTGGGCATCGGTGTTCAGGGCAAGGAGGCCGACCTGGTCAAAACCGTCCTCGACGAGGCGATCGATCGCGTTCACGCCGGCACCGCCGACTCCGACGACCTTGATACGCACGCGCTTCTCGGCAGGGGCACGCCGACTCGCGGACACGCGGGAGGACTCTTTCGCTCCGCCCATCAGGTTTTCAGATTTCATGGCGCGCTCAGTTGGCAAACGCCTTCTTGATGAAGTTGCCCAGTCCCCCGCCTGCTTCAGCGGCGACGAGCCTCCGCATGTGGGCATACTTTACGAGGCCGACCGCCGTGGCCATCTCGGGGGTTCGGAGGTGCTCGATCTGCCCCTCGAAACCCCCCGGCACACCCTGTTTCGCATGACGGTCGAAGACCGACTGGGCGAGTTGCACCATGCCCTTGAGCCGCGAGCAACCGCCGGTCAGAAAAACGGTGGCACCGGTGATCTCGGCCATGTCTCGCGAGCGAATGCGATCTTGGATGATGCCGAAAGTCTCGTTCATCCGCTCGTGGAGGATGCGGTGGATATCCTCGATGTAGTAGACTTGGCTTCTTTCCCCGAGGATCTCGGTGCTGGAAAAGGCCACTTCCTGGCCACGATCGGAGGCCTCGACCATGACGCCCCCCGCCATGTGGAGGAGCTTCTCGACCTTGCGACGCTGGCGGATGCCGAGACCGACCATCAGGTCGTTCACGAGGTGATCGCCCCCCACGGCGAGCGTCCCGGACTGGCGGAGCGCTCCCCGCGAGTAGACCGCGTACTCAGTGATCCCTCCCCCAATGTCGATCACGATCGCACCCAGCTTCTTATCCTCGGGGTCCAGGACTGCGAGGGCGCTGGCAAGGCCGCTGAAGACGGTATTGCTGACCTCCACGTTGGTGTCGAGTTTCACGGAAAGGCAGTGCAGCAGGTTCTTGAGACGGGTCTTCTGGCCGTGGATGCAGTGCACCTCGGCCTTGAGGTTCCCACAAATCTGGCCCACGGGATCGCCGAGGGGAGGGCTGCCATCGAGCTCAAATGAGCAGCGCACGGTGTGGATCATCGCGCGGTCGCTTCCGAGCTGCGCGCAGCTCGATGCGCTGTCCACCGCCGCTTGCGCGTCCTCGTCGGTCACCTCCATGGACTCGCCCTGCACGGTGGCGTGGCCCGTGTGTGTCCCGGAGGTGATGTGGGCGCCGGTCACGGCAAGCTCGACCAACTCCATCCCGATATTGAGGTTGTCCTCGGCTTCCTTGAGCGCCCGCACGATCGCCTCGCTCGCACGCTCCTGGTTCTGGATCTCCCCCTTGCATATCCCCTGCGACTCCGCCATGTGGCTACCGACCATCGCGAGGGAGCCATCAGGCCGGGTTTGCCCCACGGCGATCTTGATATTGCTCGTGCCGATATCGAGGCCGACCATGAAGTCCTCGCCTCTTCGAAATGGCTTGAGAATGGAGTCGAAGAGTTTCACGGAGTTTCCGGGACGGTTGCGGCGAAGGTCACGGGCACGTCGCGGCCCATGCTCAGGTCAATGGTCGCCACACGCAACGACCGTATGCGCGCGTCATTGAGAACCGCGGTCCACCGGCGAAGTTGCTGGTCGAGGTCGGCGATGGCCAGGCGGGCGCGACCGCCGTCGGCGAGGGTCACCACGAGAAAGCCGCGGCGCGACACATCGATGGAGCGGATCTCCATCCCCGCTATGGAGTCCCCAAGATCGGCACGCTGGAAGAGAGCGAGAGCGTGATAGATCTCGGGGGAAATCACGGGTCGCCCAATCTTCATATCCGCCACCGCGGCGCCGGTGATCACGGGAATTTCCTCCAGCTTCTTGCGCTGCGCGTCGGAGAGGCGGTGCATGCTCTGCAGGTCCATCACCACCCCGCGGGCATCCACCTGATATCGCATGGGGCCCATCCCCGCGACGAGACTCGCGATGGGCGTGCGCTCGGCGATCCGGATCACCAGGCGGCTGGGAAGTTCCCGCCCCACCTCGGCGCGCTCGACCACGGGCATGACCTCGAGGTCGCGGCGCAGACGGGCGATGTCCACTCCAAGAAGGTTCTGCCCTCGCTGGAGACGCAGGTAAGAGAGCACGGCATCGGGCTTGAGAACCTCGCCGGTGTTTTCCACGACCAGCTCGCGAATCTGAAACGCATCGTTCTCGGCGAAGAGCCGACGAGCGAGGCCGCGCGTGCCCGCCCACGCCGCCCACCCGGCCGCTGCGACGAGGGCGACCGCGAGGAGCGTCAGCCCGACAAATCGTGTCCGTCGCTCGGCGCGTACACGGGCTCGCTGCTTCGCGTTAATCGTACGGAGTTCGTGCTTGAGGAACCGATTCCTCGGGCGCTCGATCAGTTTATCAAGGAGCCATCTCATGGTTTTTCCTTCCCGCGCCGAAGGGCCCCCTCCACAAGCCGCAGGCAGAGCTTGGGGAAAGAAACCCCTGCGGCCGCAGCCGCCTTTGGAAGAAGGCTGGTTTCCGTCATTCCCGGGATGGTGTTCACCTCTAATAAATAGATTCCTCCGCCCTCGTCCAGTCGAAAATCTGCCCTCGACATATCCCGGCACCCGAGCGCCCGGTGCGCCCGCAGGCCCAGTTTGCGCACCTGCCTCTCCAAATCGCGACTGATCGGGGCGGGAACCAAATACTCCGTGTTCCCTGCCGTGTACTTGTTCGTGTAATCGTACCACCCCCCCTTGGGACGGATCTCGATTGCCGGGAGGGCGATATTTCCCAGCACCCCGACCGTGAGTTCGCGACCCGGGATGTATTTTTCCACGAGCACGACACGGTCACTTCGCCGCGCCTCCTTGACCGCCGCGGAAATTTCCGATTCCTTTCGTACAATCCGCACGCCGATGCTCGATCCTTCCCGTGCGGGCTTCACCACCGCTGGCAGGTCGAAGGGGAGATCGCCCGCGAGCGGAGACGCATCCCGACCCCGCAACACGATCCCGTCCGGGACCGCAAGGCCCGCCTTGCGAAAGCATTCCTTGGCCTGGGCCTTGTCCAGCGCGCGGCGGCAGGCCTCCGAGCCGGAGCCGGTGAAAGGAACCCCCTTCCTCTCGAGGGCCTCCTGGAGTTCGCCGTCCTCGCCATACGCCCCATGCAACGCAATGAAAACGACATCGGTTCCCTCGGGGAGTCGCAGACGGCGGCTACGCACGTCCACCTCCTCGACCCGGAAGCCCACCAACCTCAGCGCCGCGGCCGCGGCGGCCCCTGTACGGAGAGAAACCTTCCGCTCCCTCGAAAATCCCCCTTTCAACACCGCAATCTTGATCCTGGATGGGTCTTTCATGGTTGAGGCTTCATGTCTTTCACTCACCGTCGTCGCCGAGGACGACCATCTCTAGTTCCAGATCGATGCCGCGCGCGGCGCGCACGCGCTCGCGCACCATCCCCACCAGCGTGAGGATCTCGGACGCGGAAGCGCCCCCGTCGTTCACGATAAAGTTCGCATGCACCTCAGAGACGCGCGCGGCGCCGAAGGTGAGCCCCTTGAGCCCGACCTCGTCGATGAGTTTTCCCGCCGAGCCGTCGGTCGGATTTTTAAAGATACATCCGGCGCAGGCTGCCGCCGGCTGCGAGGACCAACGTTTCTCCTCAAACGCCCGGATGCGCGCGTCAATCTCAGCGACCGGGGTCGGGCTGCCCTGAAACTCGGCCCAGAGGACAAGGCATCCCTGCAATCCGGGGCAGTCGCGATACGCCGGCTTCAAATCCTCCGGGGCGCGCTCCGCGATCTCTCCACGCAGGGTGACCCGTCGCACACGGCTGACCACGTCGAAGGCGCTCGATCCCATCGCGCCGGCGTTCATTCGGAGGGCTCCGCCCACGGTTCCGGGGATTCCCTCGAGAAACTCCAGCCCTCCAAGCCCCGCGGCCCGTGCCGCCGCGACGACCTGCTTGAGCCTCGCGCCCCCTCCCGCGCGGATGCGCCGTCCCCGTACCTCCACGGAACGGAAGGCCTCCTGCCCAAGGTGGATCGTCACTCCGGAAATGCCAGCGTCGCGCACAAGGAGGTTCGATCCCCTCCCGACAACGGTCACCCCATAAAGGCGCCTTGTCTCGGGATCGTCGGCCGCGGTCTCTCTCCCCTCGCTGCAACGGCGAAGTACCGCCGAGAGGTCGCGCTCGCCTTCGGGCTCGATCCATAGCCGCGCGGGGCCGCCCACGCGCATGGAGGTGCGCTTCGCCATCGGCTCGTAAAGGCGGATCGTCCCGCCCGGGCCGAGGAGACGGGCGAGCTCGTCGTGGGTGCGCAACTCTCCCGCGAGCCGCCGCGCCATGGACTGGATGTTGCCGGCACCCATGACGAGCACGGTGTCCCCTTCCCGCAACTCCGCCCCAAGGCCGTCCTTCAAGCGCCACATGCTCGACTCCCACGTCACGCTCGAAGGGTCGCGGCCGGGTTGCGCGGCGACGTCGCGCGCCACCAGCGCGCCATCCACCCCCTCGATGGGGGTCTCGCTTGCGGCATAGACGTCGGCCAGGAACACGCGGTCCGCCTCGTGGAGGGCGGCCCCAAACTCCGTGTGCAGGGCGCGCGTCCGCGAGTAGCGGTGTGGCTGGAAGACGGCAAGGAGCCGTCCCGGGCGCACCTGGCGGGCTGCTCGGATCGTGGCGCGGACCTCGCTCGGATGATGCGCGTAATCGTCGACGAGGAGAAAGCGACTGCTCTCGAAGAGGCGCTCGAAGCGGCGCCGCGCCCCGGAGAAGGTTGCGAGCGCCTCCGCCGCCTTCGCGAAGGGAACCCCCGCCCCTGTTGCCGCCGCGAGTGCGCCGAGCGCGTTGGAAACGTTGTGGCGGCCGGGCACGCGCAGCCGCACCTCCCCCAGCGCCTCTCCTCCCCGGTGCACGGTAAACGCGGAGCCCACCTCTTCGAGGCGAATCCTCTCGACGTTCCATTCGGCGCCATCCGCCGAGGGTTCGTCCACCGACCAGGCCACCGCGTTGGGCAGGACGGAACCGATCCGTGCGGCACCGGGGTCGTCAGCGCAGTAAAGCACCCGCCCGGATGCGCGCGAGGCGAGGGCGTGGAAGACCCTCTCGATCGCCGCGAGGTCCGCGTAGAAATCCAGATGCTCGGCCTCGACGTTCAGGACGATGAGATCGTGAGGCGCGAACTCGCTCATCGTCCCATCGCTCTCATCCGCCTCGATCACAAAGTGTTTTCCCTGTCCTCCCCGTGCGCTGCCGCCGAGATCCGACACGAACGCCCCGATATAAAAGGAGGGATCCTCACCGGCGTGCGCAAGGATATGGGCGATCATCGAGGTCGTTGTGGTCTTTCCGTGCGTCCCGCTCACGAGCAGCGCCTTCTGGGGCGGCACGAGCGCCGCAAGGGCGCGCGCTCGTCGGACGAGCGGGATCCCCTGCCGCTGGGCCTCTACCAGCTCCGCGTTGTCGGTGGGGATCGCCGAGGAGTAGCAGACAAAATCCGTTTTCTCGATGTGTGCGGCCGAATGCCCGCGGTAGCGGACGATCCCGGCGCGGCGCATCGCCACCGCGTCGAAGTCCTCCCCGATATCAGAGCCCGTCACCCGGTGGCCACGCTGCGCGAGGAGGTGCGCGAGGCCGCTCATCCCGGAACCCGCCACGCCCACGAGGTGCGCGGTGCGTGGCCCGCTTGCGAGGAGCTTTCGGAGATCCTCCTGGCCAATCTCACTCACGGTCGACCCCCTTTCTTCGCCCCGAGGGTTTCGACCTCGTCGGCGAGGCTCCGGTGCGCCCCGTCCTGCCGAAGGCTTCGCGAGGCGGCCGCCATGGCCGCGAGACGTCCGTGTTCGGAGAGCAGTCCCCTGATCTCAATCGCCAGGCGCTCGCCCGTCCACGCGGATTCCTCGTCCGTCACCGCCGCACCCGCGTGATGGAAGATAGCCGCGTTCGCCGTCTGGTGACGGTCGGCCGCGAAGGGAAAGGGCACCAGCACGGAGGGCAGCCCGGCCGCGGCGATCTCGGCGAGCGAGGCGGCGCCACAGCGCGCCACCACGAGATCCGCTGCCGCGTAGGCGGAGGGCATGTCGTGGCAGAACGCCTCCACGCGCGCCACCACGCCCGCTTTTGCGTAAGCCTTCCGTACGGCGACGACGTCCGATTCGCCCGCGAGATGCAGCCACGACGCCACGCCCGCCTTCATTCGCACGGCCGCCTCGAGGACAAGGCGGTTCAGGGTGCTCGCGCCTTGGCTCCCGCCCACCACGAGGACCACGGGAACCTCCAAGGGCAGTCCAAAAACCCGTCGCGCCTCCGCGCGCGTGGGGAGCGTGCGGAGCGCGACGCGTACCGGGGTACCCGTCCACGCGGTGCGCCCGGACGGAAACCCGTGCTCAGCCTGGAGGACGCCCAAAGCGCAGCGATCCACATACCCGGAGAGAAACCGGTTCGCCCGACCCGCCACGGCATTGGACTCGTGGATCAGGGTTGGGATCCCGCGCCGCCGCGCCGCCAGCAGCGGGGCGAGCGTGCTGAACCCGCCCATGCCGACCACCGCGTCGGGACGGAGTGAGGCAAAGAGCCTCCCGCTGGCGAACCATGCGCGCGCGGCTTCCACGACGAAGCGCAGGGCGCGATCAGGGCGCGCGCCGCGCCAGGCCACGCCGGGAAGGCTCTTGATTGGAAAGCCGGGCGCGCCAGATGCCGCCACGCGATCAATGCGTTTTTCGGAAACGACGAGGGTCGCCGCATGTCCCCTTTCGCGCAGCTCCTCCGCAAGTGCGATGCCAGGAAAAAGGTGGCCACCCGTCCCTCCGCAAACCACGATTACGTTCATGGCCCATTCCCCTTTCGTCAAACCGGCGGGGTATTCTCGCCCGAGGGCAAGCCGCCGCGGAGACGGTGCATCCTCAGGGACTGGCGGTGGATGCTCACGAGCAGGCCCACCGACGCGTAGCACAGCAGGAGGTTCGAGCCACCGTAACTGATGAACGGCAACGGAATTCCTTTCGGCGGGATGGAACCCGTGACGGTGCCGATGTTGATCGCCGCCTGGAAACACAGGCCGAAGACGAGACCGAAGCCGAGTAGCAGGCCGTAGACCTCCCGTGCCCGCAGCGCGATGAGGACGCCGCAGACGAAGATCACGACGTAGGCGAGAATGATTGCGAAGGAGGCGTAGAACCCCAACTCCTCGCCAATGATCGGCAGAATCGCGTCCGTCGTGGCCTCGGGGAGATGAAGCATCTTGAATCGGCTCTTGCCCAGGCCGAGCCCATCGAGACCGCCGCTGCCCAGCGCGAGAATGCTTTGCCAGATCTGGTAGAACTTGCCATCACTCCGCTGCATCTCGGGATGTTGCAGGGCGTCCCACCAGGCCTTCCATCGCGCGAACCGCTCGGGGATTGCCATCATCACCGCGGCGAGGCCGGCCGCCCCCGCGATCCCGACCCCGAGCAGTGGGCGGAAACGGGCTCCCGCCACGAAAGCCGTGGCGAGCGTGGCCGTCAGCACCAGCACGGCGGTGCCGATATCCGGCTCCTTCAGCAGCAACGCGAGCACGGGCAGGAGCACCCCCAAGGGCCAGAGCAGGCCCCACTTTAACTCGCGGATCCGCGTCTGGTGGCGGGCGAGACCGTGGGCGATCAGCAGCGCCAGCGTCAGGCGCATGATCTCCGAGGGCTGCACCTGTACCGGGCCAAGGCGCAACCACCGCGCCGAGCCCTTGATCTTCATCCCGATGTAGGGGGCATGCACCAGGAGCATGGCCAGGAGGGTGAGCCCGAAGAGAGCCCAGGCGATCGGCCGCCAGGTCTTGTAGTCCACCCAGCCGGTCACCCCGAAAGCCGCGAGCGCCACCGCCAACCACATCAACTGGCGAACGAGCTTCGCCATCGAGTTGGCCGACGCCACCGTCGTCGTCGTGCTTGAGATCATCACGAGCCCCAGTCCGGTCAGGGCCAGGGTCGCGACGACGAGCGCGGCGGAGAGGTAGCGGTTCATCGGGAACTCAATGAAATCAGGCGGCGAGACGGCGAGACTTGTGTAACGGGTCGCTGGAGGTGTTCGATGGCGTGGCGGCCCCGCGCCCGGCGGGGATCTTGAGCTTCTGTCCAACCTTCAACTTCGTCGGGTCGGTAATGTCGTTGGCGCGCATCAGGGCGTCGGTGGTCACGCCATGCTTCTTTGCGATCGAGGTGAGCGTCTCGCCCGCCTTGACCGCGTGCGTGGTGGCCGTCGTTTTGGCTGCACCCGCCTTTGGGGCGGCCGCGCCCTTGGAGGTGGCCCCGACCGCTGTTTTTGGCGTTGGGACGGCCAGCTTCTGGCCCACCTTGATGGAGGCGTCGGCGGACATGCGATTCATGTCGGCGAGTTCCCGCACCGACACGCTGTAGTGCCGCGCGATTCGCGAGAGCGTATCGCCCTTGCGGACCGCGTAGTTGGAGCCCGCCTTCGCAGGTTTCGCGGCCTTCGGGGGCGCACCCTCCGCCGTGTTGACCGGGACCTCCGGGGGCGGAGCGAACGCCACGTCCGCGGGTACGGCTGGCGTCGAGGGGGGCGGCTCGCCCTGACCGGGGGCACGCTCCTCCGGGGTAAGCGCCGTGCTACCGGGCTGGGCGATGGGCGGGGCCGTCACGGCGCCCGCCTGCGCGGCTTCCGGCGCGGGCGCGGCGCCTTCGGGAAGGATGGGAGGCAGGGCATTATCCTCGGCACGGGGGGCCGTCTCGCTGCGATTGCAGCCCTGGAACACAACGAAACCCCCGAGGGCCACGGCATGGAGGGCGAGGACAACGGCGACGATCCGCCAGGCGCGCCCCCTCGGGCGCTTCGGCGTCGGGCCTTCAACGGGTTCCATTTCAAGGATAGTCTGCATTGGGATCTCCTGGTTGGGGTGAGTTTTGGGAAAGAGTTTTAACGCGACGCTCTCTCGAGGCGCCGCACGGCGTCGCGGAACGAATCGCCGCGGTGCTTGTAGTTGTCGAACATGTCGAAGCTGGAGCATCCGGGGGAAAGCAGGACCGTCCCGCCAGGAGCCGCGAGCGCGGCCGCACGGACCACGGCGGCTTCCAACGTCTCCTCGAGGTGGCAGGGGATCTCGACGGCCCAGCAGTCGCGGATCCGCTCCCTCATCTCGCCGATGAGCACGCAGGCGCGCACGCGGCCACGGAGCGCGGGAAGTGCGTCCCTGAAGTTAAACCCCTTGTCCTTTCCGCCGGCGATGAGGACCACGGGATGCTTGAACGTCGCCACGGCCTTTTCCATCGCATCAAGGTTGGTCGCCTTCGAGTCGTTGACAAACTCCACGCCTCCCACGGAGCCCACGGGCTCGAGGCGGTCGGGGAGGGGTTGGTACTCGCGGATGGCGTCCCACGCGCGGTGGAGGTTGATCCCGACCGCGAGGGCGACGCCGAGCGCGGCCATGACGTTCTCGGCGTTGTGCCCCCCTCGGAGCCGCGTGTCCTCGAGGAGAAGCTGCAGCCCCTCGGTGGCGGGGCCTCCGATCCGTCGCCCGTCGAAGCTAAAGTCGGCCTCCGCCCCGCGGACACTGTAACGCAGGACGCGGCCCGGCGGGGCGAAGCCGAGGCGCGCGAGCTTCTCCTCGCTGTCGCAGTTGACCACGGCGGTATCGCCGGCACCCTGGTTTTTCCAGAGCGCAGCCTTCGCCCGTGCGTAGTCCTCCACGGAATCGTAGCGGTCGAGGTGATCGGGGGTGATGTTCATCATCACGCTCACACGGGGGCGAAAGCGATCCACGGTCTCGAGTTGGAAGGAACTTGCCTCGACGACGAGCCAGTCCAACTCCGAGGTGCGCAGGACGGCCTCGGAGAGCGGCAGGCCGATGTTTCCCGCCGCGAGGGTGCGGTGGCCGCCGGCGCGGAGAACGCGGGCGATCAGTTCGGTGGTGGTGGTCTTTCCGTTGGTGCCCGTGAGGGCCACCATGGGGCAGGAGCAGAACCACGACGCAAGCTCGATCTCGCCAAAGAGCGGCAGGTCGAGGTCGGCCGCGGCGCGACCGAGGCCGCGGCGCGGGTCCACGCCCGGGCTCATCACCACGGCATCAAACACCTCCGCCGGCGGGGCCGAGACCCCGAGGGTAAAACGGATGGCGGCGTTCTTTTTCCTGCGTGCGCGTCGTTTCATGTCGTCGTGGTTTGCTTCGTCAAGGACGGTCACCCGTGCTCCGTTTCGGGTGAGCAGTCGCGCCGCGGCCTCGCCGCTCGAACCGAAGCCGATGACGAGAAAGTGCTTGCCGCCAACCGGAATCATGGTGGCCCTCCGGGGGGTGTTCGGGGATGTTGCATGGGTCGTGTCGCATGGTGCGGGAAAAGATTTTTCTAGCGGAGCTTGAGGGAACTGAGGCCGATGAGGGCGAAGAGGATCGAGAGAATCCAGAAGCGCACCACCACGGTGGTCTCGCTCCAGCCCTTGAGCTCGAAATGGTGGTGGAGCGGCGCCATGGCAAAGATGCGCCTCCCCGTGAGCTTGAAGGAGCCGACCTGCAGGATCACCGAGAGCGCCTCGATCACGAACACGCCACCGACGACCACGAGCAGAATCTCCTGCTTCAGCGCGAGAGCCACCACGCCAAGGAATCCCCCGAGGGAAAGGGAGCCGGTGTCCCCCATGAAGACGCGCGCCGGGTGGCAGTTGTGCCAGAGAAATCCCATCGAAGCCCCGACGAGCGCTGCGCAGACCACCGCCAACTCGCCCGCCGCGGGCACGTGCGGGATCTGGAGGTACGCGCAGAAACGGATGTTCGAGGACAGGTAGGCGATCACCGTGTAAACGAGCGCCACGGTGATCGTGCAGCCGATGGCCAGGCCGTCGAGCCCGTCGGTGAGGTTGACCGCGTTGGAGGCGCCGACGAGAACGAGGCAAACGAAGGCGGGGAAAAGCAGCCCGAGGTGGGCCGTCAAGGGGTGTTTGTAGAAGGGCACCATGAGTTGCTGCGCCGTGTCACGCGTCGCGGGGTGCCAGGTGAAGATGAGCGCCACCGCGAGGCCAAGTACCACCTGTCCGGAGATCTTGGCCCGCGCGCTCAGGCCACGCGACTGCTTGCGCACCACCTTGAGGTAGTCGTCCACGAAACCGAGCGCACCCAGCCCTACCATCACCCCGAGAGTCACCCAAACAAACATCGTGTCGGGGCGCGCCCAGAGGACGCTACCAAGGACGACCGAGAGAATGATGAGTACACCGCCCATCGTCGGGATGCCCTTCTTCTGACAATGAAGCTCGTGGAGACGGTGAACCTCCTCGGCCGTGCGGATCGGCTGCCCGAGCTTGAGTTCCGAGAGACGACGGATGACCCACGGCCCCAGCACGAGGGAGATCACGAGCGCGGTGAGCGCCGCCATCAACGCGCGAAAAGAGATGTAGCGGAACAGCCGCAGAGGCGACCACTCGGCACTCAGGAGATGGAGGTAGTAGAGCAAGGGAAAAGTTGGAATCAGGTTGTTGGGTTCAGCGGTTCACGGTTCGACGGTTGACGGTCTTTTCTCACGAGATTTCCAAGTGTGAACGGTTGAACCATGAATCTGAGTTGTTCTCACTTCTCACTGGTTTTGAGCCATTCGGCTTCCACGCGTTCGAGGGCCACGCCGCGTGAGGCCTTGAGGAGCACCGCGTCCCCGTGGCGCGCGTTGGCCGCGAGGAAGGCCGCTGCCTCGGACGGTCCCGCGCAACGCTCAATGTGCGGCAGCGGCATGCCCGCCTCCCGCGCCCCCTCCGCGATGCCCTCAGCCCCCTCACCGACGACCAGCAGAAAATCAAAACGCCTCTCCGCCGCAAAGCGGCCGACGGCGCGGTGCGCCTCCCCCGCCGCCTCCCCGAGTTCGCGCATCTCTCCGAGTACGGCGAACCGCCGTCCCGTGATCGAGACCTCCGCCATCGCATGGAGCGCCGCGCGCACGGAGGACGGGTTCGCGTTGTAGGCGTCGTTCACGAGCAGCACGCCGCCCGGCGTAACCTTACGCTCCATGCGCATCCTCCCGGGCGATACGGCTTCGAGGGCGGAGACCGCCTCCTCGGGGTCCACGCTAAAAAAATCGCCGATCGCGAGGGCGGCGAGCGCGTTGGCCACCTGGTGGCGACCGAGGAGTTGGAGATTGATGTCGCGCTCGCTCCCGGGACAAGCCGCCTTGAAGCGGGTACCCTCGGCATTCACCTCTATGGCGAGCCCGCGGAAATCCGCGGAACGGGAAAACCCGAAGGTGGCGATTCGCGCGCGGCAACGTTTTGCGATCGCGGGGCTCCACGGGTCGTCCGCGTTGAGGACGAGAAGTCCTTCCGTCGGCAGGATCTCCGCGAGAGTTCCCTCCTCCTGTGCCACGCCCTCGAGATCCCTAAAAAACTCGAGGTGCTCCTCCCCGATCACCGTGATCACCCCGGCCATCGGACGAACCATCTGGAGCAGCGGGATCAACTCTCCCGGGTGGTTGGTCCCAACCTCAAAGACTCCCAACTCGTGCCGACGCTCGAGATGCAGCAGGCTGAGCGGCACGCCAATGTGGTTGTTCAGGTTGCCGCGATTTTTGAGCACGGCGTACTTCATGCCGAGCACCGCCGCCACCATCTCCTTGGTCCCCGTCTTGCCGTTCGAGCCGGCCACCGCCACGGTCCGCACGGGCCGCGAACCGCGGTATTCGCGCGCCAGCGTTTGAAGCCCAGTCAGCGTGTCGTCCACGAAGATCATCGGCGCCAGCGGCGCGCCCGTGGCCGCTGCCCCTTTCGAAACCATCGCGGCCGAGGCGCCTCGCGCGAGCGCCTGAGCTACAAAGTCATGCCCGTCGAAACGCTCACCCCGAAGCGCCACAAAGAGGTCGCCCGGTCCGGCCTCGCGGCTGTCGATCGTTACGCGATGGACCGCGACGGACCCGCCCCCCGCGGGCCCGCGGAGCGCCCCGCCACTCATGCGCGCGAGTTCGCTAAGGGATGCCTCATCCATGGACGGCCCCTCCCTTCCCAGCGGAGGCAAGGAACTCACGCGCCACGGCCCGGTCGTCGAAGGGGTTTCGTACGCCCCGGGCCTCCTGGTAGGTCTCATGCCCTTTTCCGGCGAGGAGAACCGTGTCGCCTTCCCGCGCCATCCCCAGCGCCGCGCCGATCGCGCCGCGCCGATCGAGAATCTTCTCGAACCGTCCCATGTTCCCGAATCCCTTCACGATCTCCTCAACGATTTCCCCCGGCTCCTCGAAGCGCGGGTTGTCGCTTGTCACAAAGATGAAGTCCGCGAGTTCTGCCGCCGCGCGACCCATGAGCGGGCGCTTCGCGTGGTCCCGCCCGCCGCCGCAGCCGAAAACGATGATGAGGCGGCCGCGCGTGAAGGGACGCAGCGTCTGGAGTGCCCGCCGCAGGGCATCCTCAGTGTGGGCGTAGTCCACGAATACCGCGGGATTCTCCGCCACGCGTTCGAGGCGCCCGGACACGCTTGCCACCGCCGCGATCCCGCGTGCCACAGCCCCGAGATCGGCCCCGAGGGCCATTCCGGCGGCTGCCGCAGCAAGGCAGTTCTCCACGTTATGCATCCCGAAGAGTCGCGTCCGCACCTCCGTTTCTCCCGCGTTCGTGTGCAGCGTGAAACGGCTCCCCCCGAGGCTCGTCTCGACCCCGATGGCGCGTACCGTCGCCTCCACCGCCGACCCGTAGAGGAACACCGGGACCCCCTCGGGCACGGCTCGGCGCAGTTCCGCGCAGCGCGGGTCGTCGGCGTTGAGCACCGCGCTCGCTTTCTTTCCGCCTCCCCCTAGTTTTTCAAAGAGGCGACGTTTTGCAGAAAAATATGAGTCCATCGTGCGGTGATAGTCGAGATGGTCCTGGGTAAGGTTGGTGAAGACCGCGGCATCCCACTCCACGCCCTCAACACGCCCCTGGTGCAGCGCGTGCGAGCTCACCTCCATCGCGACCGCCTTCATCCCCGCCTGCACCATCCTCCCGAGCGCATCCTGGAGATCGTCCGCAGGCGGAGTCGTGTTCGTCGCCGGAATCTCCCGGTCCCCAAAGCGTACCGCGAGGGTCCCAATCACCCCCGCCGGCATGCCCGCCGCATCGAGAATCGAGGCGGCCAGCAGGCTCGTCGTGGTCTTCCCGTTCGTCCCCGTGATCCCGACCACCTTGAGTTGCGAGGAGGGCCTGCCGTGAAAGGCGTCGGCGAGCTGCGCGAGTGCCCGCCGGCTGTCCGCCACGCGGACGAGCGCCGCCCCATGGGAAACCGCGCCCCGCTTCTCGCACACCACCGCGACCGCGCCCGCAGCCACGGCTTCCGCGATAAAATCGTGCCCATCGGTTGCCCCACCGCGCGCCGCGACAAAAAGATCCCCCTTGCGCACGCGGCGCGAGTCGCCGCGGACACCGGTAACCTCTGCCTCGAGGTTGCCGTCCACCACGAGGGGGTTTACGAAGCGAAGCAGGTCGCGCAGCTTCATGGCGCCGTCCCTCCCTCGCCTGCCGCGGCAAGCGACGATCCCCGCCCCACGGGCGCAACCGCGGGAACCGGCAACGTCGGACGAAAGTTCAGATAGGAGGCGACCCGCGTGCCGATCTCGCGAAAAACCGGAGCGGCGACGCTGCCGCCGTACTGGTCCTTGCCCTTCGGGGAGTCCAGCATCACGTAGATGCAGATTTCGGGATCGTCGGCCGGAAAAAAACCGACGAACGAGGAGACGTTACGATCGTGCGCATACTGGCCGTTGACGATCTTCTGCGCTGTGCCGGTCTTGCCGGCGACCTGGAAACCGGGAATCGCCGCCTTCGCCGCAGTTCCCTCCTGGCTCACCACGCGCTTGAGCGCCTCGGTTAACTCGCGAGCCGCCTTGTGGTCCATCACGCGCCGTCGCACCTTGGGAAAGAACTCGCGGACGGCGGCACCCTTCTCGTCGAGCACCCGTCGGACGATCATCGGCTGCATGAGGTTGCCCCCGTTCGCGACGGCGCTGAGCGCGCCAATCATCTGGATGGAGGTGACCCCCACCTCATGTCCCATGGCCACGCGGGTAATGGAGACCAGCGACCAGTCGCGAACCGGATGGACGATTCCACGCACCTCACCGGGCCACGCCTCCGTGGAGCGATCGCCAAAGGCCCTTTCTCCGAAACCGAAGGCGCGCATCGCGGCGTGCATGCGCTCCTTGCCAAGATGGATCGCGATCTTCGCGGCACCGATGTTCGAGGAGTGGATGAGAACCTCCGCGACCGAAAGGTTCCCGTAGGCCTCGTGGTCGTTGAGTTCGCGTCCGGCAAAGTTGAACTTCCCATTTTCGCAGAAGACCACATCCCCCAGGGAGACGATGCGCTGGTCGAGCGCGGCGGCCACGGTCACGATCTTGAAGGTGGAGCCGGGCTCGCACAGGTCGGAGACCGCGCGGTTTCGGAGATTCGGCACCTCCTTTTCCGTGTCGTTCGGGTTGAATGCGGGGCGACTTGCGAGGGCGAGAATCTCGCCCGTGGACGGGCGCATGACGATGGCCACAGCGGAATCGGGACGGTGCGTTGCCACGGCGCGATCGAGTTCCTGCTCACAGATGTCCTGGACTGACTGGTCGAGCGTGAGCGCCACGGTGTAGCCGTCGCGCGGGGGAAAATCCTCGCTGCGGTAGACGACGATTTCTCGTCCGCGCCGATCGTTTTCGCCGACGCGCCAGCCATCCTCGCCGCGAAGGTCGGCTTGCATGACACGCTCCACGCCGTCCACGCCACGCTGTTCGGAGTCCACATAGCCGAGGATGTGGCACATGAGCCGACCGTTCGGGTAGAGGCGTTCCGGGTCGTCGGAAAAGGTGAGGCCACCGAGAAACCCCGTGGGCGCGAGCGCTTCGCGAAGCTTCTCGGCGGTGTCTTCTGGAACCTTTCGCGCGAGTACGACCCAGCGACCGTCACGGGCAAACTTCGACTCGATCTCCGCGCGGGGCAGGGCGAGATGATCGGCGAGGAGACGCGCCATCGCGGCCTTCGAGGAGGGCAGTTTCTGTTTGGCGCGGCGCTCCTCGATCTCGACGACCGCTTTCGGATCCATGGCCACGAGGCGGCGCGCCACGGTATGGGCAAGCACGTTGCCGTTGCAATCCGTGATCATTCCCCGATGGGCCGGAAGGGCGACGCGCCGCCCAATCTGGCGGATCGCCAGCTTTTTCAGCTCCTCGTGGCGGAGGATCTGTAACCAGTAGAGACGGGTGCCCAGGGCGCCCAGGACCAGCAGCCCCATCGCTGCCACGAGGAGCGCGCGGAGTCGATGGAAGCGGGTGGGCATGAATCAGGGAGCGCGAACGGCAGTACGAGAGGCTTCTGCCTGGGCCAGGATGCGCGGCCTCGGCACTGCATCCGTGGCTTCCGGGTCGCGCAGTCGACGGATCTGCCCCTCCGAGGGCTGCACCATCGCGATGCGCCAGGTGGCCATCTTCCGATCAAGCTCGCGAGGGGAGATCTCGCGGTTGAGGTTTGCCTTGAGCGACGCGGTGATCTTCGCCTCCTTCATGAGCTCCTGCTCGAGCTTGCGCAGATCTTCCCCGAGCATCAGGTTCCGCCTCTGGATCGCACTCAGCCCGAGGAGTAGGCCGACGATCAGGATGAAGATCGTCAGCCGCGGGAGCATCGCGCCCCACGTCACTTCGCCGTCAGCTTTTCTTCGGTTTCTTGCCATCGGTTCCTCCTTGTTGTGTTTAAATTATTTGCCCGCCTTTTCCGCCGCACGCAGGCATGCGCTCCGCGCGCGCGGGTTCCCCTCCACTTCCACCGCCCCCGGACGCAGCGGCTTGGGCGTGAGCACGTGCGCCTCCCCTGTCCGCTTCCACTCCCGAAAACGGTTCTTCACCTCCCGATCCTCCACTGAATGGAAGCTGATCGCCACGAGTCGGGCGCCGGGCACCAGCAGCGAACCGATCGCCACCAACCCTTCCCGCAGCGCACCGGGCTCGTCGTTCACCGCCATCCGCAGCGCCATGAAGACCCGTGTCGATGGGTGGATCCTCTGCCACGGCTTCATCCCTCCCTTCGCCCGGGCGACGATCCCCGCCAACTGCACCGTCGTTCGCAGGGGCGCCGATCGCCGCTCCTCGCAGATCGCCGCCGCGATGCGCCGCGCCGCGCGCTCGTCCCCGTACTCGCGGAGAATCCGCTCCAACTCCTCCCGCTCCGCGCCGTTTACGAGGTCCGCCGCCTTCCGCGCCCCGTCCCCGTCCATCCGCATGTCCAAGGGCGCGTCCCTTTGGAAGCTGAAGCCCCGTGTCGTGGTATCGAACTGCAGGGACGATACCCCGAGGTCCATCAGCGCCCCATCGAGAGGCTCGCACCCCAGCAGCGCGCGCGCGTCTCGGAAGTTTCCCCGTACCGCGCGAAAACGGTCGCCGAAACCCGCGAGGCGGGAGGTCGCTGCCGCCAGCGCCTCCCCATCCTGGTCCATCCCCACGATGCGCACATCGGCACGAGCGGCCAGCAGCGCCTCGCTGTGCCCGCCCAAACCGAGAGTCGCGTCGAGAAACAGGCCGCCTCGCGTCCCGTCGTGCGTGAGCGCCGCGAGCGCCTCCTTCACCATGACCGGTCGGTGAACGCCGTTCATGGGTGATTGCCGGTCTCAAAGAACATCCCGGCCCCTATCCGCCGGCGCGCGCGATACTGGGCAGTCCCAGCAAGCGCGGCCTCGGTGCCGGGTACGTGCGCCGTAGCGCGCGCATCCGCTTCAAATTCTCCACGGTCACCCCCGCGGCACGCGCGAAGGGGAACTCCATCTGCACCGGCAAAGCCACCGCGAGGAGCCGCGCGTCCGCGTGCTTGCCGTTGTCATGGATCAGGTTCATGCTAGAAACCGAGATCGCGGGCCACCCCCTGGGCACCGGCCTCGTGCTCGGCATGCCACGCGCGCCACGCGCCAGAGGACCAAATCGTGAACCGATACCCTGCCCCCACGAAAACCACGTCTCCTTTGACCTTCGCCCCGCATGCGGTCTTCTCGGGAAGGGTGATCCGGCCCTGCCTGTCGCAGGTCACCTGCTGGAACTGCCCGGAAAGGTGGATCCCGCGCTCGGCCTTCTCCCTACGGCTTAGCGCCGCGTCCTTCTCGATGTCTTGCAGAAGTTTGTCGAACTCGGCGCGCGTCAGGGCGGTGATACGTCCCTCGGTGGCGAAGAGAAAAAGCTCCTCACTTTCCCCGGTCCGCCACTTCGCGGGGATGACCACGCGGTTCGCGCCATCGAGGGCGTGGGCGAACTCGCCAGTAAAATATCGAGGGGTAGTTTCCATCGGGTTTGTGGATAGGTTCCCCTATCCGCCCCAAAGCGACCCTAAATAAACCAAACTGACCAAAAGTCGTCAACACCTTTTTTAAAAAAAGAATTTTTGCAAGGTGACCGTGTTCCAGCCTCTCCGCCAGAAGCCTTGGAGATTTTCTTCGACAGGAACTGCCGGTCAACAGATCGGTGCGAGTCGCGCCTCCTGCAATGGAGGAAAAGAGCTCTGTTTTCCTGATGTGAATGGCGCGGCTCGCGCCGATTCTGCTCCAGCTGCTTACCGCTTGCCGCTCACGGCTCCCTATTCTCCACGCGGTTCCTCAGCGGCTCCAGCCCGTCAATGAAAACCTCGAGTTCATCGCCGGCCCGAATCGGCCCGATGCCGCTCGGCGTGCCCGTGATGATCACATCCCCGGGCAGCAGCGTGATGTGCCGCGAAATGAAGTGCACGAGGAATGCCACGGGGAAGATCATCTGGCTCGTGCGCGAGTCCTGCCTCACCTCGCCGTTTTGCACCTGGCGAACTCTTAAATCGCGTGGGTCGAAGTCCGTGCGCACGAAGGGACCGATCGGGGTGAAAGTATCGAAGGATTTCGCGCGCGCCCACTGGCGGTCCTCGCGCTGGATGTTTCGGTCGCTGATGTCCTGGGCCGCCGTGATGCCGAAGACATGGCCCAGGGCGTCGGCCTCCGACACGCCGAGCGTTTTTTGCCCGATCACCACGGCAAGCTCCGCCTCGAAGTCGGTGCGGTGCTCGGGATAGGGGATCCGCACCGTGCCGCCGTGAGGGAGCAGCGAGCTCGGCGCCTTGAGGAAGATGAGCGGCTCCTTGGGGACCTCGTGTTTCGTCTCCGCGGCATGATCGGCATAGTTCAGCCCGACGGCGATGAGCTTGGAGGGTTCGACGGGCGGCAGGATCGCGAGTGCCGCAAGCGGATGGGTAGCGACCGGATGCGGAGGGCGCCCGACAGGGCTGCGGTCCAACTCGAGGACCTCCTCGCCGCGCACCTCCCCGTGGAAGACGCGTCCGCTCTTCTCAAATCGTCCGTAAAGGGGCATGGGGACGAACATAAAGGGAGATCGAACCCCGCTCAACCCGCAAATCTTTCGTCCCTTGCCACGGGGCGCATGGCAGTTCCGCCGGGATTTTCTCCTGGCCCGTTTGGCCGTGACATTGAGCAGGGCGTTCACAAAACCCGACAGAACTACCATGCACCCCTTTCTGACTTCGCCCCGCGACCAAGGTTGACGCTCTGTGAAAACGTCTGTTAGGTTGTTGACCAATGAAGCGTGCGCATTGGCTGGCGGCGATCCCCCTGCTCGCCGCGACGGGACTCCCGCTCGCGGAGGCACAGGATAAAATTTTTCGCGCCTCGGGCGGGGATCCCCTCGCCGGGAAGATCGAGCGTGTCGACGACACGAAGATCTACGTGACGCTCTCCGCTGGCTCGACCACGGTCGAACGTTCCCAGGTCGCTCGCGTGGAGGTGCCACGGCCCCCGACCCTCGACGAGGCCTTCGGAGCGATGGACAAGGGGCGCGCGGCCGACGCCGTGAAAACCCTCGATCCCCTGCTTCAAAAATACCGCGGCCTGGCGCAGGACTGGATCGAGGAGGCCACGGCGCGGCTCGGGGAGGCGGCGGTGGCCGCCGGGGACCTGGCAAAGGCGCGCGCGACCTTCGCCGACTTTCAGAGGTTCTATCCGAAAAGCCGTTTTACGGAGAGCGTCCGCGCGGGCGAGGCGGAAGTGCTCTACGTCGACAAAAAAAACGACCAGGCACTCAAGGCCTTCGAGGCGATCGTGGCGGCGCGAGAGAAGGAGTTGGCCCCGCCCGAGGCGGAGGCGCGAGTGCTCGGGCACGCCTGCCTGCGAATCGGCCAGATCTACGCGGCGATGAAGCAACCCGAAAAGGCCCTCGACAGCCTGCTCCGAACCACCACCATCTACTGGCAGGATCCGGCGGCCACCGCCGAGGCGCTTTACGAGAGCGCGGGTATCTACGAGACCCTGCGCAATCCCGCACGCGCACGCGGGCAACTCGAGGATCTCCTCCGCGAGTTTTCCGATTCCACGCTTGCCTCGAAGGCGCGCGAGAAACTCAAATCCCTTCCCACTTCCGAAACCGCCGAACCTGGAAAGACATGAAAAACATCCCCAACCCCCGACCCTTCCAAACTAACTCCTCATTGCTGATCCTGCTCGGCCTCGCCTTTCTGGCCTTTGCCGGTGCCGCCGTCGCCCAGGAGGCTCCCGCCGCGGCCGCGGCCGTGGCCGCTGCGGCCTCTGCCAAGCTCGTGGAATCGAAGACCATCTGGACGATCATCAAGGAGGGCGGATGGATCATGTTCCCGCTGACCATCATCTCGATGTGGTGCTTGGCGCTCATTATCGAGTGTACCATCCGCATCCGCCTGTCGAACTTCGCCCCCGCCGATGCGGTCCGCCAACTCAAGGCCGCCTTCGCCGAGGAGAACTACCAACAGGCCTGGCGCGTTTGCAAAGGGAAGTCCACCTTCCTCACCAACGTGATGAGGGGCGGCCTGGAGCGCCTCGGACGCGGTCGCGCTGCCTGCGAAGCCTCCATCGCCGAGACCGGCCTCAAGGAAAGCATGATCCTCCGCACCAAGGTCTCCTACCTCTCCTCGATCGGGGTAGTTTCCCCCATGGTGGGTCTCCTCGGCACCGTCACGGGCATGATCAAGGCCTTCCAGACCCTTGGTGCCGGCGGCATCGGTGATCCCTCCAAGCTCGCCGCCGCCATTGGTGAGGTGCTCATCGCCACCGCCACCGGCCTCATGGTCGCCATCCCCGCCTTCTTCCTTTATTACTTCTTCCGCAACCGCCTCCAGACAGTGATCGTGCTCGCGGAGGACGTCGTCAACCAACTCATGGTGGACGTGAAGTACGAGGAGCTCCAGGGAATCAAGGTGGGCGAGACTCTCGAAGCCGAGCTCGCCACCGATGGCGCACCGTCCCCGGCTGGGGAAACCCATGCCGTCCCCTCCGCCGAGGACCTGGGCAAGCGCGTCAGCCAGGCCGTGAGCGGGGTCACCCTGAACTGTCCCCAGTGCAGCGCACCCATCACCGCCGGCGCTCCCAAGTGCGCCGCCTGCGGCACCGAGCTCCAGTGGAACTGACGCCCCGATCATCGAGGAGAAATACCCCAGGCCTGCCTCTGCTCCTCACCGCTCACCGCTGACTGCCCACCGCTCACTTTCTCATGGCCATTAAGCGCTCCAGCCAGACCGCCTTTCCCGAAGAGGACCCGGAGTTCCAGGTCGCCCCGATGATTGACGTGCTCCTGGTGCTCATGACGTTCTTCATGAGTATCACCTCCGCGGAAATTCTCCGCACGAAGACGAAGCTCGACCTGCAACTCCCCGTGGCCAAGGAGAGCAAGCCGAAGGACACCGCACCGCGCGAGATCATCGTCAATGCCACCTGGGCGGCTGCGCGCAAGGAGGGTTTCATCGAGGTTGAGGAAAACGTCTTCGAGATCAACCAACTCGCCTCCCTGATCCAGCAACGCAAGGGCGACGACGAGGGGTTCTATCGTGCCGTGATTCGCGCGGATTCGAACGTCCCCTACTCCTTCCTCCAGCAGATCCTCTCGGCCTGCGCCGAGGCGGGGGTGGACAACATCACCTTTTCAGTCCTCTCGCAGGACGCCCCGAAAAGCTACGGCAAGCCCGCACCCTGACGGGCCCCAACTAAAATTCCTATGGCTGGCGGCGGAGAAAAATCAGACGGAGACGTGGGGTTCCAGATCGCCCCCATGATCGACCTCATTCTCGTGCTCATGGTCTTTTTCATGAGCACGGTGGCTCTCAAACAGGTCGAGAACGAGCTCGGCATCACCCTCCCCGGCACCGCGCAGATGGCCAACACCAAGGCGGCCGCCGTGGACCTGCGGATCGGAATTGATGTCGATGGCTCCATCAGCCTCAACGACGCCCCAATTGCCGCCGCATCGGACAAGGACCTCGAACAGCTCCGCGCCCGCCTCAAGGAACAGGTCGAACTCTTTGGCGACAAGATCCCCGTGGTGATCGTCCCGCAGCCCGACGTACCCCACCACCGCATCGTGGACGTCTTGAACGCCTGCTCCGCGACCCAGATCAAGAATATCTCTTTTGGGGGAACGTGACATGGCCGACAACGACCTCGATCCGATTTTCGACACCTCGCCCCACGCCCGCATGGTGCGGCTGGCCCGTCGTGTCATTAACTCGCGGTACCTCTTCATCGCGCTGATCATCCACGTGATCGCGCTGGCGGTCTTCGGGGGCAAGGTTGTCTTCGAGGCGATCAACGCGAAAGGCCTCTTCGAGAGCGAGGGAGAGATCTTTGTCGCCGGCCCCCCGGGCGGCCCGCCTCCGCCCCCGCCCCCCGCCTCCGAACAGACCATCGACATCAAGGTTCAGAAGCCCACCAAGATCGTCACCCAGATCTCCACGCCCAAGGTTTCCACCGAGTTTAATCTGCCCCCTCCCCAGTTGCCGGTGATCATGAACGACGCGCTGGATATCAAGGTGGACGAGAATGCCAAGGAGCGCCTCGCGAAGGCTGAGGCGGCGCGCTGGGGCCAGATGAAGGGCTTCCACGAAGCGGGGGTCACAGGGGCTGGCGGCAAAGGGGGAGCCAGCGGCAAGGGCCGCCAGACGGTCGCCAAGTTCACCTGCTACGTCGTCCAGTACCAGGGGGGCGACTGGGACTCGAACTTTGGGAGTACCGACGGTACCCGTTGGTATGGCAACTGCATCTATAACCTCATGCTCCAGATCGGTCGGTGGACGCAGGGGCGCGTGAAGGCCAACCTCGTCCCGCAGGCCCTCAAGCTTTCCGACTCGGAGTGGCTCGAAAAGTACAAGCCCCCCTTTGTCTTTATGACCGGCCACAAGGACTTCCGCCTCTCCGAAAAGGAGGTGGAGAACCTGCGGCAATACCTCATGCTCGGCGGAGCGCTCTGGGTGGATAACAGCCTCCCCGGCCGTCGCAGCCGCTTCGACCTCGCCCTCCGCCGCGAGATGAAGAGGGTGCTGCCCGATCGCGACTTCGAGCCGATCGCCCCCACGCACCCGCTTTTCTTCAGTTACTTCCAGTTTGGCGGCACGCCCCCGGGCATGAACTTCTACAACGAGCCGGTCGAGGTGGTGAAGATCGGCGGCGAGGTCGCCGTCATTTACACGCTTAACGCCTACAGCGACCTCTGGGAGACCGGATTGACCGAGAAGGATGAGGTGGACATGGGCCGGGACTGGAGCGCCAAGAACCAGAACTGGTACAATCGTGAGGGGCCGCACTTCCGAAACACCATGTTCTTCCGAAATAACACGAAGGACGGCATCGTCAACGCTTACAAGTTTGGAATCAACATCACCGTCTACCTGCTCACCCGTTTCCAGGACAAGTTTATGACCCTCCCCAAAGGCGCGGGCTGATCTCGATCCGCCGCCTTTTCAACATGCGCGTTTCCCCACGATTCCTCGCCTGGAGCATCCTCTGGGCGGTCGCCCTCGCCGCGATGTGGCAGGGTGCGCGGGTCGCGGGCCACGCCTTCGATGGCTATATGAAATCGGGTGAGGCCACCGCGGCCAGCGCCCTCTCAATCCTTCCCGCCACCGCGGACGGGTTTATCTTCGAGCCCGACCCCGTGGCCCGCTGGCGACTTTTTCGCCGCTGGAAGTTGGATGCCTCGCTTCAGGAGTTTTCCCGTCTCCGCCCTTTCCTTGAGGAATGGGGCATCGCCCAGCCCAAGGTCAGCCCGATCGAGGGCGCGCTCCTGCGCTTCTGGCCCCGCAGCCTCGCCGTCGCGTGGTCGACGGAGCGCGAGACCGTCTGGTTCGTCTCCCCGATTGGAAACCGCTGGGAGACCATCCGCTGGCTGGGCGACCTCGTCCTCGGGTCGAACCGCCGCCCCACCGACTTCCGCGTGGAGCGGCGCGGCAACCAGTGGTGGATCGAGATCGGGGATGGGAGCCTCGCGCCCGAGGGGCATGTGATCCATCTCGCGGTGGTCCGCGGCATCGCCGTGCTCGGCATCGGGCCACGCGGCTCATTTCCGCTCGCGCCGATCCTCACGCCGGAGGGCCGCGGCATCCTCTGCGACCCCGAGGCCCTCGCCGCGCTCGACGGCGCCCTGCGCCCCAACGCCGGAATGACCGGCTTCGTGCGTTTCATGCACACGGGGCACCATCGCCATGCCATCTCCTGGCACCTCACCCCCGAAGGGGCGGGCGATGACCCCGTGGCCTTCGCCCTCGATCTCCGCATCCCCTCCAGCCACGCGAAATCACTTTCCTCCAGCGTGCCGGACGCCGCGCGGCTGGCCGCCCTCGCTCAACCCGACGACATCGTGGCGGTGGTGGCCTCGCGCCCCGACCTCTCGGTCCTACAGAAGCTCTGCGCGGAATCTTTCCCCTCGCCAATCACCGCGCGGATTGGGCAGGCGGGGCTCGCATGGGTGCCCGAACCCTTCCGCCCGGTCTGGGAACCGATTCTGGGCAAGCTCGGCGACCGCGTCTTCATCGGCATCGGGGAGCCTTCCTATTCCTCCGAGAAGGGGCGCCTTTCCCTTCCGCGTACCGTGATGGCCTTCCCGTTCGAGGATCCGGCGGCCTTTGTCGCCGCGCTGGAGCAGACCGTGCTCCGCTGCAACCGCGAGCAGGACGCCAACATGATCATTCGCAAGCGTTCAGGCCCCTCGGGAGACTCCTATCGCATCGCGGTCGGAGACTCATCCTGGAAACGACCATTCGGCCTCGCCGAACTCCCCGTCTTCGGATTTACGAAAGGACTTCTCCTCGTGGCGCCGAACAGCGCCTCCCTCGATCGGTTGATGGACCGCGCCGCGACCGAGGCGGCGGCGGGCGAGCCAACGCGCGGACTCCGTCTGCGCGCCAATCTTCCCCGCTTCGGGGGCACCCTGCGCGCGAGTCTTCTCGTGGTGAGCGCGCTCCTCGGCGACCAACGCGCCGAGTTCCTTTCCCCTGCCGCGATGCGCTGGGTAGACGAAACCCTTGTTGCTCTCCGAAACTTCGGGGAGGTACAGATCGACCTCGAACAGGAGCCGGGCGCTTGGCGGCTCCACGCCCGCCTGACTCCCGCGCGCCAACCCTGACGGGCGACGCGCGGGAGCGGGCTAAGTGAGACTACCGACGACGATCGCCGCGATCTCCACGATCGCCACGGTCGCCGCGGTCGCCACGACCGCCGCCGCCGCCACCGCCGCCGCCGCCGAAGTCACGGCGGGGGCCCGAGGGCGGACGTTCTTCGCGCGGACGGGCTTCGTTGACCGTCAGAGCGCGGCCATCGATGTCCTTTCCGTGGAAGAGCTCGACCGCTTTCTTCGCGTCCTCATCGCTCGCCATTTCGACGAAGGCAAATCCCCGGCTCCGGCCGGTAAACTTGTCCATGATGAGGTCCACGTTCGTGACCGTGCCCGCCTGGGCAAATTGGTCGCGGATCGAGTCCTGGGTTGTGTGGTACGAGAGGTTGCCGACGTAAAGACGGTTCCCCATGTTGTGTGCTCCTTTCAGGTGCAGTTGTCTTGGTCAATAAGTCGAAGGTTCTTCCTCGCTGCTCCACTCAGAGCACACGGACGCCGCCGAGGCGAAATAAACGCTGACTCTGCAAACATTCCGACAAAGGAGGATACGACTTGGGTTGACGGTGACTTGGTTCGACGGGTGACAATAGAGAGTTTCTTTCAGGACGCAAGCGAAATCCGCGATTATTTAAATTTTTGTTCCGGGGGGGATTACCGTCCCTTTCGGCACCACCACGATCCCGTCCCGAATACAGTAGAACTCGTGGTCCACCCGCTCGGGCTTCCCATCGGGCGTGATCACGCACCCCTCCCCGATGTGGACATTCTTGTCGATGATCGCCCGACGGATCACGCAGCGCGCCCCGATCCCGAACGGCGGCACCCCTCCCGTCCCCTTCCCGTCGCGAACCGTGGAATGCTCGTAGTGGTCGTTGCCCATGATCACGCACTCCCGCAGGTCGCACCCGTCGCGGATCACCGAGCGAATTCCCACGAGGCTCCGCTCCATCCGCACCCCCGCCCCGATGAGGCACCCCTCCGCGATCACCACCTCCTTGAACTCCCCCCCGCTGACGAGCGAGGCGGGCAGGTGCCGCGCGCGCGTGTAGATGGGCGCCTGGTCGTCGAAGAAGTTGAAGGGAGGGTCGGGCTTCGTGATTTGGAGATTCGCCTCGAAAAACGCCCCGATGGTCCCGATGTCCTCCCAGTACCCTTGGAAGATGTAGGCAAAGACCTGCCTCGAAGCGATGGAGGAGGGAATGATGTCCTTGCCGAAGTCCACGCGATCGTTATCGAGCGTCTCAATGAGCACCTTGCTGCTGAAGATGTAGATTCCCATCGAGGCCAGGCAGTCGCCATCTCCCTTGCCCGGCTGCAACCGCGCGCGCAGGGCGGGGGGCATCCGCAGCGATTCGCGTACCGCGGGATCCTTCGGCTTCTCCACAAACCGAACGATGCGACCCCGCTCGTCGGCCTGCAGGATTCCCAGCCCGCTCGCCTTGTCCATGGGCACCGGGATCGCCGCCACCGTGATGTCCGCCCCCGTCTCCACGTGCTGGCGGAGCAGGAGGCGGTAGTCCATCCGATATAGCTGGTCGCCCGAGAGGATGACCACGTACTCGGGCTTCATGTCCGCGATATAGAGAAGGTTCCGGCGCACCGCGTCCGCCGTCCCCTGGTACCAGCCCAGATTGTCGAGCGTCTGCTGTGCGGCACAGATTTCGATGAACCCCCGCGAGAATCGGTCGAAGCGATAGGCCTGCAGGATGTGACGGTGGAGCGAGGCGCTGTTGAACTGCGTCAGCAGGTAGATCCGTCGGATATCCGAGTTGATGCAGTTGCTGATCGGGATGTCCACCAGGCGAAACTTCCCCCCCAAGGGCACCGCCGGTTTCGCCCGCAGGCGCGTCAGGGGCGCCAACCGTGTCCCTTGTCCGCCTCCCATGACCACCGCGATCACGTGGTCCATGGAGGGCTGCGGGCGCGCGAGGGAGGACATCGCACCGGTTTTTATCGAAGCGAAGGGGGGATTTCAACGCCAAACGGGACCGTCACATTTTCCGCGTTGACCTCAACCCACGGGAAAGGCAATCTTTCGGTCAGCTTCTTTCCCATGACTCCCAACCAACAACGCTGGCTCGTCACCCTCGCCGCAACGGCCGCCGCGCTTGCCTTTGCGCTGGCCGCCTTGGGCGTGTGGAGCCGCTTCCTTGAACATCAAACCTTCTCCCGCCAGCGAATGCTGGCTCAGTTGCAGGAAGACATCAACCGTGGCCAGGCGAGCGAGAAGGTCTTTCTCGGCATCGTCCAGGACCTCGCCCCCGCCGCCAACAAGGCTGAGATCCAGGCGCTCCTCGGGCGCTACGGGATCAAGGTGGCCCCCCAACCCGCGAGGTAACCATGAGCGAAAACGAAGTTTACGAACAGAGTTCCGATCGGTCCTTCGGGATCGCACTTGTCCTTCTTGCGGTCGCGTTCAACCTCTTTCTTGTCTTCAACGCGCTCCTCTACTGGGGTGGGTTGAAAAATCAGGTGCGGCAGAACGATGCGCTCGCCCAACAGATTGCCCAAGGCAAACAGGCTGCCGTCAATGCCCGTCAGGTCCAGGGAATGCTCGAGGGCTTGGCCAACGACATCCTTGCTCTCTCCGCGTCCGAGCCCGAGGCGCGGCGCATCGTCGAGAAATACCAGATTCGACGGATGAACGCCCCCGCTGCCCAGCCCGCGATTCCGCAGCCCCCCCCCCGCTGACCGGGTTTCCGCCTTCCGCAGGCGCGAGGGACCGTCTGGTGGGTTGTCCCTGCCTCTCGTAGGGGACCGCCGGAAATCGTCACGATTCAGGGGTAAGGTTTGACCGCGGACTGCCGTGGGCACGATCCCGTGGCGCGGGATGCCCTTCCCTTGGCAGAAAGAGGAACGGGGTCGCGACCCCTTCTACAGAAGAGGAACTTCGATCGTGGTGTGACCTCTGCTGTAGCCGCGGTCGTTGACCGCGGTCGGGCGTGGAGGGGCACGCCTGCCCCGACGGGCGGGGCTCCGTCGTGCCCATGCGAAGCTGAACAGTTGCCGGAAAACTTACGCCCAGCGCAGGGCGCGATGGGCCTTGAACATCCCGCCGAGATCCTTCGCCGCGCGGTCCTGGATCGCCTGCAGGTCGCGGTAGCGGAGAACGGCTTCCGCGCGCGGTGACGCCGCGGTGCGCGGGTCGGTCTTCACAAAGCGGTCGGTCAGGTCGCTGATCCGCGTGCGATGGCCCTTGGCGAGGTCGAAGCACCACCATGCCTGGAGCGCCGCGCCGTACGCGGCCCCCTCCGCCGTCTTCATCCCAATCACCTCGCAGCCGAAGACGTCGGCCATGATCTGCCGCCACGGGGCGCTCTGCGCGCCGCCACCCGTCACGCGGATCTGGCGCGGCTTGATGCCGAGCGTGCGGAGGCGGTTCAGGCCGTAGTTCATCCCAAGGGTGGCCCCTTCCATCGCTGAGCGCAGGAGCGCTGCGGGCGAGAAGGTGCGCGAATTCGCCCCGAGAAAAACCCCCGTGCCGTCCGGCACGTTCGGCGTTCGCTCGCCCTCGAGGTAGGGAACGAGGAGCAGCCCGCCCGCCCCCGGCTCGGCCAAGGCGACCTGGCGGTCGCGCTCCTTGTAGTCCCAGCCGAAAGCGCGCCGCACCATTTCGGAGGCGACGGTGACGTTCATCGTGCAGAGGAGCGGCAGCCACGCGCCCGTGCTGTCGCAGAACGCGGCGATCTCGCCGCGCGGGTCCACGACCGGCTTCGCCGACCACGCGTAGATCGTGCCCGAGGTCCCGAAGCTGGCGGTGACGACGCCCGTCTTCGTGTTGCCGGTGCCAAGGGCGCCCATCATGTTGTCGCCTCCGCCGGCGGAGACGAGGACGGAGGTGGGCATGCCGAGGGCACGCGCAGCCTCGGGGCAAAGATTCCCGGCGGGTTCGGAGGAGTCGTGGAGAGGGGGAAGCTTTTTGGCAAGGCCCGCGTCCACCGCGCGGAGCGCCTCGGGCTGCCAGCGGCGGGCTCTCACATCCATGAGCGCGGTGCCGCTCGCGTCGCCAGGCTCCATGGTCCTCGCCCCCGTGAGCCAGAAGTTCAGGTAGTCGTGCGGGAGGAGGATGGTGGCGAGTCGCTTGAAGTTTTTCGGCTCATTCTGTTTGAGCCAGAGGATCTTCGAGGCGGTGAATCCGGGAGGCACGCCGTTGCCGATGCGGCGGATCGCACCGGCGAGGCCGCCGAGTTTTTTCAAGATCTGCCCGCATTGCGGGGCGGTGGAGGTGTCGCACCAGAGCTTGGCGGGGCGGATCACGCGGCCCCCGGCGTCGAGCGGAACGAAGCCGTGTTGCTGGCCCGATACCCCGATCGCGAGAATGGAAGCTCCGGGGATGCCAGCCTCACGGAGCGCGCCGCGTACGGAGGCAATCATCGCATCCACCCAAACCTTCGGGTCCTGCTCCTTGTGGCCCGGGGGGAGACCCTTGAGGAGGTCGTAGGATTTCGAGGCGGAGCCGACGACCTTGCCGTCGCGCGCGCGGACGACGACGGCCTTGGTGCTCTGGGTACCGCTGTCAATGCCGAGGAAGTGGGACATAAGGAAGAGAGGAGTGAGAAAAGGGGAACGGGGAGGAGATCTCGAAAATCAGAACTGGTCGAGTGTGGGAAGGATGCGATGGGAAGAGGGGGAAGGCAAGGCGGAGGAGGAGGCTGCGCTCTGTCTTCTCGGGCGCGCAACAATAATGTTGGTTGCCTTCCCCTCGCAATTCCGCTGAAGAGTAGCCTCCCCACTATGCCAACCCCCCTGTGCCTCTCCCGTCCCTCGACGTGGAACCTCCTTCGCGCACTTGCCCTCGGCCTGCCCTTCCTCGCCGTGATCCCGTCGCCCGGGGCGGCCATCGATGAACTGGCTGCTTTCTCCGGGTTCGAGAAGGTGGACCTCCACCGCCTCGCTGACGGAGAGATTCTCGCCAACAGCGAGACCGCGATGGGTGATTCCCGCGACATCTTCGTGGAGACCTGCTTCCTCGTTCATGCCCCTGCGGAGTCGGCCGCCGGGGCGTTGCAAACGTGGAACCCCGCCGACCACGCCCCCCTCGGGGTCCTCCTCCACCGGCCCATCCAATCCCCGCCCCAGGAGACCGATTTCCAGGCCCTGAAACTGGACGCCTCCCAGCCATTCGTTCGCTGGTTCCTCACAAAAACCCTCGCGACCTCCCGCGAGAAGAGCGATCTCTACCTCTCCCGCGAGGAGGCGGCAACGATCGTCGCCACCCTGGGACCCCTTGTTCCCGATGCCCGACAAACCGCGGTCCCCGCGCTCTGGAAAGGCCTCCTCCTGAAGCGCGCGGCCGCCTTCGATCGCGGTGGTCTCGCGGCCTTGCCCGCGTATCGCCGTGGCGGCGAGGAGATCGCCCCACTCGGGGAGGCGCAGCGGCTCATCAAACAGGAGCCCGAGGTATCCGCGCACTTTGATGCGCTGCTCAAGGCGACCTGTCTCACCCCGTCCCCAGCAGGCCCGCGTCCGATGGCCCAGGCGTACTGGGAACTCTCCAAGGTCACCGACCACGCGACCCTTGGCATTGGCACGATCTTCGTTCGCCGCGAGGGCGACACCTTCCAGGCGGTGGACTGCCAGCATTATTCCAGTGGCAGCCTCTACGTCTCCCTGGTTCTCTCCCAACTCTGGCCGGTCGTGGTGGATGGGAAGCCGATGACCCTCTTCTGGCGCGGGGACTTCCTCTCCTCGCCCTCTCTCGCGGGGACCCGGGGGACCGAGCGCATGGCCTGCGGCGCGATCATGGTGCAGGAGATCAAGAAGGCCGTCCGCTTCTTCCGCGAGGATGCCGAGAAGGTTGCGAAGTAGTGCTGGGCGTACGAAAACTCTGGGTGTTTTTAAGAGGTTCCTTCCTATGAAAATATTTCTCCTCCTCCTCGGTTTCTCCCTCTCCACCTCGCTCGCCCAGCAGAAGGTCCCCGACGCCCTCAAGGCATGGGAGGACTGGGCCACGTGGGACGAACCCCACCGCGGTTGTCCCACCGCGTTCAACGCCCCGAACAAGTTCTTCTGCTCCTGCCCCTCGGAACTCTCCCTCCAGACCGGCGCGAAAGAGGGCCGCTTCGCTCTCGCGGTCACCGTGTTTCATCGCACGTGGTTCGCCCTGCCGGGCGATGCCGACCTCTGGCCGCTCAACGTGCAGTCCAACGCCCAGCCAATCTCCGTCGTGGACCGGGGCGGCCTGCCCTCCGTGCTCCTCCTGCCCGGCACCCACCACCTCGCCGGGGACTACCGCTGGGCCGAGATGCCCCAGAAGATTCGCGTCCCCACCGAGTGTGGGATGGTCTCGCTTTCCGTCGAAGGCAAGGCGGTCCCACTGCCCAACTGGGATGCCGAGGGCTTTCTCTGGTTGAAGCGCAACCGCATCGAGGAGGGCGACAAGGACTTCCTCGGCGTCCAGGTCTACCGTCTAATTGAGGACGGCATCCCCATGTGGTTGCACACGGTGCTCGAACTGAGCGTTTCCGGAAAAAGCCGCGAGGTCGAACTGGGCAATCCTCTTCCCGAAGGCTGGAGCCTTTCCTCCGTGGAAAGCCCCATCCCCGTCGCCGTGGACGAGCAGGGCGCGATCAAGGTTCAGGTCCGCGCCGGAAAGTGGCTCGTCCGTACAAGGGCCTTCCGCACCAATCACTCGCCAGAGCTGGCCCTGAAACCCGGCGCACGGCCCGTCGCCGAGCGCGAGTTGGTCGGCTTCAAGGCCGACCCCGAATTCCGCATGCTCGACATCCGCAACGCGCCTTCCGTGGACGTCACCCAGACCACCTTTCCCCCGCAGTGGCGGAAGTTTCCCGTCTACCAGTGGACCGTGAAGACGGGTCTTAGCCTCGTGGAAAAGATGCGTGGCTCGGGGCTCCAGTCCCCGAAGAGTCTTTCCGCCATCCGCGAGCTCTGGCTGAATGAGAGCGGCCGCGGCTACACCTATCGCGACCACCTCTCCGGCGAGATGCAGAGCCTCTGGCGCCTCGATGTCCCCGATTCGCTCCAACTCGGGAGCGTGAAGGCCTCCGGCGAGGGACTGCTCATCACCCGCAACCCGAAGACGGGCGCCACGGGGGTCGAGATCCGCTCGCGCAACCTCCACCTCGAGGCGGTGGGCACCTCCGCCTCCATGCGCGCGATCCCCGCGACCGGGTGGAACGCCGACGTGGATTCCCTCGCCCTCACACTGAACCTCCCGCCGGGCTGGCGGCTCCTCGCCCTCTTCGGCGCCGAGACCGTGGACGGCGACTGGCTCACATCGTGGACGCTCCTCGATCTCTTCCTCCTCCTGATCTTCAGCCTCGCCGTCTTCCGCCTCTGGGGAATCGGTGCCGGCGTGATTGCCTTCCTCGCGTTCGGCCTCACCTACCATGAGCCGGGAAGCCCGCGCTACGCATGGCTCGTCCTCCTCGCCCCGCTCGCCCTCCTCCGCGTCGTCCCCGAGGGAAAAATGCGGAAGGTCATCGTTGCATGGAAAGTCCTGGCCCTCATCGCGCTGGCCTTCGTCCTCGTCCCTTTCACCTACTGGCAGGTCCAGTCGGTGATCTATCCTCAGCTCGAAATCGTCGGTTCCCATTCTGCGGCGTTACACCGGGCTCTTGGGCGCGGCCGTTCCGATGCCAATGCGATGCAATCCCCCGCCCCCCTGTCCATGACAGACGCGGTAATCCAGGTGGCCAAGGAAGAGGTTGCCTCTCCGTTGGGTGCTGCCTTTTCCTCCCGCGCAAGTGGACGCGTCAGCAAGAAACAATCCTACGAATACCAGGCCAGCAACCTCGCCCAGGAGCCCAAGGCCAAGATCCAGACCGGCCCCGGCGTGCCCGACTGGCGCTGGCGTGCGATCTCCTGCCGCTGGAACGGCCCCGTCTCCGCGAGCCAGAAGATCGTCCCCATCCTGCTCCCACCCTTCGCGCGGAAGCTCGTCATCCTTCTCGGCCTCGGGCTCGTCTTCTGGCTCCTGGCCCGGCTCATGGGCTTCAAGCGCCCGGCCATCCCCGCGGGACGCCCCCGCGCGGGCACGGCGCTTCTCATCCTCCTCGGCCTCGCGCTCGGCGCCGCGAGCGCCCCCGCCCAGCAAATCCCCGACAAGGAAACGCTGGCGACGCTGAGGCAACGGCTCCTCAAACCCTCCGACAGCTACCCTCATTGCGCCGACATCCCCTCGGTGAGCCTCCAACTCCAGGAGGATCGCCTCACCTTCGATGCGCGGATCGATGCGGCAATCCCCACGGCGATTCCCTTGCCGGGCAAACTCCCCGCGTGGTCCCCCGTCCGCGTCCAGCTCGATGGCAAGCCCGAGTCCGCCGTGCGGCGGCAGGACGGCTACCTCTGGATCGTCGTCCCCGCCGGCGTCCACCGCGTGAAGGTCGAGGGCCTCCTCGCCGGCACCCGCGAGTGGGAGTGGAACTTCCTCCTCAAGCCGCGGACCGTGACGATCGATGCGCCGGGTTGGACCGTCACCGGCCTCCGGAAGGACGGCACCCCCGAGCAGCAGGTCTTCTTCGCCCGCAAGCAGGCGGGCGGCGACAAGCAGGACTCCGCCTACGACCGTCGAGAGTTCAACACCCTCGCCGTCGTGGATCGCGTCCTCGAGATCGGCCTGACGTGGCAGATTCACAACAAGGTGACCCGCCTCTCCGCGCCAGGGAAGGCGATCTCGATGCAGATCCCGCTTCTTCCCGGCGAACAGATCCTCACCTCGGGGGCCATCCTCACTGCGGGCGCGGTCGAGGTCCGCCTCGCCGCCAACCAGGATTCTTTCAGCTGGGACAGCGAGCTCGCGCCGGTCAACGAGATCGCCCTCGCCGCGCCAAAGACCGACCGCTGGGTGGAACGCTGGCACCTCGTCTCCTCCCCGGTCTGGAACGTGGCCCTCTCCGGCCTCCCTCCGCTCATCGAGTCGCAGGAGGATCGCCTCGTCCCCGTATGGCACCCGTGGCCCGGCGAGACAGCTTCCATCGCCATCACCCGCCCCGTTGCGGTGAGCGGTCCCACGATGACAATCCATCGCGTGGACCACCGCGTGGAGCTCGGAAACCGCAACCGGACCTCCACCCTCGGCCTCGGTCTCCAGTGCAGCGTCGGCGACGACCTCGTCCTGAAGCTCAACCCGTCGGCGGAGGTCACTTCCGTCCAGCGGGGAGGGGCGAAGATCCCCGTCCGCCGCGAAGGCGAGAAACTCATCATCCCCGTCCAACCCGGCCGACAGGATCTCCAGATCGCATGGAAGGAGGCGAAGAACCTGCATCCGTGGGCGACGCTCGGGAGGCTCGAGTTGCCCGTGGAAAGTTCCAATATTCGCTCCGTGGTCCAACCGCCCGCGAACCGCTGGATTCTCTGGGCGCGCGGGCCGTTACAAGGACCGGCCGTGCGGTTCTGGAGTATGCTCATCTGCGCGCTCCTCGCCGCGTGGGCGCTTGGCCGACTTCCGCGCTCTCCGCTCACCCGCTTGCAATGGGCGCTCCTCATGGTCGGCCTCACCCAAGTCCACCTCGCCGGCGCGCTCCTCGTCGTTGGCTGGCTCTTCCTCCTCGCCTGGCGAGGGAGCGAGGCCGCCGTGCGGCAACCCGCGCGGAGCTTCAACCTCGTCCAGGTCCTCCTCGTCCTTGGGACTGCGCTCTCACTCGGAATCCTGCTCGTGGTCGTCTACCAGGGGCTGCTGGGCAACCCGGAGATGTTCATCCGTGGCAACGGCTCCTCGCGCTTCACGCTAAACTGGTACTCGGCGCAGGCGCCGACACTCCTTCCCCAGCCGGGGATCTTCTCGGTTTCCGCCTGGTTCTACCGGATCCTCATGCTCCTCTGGGCGCTATGGCTCTCCCACTCCCTCATCCGCTGGCTGACCTGGGGCTGGAAGCAATTCACCGACGGTGGCGCATGGCAGTCCCGCGCCAGACCGCCCGTCATGCCATCGAAAGGTGCGTAAATTCGCCGTGGGCGGCCCAGTTCCGCACGTTCGCCGACGAAGACCCCGTCATCTCCAGTAGCTCGATTCATCTCTCGCCGCAGGGGTCGCGGGTGCCCCCGGGACGCGAAAAGACGTCATGAGAAAGCCTAAAAACTCCTTTAACATTATCATCCAAGCTGCTACTTAAACTTCTGCATGAAGAAGGAAAATCACCACATCACGATCGACGGCAACGAGGCTGTCGGGGACATCGCCT
This sequence comes from uncultured Verrucomicrobiota bacterium, assembly GCA_964653025.1. Classification (GTDB taxonomy): domain Bacteria; phylum Verrucomicrobiota; class Verrucomicrobiia; order JABWAM01; family JABWAM01; genus JABWAM01. Next base: position 52,569 of record CAZZBZ010000010.1, read on the forward strand.
ACCGCACCAACGAGGTCATCGCCATCTATCCGATCACCCCCTCCTCGCCCATGAGCGAGACCTGCGACGCCTACATGGCCGCGGGAAAAAAGAATATCTGGGGCACCGTCCCCCGCGTGGTGGAAATGCAGAGCGAGGGCGGCGCCGCCGGGGCGGTCCACGGCGCCCTCCAGACGGGATCGTTGACGACCACCTTCACCTCGTCGCAGGGCCTGCTGCTCATGATCCCGAACATGTACAAGATCGCCGGCGAGCTCACCTCGGCCGTCATCCACGTCGCCGCGCGCACCGTCGCCGCCCAGGCGCTCTCCATCTTCGGCGACCACGGGGATGTGATGTCCATCCGCTCCACGGGCTGGGCCCTTCTCTCCTCGAACTCCGTGCAGGAGGCGATGGATTTCGCCCTCATCTCCCAGGCTGCAACCCTCGAGGCGCGCGTGCCCTTCATCCACTTTTTTGACGGCTTCCGCACCTCGCACGAGCTCGCGAAGGTCCTGACCATCTCCGACGAGGAGATGCGCGCGATGCTTGCCCCAAAACTGATCCTCGCCCATCGCCAGCGTGGCCTCTCTTCCGACCACCCCGTTCTCCGTGGCACTGCCCAGAACCCGGATGTCTTTTTCCAGGCGCGCGAGGCCTGCAACCCCTTCTACGACGCCTGCCCCGACGCCACCCAGAAGGCGATGGACCTCTTCGCCAAGGTCGTCGGCCGCCAGTACCGCCTCTTCGAGTACCACGGTGCCCCCGATGCTGACCGCGTGATCGTCCTCATGGGCTCCGGCGCCGAGACCGCCATGGAAACCGTGGACGCCCTCAACGCGAAAGGGGCGAAGCTCGGCATCCTCAAGGTCCGCCTCTATCGCCCGTTCGACATAAAGCGTTTCTGTGCCGCCCTCCCCGCCTCCGTCCGCTCCCTCGCCGTCCTCGACCGCACGAAGGAGCCGGGCGCCATCGGCGATCCCCTTTACCTCGATGTCCTCGCCGCGCTCCACGAAGGGGTCGCCGCCGGACACACCTCCTTCCGCCAGCCCCCGACCGTCGTCGGCGGCCGCTATGGCCTCTCCTCGAAGGAGTTCACCCCCGCGATGGTCAAGGCGGTCTTTGACGAACTCGGAAAGTCCCGCCCCCGCACCCATTTTGTCGTCGGGATCCATGACGACGTGTCCAAGACGAGCCTCGACTACGACGCCAACTTCTCCGTCGAGCCGGACGAGGTTCGCCGCAGCCTCTTCTACGGGCTCGGCTCCGATGGCACCGTGGGAGCGAACAAGAACTCGATCATCATCATCGGCGAGAACACGCCGAACTTCGCGCAGGGCTACTTCGTCTACGACTCTCGCAAGGCGGGGGCGGTGACGATTTCCCACCTGCGCTTCGGCCCGAAGCCGATTCGATCGAGCTACCTCGTGGACCGGGCTCACTTCGTGGCGTGCCACCAGCCCACCTTCCTCGGCCAGTACGACATGCTGAAGGCCCTCCTGCCGGGCGGCACCTTCCTCCTGAACACGATCCATCCCGCCGACCAGGTCTGGGACAAGCTCCCCCGCTCCGTCCAGGAGGGGATCGTGTCCAAGAAGGCGAAATTCTACGTGATCGATGCCTACGCCGTGGCGCACGAAAGCGGCATGGGCAACCGCATCAACACCGTGATGCAGGTCTGCTTTTTTGCCATCTCCGGCGTGCTGCCCCGCGAGGAGGCCATCGCCGCCATCAAGGACTCCATCCGTGAGACCTACGGCAAGAAGGGCGACGAGATCGTCGCGATGAATCTCAAGGCCGTGGACAACACCCTGGCCCGCCTCTTCGAGGTGAAGTTGCCCGGCAAGATCACCAGCACGATCCCCGATTCCGACCCGCTCGTGGCAGATGCCCCCGACTTTGTGCGCAATGTCCTCGGCGCGATGGTCCGCGGACTCGGCGACTCCCTGCCCGTGAGCGCGATGCCCGTGGACGGAACCTTCCCCACCGGGACAGCCCAGATGGAGGTGCGCACCCTGGCCCATGAAATCCCGATCTGGGAGCAGGACCTTTGCATCCAGTGCGGCAAGTGCTCCATGGTTTGCCCGCACGGCGTGATCCGCGGCAAGAGTTACGAGCCCGCCGCGCTCGGCGGCGCCCCCTCCACCTTCAAGGCCTGCGATGCCCGCGACCCGGACTTCAAGGGATGGAAGTTCACCATCCAGGTGGCTCCCGACGGCTGCACCGGCTGCGGCATCTGCGTGGACATCTGCCCCGCGCGCAGCCGCTCCGAGGCAAAGACCAAGGCAATCAACATGCGCCCGATCACCCAGCACCACGATGCCGAGCGCGCGAACTGGGACTTCTTCTTGAAGCTCCCTCTCGTGGACCGCCGCCGCATCAAGGTGGGCAGCATCCGCCAGCAGCAACTGCAGGAGCCGCTCTTCGCATTCTCCAGCGCCTGCGCCGGCTGTGGCGAGACCCCGTACCTGAAGCTGATCTCCCAGCTCTTTGGGGACCGCATGGTGGTCGCCAACGCCACCGGCTGCTCCTCTATTTATGGGGGCAACCTCCCCACCACCCCGTGGCTCAAGGATGCCGCCGGCCGCGGCCCCGCCTGGTCCAACTCGCTCTTCGAGGACAACGCGGAGTTCGGCCTCGGCTACCGCGTCTCGATCGACAAGCAGACCGAGTTCGCCCGCGAACTCCTCAAAGGCTTCGCGGGAAAGATTGGCGACGACCTCGTCTCTGCGATCCTCAACGCCAAGCAGGCCGACGCAGCCGACCTCCACGAGCAGCGCGTGCGCGTCTCCCTCCTCCGCGAGAAGCTCCCCGGGATCCAGGGCGACCCGGCCCGCCAACTCGAACACCTCGCAGACTACCTCGTGAAAAAAAGCGTCTGGATCATCGGTGGCGATGGCTGGGCCTACGATATCGGCTTCGGCGGGCTCGACCACGTCCTGGCCAGCGGCCACAACGTGAACGTCCTTGTCCTCGACACCGAGGTTTACTCGAACACCGGCGGCCAGGCCTCCAAGTCCACCCCGCGCGCCGCGATCGCCAAGTTCGCCGCCGGCGGCAAGCCCTCCCGCAAGAAGGACCTCGGCCTCATCGCGATGACCTACGGCAACATCTACGTGGCCAGCGTCGCCATGGGCGCGCGCGATGAGCACACCCTCAAGGCATTCCTCGAAGCCGAGGCGTACGAGGGGCCTTCCCTCCTCATTGCCTACAGCCATTGCATCGCCCACGGCATCAACAACATGGGAGCCGCCATGCAGCACCAGAAGGCCGCCGTGGACTCCGGCCGCTGGCTCCTCTACCGCTACCACCCCGATCGCGCGCGCGCCGGTGAGATTCCCCTCACTCTCGACTCCAAGGCCGCGAAGATGCCCATCGAGAAGAACCTCCTCATGGAGAACCGCTTCAAGATGCTGACCAAGAGCCGCCCCGCCGTTGCCAAGCAGCTCTTCGAGGAAGCCCAGCGCGACGTCGAGGAACGCTGGCGCCTTTACGAGCACCTCAGCTCCCGCAACCCGTCGGCCGCCGGCGACAGCGCCCAGGTGTCCGGTGCAACCACTCCTCCCTCAAAGTAACGCCTGACCCCCCTCACGGAGGAACCTATGAATCTCGACCTGACCACCCGCTACCTCGGTCTCACCCTTCGCAACCCCCTTGTTGTCGCCGCATCTCCCCTCTCCGACGATCTCGACAACATCCGACGGATGGAGGACGCCGGGGCCGGGGCGATCGTGCTCCACTCGCTCTTCGAGGAACAACTCCGCCATGAGCGCCTCGAACTCCACCACCACCTCACCCAGGGCACTGAGAGTTTTCCTGAGGCGCTCTCGTTCTTCCCCGAGCCCGGCGAGTACCGCCTCGGCCCCGAGGAGTATCTCGAACACATCCGCCGCGCGAAGAAGGCCGTAGGGATCCCCGTGATCGCCAGCATCAACGGCGCCAGCGCGGGCGACTGGACCAAATGCGCCCGCCAGATGCAGGATGCCGGGGCCGACGCCATCGAGCTCAACGTCTACTACATCCCCGCCGACCTCACTCTGGAGTCCGCGAAGGTCGAGCAGACCTACCTCGACATCCTCGGCGCTGTGAAATCCACGGTCACCATCCCCGTCGCCGTGAAGCTCAGCCCGTTCTTCAGCAACATGGCCGCGATGGCCAAGCGCCTCGACGACGCCGGGGCCGGTGCACTCGTGCTCTTCAACCGCTTCTACCAACCAGACATCGACCTCGAGTCCATCGAGGTCCGCCCCCATGTGCTCCTCAGCACCCCGCAGGCCATGCGCCTGCCGATGCGTTGGATCGCCATCCTCCACGGCCGCCTCCGAGGCGACCTTGCCGCCACCAGCGGCATTCACCAGGCTACCGACGCGATCAAGATGATCATGGCGGGTGCCAACGTCACCATGCTCTGCTCCGCGCTCCTCATGCGCGGCATCGACCATCTCCGCGTCGTCGAGCAGGGGTTGCGCACCTGGATGGAAATCCACGAATACCCCTCCATCCGGGAAATGCAGGGCTCCCTCAGCCAGAAGAACTGCCCCAACCCGGGGGTTTTTGAGCGCGCCCAGTACATGCGCGCCCTCACCGAGTTCAAGGCGGTCTGATAAGGGGGAAGAGTCGGGACTGTAGCCGCGCCCGTCGTGCCCGCGCAAAGCTGGGTATTTACAAAACCCGACAGGACCGCAATGTGCCCGCAAAAGGGGTTTCGGGAACTGACCGCTTGGCTCCCGGTGCGCATCGGTGCTAGGCTGCCCCCATGCCGATTTACGAATTTGCCTGCGCGGAGTGCGGCCACGAGTTCGAGGAACTTGTTCGCTCCTCCACCGCCCGCAAACCCGCCTGCCCACAATGCGGGGCGAAGAAGACCGGGCGCAAGCTCTCGGTCTTCGCCTCCTCCGTGAAGTCCTCCACCGGGGCCTCCTCCCCGCCCCCCGCATGCGGCATGGCCCGCAGCAGATCTTGCGGGGGTTGCTGCGGGGGCGGACCGCACCGCCACTGACACCATGACCCGGGCCGTCGCCACGCTGTTGGCGTTGCTCCTGCCCCTCCTCGCGGGCTGCGACCGCCTCGACCTCGGTGGCGACAAGGCCCGGCAGGCGGACCGCGCCCTCGAGCGTGCCCGCAAGCTTCTCGAGATGCGCGACTTCGTCGGTGCCGCCGCCGCCTACGAGGACGTGCTCCGCGTGGACGCCTCGCATGCCGACGCGTACTTCCAGGCCGCCCTCATCTACGACCGCAACCTCAACGACTGTCTCAACGCGGCCTACAACTACCAACGCTATCTCAACTCTCCCGGTGCCGATTCCCGGAAGACCGACCTCGTCAAAAGTTGCCTCAATAACACCCTCCTGCGCCTCGCCGCCGAGGTCCCGAATGCCGGGAACCAGAACTCTCCCGAACTGGTCAAGCTGCGCACCGAAAACGCCGCCCTCTACCGCCAGGTCGAGGACCTCAAGCGCGAGATGGTCCGCGTTCGCTCTCGCCCCGAGCCCGCGAAGCCCGCCGCCTCGCCGCCCGTGCGCCCGTCCACCGCGGTCGCCCCCGCCCCTGCGAAACCAAGTTCCGCCACCCCTGCCAAACCGCGCAGCTACACCGTCCAGCGCGGTGAGGGCATTCAGACGATTGCCGAGAAGGTCTACGGCAACCGCACCCGCTGGCGCGACATCATGTCGGCCAACCCCTCCATCAAGGACCCCGCCCAGATCAAGTCGGGCCAGGTGCTCGCGATTCCGCCCTGAAGAAGCGGATCGCTGATCGGTGGTAGCTTGGAGTTGTTGGAGGAAGACCGCTTCACACCGGCGAGGAGATGGTCCTCGCTCATGGTTTTTCCCTGTCCCTCGTTCGCAGTTGCTGTCCCCGTCCACTCCCACTACAGCCTGCGACCTATCAGCTACATCCTTCTTCGGTGCTCTTTCCCCTTTGCCAACTCCGTGCGCATCCCCTAAAAGCAAAGCAGGATGGTACACTCGTTCGTATTCGCAGAGGGGAAGCTCGTCGAGAGGGACATGGACCTCGACACAATCCCCGTGTTCCTCAAGGACGAGGGCATCCACGTCTGGGTGGATCTCGAAGACCCCACCCCCGAGGAAACTCGCCAGGTCCTCGAGGGAATCTTCCAGTTCCACCCCCTTGCCATCGAGGATTGCGTTACTTTCAGTATGCTCCCCAAGGTGGAGCCGTACGACGATTACCTCTTCTGCGTAATCCACGCGGTGGACTTCGACCGCAAGGACGAGCACTTCCGCACCGCCGAACTCAACCTCTTCCTCGGTAAAAACTACCTCGTCACCTGGCACCGCGAGCCCCTCAAGAGTATCCAGGCCGCGCTCGACCGCTGCTCCAAGCGCGCCCAGGTTGCCCGCGGTAGCGATCGCATCGCCCACTCCATCCTCGACGCCCTCGTGGACAACTACCTCCCCGTGCTCCACGAGTTTGGGGACGACGTCAACGAGATCGAGTCCCTCGTCCTCGAGGGCGGCGCCACCGAGCGCCTGATGAACCGCATTCTCCAACTCAAGAAGGAGGTGCTTCTCCTCGGCCAGATCATTCGTCCCCAGCGAGAGGTGCTCACCCGCTTCGCCCGTGGCGAGTTCAAGATGGTTCGTACCCAGCTCGTCCCCTACTACCGCGACATCTGCGATCACCTCATCCGCTACAACGAGATGGCCGAGCAGTTTCGCGACGCGCTCAATGGCACGATGCAGCTCTACCTGAGCATCTCCTCGAACCGCACCGCCGAGATCGTCAAGGTCCTGACCCTGATCACCGTGATCACCACTCCGGCCATGGTCGTCGGCTCCTGGTACGGCATGAACTTCCAGCACATGCCGGAGCTGGTTCACCGCTGGGGCTACTTCTCCGCCGTGATCCTCACGGTGGTCTCCACCATCCTCACGATCATCTATGTCCGACGCCGCGGCTGGATGTGATCCCTTTTGCCGCAAGCCACGGATGAAACACGGATGGCAGAGGCAGAATGCCAGGTCCGCTGCACGGACCTGGCGTGCTCCTGGAACAAAACACCGGTTTCCTCCCTCGGTGAACGCGCCGCCCCGATGTAGTCGGGGCGGCGCATCTCCATCCGTGATCATCCGTCCCGCGACTGCGGGATCCGTGGCTTCTTCTTCCGAAGGATAAAGACCGTGAAATCCAACTTCCTCGGAAAAATTCTCGACCGGATGGATCGGATCGACCCGAAGAGCGTCGCGCCCATCCTTGCCCAGCTCGTCCGTGAAAAGGGCTTTCTCGAGACGGTCTTCAACGCCCTCGAGGAAGGAGTCGTTGTCCTTGGACCCGAACGCCACGCCCTCTTCTTCAACCGCGCCGCACGCGATCTCCTGGGCCTCGATGAGCACTTCGCCCCCGGCGACTCCATCGAGACCAGCCTCCCTGCCGAGTTTTGGCGCGCCACCGACACCGACACCGTTGCCGACAGCCCGCGCCACAGCCTCCACCGCGACGTCGAGATTGCCTGGCCGCGACGCCGCGTGCTCCAGGTCTGCGTCACGCATCTCGCCCCCGGAAACCCACATGGGGGCGAACTCCTCCTCATCGCACGGGATGTCACCGAGGAACACCGCCGCGCGGCGATGACGGCCGAGCAGGAACGCCTCGGGGCGATCACCACCCTCGCCGCGGGCGTCGCCCACGAGGTCGGTAATCCGCTCAACTCGCTGAACATCCACCTCCAACTCATCGAGCGCGAGGTGCGCCTGCAGGGAGGCTGCGACCGCGAGAAGATTGGCCAGCACGTCCGTACCTGTGCCGACGAGGTCGGCCGCCTCGACCAGATCATCCACCAGTTCCTCGGCGCCGTGCGCCCGACGCGCCCCGTTCTCGAGCCCTGCCCCGCCAACGATCTCCTCAAGGAGGTTCTCGAGGTCCTCCAGCCCGAACTCGACAAGAAGGGGGTGCTCGTCGAGCAGGATCTTGGCCGCGATCTCCCGCGCCTCCTTGCCGACCGGGGGCAGATGAAGCAGGTCTTCTTCAACCTCATCCGCAACGGCCTCCAGGCGATGACAAGCGGCGGCATCCTTCGCATCCGCACGGAAGCGGTCGCCGACCGCATCGCGGTGACGGTGCGCGACACCGGCGGCGGCATCCCGCCCGATCTCCTCCAGCGGATGTTCGAACCCTACTTCACGACCAAGGCCGAGGGGACCGGGCTCGGGTTGATGATCGTCCAGCGCGTCGTCCGCGAGCACGGGGGGCTCATCGAGGTGAGCAGCGAGCCCGGCCGCGGCACCACCTTCCGCATCCTCCTCCCCATCGCCGACAAGCGCACCCGCCTCCTCACATCCGAGGGAGCGGAAACCCCAAACCCCAAGCCGTAAAGAAAGAAAAAAACCATGATTAAACGATCCCTCTGGGCCGTCCTCGCCGTCTTCGTCACGTGGTCGGTCCTCGACCTCGTCCTCCACGGCATGATCCTGCGCGACACGTACGTGGCCACTGCGAACCTGTGGCGCCTGCCCGAAGAGATGAAGCGGGCGATGATGATCCTCATGACGCTGCTCCACGCCGTCCTCTTCGTGGCGATGTATGCGGCCCTCGTGGACCGAAAGTCCCTCCGCCGCGGCCTGCTCTATGGCCTGCTCTTCGGCGCGACGATCGGGCTCGGGATGGGCTTTGGGACGTGGTGCGTGATGCCGATCCCCGCGAGCCTCGCATGGACGTGGTTCCTCGGAACCACCGTGGAGGCCGCCGTCGCCGGCGGCCTCGTCGGCCTCCTCGTGAAGCCGCAGGCGTAGGCCCCAAATCCGCACTTGCGCGCAGGTTTTTTGGAGTCCGATTCCTGAGCGCCTGCTGCGGAGGATTTTCGGCGAGAAGGACGGGTGGAGGCAGAGGGGGAGGTGGGTCCGCCCTCCGAAATCACAAGGCCAAGTAGTGCTTGGGCTTGCCAGTCCTCGAGGGGAGGTGATAGAGAAGCAACATGGGCACCGCGCTCGCGGGGATCGTAACGGGAGAGTATCGCATCGCGAGGGTCGAGGAGCGCATCTTTCTCGTTCGCGGGATGCGGGTGATGCTGGACTCCGATCTGGCTCGTCTCTACGGGGTCCCCACGAAGGCGCTGAACCAGGCGGTCAAGCGCAACCAGGAGCGCTTCCCGGAGATCTTCATGTTTCGGCTCACGGCTCGAGAATGCGCCAACCTGAGGTCGCAGGTTGTCATCTCACGTTTGCCCACCATGCGGTCACAGATTGTGACCGCATCCCGACGCAACCTCCGCTTTCAGCCTTTCGCTTTTACCGAACACGGAGCCCTGATGGCGGCGAACGTATTGAACAGTCCCCGCGCGATCCGAATGAGCGTCCAGATTATCGCTGCTTTCGTTCGACTCCGACGGATGGCATTGTCGGTCGAAGCCCTTGCGCGAAAAGTTGGGCAGTTGGAAAGCCGATACGATGCGAAGTTCAAGGGAGTGTTCGAGGCGATCCGTCAGCTCATGGCGCCGCCAGATCCGCCTCGCCGTCAGATCGGCTTTCATGTTTGCGAATCCCGTGCACGGTACCGCGTGCGATGAGGCTGACGTTGTCTGCTGCAGGGCCGAATCCCACGCATCTTTCGACGGACAGCCCCGGCGCTCAAGTTCGAGCGCCCGTCAAAGGCGTGAGAGAAAACGCCAACCTTCCGTCATCCAAGCTTCTGGGCGAGGAGGACGATTTCCTTGAGCGGACGGATCAAGACCATCGCTGAACGCAGGAAACGGAAGCCGGTCTCGCCGGTGTGCGATCGCGTCGCGAGGGAGGCGGCGAGACGGTCATACCCGTACTTTCCCGGCCCGATTTCCGTGATCGTGAAGCCGCACTCGCGCACCAGGTTTCCCAGGGACTGGACGTTCCACGAGTAGAGGTGGTGGTTGGGTTCCGTGGGGAAGTAGCGCCGGTAACGGCGTTCCTTTTCGAAAGGTGCGACCAGAAGAAGTTTTCCCCGCGGCTTGAGGATGCGTGCCAGTTCACCCAGAACCGTCGCGGGTTGGAGCACATGTTCCAGTACGTGATAGCCCAGCACGACATCCGCAAAGCCGTCCGGCAACCCGGCGGTGCTCGCATGAGTTTCGATGCCGCGCGCCCGCGCTGAGGCGAGGAGTTCCTCATCGAGGTCCACGCCGATGCGTCGCCCCGCGCGCAACTCCATGAGATTCCATCCCCAGCCCATCCCGAACTCGACCACGACGTCGTCTGGATTCACGTGCCGCTGGAGCTTGCGCGCCCGGTGGCGCGAGACCCAGGGCACGGCCTCTTCCGGGAGCCCGCGCTTCCCGTGGTGATACGCCCGTCCCTCGGCACCCGTGTAGTGGTCGGCTGGGTCGCGCATGGTTGCCGGGATCATGACCGTTTCCCCTGCGGAGCGGCAAGCAAGGAGCCGGGGTCTTTGTGACATGGGTGTGCGACAAAATTGTTGGGCTCGCGGTTAATTTCTCTCTCCCGTGCAGTTGTGTGCGTCAAGTTCTGCAATTTGTGGAATGAGGTAGTGATGGGGTTCGTG
>CAZZBZ010000011.1:0-6048 GCA_964653025.1 uncultured Verrucomicrobiota bacterium
AAGAACCTGGGAGGCCCATGGATCCTGCGGGGGGCCAAGGTGCTTGAGGAAAAGGGCATGAAGTTCGTGCGCCTGGAAGGCAGCAAGGAATCCGGAATCGCCGGTCTGATCTACGCGCCGACCCCGCTCGAGGGGGCCCAACAGGTCAAGGTCTCACTGCGGTATCGAACCGATGTTGCGGTTTCCCGCCCGCACTCGGGCGCGTGGTACGCGCTGGCCTTTATCATGGCGGACGGCACGACCAAGTACGAGGGATTGTCGCTTCCTCTTGAGACCGAGTGGGCTGCGATCGAGAAGGTGGTCGACGTCCCGTCGGGGGCCTTGAAGCTCCAGCCCCAGCTGCGACTCCAGATCAACGAAACCAACACGCTGGATGCCCGGGACATCTGCATCGAGCTCCTGCCGTAGTGTCCTGAGTCGGTGAATTCTTTCAAAATGGACTTCCTGCACCAGACGGCCCGCGACACGCGGGCCCTCCATAGAAACAGGTTCGAACGGGTCTTGGAGGGCCGCCGTGTCGGCGGCCGAGTTCGAGAAAGAACTTCTCGTTCGGGACACTAGCAGGCTGTTAAAAGCGCGCTCGCTGCAGGCAGCGGGCCGATCATCTAGTGACACACATTTGAAAATGACACATTGCGATGTAGGCCGCGTGCCCTCACGCAGCGTCCAAAAACGCTTTTCAATACGCTGCCAGGCCCAGGTAACCCTTTGAGGAAGAATAAATTCCATTCGGTGAGTCCACGATCTCGACCGGTTTCCACGCCCGTGGTTTTGGGTTCTTCGCGGGCGGAGACGCATGCCCTTTACGCCGGCGTGGCGAACGTGGAGATCACCCCGGACCGCGCGTGCGCACTCGTCTCCGCGAAAGGGGAATCCTTCATCTTGGCCGGGGACTCCGCGCTGGATGGACGGAAGTCAGCGGACAACGTCCATGATCCGCTCTACGCGCGCGTCGTGGTGCTGAGGAACAAGGAGGTTTCCCTCGCGATCGTTTCCCTCGACCTGATCATTTTCTCCTCCGAACGGGTGGTTGCCGAGGCGAAGCGGAAATGGGGCGTGGATCACGTGACCCTTTGCTGCACGCACACACACGCGGGGGTCGTTCCGCGCGGGATGTGCCCGAAGGGCAACGAGTGGGGGTGGACCTACGCTCAGGCGGACCCCGGCGAGACGCTCAACTGGCCCGGCTTCTCCGAGGACCCCTGGTATGCGGCGACGGAGGCAAAGATCATCGCCGCCATTGGCGAAGCGATGGAGGGGGTGTTTCCCGCCCGGATTACTGCAGGGCAGGGACGTTTCGACAGCCCCTTCATGGCCCACAACCGGCGGCGGGTGAATCCGGACGGGACGGTGACCATGTTGTGGTCAAACCCCGAGCGGATTCCCACCCAGCCGATCGATCCGACGGTGGGCGTGGTTCGGATCGAAGACGAAGAAGGAAAGCCCCGAGTGTTCATGGTCCATTACGCGTGCCATCCCGTGATCGTCATGGGGGCGGGGAAGGTCTCCCGGGATTTCCCCGGTGCGATGGTGGATCATGTCGAGCGGGAACTCGGGGGATCCTGCATGGCCGTTTTCCTGCAGGGGGCACTGGGTGACCTGGATCCCTACGAGATCAGCCTGCGGGGCGACGAGGGATTCGAGATGGTCCGAAAAGCCGGCGTGGATCTCGGGGAGGGGGCTCTGCGCCTCGCCCGGGCCCTTCCTGCCCCGGTGGCGGAGGCGCGCCTCCAGGTTCGCGAGAGCCTCGTCAAGGTCCCGCACCGGAACGGCGACAAGTCGAGCGAGGTGTGCGTGATGACGGCGACGCTCAACCGCGACCTCGCCCTCGTCACGATCCCGGGGGAACCGTTCATCCAGCATCAACTCAACTTGAGGGAGCAATCGCCGGTGCCGAACACCTTCATGCTGGGCGTTGCCTACTGCGGACGGGGTTCGCCGTATATCGTGTACATCCCCACGGCGCAGGCGGTGAAGGAGGGCGGCTACGGGGCGTCACAGTGCAGCTTCGTGTCGGGGGACGCGGGCGACCGGTTGGTGGAACGGGCGGTGGCCGATCTCAAGGCGTTGACCGGGAGAAACGCGAAAGGGAGGCGCGAGACCCGATGAGCGGCGACATATTTGCGGCGGTCAGGCAGCGCATTCAGAAGGAGATGGCGAGTTCGGGAATCCCGTCCATGGCCGTCGCGGTGGCCCGTCGGGGTGAGGTGATCTGGGAGGAGGCCTGGGGATGGGTCGACATCGAGAGGAAAATTCCCGCCACGCCGCACACCCCGTATGGCATGGCCTCCGTCTCCAAGCCGATCACGGCGACGGCGATCATGAAACTGGTGGAGCAGGGGAAGCTCGACCTCGATCGTCCGGTGAACGACTTCCTGGATCGCGAATGCCAACTCAAGACCTGGATCGGTGACCCCGCGAACGTCACCCTTCAGAGGGTGGCCAGCCACAGGGCCGGCCTGCCCCTCCATATGCATTCCTTCACGGGTGCGGAGATTTCTAAGAAGCCCGTCATGCCTGACACGATTCGACGGTACGGCAACGTGGTGACGGTCCCGGGGGAGCGATACCGATATTCCAACCTGGGTTACGGGGTGTTGGACCACCTCATCGAGCGGCAATCCGGGATGAGCTATGCCGAGTTCCTGAAGCAGGAGATCTTCCTGCCGCTGGGAATGACGCGGAGTTCGGTGGAGGACGGGCCCGAGCATGACGAGTCCATGGCCAGGCGCTACGGGGAGGACCGGCAGCCGCTCCCCTGGTACGACGTGGACCACCGCGGGGCTTCTTCGGTCTGCTGCAGCGCTCATGACCTGCTGCGCTTCGGGATGTTCCATCTGGGGCAATGCCCGGGCACGCCGCCGGTTCTGAGCGAGCACTCCCTCACGCGCATGCATGCGCGTGTCACCGTCATGGGACCCCCCAACCCGTCAGACCACAATCTCAGGCCCGGGTCCGGCTACGGCATTGGCTGGGTCATCGACGATGATGAGCTCGATTCCAGGATCAGCCACGGCGGGGGAATGGGCGGCGTCTCCGCCAAGCTCCTTCTATTGCCAAAGGAGGACCTCGTCGTGGTCGCCATGGCCAACGCCTTCTGTCCGCTCCCGTACGTGATCGAGAGGGACATCCTCTCGGCGCTTTTACCGGGTTACGCCGACCAACTGGCGGAGTTTGACCGGAAACGGGCCGCGTTGCCCGTGGGCGCATCCCGAAGCGAGCGGCCGATCACGGAACTCCTCGGCGACTGGCGCGGGAAGGTGCACACGTATCAGGGGGACCTCCCCTTCGCGCTGTCCTTCAAGCCATCGGGCGACGTCCACGCGCGGCTGGCAGAGCAACTGGCGACGCTGGTTAATGACCTAACGTGTACGGACGGCTGGATCTCCGGTAAAATGGCCGGGCACATCGAGACCGACGACGTGTGCCGTCGGCCCTATCACCCGTACCACCACGTGCAACTCGACCTGAAGCTGAGGGGAGACCGCCTCACGGGGGCGCTGGTCCAGATCGTGGGTGACTCCCTGAGCCATTGGGTCGAACTCCACCGGGCATGAGAGGCAACCCTTCACACGTCGGTCTGCGGCATGCCGCCGCGGGGCTGCTTGCGAAATGGATGGGGCTCCTGGCGCCGCACTACGATCGGTCGGGGAGCATGAACCTCGACCTCCAACTCTACCCGGACGCCGGGGGGCCATCGCATTACAACCAGTTTGCGCACTATCCGCTGCTCCTGCTCTCCGAAGGGATCGTGCCGTCGGCTCTTTCCCCGTCCCGCAAGGCGGCCTACCGCCTCCTTGCGCTCCGGAACCTCCGCTATGTTCTCGGGATCACCGGGCGGGATTTCAAGCAGCCACACTGGTCGCGCGGGCAACGCTGGGGACGCACGCACAGCGATTGGATGATCTTCTTCCTCCAGCGGTCCCTGGGAATCATCGAAGCGCGGTCGCTGGGTAGCCCGTCGTTCCGAGGGGAACTGGCCCGGGTGGTGAAGGGTTCCCTGGAGGTGACGTTTCGCGATTTTCGGTCCCGTTTCGCGCCGCAGTTCGCGCGGGGCGCCCGGCGATTTCCCGGCAACCACGCCGCGTGGTGGGCGGCGCTGTTCCACGAGGGGGGGCGGAGATGGGAACGTCCGGAGTGGACGCGTTTCGGGGAACGGTTTTTTCGCACGCTCGTCCTCCCCTCGCAGGACGCCGACGGTTTCTGGCCCGAGGGGGGCGGGATGGTGGGGGTCTACGGGATGGTCACTGCGCAGGCCGTCTCCGTCTACGCCGACGCGTCGGGGGATCCCGCCGCACGCGCGGCCCTCGGGAGGTTCCTTGGGGCGTACCGCCGCTTCACCTTCCCGGACATGAGCGCCTCGTGCGTGGCCGACTGCCGGATGATGTACCACGACCACCCCGCGCTTTTCCTCGCGTCGGAGTTCCTCGCCTTCGAGCAGGGCGCGCGGTTCTGCATCGAGAGCGTGCGGGCAGGCGAGCGCTGGTTGCGCCGCGAGCCTCCCCGCGACAACACCGCGCAAACCGCCGCGTTCTTCTCGGTATTTGTGGAGGCCATCCATCGCACCCGGCCCGACGCAGTCCACTCCCTCCCACGCCCGAGGCTGGAGACGTTGGCGCGCGTGGAAGGCCCCCGTTGGCACGGCCTGCTTTCCACGCAGCTCAATCCGGAAACCGAGAGCCGCTGGTGTCTCGACAACCAGAACTTCGTGGACCTCTGGAGCCCGGGTTGCGGGCTGCTCGTCGGCGGGGGCAGCAGCAAGCATGACCCGCTCTTCTCCTCGATCCGCGAGGTGGGCGGCACCCGCGCCTACACTCCCACGCGGGCTCGGATCGTTCGCCGAGGGTTGCATTCCGCGGAGGCCGAGTACCACCTCCGGGGCGCGACGGTGCGGGTCCGCCTCTCGCTTCGAGGGCGAGAGGCCGCGCTCGCCTGGCGGATCGACAACGCCCGCGTTCCGCTGGAGGCCGCGGTCATCCTCGTGCTCCGCGAGGGAGACCTCCTGCGGCTTGGCAGCGAACTCACGGTCCGTGCCAGTTCACGGAAACTGCTCGAACTGGAGATCCCCAAGGGGTGGGGAAGCCTCATTGCCCGCGGGGTGGAGATCCTCCCTCCCGCGGGAGCCCGGTTTTCCTGGCCAATCTCGGCCTGGAACCCTTACCGTCAGGACGCACTTGGCGGCCCGGCGCGCGCGCGGCTTTCGTGGCGCCTTTCACGGCGGGAAACGGTGGTGCGCTTCCGCGTTCCCGCCCGCCGCGCATAAGAGAAACGCTTTATGACGACAACCAAATCCAAGACCGAAACGAAACGAATCCTCCTCGAGACCTGCGTCGATTCCATCGAAGGCGCGCTCGCGGCCCAGCAGGGCGGGGCGGACCGCGTGGAACTCTGCGGTGCCCTCTTCGAGGGGGGGATCACCCCCAGCCCGGGCACGATCCTGGTTGCCCGCCAGCGACTAAAAATCCAATTGAACGTACTCGTCCGCCCAAGGGGCGGGGATTCCTGCTACTCCGACGCGGAGTTCGAGGTGATGAAGCGCGACGTGGAGTTTTCCAAGGACGCGGGGGCGGACGGCGTGGTCTTCGGGGTCCTGAAGGAGGACGGGAGCGTGGACATGGAGCGCACCGGCGCCCTGGTCAAGCTGGCGCGCCCGATGAGCGTGACGTTCCATCGCATCTTCGACGTCACCCGCGACCCGTTCGAGGCACTCGAAGCGGTGATCTCCCTCGGGGTTGAGCGGATCCTCACGTCGGGACAGGAAGCCAGCGTCCTTGAGGGGCTGGACCTCCTGGCCCAACTGGTGAAGCGGGCCGGTGAGCGCATCATCATCATGCCCGGGGGAGGGGTCACCGAGCGCAACCTGCCCAAGATCGTGGCGGGCACCGGCGCGCGCGAGTTTCACGCCTCCTGCTCGACCACGCTGGACGGGCGCATGAAGCATCGAAACTCGCGGGTCTTCATGGGGGGCGCGCTGCGCACGTCCGAGTACGGCCTCCGCGCGACCGACACCCGGCGGGTCGGGACCATGGCGGCCATTCTCAATCCCCG
>CAZZBZ010000011.1:6148-62309 GCA_964653025.1 uncultured Verrucomicrobiota bacterium
CGTCCCTGAAATGGAGAACAACCCGATGCCTCCGAAGGATCTTGGAAAGGCGAATCCGCGCGAACGTCGCGCGTCGAGCGGTGACCTTGCCGAGCTTCACCGCTCAGTCGTGAACCGATTGAACGATGGCATCATCCCATTTTGGGCTGAGCGCGCACTCGATCGCGAATGCGGGGGGTATCTCACCAACTTCGACGAGCGGGGCCGATCGTTGGGGACGCCGGAAAAGTATCTCAACACCCAGTGCCGCCTGCTCTGGTGGTTCTCCACCCTGAAGCGCCATCGCCCGGATGCCCCATCCTGCGGGGAACTGGCGAGGGCCGGGTGTGAGTTCATGCTGAAGCATTTCTGGGATGCCGAGCACGGGGGCTGGTTCTGGAAGGTCCGGCGCGACGGCTCGCGCCTCGATGACGGCAAGATCGTCTATGGCCAGAGCTTCGCGATCTACGCCCTGTCGGAGCATTATCTGGCCACCGGCGACCGCCGCGCCCTCGATCATGCCGCGCGGACCTTCGACCTCCTGCAGGTGCATGCCGCCGACACGCTGCACGGCGGCTACTACGAGAACCTGAATGTGGATTGGACGCCCGAGGCTTCCGGTTTCGCCGGCGGCGACCGGAAGGGCCTCGATACCCACATGCACCTGATGGAATCCTTCACGGTGCTTTACGAGGCGTCGCGCAACCCCCTGCACCGTCGCAAGCTGATCGAGTTGGTGGAACTGATCCGCACCCGGATGATCGACCCGGCTTCCGGCTGCGGGCTCAACCAGTTCGACCTGGCATGGCAAACGATTCCCGCCATCGCCATCAAGCGCACGTGGAACGCGGAGCGATTCGGCGAGCGACCCGCCCAGCCCACCGAGACCACCTCCTACGGGCACAACGTGGAACTGGCCTGGCTCATGCGCCGGGCGCTCGACGTAGCCGGGGCCGACCTGATGCCGTATCGCCCGGTCCTGAAGCGGCTGCTCGACCATGCCGTCGCCCACGGCGTGGACTGGGAGCACGGGGGCATCTACCGCGACGGTCTGCGGGCCGATGGGAAGGTCCTCGTGACGGAGAAGGAGTTTTGGCAGCACGCCGAGGTGCTCGTGGGTTTTCTCGATGGGTACGAGGTCTTCAAGGACCCGCGATACCTGAAGGCGTTCGAGGCGGTCTGGGAGTTCGTGCAGGAGCACATGATCCTCCCGGAGGTGGGGGAGTGGCGCACGCTCGTGGACCGCGAAGGCCGCCCTCTCGATTCCAATATCGGCAACCCGTGGAAGGTGAGCTACCACACCGGCCGTTCGATGCTCGAATGCGAGCAGCGACTCGGGCGCTTGTGCGCCACCGCCGGTTTGCCCTCGCACCCATAACAAGGAGGAACATGAATATCCCATATCGACAGTTGTCCCCGGAAGAGGCGCTCGGCGCGTACGGGGACTGGTTGGTCGCTCAACTCGCGGACCTCGAACGCTGCGGGGAGTGGTACATGGTGTTCTACCCGATCCGGACCCTCGCCCTTGCCGGCAAGCGGCTGAAGCAGCCCCGGTTTTTGGATACGGCCTTCCGCTACGTGGATGCGTACCTGTCCGAGCAGTTGCCCAACGGGGCCTTCACCTCCAACCGTCGCCGCCAGCCGACGCCCTCTCTCACGAAGCGGCAGTTTCATGAGATCCTGCGCACCGGCAAGGTCAACCTGGCCGACAACGGATCGAACGTCACCGGGGTGCTCCAGGCCGCCGGCGCGGCGGAGGGAGAGCGGCGCGCGCGCTACCTCGCGGCAGCGCGCAAATGGCTCGATGAGTGGGTGCCGGTTTGGGCGCTGCCCGAAGGGGGATACGGAAACGGCATCTGGGTCGGGCACAAGATCAATAGCCCGTACACCTGCTCCATCGGCACCGTTTGCGCTGCCCTGTCTGCCTATACCCTGGCCACGGATGAGCGCGAGTTCGTCGAGAACGCCGAACGCGCGATGAAGTTCCAGTGCGACCACTGGCTCCCGGACGGGCGGCCGATCAACTTCGACTGCTATCCGCTGCCGCGCAAGACGGCCCTCAACGACTACGGGCACAGCTTCTACCTGCTCGAAGGGATGATCTGGACGCACCACGTCTCCCGCAATGAGGAGGTGCGCACCGTGATCGCGAAGCGCCTCAAGGAGTGGATCTTCGGCGAAGCGGGACTGCTTTCGCAGTGGCGCAACTCATGGTTCAACTTTCAGGTGACCTCCTACCCTCCGGATTGGGAAGCCAGCGGCTGCGGGCTGCCGATGTCGCGCCTGGGCCTTCGGCCGGGATGGGAACTGGCCAAGTCCAACGGCATCCTCCACGCGCTCCTCTACTACCTGAACCACGTGGAGGAGAACGCCGTGTTGCGCGAGAAGGTCGAACGGGGACTGCGCTACCTCAGTCACCCGCTCAAGGCCCGGATGAGCGGCATTTGCTCCGATCCCGAGGAGTCCTACGGCGAGTTCGCCGTCCAGTCGACCGGGTTCGCCGGGCTTTCCCTCGCCGATGGAATCCAGAACGACCTTGTTTTCACCTCGCTCGGCTGCAAGGGATGAAAACGTAATCATAAAAAGACAAGCCAAGGTTATGCCCACAACTCCACTTCACTGCACGACGACGGGAAGGCGCCTGGTCCTGCGAACATCGACCGGCTGGTCGCTTTCCGCAGGCATCGAGGCGATCCGCGATTCACGCGGGAGGCCTGTTTCCTCCCGGTTCCACACCCGGCGACTTTCCGGGAATGCCGTGGAGTTCTGGAAGACGATCCGCAACGCGAGTCCCGTTCCTTGCGCCGTCACCGATCTCCGGATGTTCGACGGCATGTTGAAACTGGAGGGCGATGGGTGGCGGGTGGCGCACCACGAGTTGTACAAGCGGGAACGCTACTTCGGCGGGTACTCGATCGCGACCGGGGGATTGTTCGCGCCGGTTCCTGGCGTGGAAGGCGACTTTGGCATGTCCGAGGACTGGCCTTTTCCGGGCATCTTCTTCACCCATCCCGAGCGCGGCACGGTGCTGATCGCCACGCTGAGCCAGGAGCGTTGCAAGCCCCATTGGAGCCTGCGTCGGCGGGGCCGACATGCGCGGGTGATCGCCACGGAGCGCTTCAGCGGCGTTCCCGCGATCCGCGTGGGGACCGGGCAGGAAGTGGGCACGGAACGATGGGTGACGATCTTCACCCGGGGCGGGTTGGACGACGCGGTGGAGCACTATTATCGGCTCCTGCGTCGGCGGATCTCCTTCGTCGGCGCGAACTCCATTCTTCGCCGCGCCGTGCTGTGGGGCACCTGGAACTACAACTACCGCCCGCGCTCCTTCTGCGACATCACGCACGGCATGGTGTCCGCCAACGCGCGTGCGCTGGCGAGGCTGGTCCGCGGAAAACCGCACTTCGTGATGATTGACGACGGTTACCAGCGCGGGTGCTCGCGCCGCGGGGGCATGAAGGACTGGTTCTCCTCCTGCCTGGAAATCTTCCACGACGATGGCACGCCGCCGCATGACCCGAAGCTTTTCCCACGGGGGATGAAAGGCATGGCCGATGCGATCCGCAGGGTCGGCTCGCGCCCGGCCCTGTGGGCGACCCCCCGCATCCACAAGGAGTCGGCGCTGGCGAAGGCGCGGCCGGAATGGCTCCTGCAAACGACGTCCCCGAACGGATTTGGCGTCCGCTCGGCGTACCTCGATTACTCGCTTCCCGAGGTGCGCGAGTACACGCGAAATGCCTGGCACACGATTTTTCGTGAGTGGGGCTACGAGGGGCTCAAACTCGACTTCTGGAGCATGCCCTTCGAGGTGCCCGAGGTCCGCTACCGCAACCGCGATCGCACGGCGATCGAGCTGCGAAACATGTTCCTCCAGGACCTGCGCGAGTTTGTTCCCAAGGGCGGCTTCGTGCTCGTCGCGGTGGTGACCAACGGCGGGGGCAACCCCTTCGTCGGGCAGTACGCGGACGCCACGCGCATGGGGATGGACATCGGCGACGGTTCCTTCGCCGAGGTGCGCCAGTCGGCCAACTGCCTCACGGTCGCCAGCCCGTTTTACCGCCACGACTGCCTGCTCGGCGACCCCGACTCCTTCGGGTGGTGTGTGAAGAACACGGCCGGGCAGAACCGTCTGTGGGCGACGATGGCGCTGCTCTCCGGCGCCGTGTGCGAGATCGGCGGCGACCTCACCCACCCCTCGACGGAGGCGCGCGACCTCATCCAAACGGCCGTGCGCTTCTTCAAGCCGGTGCGTCGCACCGTGAACGGAATCGCTTCCGGCCGCATCAATGTGCTGCCAGCTGACCACCTCGTGCTGGAACGTGACGATGGGGTTTACGAGGGGTGGTTGAACTGGACGCCATTCCCGCGAGCGGTCCGTTTGCCGTTTCCCGCGCGCGACCTGTGGACCGGCCGCGCGCTCCGGGGAACGTGCGAGATTCCTCCCGGGGACGCCGTTCTGTTCCGAAGCCGACGGGATGCCCTTGGTTTCGAGGCCTCCGGCCCGGTGCGAGTGGGTTGAGCGAGGCCATGTCTCCCTCGTCCCCGATGAGTCCGGATCCTATGATGCCATCCGTAGCGCTTGAACAGATCCGGCATGCCCGCCCCCTCTTTTGGGCGAACCCCGGATGGAAGCCGGCCAAGGAGTGCCTCGGATCGCTGTCGTTGACGCGCGATGACATGCTGGCTGCCGAGGAGCGCCTGCGGCGGTTTGCGCCGCTGTTGGCCGAGTGTTTCCCTGAGTTGAAAGAGAGCGGGGGGATCATCGAGTCGCCGCTGGTGCCCTGCCCTCGACTGGCCTCCTGGCTGGCCGCCAACGATGGGATCGAGGGATCGTTTCCCCTGTACGTGAAGGCGGACCACGCGCTTCCCGTCGCTGGTTCGATCAAGGCCCGTGGCGGAATCTACGCCGTACTCCACTTCGCCGAGCGGGTGGCGATCGAGTCCGGGCTCATGGATGAGGGGGCGGACTACCGCCAGATGTTGAAGCCGAAGTTCCGTGAGTTGTTCGGGGGATACGAGCTTTCGGTCGGCAGCACCGGGAATCTCGGGTTGAGCATCGGCATCATGGGTTCGGCCCTGGGCTTCCGCGTCACGGTGCACATGTCCCGGGAGGCCAAGGACTGGAAGAAGGAGCGGCTTCGCCGTCGTGGCGTCAATGTGGTCGAGTATGCCTCCGACTACACCGCGGCCTGCGTCGAGGCCCGCCGTATCGCCGCCGAGAACCCGCGGATCCATTTCATTGACGACGAGAACTCGGTGGAACTGTTCCTTGGGTACAGCGTTGCCCTGCTGCGGCTGCGCGACCAACTGGCGGAAGCCGGGGTTCGGGTGGATGGCAAGCACCCCCTGTTCCTTTACCTGCCGTGCGGAGTGGGGGGGGCACCGGGCGGGATCACGTTTGCCGCGCGCCAGGTCTTCGGGGACTTCGCACACGGGATCTTCATCGAGCCCGTGCAGGCGCCCTGCATGGCCCTCGGGCTCATCACGGGACGGCACTCCGCGGTCAGCGTGTACGAGTTTGGGCTCACGTTGAAGACCGACGCCGACGGGCTCGCGGTTTCCTGCCCGTCCCGTTTCGTGGGTAACCTGATGGAGCCCTTGCTGAGTGGGTGCGTCACCTTGACCGACCAGGAGATGTATCGTGATCTCCTGGCTCTTCATGAGACCGAGGGCATGGAAGTGGAACCTTCTTCGTCGTCGGCCTGCGGGGGACTCAAAATGCTGTATGGCACCGAGGAAGGCAGGGCCTTTCTCAAGGCCAGGAACCTGCCGTCCGCGCCTTCTGCCGCAACCCACATCCTATGGACCACCGGGGGCAGCTTCGTTCCGAGCGAGCAGCATGCCGCCTATCGATCCCTCGCAAGGCACCCCGAGTACCACGGGGCACGGATCGAGACCGGCCACCGCATCGGCGATAAGGGCGCGGCTCCGTTCAGCCCGAAGATCAACCGAACTCTCACATAACTCCCGACCCGCAACGCGACAGTTTCCCACGAACGATCCTGCCGGCAGCAGCGGCGCTGGTGTCGCTGTTCGTTTTCGCGCTGTCGACGAACCTGCTGCCGGCGGTGCTCCTGCGGGCCTCGACCGACCTGGGCGTCACCCCCCAGACCCTCGCCACCGTCTCCTCGGCGCAGTTCGCCGCGTTCGTGCTCGTCGCCGCGTTCGCCGGGTTCCTCTCTGACCGCTGGGGGAAACGGGGCATCTTTCTTGGCGCCTGCGCGCTGTTTGTCGTTGGGGCGGGCTTGTGGGGGACCGCGAGAAGCCTTGCTCAAGGATGCGCCGCAGCGGTCCTGTGGGGCGCCGCGGGAGGTGTTTTCGAGGGCATGAGTTCGGCGCTGCTCTGCGAACTGTTCCCCACGCGGCGGAAGTTGTTCATGAACGTGTCGCAGGTACTCTACACGGCCGGCGCAGTCCTCGGCCCCTGGGCTGCGGGGCTGTTGCTTCCCCGGGGCATGGACTGGCGGTGGCTTTTCCTCGGGGTCGGGACCGTGGGGGGAGGGCTCTGGTTCCTGTTCCTCGGGTGCCGCCTGCCCTCGCCACTCCCGCATGAGCAGGTGACCCTAAAGAGGTTGCTGCCCGATGCGCGCACGTGGTCGTTCCTCTCGTGTTGCCTCGCGCTTTTCCTCTATGTCCTCTCGGAGTCTGCGGTGGCGATGTACGCGAACCTCTACCTTCGTCAGGCCCATGCCGCGCCGGAGAACTGGGCCATCTACAGCATCTCGGCCTTCTGGGGCGCGATGCTCGTCGGGCGGGTCGCCTGCGCGTTCCTGCCCGAGCACCATTCCTACGAGAAGACGGTCGCCGTGCTCCTCGGGTTCTCCGGGATCACCCTGGTCCTCCAAGGCTTCGCGGGGGGATGGAGGGCGAGCCTGGTCATCTTCGCCCTTTCCGGCCTGGTGTTTTCGGGTAGCTGGCCGCTGCTCGTGGCGCTTACCTCGTCGAGGGCCCCCCATCACAACGCGAGCCTTGTGGGCCTGGCGATTGCCGTCGGCGCGCTGGGTTGCATCTTGGCCCCGCCCCTGATGAACGGCCTTCTGGCTCTCCTGCCGTCGCGATGGGTTTATGTGGCCATGGCGTTGCCGATGTTGATAGCGGCCGGATGTGTGATCGGCTCAATGCGCGACCACGCTTCCCTTGACGGTTTTCCTCCATCGTTGTGAGGAGCTTCTCTCCCACATGAAAAGAGCGGGGATACCTCGCATCCTCCAGCGACCGCGCAAGGACGTGAATGAGGGGTAGCGCCACTCCCTGCCCGGGAACTTTTCCTCACGGTTCGATTCCCTTCACCCGCTCCACTCTCAAAAACCCGTTGGATTAAGGGCTCGACAATCGACCGTCACCGGCAGAGTTCGGCGTGGATTTTGCGTACGGAGCGGACGATGTGGTCGGCGTCGTTGGTCGTGTAGAGGACACCGAGCGGAAGGGCGATGTGGCGGTGAATAAGGTCCTCGGTCTTCGGGAAGTCTTCCTTGCGGTAGCCGTGGGCTGGCCACGGCCTGATCCCCGCGAAAGGGGAGGCGGAGGGGGCGTGGGCACGGGCGCCGGTGCAGTAGCCCTGGGCGTAGTGCGGGTAGGTGCCGGTCATCTTCGCGCAGTTCACGTTGAGGGAGCTGAGGCGCTTCTTGAACTCGACGGCTAACTCGGCATTCTTGAGAAACGCGTAAATCTCGAAGCCCGAGTCGCCCGTCGGGTCGGGGATGCGGCGGAAGGTGAGTCCCGGAAGGCCGCCGATTCCCTTCATGATCCGCGCCTGCAGGCGGCGGCAGTGGTTGCGGATACGATCGAGCTTGCGGAGCTGGGCGAGCGCAATCGCGGCGGTGATCTCGCTCATGCGGTACTGGCTCCCGCAGAATGAAGACTCGGTCGGGGGCTTGAGCGCCACGTGGTAGGGGCGGTAGTTGCCGATATCGTGCATCCGCACGGCGCGCTCGTAGAGGCGGGCGTCGCGGGTGATGACGGCGCCGCCCTCGCCGCTGGTCATACTCTTCTGGAACTGGAAACTGAAGATCCCGATGTCGCCAATCGAACCGACGCGTTTGCCGCGGTAGAGGGCGCCCGGGCTTTCCGCGCAGTCTTCGAGGACGGCGACCCCGGCCTTCTTCGCGGCGGCGAGGATGGGGTTCATGTCCGCGGCGACACCCTGATAGTGGACCACGATCACGGCTTTCGTGCGGGGGGTGGCGAGGCGGGAGATCTCGGAGGGGTTGAGGTTGAAGGTGTCGTCCACCTCGGCGAGGACGGGGCGGCCCCCGACGCGGACCACCGAGGTGAAGCAGGAGATCCAACTCCATGCCGGGACGATCACCTCGTCGCCGGGTCCGACACCGAGGGCGCCGAGGGCGACCTCGAGGGCGGCGGTTCCGCTGGTGACGCCGAGGGCGTACTTCGCGCCCATCTTGGTGCGGAACTCCTTCTCGAAGCGTGCGGCCATGGGGGGTGGGCGTTTTGCGTTGCGGCCGTAGTAGCGAAAGAGCTCACCGCGCTTGAGGACGTCGAGGACAAGGCGGCGTTCCTCCGCGCCGAGGAGGGCGGCGCCGAGGCCCATCTTCGGTCGGGGACGGAGCTTCAGGGCGGGAGACTTCTTGTTGGCGATGGATTTCATGGGAGATTAAACATCAGGATGCACAGACGGAGGCTCGTGCGACAAGAAAATCCGGGGTGGAACGGGGAGAACTTCAAAACGCAGACGGGAATGAGAATCCCGCGATTCGCATGGAGGAGAAGGATGAAATCGTGATGCCCGGGGCTTGCTTTTTCAGAGGCCGTGGGAGGAAGTTGGACCATGGGGGTGACTCAACGAAGTGTGCGAGGCGGGGCGCAGCCGCCCCGCGAGGCGCGGGGCAAGCCGGCTGCGCCGTGGTCGGACCGGCGGCCCGACCCTGCCGTGCTTGCCAGGGCCATGGGGACAACTTCACTCCTTGCCGCGGCCGTTTTTCTTCTCGTGACGGCGTCGGCGCGCGGGGCCGTGACGAACCTTCTCGAAAACGGTGATCTCGAAAGGCCCATGCCCACGGTGGCCGAGGGCGGGCTGCCGCACGGTTGGAAAGCGTCTGATTTCTCGACGGCCGGTGTTTCCCTCGTGGACGGGGCGCGGGTGGAGGGGAAGGGGACGAAGTGCCTGAAGATCGAGGGGCGGGGGTGCGGGCTTTTCTCCGATTTGATCCGCATCAACCCCGGGGAATCGCTCCGATTTTCGGGATGGGTGAACAGTCACGATCCCGTGATGCCGCGGAACCCGTACTATGTCGGGCTCGCGTGGTACGACGCGAATCGGGAGTCGCTTTCCGCGGGACCGTCCGGGAAGGGCAACTTCCTCTACGTGCCGATGGCGAAGGGGACCGGCTGGCGCCCCTTCGAGATCGTCGTTCCGCCGAAGTTTACGCGGGGAAAGCAGGTCATCCCCGAGGGCGCTGCCTTCGTGGAAGTGAGGATCTTCCTGCTGGAGTACCCCAGCGCCGTGCTCTTCGACGACCTGTCGCTGACGCAGGATTGAGGTCGTCCCAAGGGAGAGGGCAGAAGCGGGAAACATGGGTAGGTTTGCGGAAGGAACGGGAATTGACATTAACGTCTACAATGCATACTCTGTATCACAGCACAGAGAAATTCCATGAGCACCGCCGTATCCATTCGTTTGCCAGACGTTCTGGCCAGAGAGCTCGATCACATCGCGGACGAAACGGAGCGGCCCAGGTCTTTTCATGTCCAGAAGGCGTTGGAGTCCTACATCGAGGATTTTGCCGATGTCCAGATCGCCCTTGACCGGCTTCGCGATCTGAGGGACCCGGTCGTGTCCGGTCGCGACATGAGGAAATCCCTTGGCCTTTGAGATCGCCTACAAGAGGAGCGTGGAGAAGGATCTTGCCAAACTCGACAAGATCGAGACACGACGGGTGCTCGACAAGATCGAAAAAGACCTCGCCATGCGCCCCGATGCATATCCCGTCCTGCGGGGGCAGTTTGCCGGGCTAAGAAAACTGCGGGTTGGCGACTACCGTGTCATTTTTGCCATCCTCGGCGAACAAGTCCTCGTGCTGCGAGTTGGCCACCGAAGAGAAGTCTACAGATGATCCTGAGTGACGGGGGGTACGGGCGAAAAGCTCTTCACGGAAGGGGTGGCCTTCGTCACCAGCCGAGGCCGCGGAAGTAGAGGGTCCACCAGCCCGAGCCGTAGAAGATCCAGAGGAGGGCGGCGGCGGCGAGGTAGGGGCCGTAGGGGATCTTGAACCCCCATCCCCGTCGGGCGAGTTGCATCATCACGATGCCGATCACCGATCCGAGGATCGAGGAGGCGAGGATCACGAAAAAGATCGCCTGCGGCCCGAGGAAGGCCCCGATGCCGGCGAGGAACTTCACGTCGCCCTGCCCCATCGCCTCGCGGGGAATCTCCAGGCGCATCGTCACCGCCATGAGTTCCCCGAGGGTTTCAAGAGGGAAAACCTCTTCGCCGACCTTCACTTCCTTCCAGTTCACCCGGACGAGGGCCTCGTCCCAGGAGCGGTCCCCGAGGCGCACGCCGATGGCCTTGAAGCGCAGCATGTCGGACTCGCGTGAGAAGATTTCCTCCCATTTTTCAACTTCGTCTCCGACGCGGAGGCTCTCGGGGGTGAGGAAGATCTCGGTGGGTTTGGGAAGATCCACCCGCTTTACCCCGAAGATCTTTTTTCCGATCTCGACGACGATCCAGAGCGTGGCGTAGCCCGCCGCCGCGCCGGCGAGCGACCAGAGGGCCCCGGCGCCATGGCGGTCGGCATTCTGGAGCGAGGGGATGAAGCCGGAAAACAGGATGCCGGCAAAGATGCTGCCGAGGGTGATGCGGTCCGGGATGATGAAGTGCTCGAAATCAATGAAGGTGGCCGCGATGAGCAGGCAGGCGAAGACTGTGTAGGCGAGCGCCTCCGCGGGCGCGAAGGTGCGCCAGATCGCGACGAAGAGCAGCGCCGTGCCGAGTTCGACGATCGCGTAGCGGGGGGAGATCCGCACTCCACAGTTGCGGCACTTTCCGCCGAGGAGGATCCAACTCAGGATGGGAAGGTTGTCGAACCATGCGATCATCTTCCCGCAGCCCGGACAGCGGGAGCGGGGGTGGACGATGGACTCGTCCCGGGGCATTCGGTGGATGCAGACGTTGAGGAAGCTCCCGACCACCGCGCCGAGCACGCCGGCGAGGGCGGTCCAGAACCACGGGGGGAGGGCGTCGAGAGCAGAGGTCATGGCCAAAGAATTGGGTTCACGGTTCAGCGGTTCAACGGTTCAGCGGTTGGAAAAGGCATGGAGAAGCTGAAAAGTTGATGCGGTCGGGCCGTCGGTCCGGCCCTACCCGGGATTCGAATTTTCCAAGCAACCGTTGAACCGTGAACCGTGAACCTGCCAACCTGAGCAGATTCGGTTCAGCGTCCATACACCTCGCGGTGGAGGGCGCGGCGCATGATTTCGATGGGGGCCTTGCGCCCGGTCCAGATTTCGAAGGAGCGTGCCCCCTGGTGGAGGAGCATCGAGAGGCCGTTGGCGACGCGGCAGCCACGGCGGCGTGCGAGGTGTATCGCCGGGGTCTCGGCCGGGCGGTAGATCATCTCGAGGAAGGCACACGGCTTTACCGCAGCAAGAAGGGCGGCGTCGAGCGGGCAGGGGTCCGAGGACTTCAGCCCGAGGCTGGTCGCCTGGACGAGGAGGTCGCAGGGCGCGGGGGCGAGGAGGCATTCCACGCGCGGGCGCAGGGCGCGGATACGACGGGCGATGGTCGCCGCCTTTGCGCGGGTGCGATTTAGGAGGACGAGCCGCTTCGCACCGGCGAGGGCGAACTGGATCGCCGCGCTCTGCCCGGCGCCGCCGCAGCCGAGGATCGCGATGCTCCGCCCCGCGGGACGGAAGCCAAACTCCTCGCGGAGCGCGGCGAGGATCCCATGCCCATCGGTGCTGTGGCCGTGGAGGAAAGGTTTTCCCGCGCGGAGGCTGAAGGCGAGCGTGTTCGCGGCCTGCGCGTCCTTCGCGGTCGTGTCGAGGCGATCGGCTTCGCGAAAGGCGATGAGCTTGTGCGGCACGGTGAGGTTCACCCCCGCGAGCCCGCAGAGGGCGAGCCCGCGGAGAACGGGACCGAGGCGTGCGGGGTCGACGTCGAGGGCGATGTACCGCCAGTTCATCCCGAGCGCATCGAACGCGGCGTTGTGCATCGCCGGCGAGGCGGTGTGCGCGATCGGGTGGCCGAGGACGGCGACGATCCGGGTCTGGCCGTTGATGGGGGAGGCGTGTTTCACCATCGGGGGGAGGGGTGCCCCGCTCTTCTCGCACGACGCAGCGGCCCGGGCAAGCGCCAACCCGGCGCGCATCAGAGGCCACGGATGAAACACGGATGACCACGGATTGGGAAGTGCACCGATTCCGTTACACGGAATCGGCGCGCCCTCCGCGAGAGGATGGGAATGTTTTGCCCCTGAGGCATGTCAGGTCCGTGTAGCGGACCTGGCATTCTTTTCTGCCATCCATGTTTCATCCGTGGCTTCTCTGGCAGCGCAGGGCCAAGAATATTTGGAATGAGGGCTTGCAGCGGGGCGGGGGATTTGTTTCAACCGGGGTTACCAGTGGCATCCCCAACCTTGAGATGACGGCAAAAAACGGCGCGACGTGGTCGGTCCAGGACGCCCTGGGCCTCTACAACATCGAGAACTGGGGCGCGGACTATTTCTCGGTGAACGAGAAGGGGGCGGTGACGGTGGCACCGCTCCAGTCGAAGGGGGCCACGATCGAGGTGATGGAGGTGCTCGGCGAGGCGCTGCGGCGTGGGATGGGGCTTCCGATCCTCATTCGCTTCCAGGACCTGCTCCGTCACCGTGTGGAATCGGTGAACGAGGCGTTCAAGGCCGCGATCGCGGAGAACGGTTTTAAAGGGACGTACTTTGGCGTCTTCCCGATCAAGGTGAACCAGCTCCGCGAGGTGGTGGAGGAGGTGACCGATGCGGGGAAACCGTACCACTACGGATTGGAGGTGGGCAGCAAGCCGGAGCTTTTTGCGGCGCTTGCCATCCATCAGGATCCCGAGAGCCTCATTATCTGCAACGGCTACAAGGACCCGGAGTTCGTCCGTGCGGCGCTCCTCGGGCGTCGTCTTGGAAAGAAGGTGATCCTCGTGATCGAAAAACTCGAGGAGGTGGCCCTCATCATCCAGGTCGCCCGCGAGGTGGGTGTGGAGCCGATGCTCGGCGTGCGCGTGCGCCTTCTCGCCAAGGGGGGCGGCAAGTGGGCCCAATCGGGCGGGGAGAACGCCAAGTTCGGCCTCTCGACGACCGACCTGCTCGAGGCGATGGAGATTCTCAAGCGCGAGAAGATGGAGCCGTGTCTCAAGCTCCTCCACTTCCACATCGGATCCCAGATTCCTGATATTGCGATCGTGAAGCGCGCCGTGCGCGAGGCCGCCCGCTACTACGCCAAGCTCCACCAACTCGGCTGGGCGATCGAGTACTTCGACGTTGGGGGCGGCCTCGGCGTGGATTACGATGGAAGCCGTTCCTCCTTCGACAGCTCCACGAACTATTCGCTCCAGGAGTACACCGCCGATGTGGTCTTCAGCGTGATGGAGATCTGCGACGACGAGAAGGTGCCCCACCCGAACCTCATCAGCGAGAGCGGCCGCGCCGTGGTGGCCCATCACTCGGTGCTCGTGGTGGACCTCTTCGGCTCGATCCAGAAGGACGGGACCTCCACTCCGATCGTCGCGGAGAAGGACGACCACCGCATTGTCCAGCAACTCATCGAGGTGCGCGATGGCCTGAACAAGCGCAACCGGCGCGAGTCGCTCCACGATTCCCAGGCCCTCAAGGAGGAGGTCCAGTCGATGTTCGATCTCGGCCTGATGCCGCTGAAGTCAAAGGCGAAGGTGGAAAAGCTCTTCTGGCAGATTGCGACACAGGTTGTGGCTCTTTTTCAAGGGGCACGAGTCGTTCCCGAGGAGATCCGCGAGTTGGAGAACCAGGTGTGCGACCAGTACCTGGGGAACTTCTCGGTTTTCCAGTCGCTCCTCGACCACTGGGCGTTGGGCCAGCTCTTCCCGATTGTCCCGCTCCACCGGCTTGATGAGCAGCCGACGCGGAACGGGATCCTCGTGGATATCACCTGCGATTCCGAGGGGAAGATCTCGAAGTTCATCGATCTCCAGGATATCCGGGAGACGCTCCCGCTCCATCCGACCAACGGCGCGCCTTACTATGTCGGGATCTTCATGGTGGGCGCCTACCAGGACATCATGGGAGATCTCCACAATCTCTTCGGACGGGTGAACGAGGTCCACGTCTTCCTTGACGCCGATGAGGAGAGTGGCTGGTACATTGAGGAGGTGATCGAGGGGTCCACGATTGGCCAGGTGCTCGCGATGACGCAGTACGACTCCAACGAGCTCGCCCGAAAGGTGAAGGCCCAGGTGGACCAGGCGATCAAGGAGGACCGCCTCAAGCCAAGCGAGGGGATGCGCCTCCTCGACGATTACGAAAATGGCCTGAAGCGCCAGACCTACCTCAGCTTCGATCGACCGGCCCCACCCGCCATGCCACCGGCTGCGGCCTGAGCGAAGCCCATGCACGGGGTCGGTCTGGTTGCTCTTCATGGAAACGGCCCAGGTTCACGGTTCAGAGGTTCAACAGTTCACGGTTGAGAGATTCACGGATGGAAAATCCTCAACAAATCGGCAACCGTTGAACCGTGAACCGTTGAACTCAACAACCCGGGTCCTCCCATGCTGATCCTCGGCATTGATCCCTCGTTGCGCGGCACGGGGTGGGGAGTCCTCTCTGCGGAGGGGAACCGTCTCGCGGGGATTGCCTGGGGAGTGATCCACAACCCACCCTCGCTTCCCGTCACGGGATGCCTGCGGGAGATCTACCGGGGCATCGCGGCGGCGATCGCCGCGCACCGCCCGCAGGAGGCGGCCGTCGAGGCGCTTTTCTTCGCGAAGAATGCGCGCACCGCGCTCGTCATGGGCCAGGCGCGCGGGGCGGCGCTGGTGGCCGTCGCTGAGGCGAACCTCGAAATCGTCGAGTATGCGCCGAAGCGGGTGAAGCAGGGGGTGGTTGGGGTGGGCGGGGCCGCAAAGAGCCAGGTGGGCTTCATGGTCCGCGCCCTGCTCGGTCTCACGGAGATGCCTCCCCCGGACGCCGCCGATGCGCTCGCGGTGGCGATCACCCACGCCCACGCTACGCTCGCGGGGCGACGGACCCTTTGAAGTGAAACTTCCCTACACAGATACCAAACCGGTCGGCGCGGCGGACTTCTACTTTGCGATCAACGCCACGTTCCGATTCATTTTCGAGAAACTGGGGCAGGAGGCGCTTCGACGTTACTGGACGGGGCTTGGGGTATCCTACTTCGCTCCGGTCTCGGCGGGGTGGCGCGCGGGTGGGCTTCCCGCGGTCGCGGAGTACTGGCGCGACTTTTTTCGGGCGGAGCCCGGTGCCGAGGTCGAGGTGGGGCAGGGGAAGGACGAGGTGGTCCTCACGGTGAAGACCTGCCCCGCGATCGCGCACCTACGGCGCGGGAGACGGGAAATCGTGCCGTGCTTTTGCCAGCATTGTTGGTTTATCGGTGAGGCGATGGCCGCGAAGGCCGGTTTTACGGCTCGCGTGGAGGGGGGCAACGGGTCGTGCCGCCAGGTGTTCTGGAGGGCCGACCCCTCGCTGCCCCCGCAGGACCTTTCCAAGATCCGGGAGGCCACGTGCTAGGAACCTACGATTTCTGTGGGCATTACGACTGGACCTTCGATTGGTTGCACCGCGAGGGGGGCGAGCCGCTCGTGCGCCAGTACTGGGAGGAGGCCATCGGCGGGGATAGCCAGCGCCACGCGGCGGCCCTGATCGTGGAAAAGGGTTTTGCCGGCATGAAGGAGTACTGGGCCCACACCTTGGCGGAGGAGGCTGCCGGCTACACGTTTACCGAGGGGGCCGGGGTCGCGCGGATCGACATGCATGAGTGCCCGTCGAAGGGTTTTCTCCTCCGCAACGGGATTGCGTTCTCTCGCGACTACTGCGACCACTGTATCGGATGGATCGGCCCCGTGATGAAGAAGGCGGGCTTCGTCATCCACCACGAGCACAACCACCGCGGAAAGTGCGGGTGGGAGTTCCGCCGCATGGAAGACCCGTCCACCGTTTCCGCGCCGGGCGAACTGGCCGGGCCCAAGGATGTGCGTCTCGACCCTGCATGGAACGATTCGGAGAGCACGATCGAGTGCTTTGAGCGGGCGAATGAAGTTTCCGAGAAGAAACCGCCGCGGGGACGGATCAGGAACTGAGAAAGGGATTGACCAAACGGACGCCGCCATAGTCCTGGCCGTGGCGGAGGTCCTCGATGAGAAGTTTCCGTCACTTGGTCGCTTGCACGGCGGCCAGGATGCAGGCGTCCCAGTAGGAGATGGGGCAGCTTTCCTTGAGTCGCAGGGCGGACTGGAGCATGGCCAGATTAAGACTGTCGTGGTTGCTCGAAGCGAGCGGAGACCCATTCCCCGTACGTGGTGGGTTGTCGAGATTCCAGAGAAACGGCGACGATTTGACGAACCTGTTTCCAGACTTTGGGGGAATCGAGGTCGGTCGGGTGGAGGCCGACGCGCATCGGTTCCGTCTTCCGTGAACGTCGAGCAAGGAGGGCGTTCCACACGAGCGAGGCGCCGCGCCGCCACATCGCCCGCGTGCTCCAGACGCAGGAGGTTGTGGGCACGCGCGTTCCGCTCGGGAGGTGGACGATCTCGGTACGGGTGGTGGTATAGAGGAAGCCGGCCCCGCGGAGGGCCTCTTCGACCTGTGGATTGAGCAGCCATGCGGGAGCGACGAACCCCCGTGCAACGAGCCCGTGCGCCGCGAGGGCGGCGACCCCCTGGTTGGCGAGGTGAAAGGCAGACTCTCGGTCGAGCGCGAAGAACTCGGCCTCGCGCGCCGTGTAGATCTCCTCATAGAACCATGTTCGCAGGCGGCCCTGTCGGGCGAGCTTGGCTTCGCCCTTCGGGAGTTCGTGTCGCCAGCCGTGGAGGACGATCTCGTGGCCCTCCTCCTGCCACTGGCGCAACCAGCCGACAAGGGAGGGGTGCTGGTCGAGGCGGCCCTTGTCCCGGTGTCGGGGGATGACGAGCAGGCTCAGGTGCTTCACTCCGAGGCGCACCATCTCGTTCACCTGGCGGCGCACCGGGTGAAGGTTGAACGGCGAGACGTCGTGGATCGAAACGATGAGGTGGCCCTGGGCCATGGCGGCCATTCTCCCGCATCGGGAAGCACGGGACAAGACTTCCTGCGCACGGTCTTGAATGGGGAGGGGCGATCATGTTAGCGTCTCCTCCTCCATGAACGGGACCAAGAAGCGCATCCTCATCGTGGACGACGAGCCAGACGTACTGCAGGTGATGCTGGAGGCCTTGCGCGCCGTGCCGGAGTACGAGGTCCAGGCCGTCTCGAATCCTCAACAGGCTTACCAGATCGCCAACGTCCGCCCCCCAGACCTGCTTATCGCCGACTACAACATGCCCCTGTTGCGAGGGGATCAGCTCTTCCTCTGCCTCGGGGTCGATCCCAACGACGCAGCAAAGTGTGCCCCGCGCCCCAAGCTGCTTCTTATTAGCGGGGCGATCTCGGACGCGGAGGTTCACCATCTTGCGGAGTTCGTCAACGGCACGGCCGCGATGGCAAAGCCGTTCAGCGTCCAAGAACTTCGCAAGAAGGTTGCCGAACTCCTGGCGGATTCCCCGCCGCTCGCCTGACACTCTCGCGAGAAAATGGTGGGCAGGGATGGATTCGAACCATCGAAGGCTAAAAGCCAGCAGATTTACAGTCTGCCCCGTTTGACCGCTTCGGTACCTACCCGGAGAACGCGCGGCTCGGTCGCCGCACGGGGTCCACTATCCTTCGCCCGCGTCCGCGTCGCAAGCGGAAACTGGAATCGTGACGCTTTGAGATTGCGAGTCGCTGTCGAAAATTGTCTGCTGTCTGAATTATGAAGGGCGAGTCGCCGGCGGCCGAGGGTTGGAAATCGCTGCTGGATGCGGCGCGGGAGCGCTTTGCCCGTCACGATCTCGAACCGCTGCCGGCGCGAGGGGTCCTCCGCAACTATGACCGCCCCCGTTTTCTCGCCGACGCGCGCGCGGCGCTCAACGTGGCCCTGGTCGCCTTTCCGCAGGGGATGGCCTACGCGCTGATCGCGGGTCTGCCGGTCCAGTACGGAATTTACGGGGCGGCGATCGCTTCCGTGGTGGGAGGGTGCTTCGGGAGCAGTCGTCACACGATCCTGGGGCCAACGAATGCCTCCGCAATCCTGGCGCTGACGGCCTTTGCCTCGCTGCCCTCCGGCTACACTCCCGTGCACGCGGTGAGCGTGCTTTGCCTGATGGTCGGCGCGATCCTGGTGGCGGGGGCCTTCTTGCGCCTCTCAAGCCTGACCCAGTATGTCTCGCACAGCGTGGTGACGGGCTACATCACCGGCGCCGCGATCCTGATCATGGCGAACCAGGTGCGCTCCATTCTCGGGGTGGAGATTGAGCGTTCGGCGAGCCTGATCGAGGTCTGCCTTCGGACGGCGCTTGCGGCAAAGGGGACGCAGGGGCTCTCGTTGCTATTTGGCGCGTTGGCCCTTGCGGTGTGGTTGTTCTGTCGGCGCACGATTCCGAAGGCCCCGGCTGTGGCGGTGGCGCTGGCGGTGTGCGCGGCCGTGGCATGGGGGGCGAGTGCGTGTGGTCTGCGGGTCGAGACGCTGGCCCCGGTCCCGTTGGGCGTCTGGCCGATCACGATCCCGCGGGTGAGTCCCGACCTTTTCGGCCTGTTGGCGAGTCCCGCGCTGGCCGTGGCTTTCGTGGCGGTGCTGGAATGCTCTTCGATGACGAGAACGCTGGCGCACCGATCCGGGGACGCGGTGAACGGGAACCAGGATATGCTGAGCCTGGGGTTGGCAAACACCGCCTGCGCATGGCTGGGGGGCACGGTGGCTTCCGGGTCGCTGACGCGCTCGGCGCTGAACTGGACGAGCGGGGCAGCGACGTCGTTCGCGAGCGTGTTTTGCGGGCTATTCTGCGCGGCCGGGGTGCTCATGGCGGGGCCGCTTGTGGGGTTTGTGCCGATGAGTTCGCTGGCGGTGGCGGTCATCTGCATCGCTGCCTCGCTCATTCATCCGCGGCAGATCCTTGTGTCGTTGCGCGCGACGAAATCGGACGCGATGGTCTTCCTGATTACCTTTTCGGCGGCGTTGTTGACTCCCCTGGATTTTGCAATTTA
Organism: uncultured Verrucomicrobiota bacterium; assembly: GCA_964653025.1. Lineage (GTDB taxonomy): Bacteria > Verrucomicrobiota > Verrucomicrobiia > JABWAM01 > JABWAM01 > JABWAM01. The sequence goes on from CAZZBZ010000011.1 coordinate 25,357, forward strand.
TCTCGGGGTGGGAACCTCCATCGTCCTTTTCCTGCGCAAGGTGCGCAGCCCGTCGCTCGTGGAGTACACCTTCGACGGGAGCGGGCATCTGCGCGAGCTGGCGGACAAGTCTGGGCGCGCGGATCCGCAGATCTCAATTGTGCACGTGGAGGGGGAGCTTTTCTTCGGTGCGGCGGAGGTTTTCCAGCAGCAGATTCGTATCCTGGCAAAGGATCCCGAGATCCGCGTGGTGATCTTGCGCCTGAAGAACGCCCGTCACCTGGACGCCACGAGCATGATCGCCATGGAGGACCTGGTACGTTTCCTTAAAGAAACCGGGCGGGTCCTGATCGTCTCCGGGGTGATGCTCGACGGGATGCGGGTGCTACGCAACTCGGGGATGATCCCGGTCATCGGGCGCGAGAACATCTTTGTGGGCTCGGCGACCAACCCGAATGTCGCGACGCGCAATGCCCTGAAGAGGGCCATCGAGATCCTTGGGGGGGAGCGCGCCTCTGTCCGCATCTTCGCGGACCCTCCCCGTGGCCAACCGCGTGAGTGAGTCCATGACAAGCCAACGCATCACGGTGGACGCGGGGACGGAAAACGAGGAGATGGGGCTCCCGGAGGAGTTTGAGCGGCTGCGCCTTCTTGTGGAGGAGACGAGCGACTGGATTTGGGAGATTGGGACGGACCTGCGGTACACCTATAGCAGCGCGCAAGTGCGGGCGATTCTTGGGTGCGAGCCCTCGGAGGTCATTGGTCGCACGCTCTACGATTTCATGGCCCCCGCGGAGGCGCAGCGGGTCCGCGCGCTCATGGAACCGGTCGTGGCGGCGCGCCACCCGATCGTTCTGCTCGAAAACGCGGCACTTCACCGGGATGGCCGCCGCGTGGTGATCGAGACGAGTGGCAAGCCTCTCTTTGATCGGGCGGGGGCGTGGCGCGGCTACATCGGGGTGGGACGGGACATTACCCGACGACGGCAGGCAGAGGATGCGTTGCACGAAAGCCAGCGGCGTCTCGCGACGCTCATGGACAATCTCCAGGGCATGGCCTACCGCTGCCGCAACGACTCCCAATGGACGATGGAGTTTGTCAGTGCGGGAGTGCTGGAACTGACCGGTTGCCCGGCGGAGGATCTCCTCCGGAATAACAAACTTTCCTACAACGACCTCATCCATCCCGAGGATCGGGAGGCGGTCTGGGCGGACGTCCAGAAGGCAATCGCGCGGCGCGAACCCTTTCGGATGACTTACCGGATCGTGACCCCGCAGGGGGCCGAGAAGTGGGTATGGGAGCAAGGGCGGGGCATTTACGGTGAGAGGGGCGAAGCGCTGATGATTGAGGGATTCATTATGGACATCACCGAGCGAATCCGCGGCGAGCAGGATCGCGTCCGCGTGGAATCCCAGACGCGACGCCTGACGCAACTGGAAAGCTTGAGTTTGCTCGCGGGGGGCGTCGCTCACGAGTTCAATAACCTGCTGATGGCGATTCTTGGCAATGCCGAGGTGGCGCTGTCGAAGATGCACGAGGACGCACCGTTGCGGAACAATATGGAGCGCGTGTGTCGTGCGGCCATGCGTGCGTCGGAACTCAGCCGACAGATGATGGCCTATTCGGGGCAGGGCGGGGTGACCCTTGGCGAGGTGGACCTCAAGGAGGTCGTCGTCGAGGTCGCACACCAGTTCGAGGGAATCATTCCGGCCGGCTGCCGCATCGAGTATCACCTCATGGAGGGATTGCCTCATCTCCGCGTCGATTCCTCGCAGGTTCGCCAAGCGCTCATCAACCTTGTGAGCAATGCGGCGGAGGCGGTCGGCCCGGCGGGCGGGGTGGTGACGGTGAGTGCGGGAGTGGAGTCTCTTCGAAGGGGGGATTTCCAAGGGATGGTCCTTGATGATGGGCAGACGGAAGGCCGTTATGTCTTCGTCGAGGTGGCGGACAACGGACGGGGGATGGAGACCGAGGCGCGGCCACGGATCTTCGACCCTTTCTACTCCACGAAGTTCGCGGGGCGCGGGCTGGGACTCTCGGCGACGCTGGGGATCGTTCGTGCGCATCGCGGGGCAATCCGGGTGACGAGTGATCCGGGCAAGGGGAGCGCGTTTCGCCTGTATTTTCCCTGCGCGTCTTGACCCTCGACCCTTCCTTGTCCAGAGTCTCCCACATGCATTCTCCCCTTCGATATGCGGTGATTGGAACCGGTGGCATCGCTAACCATCACCTGAAACTGGTCCTCGAGCGGGAAGGGATCGAGGTGGCGGGGTTGAGCGACCCCTCCGCGGAGAACCTTGCGCGCGCGGGCAAGCAGCACCCGAAGGCCTTTCGCCACTGCGACCCGGTCGCCATGCTAAAGAAGGTTAAACCCGATCTCGTCTCGGTCTGCTCGCCGAACAAGTTTCACTGCTCGCTCGTGCTTGCCGCGCTCGCCGCGGGGGCGCACGTGATTTGCGAGAAGCCGATGGCGATGACGCTCGGGGAGGCGCGCCGCATGGAGGCCGCCCGTCGCCGTGCCCACCGCCTTGGCCTGATCAATTTCAGCTACCGCAACTGCGCCTCCTTCCGCTTCGCGCGCGAGATGATCGCCGCCGGCGAACTCGGCACAATCCAGCGGGTGAACGCGGTCTACTACCAGAGTTGGCTCGGCGCGCCCTCGGCCCGCTACTCCTGGCGCAACGACAAGTCGGTGGCCGGGTTTGGGGCCCTCGGGGATCTTGGCGTCCACATGATCGACGCCGTACGCTTCATCACCGGCCTCGATTACCGCCGAGCGGTGGGCCTTGCCCAGGTCCTTGTTCCCAAGAAGAAGGATGCCTCCGGGAAGATGCGGAAGGTCACCGCGGACACGAACGCCGCCTTCCTCACCGAATTTGAGGGCGGGGTGATCGGCACCTTCGAGACCTCGCAGGTGGCGGTGGGCTACGGCAATCATCACCGCATCGAGATTTCAGGAACGCGCGGGACGATCGCCGTGCTTTCCTCGGAGGAGCGGCAGGTGTGGATGAACGTGGGCGACCGCCTCTCGCACTACGGGACGTGGACGACGAGCCTGCCGGCGGTGTCGATCCCGTCGACATTCGACGCATCCCAGGCACCCTCGAGCCCGGGAGTGCTCGTGGACGTGATCCGCGGAAAAAAGCACCCGTATCCGACCTTTGAGGACGGAGTGCAGGCACAGGCGGTGCTCGAAGCGATCCTGCGCTCCATGAAGACCGGGCGCTGGGAGCGGACCTGAGCCCGCCGAAGGATCCCATGGAAGCGGCAAGGGGATCGCGCTGGACGGTGTACGGGCGGGCGCTGCGGTACTACCGTCCGCACGCCGGGACCATCTCGGTGGCGGGGATCTTCGTCCTGCTCGCGATCGGGGTGAACCTGCTCAAACCCTGGCCGCTGAAGTACATCGTGGACGGGGTTCTCGGGAAGTCCATCACCGGGGCGGCCTCCCCGGGTTTCCACGACGTTCACGTCCTCCTCCTGTGGTGTGGGGCGATGGTGGGGCTGCACCTGGCGTGGGGCGTCTTCAACCTCGTCAACAACTACCTGCTGGTGAAGATCGGCCTGCGAGCGCTCGCGCGGGTGCGCTGCGACCTCTTCGCGCATCTCCAGCGGCTGTCGCTCAAGTTTCACGATACGCGGAACTCCGCGGACTCGATGTACCGCGTGAGCTACGACGCGCAGGCGATCCAATCCATCTTCAACCGTGGCTTCTCGAGCCTCTTCTCCATTTTGGTGACCTTTGCAGGGACCGTGGCGGTGATGGTGGGGATGGACGGGAAGTTGACACTGCTGGCGCTTGGGATCGCGCCGATCCTTGGGTTCGCGATCTATTTTTATGCGGACCGGATCCGTCGGCAGTCCACGGAGATTTCCGAGAGCGAGAGTGCGCTGACCTCGCGGGCGCAGGAGGGGCTGAGCGGGATCCGGATCATCCACGCCTTCGGGCGCGAGGATTACGAGGTCAACCGTTTCGAGGAGCAGTGCATGGTCAGCCTGCGCGCCAACCTCCGGCTGACCTTCACCCATGTGACCTCGGCGCTGGTGGTGGGCACGCTCATGGCCGCGGGGACGGCGGCGATGATCTACTTTGGCGCACGCCAGGTGATGAACGGCTCGCTGACCCTCGGCGGTCTGCTCGTCTTCATCTCCTACCTCGCGATGCTCTACGAACCGCTTCAATCGCTGAGTTACACCGCCTGGGCGCTCGAGGGGGCCGCGGCGGGAGCGCAGCGTGTCTTTGAAGTGCTCGATACGCCCGAGGATGTGGCGGACCGTCCGGGGGCGGGGGATCTCACCTCGGTGCGGGGCGGCATTACCTTCGAGGGGGTGAGCTTCGGTTACGATCCCGCGCGGCTCATCCTGGACGGGGTCTCCCTGAGCGTGGAGGAGGGGCGGACCGTGGCCTTCGTGGGGGCGACGGGGGCCGGAAAGACGACGCTCCTCAGCCTTGTGCCGCGCTTCTATGACCCGGTGGCGGGCGCAGTGCGCGTGGGCGGGCGTGACCTCCGCGAGGTGCGCAAGCATTCTCTTCGCGCGCAGGTGGGGCTGGTGCTCCAGGACACGATGCTCCTTGCCGGTTCGGTGAGGGATAACATCCGCTACGGGCGCCTCGAGGCCACGGACGCCGAGGTGGAACGGGCGGCGAGGATGGCTCGCGTGCACGATTTTGTGGCGACCCTGCCGCGCGGTTACGACACCGAGGTGGGGGAGCGCGGGGTGCGCTTCTCGGTGGGCCAGCGCCAGCGCATCGGCATCGCGCGCGCCTTCCTCAAGGATGCCCCCATTCTCCTTCTTGACGAACCGACCTCGGCGCTCGACCCTGAGACCGAATCCGGGATCATGGAAACGCTGCGCGAGCTCATGCAAGGCAGGACGACCATCGTGGTGACCCATCGCATCGCGACGGTGCACTCCTTCGATCGCATTTTTGTGCTCGAGAACGGGCGGATTTCCGAGCAGGGCCCCGGCGCCGAACTGCTCGAGCGCGGCGGCGCCTACGCGCGGCTCTACCGGGCGCAAACGAAGGATACGGGCGCACGGAAGGGAAATCCATGACGCGCCGCCGCGGACATCGCGGGAGAGGATCCCGCCGTGCGACCGTGCCGGTGGCGGGGGAGAATCCCGCATCGGCTCTGCCTCTGCCGGCGGACCCCGATCCTCGCGCAACGAATGTCGTGACGCGCGTTTTTCCGGGGAGCACACGTGGCCCGCGTGTCCTGGCCGACGGCCCGTCGGCCAGTCTCCGAGAAAGAAATCGGCGAGCCGCCGATTTCAACACGCGAGCCGCGTGTGCTCCCCAGACCATTCTCAAAGGGGATGGTGATCTACGAAATGGCGGAAACGGTTCCGCTCTGGAGAAACCGCTTACGCGCGGATTTGGGGTGGAGGCGTCCTCCTCTCTCCCGCCCATGGGCGTGATTGCGGGTTATCATTTTCGAAGACCCGAGCTGCTCGAACTGGCGCTGACCCATTCTTCCTTCAACCATGGTTCCCCAAAGGCGGGGCAGCACAACGAGCGGCTGGAGTTTCTCGGCGATGCGATTCTGCAGGCGGTGGTGACCGAGCATCTCTTTCTCCTTCACGGCAAGCGCGACGAGGGCTGGCTCACCAAGGCGCGGGCGCACCTCGTGAATCGCACGGCGCTTCACGAGCTGGCGGGAGAACTCATGCTGGGCGACGTTCTCCATATGGGGAGGGCCGAGGAGCGACAGGGTGGGCGGAAGCGGCCCTCCAACCTTGCGAACGCGGTGGAGGCGGTCATTGGCGCGGTTTTTCTCGATGGCGGCTACGAGGCTGCGCGGCGGTTCGTGTTGGATTACGTGGAGGGGCGGGTACGCCACCTGCCGGCAGATCCCGAGCCCGAGAATCTCAAGGGGACGCTCCAGGAGCGTCTCCACGCGGGCGGGCGGACACCGGTCTATCGCATTGTGTCGGAGAGCGGCCCGGCCCATGCGCGCGTGTTCGAGTCGGAAGTGTTTGTCGGCGGGCAATCCATGGGACGCGGCCGCGGGGCCACAAAGAAGGAAGCTGAGTCCCGCGCCGCGGAAGAGGCGCTGCGGAGCATGGAGAACCGCGAGGCGACGAGCGAAGCTCGGGAGTGAGCTTCCTTCGCTGTTGGGCGACGATCGGACGGGGGCGCGGGGTGCAATCCCCGCGCCCCCATCCGATCATAATCAACAAATCTACCAGTCGCGCATTCGCTCATCCCTCCCCGATCTTCAAGCCAGCTTGAGGAAGTTGCGAAGGAGGTCCTTGCCCGGACGGGTGAGGATGGACTCGGGGTGGAACTGGACGCCCCAGATCGGGTGCTCCTTGTGGCGGAGGCCCATGATTTCCTTCTCGTCGGTCTCGGCGGTAATTTCCAGGCAGTCGGGGAGGGTCTCGCGGCGGACGACGAGGGAGTGGTAGCGGGTGGCCTCGAAAGGATTGGCAAGGCCCTCAAAAAGGTCTTTGCCGTTGTGGCGGATCATCGAGGTCTTGCCGTGCATCATCCGGTAGTTCTGGATGACCTCACCGCCGAAGACGTGGCCGATGCACTGGTGGCCGAGGCAGACACCGAGAGTGGGGATCTTCGGTCCCAGCTCGCGGAGGAGGTTGTTCGAGATTCCCGCCTCGCGAGGGGTGCAGGGGCCGGGCGAGATCACGAGGCGCTTGGGGCCGAGCGCGCGGACCTCGTCCAGGGTCACCTGGTCGTTGCGTTTTACGACGAGCTCGCACCCCAACTCGCCGAAGTACTGGACGAGGTTGTAGGTGAAGCTGTCGTAGTTATCGATGATGAGGAGCATGGCAGGCGCGGGTGAAAGCTAGCACCGGACGAGGCGAAGTCGAGGTTTTGCGCTTGCGCGAGGGTTGGGCCGCCCTATGGTGCGCCGGGTGTTTTTCCTATGACTTTTCTCCGCTACATCTGGCTCTCGTGTGCCGGCTTCCGCACGTATGCCGCGTTTCTGCGCCTGCCGGCGCGATCCGCCGTGCTCTACTGGTGCGGGTTCTCGGGTCTCGTGGCGGTGGCCCTTGCCTTCAATGCGTGGCGATGGTTTGGGGAGGAGTATCCTCGCGTGCTCGATGAGCATCTGTCCGAGATTCCCGCATTCACCCTCGCCGGAGGCCTTGCGCGGTCGGACGCGCCGGGCCCTGTTTTCGCGAATACCAACCAGTTTCCCATCATCCTCGATCCTCGCGGGGAGGTGAAGGAGCCGCAGAAGCTTTTCCCCTCCGGAGCATGGGTGAGGGCCGGCGAGCTGCAGGTCTGGCTGGAAGGTTCGCGCCCCGTGATGAGTTCGTGGCGGCACTGGCCGGATGGCAAGGTGGATCGCAAGTACCTCGACGAGCTCGGGCGGTCGGCCCGGGATTCGTGCCTGGTCCTGATCCCGGTCGCATGGCTGATGATCCTCGCGATCGGGTTGATCCAGGCTCTCGGTTTCGCGACCCTGGGGTCCCTCTTTGAGCGGACGATGGAGCCCGCGCTTGAGTTCACGCACCTCTTCAATGTGGCGACGTTCGCGCTCACGCCGGGGACCCTGATCCTGACCGTGTACACCACGATCGGTTTCGGGGAGGTGAGCTACCCGCTGGTCTACTTCGGCTGCTACGGGCTCTTCCTGATCCTCGCTTCCGCCTCTTGCCGGGAAGCCCTCTCCGCGGGAGGACGAAGACCCGAGGAAGAGGATCAGTAGCGGGGCATCTTCGGGTCCACGTCAGTGGCCCAGGTCTCGATGCCGCCGGTCAGGTTGCGGGCATGGCGAAAGCCATTCTTTTTAAGCAACCCGAGTGCCTTCCCGCCGCGCACGCCGGCCTTGCAGTAGAGGATGACCTCGCGGTTCGGGTCGAGTTCGCCGAGGCGCTTGGCGAGTTCCCCGAGAGGGATGAGCTTCGCGGTGGGGAGATGCGCGATCTGCCATTCGGAGGGTTCACGGACATCCACGAGGTCGAAGTCCTCCTTCGCATCGAGGCGCTTCTTGAGTTCGCGTGCGGTGATTTCGTCTGTGGCGAGGGGGAGGGAGCAGGCGTTGGGTTGGTCCATAAGTTGAGTGAGGGTAGGGTGGGTGCCACAGATTGGGCAATCCGGGTTCTTTCGCAAGGTCATCTCGCGGAAGCGCATCGCGAGCGCGTCGTAGAGAAGGAGACGCCCGAGCAGAGGGGAGCCGAGACCCAGGAGGAGCTTGAGTGCCTCGGTGGCCTGGATCATCCCGAGAAGCCCGGGAAGCACTCCCAGCACCCCACCCTCGGCGCAGCTCGGCACGGAGCCGGGGGGTGGGGGCTCGGGAAAGAGGCAGCGGTAGCACGGGCCCCCGAGGCATGGGGCGAAGACGGAGGCCTGTCCCTCGAAACGAAAAATAGCCGCGTAGACGTTCGGCTTACCGAGAAGCACGCAGGCGTCGTTGACGAGGTAGCGGGTGGGGAAGTTGTCCGTTCCGTCGAGGACGAGGTCGTAGTCCTGGGCGATGGCAAGGGCGTTTGCTGCCGCGAAGCGCACCCCGTGGATCTCCAGCCGCACGTGCGGGTTGAGGTCCCGCAGGCGGTCCGCCGCGGAGGCGACCTTGGGGCGACCGACGTCGCGCGTGCCGTGGAGCACCTGCCTTTGGAGATTGGTCCCGTCCACGAGGTCGGGATCCACGAGGCCGAGGCGCCCGACGCCGGCCGCGGCGAGGTAGAGGGCCGCGGGGGAACCGAGACCGCCGGCGCCGACAAGAAGGATCGAGGCCGCCTTGAGGCGCGACTGTCCTTCGCGGCCGACGTCGGGAAGGAGGAGGTGGCGCGCGTAACGCGAGACCTCCTCGTCGGAGAGGACGGTGGCGGAAAGGCGGGAGTCAGGGATGATGGACTTCATGGACAGTGCCTCTCCTACCATCCCCGTGGGCGAATGCAAAGGCAGTGGTCACCGCTCAGGTCCTCACGGAAAGCGGTGTGGCACAGCCGCCCCCGGCTGTGCCACATAATCGAAGCTGAGAAGTCACCAGTTCCGTCAGGACTGCCATGTGCCCTATCGCCCGAACAGTCAAAGGCGCGCGCTTGCGAATCGCGGGTGATTCACCTAGCCTTCGGATCTTCTACGGGTAAGGGCGACACGAACTCGGAGCCTTCACCGTGGATTTTATTTAAACTCTTATGCCCACTGCCCCTGCCGAGAAGCGTAACCATCCCACGAAAACGGCGGCCTTCACCGACTTCAAGGTGGCCGACATGAGTCTTGCCGAACTCGGTCGCAAGGAGATCACCATCGCCGAGGCCGAGATGCCCGGCCTTATGTCCCTTCGCAAGAAGCACGGGAGGGCTCGTCCGCTTGCGGGGGTCCGCATCACCGGTTCGCTCCACATGACGATGGAGACTGCGGTGCTTATTGAAACATTGGTCACCCTCGGTGCCTCGGTTCGTTGGGCGAGTTGCAACATCTTTTCCACCCAGGATGCCGCCGCTGCCGCGATCGCGACCGCCGGCATCCCCGTCTTTGCCTGGAAGGGTGAGACCCTCGAGGAATACTGGTGGTGCACGGAGCGGGCCCTCGTCCACCCGGGTGGTCTCGGCCCCCAGCTTATCGTGGACGACGGGGGCGACGCCACCCTCCTGATCCACAAGGGATACCAACTCGAGAAGGGCGATGGGTGGGTGAACACCCCCTCCTCGAGCCGCGAGGAGCAGGTGATCAAGGACCTTCTCAAGAAGATCCACAAGGAGGACCCGCGTCGTTGGCAGAATGTTGCCCGCGAATGGAAGGGTGTCTCTGAGGAAACGACCACGGGCGTCCACCGCCTCCAGAAGATGGAGCAGGAAGGCACGCTTCTCGTCCCCTCGGTCAACGTCAACGACTCGGTCACCAAGTCCAAGTTCGACAATCTTTACGGGTGCCGTGAATCACTTGCCGACGGGCTCAAGCGTGCCCTCGATGTGATGGTTGCTGGAAAAGTCGCCTTGGTCTGCGGCTACGGCGATGTCGGCAAGGGCTCGGCCCACTCTCTTCGCGGGTTCGGCGCGCGCGTCCTCGTCACCGAAATCGATCCGATCAACGCCCTCCAAGCGGCGATGGAGGGCTTCGAGGTCACCACTCTCGAGGAGTCCCTCGGCGAGGCCGATATCTACGTGACCGCCACGGGCAACTGCGACGTGATCACCCTCGAGCATATCTATGGGATGAAAGATCATGCGATCGTCTGCAACATCGGCCACTTCGACAACGAGATCCAGGTGGACCGCCTGCTCGCCGCCCCGGATGTGAAGCGGCTGAACATCAAGCCGCAGTTGGATCGGCTCGATCTCCCGAACGGCCGTTGCATCTATCTCCTCGCGGAGGGGCGGCTCGTCAACCTCGGTTGCGCGAACGGCCACCCGAGTTTCGTGATGTCCAACTCCTTCACGAACCAGGTCCTCGCCCAGCTCGACCTCTGGAAGAATCGCGAGACCTACAAGCCGTGCGTCTACCGCCTCCCCAAGAAACTGGACGAGGAGGTGGCTCGACTTCACCTCTCCAAGCTCGGAGTGAAGCTCACTCTCCTCACTCAGAAGCAGGCCGACTACATCGGCGTACCAACGGATGGCCCCTACAAGCCGGAGCACTACCGGTACTAGGGGAAGCTGGTGGCTGGTAGACGGAAAACGCAGACGAGGTTCCTCTCTGGCAACGGATGAGGTTCACGGTTCAGTGGTTCAACGGTTCACGGTTGGAGAAATCGTACGGACCATGAAGAACCAGAACTGGCAACCGTTGAACCGTGAACCGCTGAACCTAACAACCTGAGCAGTCACCACCTAAAACCTTTTATTCACCATGTTCAGCGGCATTGTAGCGGGGCAGGGGGTTCTCGAGAGCGTGCGGACGGGGAAGAAAAGCATACGCGCCCGCGTGCAGCACCTTGGCTTGGCCCGCGGCATCACGGTCGGGGCTTCCGTCGCCGTGAACGGCTGTTGCCTTACCGCGGTCGGAAACCGGGGTGGAATCCTGGAGTTTGATGTCCTCCGCGAGACGTGGGACCGCACCGTCTTTCACCGCGCGAAGGTTCCCGAGAAGGTGAACCTCGAAACATCGCTCCGCCTCGGCGACACGATCGGGGGGCACTTCGTCACGGGACACATTGACGGCATCGGTCGCATTGCCGTGCGCCGTTCGAAGGGGGTCGATCTCTACCTCGAGATCGTGCCGCCGCGCGGCTTCATGCGCTGGATCGTGATGAAGGGCTGCGTTTCCCTCGACGGCGTGAGCCTCACGGTGACCTCCGTTTCCCGCGAGCGCTTCGGAATCTGGCTGATTCCCCATACGCTCGAAATTACAACTTTGGGATGGAAACGCGCGGGGAATTTTGTGAACCTAGAGGCCGACATGCTTGCCAAGTACGCGCAAAAAGCCCTCGGCACGAGGGCGCGAAGGCTATGAACCCCGTGATCGAGAAGCTCCTGGTCCTCCAGGATCGCGACAAGCGGCTTCTCGATCTGAAGACTGCCCTGGATCGCGTTCCGCTGGAGCAGGCCGAGCTCGAGAAGCGTGGCGAGGCCTCCGCGAAGAGCCTCGAGGAGGCCAAGGTTGCCATGCGCCACGCCGAGGCGGAGCGGAAGAAGTTGGAGATCGAGGTCTCTTCCAAGCAGAACCAGATTCAGAAGTACAAAAACCAGTTGCTCGAGATTAAAAACAACGAGCAGTTTCACGCCCTCCAGCATGAGATCGTCGCCGCGGAAAAGGAAATCCGTGGACTTGAGGATCGTGAGATCGAGTTCATGGAACAGGTTGAGAAACTCCAGCGTGCCGTAAAGGAAGCAGAGGTTTTCCAGAAAGAGTCGCTCGGAAAAATCTCCTTCCAGAAGAAGGATGTCGAGGCCCGCGCGGTCGCGATGAAAGCCGAGATCGAGACCCTCGGGAAGGATCGTGCCGCGCTCGCGGACGTGATCGATGAGGGGACGCTTACCCGCTACGAGCGAATTTTTGTCCATCGCCAGGGTTTCGCGGTGGTTGCCATCGCGAATGCAATGTGCACCGGATGCCACCTCAAACTCACCACGCAGACGATTCACGATGCGATGCGAGAGGACTCCCTTGTCACTTGCACCAACTGTGGGCGCATCCTCTTTCACCATCGCGGCACGTCCTGATTTTGCGGGGTCTTCACGGCGGCGTGCGGGAGGTTATTTTGCATTTTCAATTGCCCGTTGGCCGGTTTACATTACCCCTGCTTTTAGGGGGCGGATCATCGCTCCGGCGCTTGCGTCGGGGAGGAAAGTCCGGGCTCCCGGGCCAGGTTGCCCCGTGATAAGCGGGGGCGTATCGTTGGCGCAAGCGCGATGCGACGGACAGTGCCACAGAAAACAGACAGCCTCGGCAACGGCGAAAGCCGGGGTCGGGGTGATGGTGAAAAGGCGGGGTAAGAGCCCACCGGCCGTTCGGGTAACTGACGGCGCATGGAAAACCCCAACCGGAGCGAGACCAAATAGGGGGCGAACTCGAGCACGGCCCGGCTCGTCAGCAGCCCCGGGTAAGGTCGCAGTCCCGCGCAAGCGGGGCCCTTGGCCGCGGATCAAACCGTCGGTCGAGGAGAGAAATGATGGTCGCGGCCCGGGCAACCGGGCTGAACAGAACCCGGCTTACAGCCCCCGAATTCGAACCCCGTCCCGTGCGAGAGCGCGCGGGACGGGCCCCTTTCCCTGATGAATGCGCAACCCACACTCCTCTGGCTGGCGGCCGGGCTCTACGGGCTCGGGCTCCTCTTCGCGGTATGGCGGCTCGCGGGGGCTCGCCCGTATCGCTTTTGGCCCAAGCTTGCGATTGTCCTGCCGGCGTTTCTGCTTCACACCGCCTTCCTCTGGAGCCACGGTCTCGCCCAAGGGCGTTGCCCCGTCGCCACGCTCTTCGAGACGCTCGTCTTTATCGCCTGGTGCATGGTGGGCCTCCATCTCGTGTTCAGCCTGGTCTTGCGGATGAACTTCCTCACGGCGTTTTCCATGCCGCTGGTCCTGCTCGCGCTGCTGGCGGCCTTCGCCGTGGGCGATGGCGTGGCGGCACGGTCGGGAGCCCGTGGCATCTGGCTCGGGGCGCACGCCGCGGTGGACGTGCTTGCCTTCGCGGCCCTGGCGCTTTCCGGGGTCGCCAGCCTGATGTACCTCGTTCAGGAGTTTCAGCTTCGACGCCATCGCCTTTCGATCAGTTTCATGCTCATGCCCCCCATGATGAGGCTGGAGTCGTTGGCCGCATGGCTTCTTGTCGGGGGATTTCTCCTCTACACCGCCGGCTTGGCCGGGGGCATCGTGGCCCTGGCCGTCGAGAAAACCGCTCACCAACGCGGCGATGCCAAGGTCGTGTGGGCCGCGGGAGTCTGGTTTTATTACTTCGTCCTCTCGGGAGGATGGCTGGCTGGAAAACTTTCGGGACGCCGCTTCGCGTGGTTGTGCCTCGGCGGTGCGATCTTCATCCTCGCCACCTTCGCGCTCGCGAACGCGTGGTCCGGCTTTCATCGTTTCGTGGCCTGAACCACGCCTTTCACGAATGAATCCCTCGGGGAATTCGGAAATCGTCGCGGCCGGTCTCAGTCACCGCACCGCCCCGGTCGAGGTGCGTGAGCTTTTCGCGGTTCCCGAGCCAGGCCTTGGCGCCGCCCTCGGGGAGCTGACGGGCGGCCCGGTCCGGGGAGCCGTGATCGTGAGCACCTGCAATCGCGTAGAGATCTGGGCCGAGGGAGTCACGGGCGATGCCGTGCAGGCCGCGCTTCTCGAGTTTTTCACGCGGCGCGGGTTGGGTGCGGCGCAACGGGACTGTCTGAGGTTCTGGCGCTTTCCGGATTCGGCACAGCACCTTTATGAACTGAGCGCCAGTCTCGATTCCATGGTTGTGGGCGAGACGGAAATCCTTGGCCAGGTGAAGGATGCCTACCGCGTCGCCCACGAAGCCAAGCGCACGGGACCCCTTCTCAACCGTCTCTTTCAGGGCGCCTTTGCGGCCGCCAAGGCGGTGCGTTCGGAAACGCGCATCGGCATGGGCAGCGTTTCCGTCGGGTCAGTCGCTGCCGACCTCGCATGCCAGATTTTTGGGGAACTCGCGGATCGTGACATCCTCCTCCTTGGGGCGGGTGAAATCGCGGAAACGGCCGCGCGCGCCCTTGCCGCGCGTGGGGCGAAACGACTCCAAGTGGCGAACCGCTCGCCCGAGCGCGCGCAGACCCTCGCCGCGCAGCTCGGGGGGGAGGCGATACCCTGGGAGGCATGGGCCGGGGCCTGCGCGCGCGCCTCGGTTCTCCTGACCTGTACCGCCTCCACGGAACCGATCGTGACTCCTGCCACTCTCGCGCCTGCCCTTGGAAATCGCGCGGAGCCCCTCTTCATCATTGATATCGCGGTCCCGCGCGACGTGGAACGCTTGGTTGGCGACCTCGAAGGGGTGTATCTTTACGACGTGGACGATCTCCAGGTGATCGCGGAACGAAACCTTGCCGCACGGCAGGAGGAGATTGCCGTCTGCCGTCAGATCCTCCGTGCGAAGGTCGGGGAGTTCTCCCGATGGATGGAGGCCCGGGAGCGGGCCCTGGGAGGGCAGGCATGAAGGATCGCCCTTTCGTGATCGGGACCCGCGGCAGCGCCCTTGCCCTCGCGCAGGCCAATCTTGTTCGAGCGATGCTCCATAAGGCGTTTCCTGCGCTCGAGGTGGAGATCAAGATCATCAAGACCACCGGCGATAAGTTGAAAACCGCCTCCCTCGCGAAGAGCGGCACCAAGGGGCTTTTTACAAAAGAACTCGAGCAGGCGCTTCTCCGCGGGTCGGTGGATGTCGCCGTTCATAGTCTCAAGGACCTGCCGACGGATCTCCCGGCCGGGCTCGCCCTCGGCGCCGTGCCGTCCCGCGAGGACCCGCGCGACGCCCTCGTCGCGGCAGCGCCTGCGACCCTTGAGACCCCGTCCCGAATTTACACCTCCAGCCCGAGACGAGCGCTCCAAGCGCGACTCCTTTGGCCTGGGTGCGAGGTCTGCGAAATCCGTGGAAACGTCGAGACCCGCCTTGCGAAGATTTCAGAGGCTGCTGGGGGCGAGGCGCTGCTCATCGCGGCGGCGGGCCTACGCCGCCTCGATTTTCTTGTCGGGCGGGAAGCCGCGGGTGCCCTGCGCCACGATCCTGCGCTATCCTACCGCCTGCTTTCCGTGCGTGAAATGATTCCCGCCCCCGGCCAGGCCGCCATCGGAATCGAGATTCGCGCCGAGGATGGGCGCACCCGAGAGCGTTTGCGTGTGGCCAACGACGTACCCTCATGGTTCTGCACCCTCGCCGAGCGCGCCTTCCTGCGCGCGATGGGCGGAGGTTGCGCGGCCCCGATGGCCGCCCATGCCACGGCGCAGGTGGAACGCCTCTCCCTCCGCGCCGTCGTGGAGGATGAGGGGAGAAAGACCTGGCATGGTAGCCGCGAGGGGCGCCTGCGCGACGCCGAATCCATCGGCCGCACGCTTGCCCAGGATGCCCTCGATGCCGCAAAGCGTTGAAACCCGGTCACTCATCAGGTTCACGGTGGAGAGGTTCAACGAAAGTTCGAAATCATCGATGAATACCCAACCAATGAGAATCATGGTCGTGGATGATGAGGACTTCATCCGGTCCTTGCTCGAGGAAGTACTTCGCACGCTGGGCCACGAGGTCGTCGTTTTCGGTGAGTCCCAGGTCGCGATCGGGGCGTTCCAAGCGGCAAACGAGAAAGGTTTGAGGTTCGATGTGGTGATCCTCGACCTCCGCCTGGTGGGGGGAATGAATGGCGTGACCCTCCTTCATGAACTGCGGAAGTTCGATCCCGGTGTGAAGGCCCTCGCCATTTCCGGCCGCGCTGAAGAAGAGGCCACGGTTCCGCTGGGCTTCCATGGTTTTCTCTCGAAGCCATTTCGAATTAAGGCTCTTGCCGAGGCGCTTGCCGCGGTCACGAGGAATTCCGCTTCTCCCGCCTGATCCCATGTCCCGCTTCCGCAAGGGAACTGTTTTTCTTGTCGGGGCCGGTCCCGGTGACCCCGGCCTGCTCACGCTCCGCGGCCTTGAGCTCCTTCGCCGCGCGGATGTGGTGATCTACGACAACCTTTGCAACCTGTCCCTTCTCTCCGAGGTGCCCCGGGGCGCGGAGGTGGTGGACGCCGGCAAGCACTCGGGAACGGCAACTCCGCGCCAGAAAATCGTCGGTCGGCTCATGATCCGGCGGGCGCGCGTCGGACGGATGGTCGTTCGCCTCAAGGGGGGCGACCCCTTCGTCTTTGGGCGCGGCGGCGAGGAGGCTTTGGCCCTCGCACGGGCCGGAATTCCTTTCGAGGTCGTCCCGGGCGTGACTTCCGCGATCGCCGTGCCGGCCTATGCAGGAATCCCTGTCACGCATCGCGACCACGCATCGGGCTTCGCGGTCGTCACGGGCCACGAGGAACTCTCGAAGCGTGAGCCGTCGATCGATTACGACGCCCTCGCACGGTTCCCGGGCACGGTGGTTTTTCTGATGGGGGTGAGACGCCTGGGAAAGATGGTCGACCGGCTCCGCGCCGCGGGAAAACCCGCCTCCACGCCGGCCGCCCTCATCCGCTGGGGGACCCGCGCCGCGCAAAGGACGCTGACCGGGCATCTCGGAAATATCACCGCCCGAGCGGAAAAGGCGGCCTTCCGTGCGCCGTCCGTGTTGGTGGTGGGCGAGGTTGTTCGCTGCCGCCAGCGAGTCGCGTGGGTTGAGAAGAAGGCGCTCTTTGGCGCGCGGGTAGTGGTCACTCGGAGCCGTAAGCGGGCCGGCGGCCTCTCTGCGCGCTTGCGTGAGCTTGGGGCGGAGGTGATCGAGGTTCCGCTTATCGAGATCGTCGCGCTTCGCGGGCGTGAGGTGAAGGCGGTGGTGCGACGGGCGGACCGGTGGGATTGGATCGTCTTTGCGAGTGCCGAGGGGGCGGAGCACTTTCTCGATGCCGTGCTCGCCGAGCATGGGGACCTGCGCGCCCTCGGTGGCGCGAAGCTTGCGGTGGTGGGTGAAGCCACCGCGACCCACCTTGCGGAGCGCGGGCTTCGCGCGGAACTCATTTCACCAGAGGGCACCGCCGCCTCGCTCGCGGGCGTCCTGCGGCGAAAGGAATCGTGGCGCGGAAAGCGGGTCCTGCTTCCGGGCTCGTCCATCGGGGGGCGAGAAGTGGAGAAGGTCCTTCGCGCCCAGGGCGCTGAGACTCGCTTCCTCCCCATCTACACCAACCGTCGCCCGCGCTTGACCTGGGAGATTTCGGCGCTCGAACGTGCGGGGGCGGAGGTGGTCGCCTTCACGAGCGCTTCGACCGCACGGAACTTCGCCCTGCTCCTCAAGGATCGCCGCCTTTCGCGTCCCCTTGCGCGGCGCCTCCGAGGCGGTTGCCACATCTCGATCGGGCCCTCGACGAGTGCCGCCCTGCGAGGGGAAGGGCTTCGTGTGGCCGCGCAGGCCCGACGACCTTCCCTCGATGACCTGGTTGCGGCCGTCGTGAAGGCGTGGCAGGAAGCACGCCGCCCCGATCTTCGCGTAACGAATGTCGCAACGCGCGTTTTTCCGGGGAGCACACGCGGCCCGCGTGTCCTGGCCGACGGCCCGTCGGCCAGTCTCCGAGAAAGAAATCGGCGAGCCGCCGATTTCGACACGCGAGCCGCGTGTGCTCCCCAGACCATTCTCGAAGGGGATGGTGATCTACGAAATGGCGGAAACGGTTCCGCTCTGGAGAAGCCGCTTACGCGCGGATTTGGGTGCCGCCCGTGGCATTGATTTTTCCCGACGGCAATCCTATCCATCTCCTAAACCGACACCCCCCGCCTTCATTCCCGCAACGGATGCAACCTTGATGACTTACGAACAGGCCCTGCGATGGCTCCGTGTCGAAGCTGCGGAGATTTCGTCTCTCTATCCTAAGCCGCGCCCGGACTATCGCGGGCGCGCGGTGACGGCGGACACGGTACGGAACTACCTCGAGACGGAGAAGCGACGCTTCGCGGAGGTGGTCTCCCTGCTCCCGAAAATCCCGCATGAGGGAGCGCGACTCCTCGAGGTCGGGATCGCTTATGGATTTATCGCCGCACTCGCGAAGGCCAACGGGTGGGCGGCCGAGGGGATCGAGGTGCCCGAGAACGTCCCGGTTTATTGCGCCTTTGCCCGCCACCATGGGATTCCCATCCATCCGGGGAAGCTCGGCGTGGAGCAACTCCATCTCCCCGACGCCAGCTACGAGGCGGTCGTTTTTTCCGAGGTTCTCGAACATCTCCGACTTTCGCCGGGGATTGTATTTCGCGAGCTCCATCGCATTCTTTCCCCCGGCGGGTGGCTGCTGGTGACCACCCCGAATGCCGCGAGGATCGTCAATGTGGCAAAGCTGCTCCTCGGGCGGAACGTCGCCGAGGCGTTTCCCGAGGACGCGGCCTGCGAGAACGCCACCGAACTCCTTACTCACGTTCGCGAGTACACGATGCGAGAAGTCCGGGCCTCCCTTCGCGGTGTGGGTTTCAAGGTGCGCATGGCCCGTTACAGCGCCGGCATGGAGTGGGGCCATCCCCGCCACCTTCTCACGGCCCTGGTGCCCCCCTGGCGAGGCAGCCTGGTGCTCCTCGCGCAGAAGCGTGCGTGAAAATCTGCCTCCTTCTCAGCACGTTCGCCTACGACGGCATCAAGCGTTCCGTCGTCCACTTCGCGAACGCGATGCACGACCTCGATCACGAGGTCTGGGTGGGCGTCCTCCACGAATGGCCCGGCAAGGTCAGCCTCCGCGACGATCTTCGAATCCCGCCTTCGCGCGTGGTATCCTGGGATGGCCTGGGGCAGGGGAGGCGCGAGCTCGCGATGGGGCGATTCTTCCTTCGGGAGCGCTTTGATGTCGTCCATGCAAACACGCTCAAGATGAATCATGTCGGGCGCTGGGTTGCCCTCGCCACGGGGGTGCCCGCCGTCTTTGCCTCGGAGGACAACCTTTGCCTGGGGCGTTCGTGGCTCACCCGCGCCGAGGACCGTTTTCTCGCGCGCCGAGGGAGTGGGGTGATCATGATTTCCGAGGCGGTGAAGCGATCGTTCATCCAGGCCGAGGGCCTCCCCGCTTCGAAGGCCCACGTTGTCTATTACGGCCTCCCGCTCGACACGATGGCCGCCGCCCGCCGCGACCGAGTATTTCTCCGTGATTTCCGCGCCCGGCTCGGCATCCCCGAGGGGCCGACCGTGGTCGTTGCCGCGCGTCTCGACCCGATGAAGTCCCTCGATACCCTCATCGAGGCCGCCGCCCTCGTTCGTGCGGAGATTCCCGCCGTGCAGTTCCTCCTCGCGGGGGATGGTCCTGAGGCCGCGCGATTGCGTGCCCTGCGCGAGGCGCGGGGACTGGGAGCCTGTCTCCATTTTCTTGGGGGGCGGACGGACGTGTACGACGTCCTCCAGTTGGGCGACCTGGTCGCCCTCTCCTCGCTCTGGGAGGGGATCGGGCTTTCCCTCGTGGAGGGCATGGCCCTCGGGAAGGCGGGGGTCGGCACCGATGTGGATGGGATCAACGAGGTGATCGAGGACAATCGCAACGGCCTGCTTGTTCCCCCGCGCGATCCGCGCGCCCTCGCGGCGGCCCTCGTGCGCCTCCTCCGCGATCCGCCCCTCCGGGAGCGCATGGCCTCCGAGGGGGCGAGAATGGTCGCGGAGAAGTTCGATGTGCGACGGAACGCGGAGCAACTTCTCGCCCTCTACCGGCGAGCCATGGTCAGCTCCGGGTAGGGCGAAACTCGAGGGTATCGCGGCCCGCCACGGGGAGGAGTTCGCGACTCTTGTACTTGCCGGGGTCGGGGGACCCGAGGCACTCGATATAGACCTCCGTCTGGCGGAGACCAACGCTCGATCCGTTCTCCCGCAGGTGGATTTCGAGGTCGAGGGCGAGGTCGGTGGCTGACTGGTAGCGCATCTCGGGGCGGGGGGCGGTCGCGTTGCGGCAGATCTCGACGAGGCGGGGAGAGACCCCGGCGAACGCCTTCGAGGAGAAGACATGGCGGCGGATTCGCGACTGGAGGGCCTTGATCATCTCCGGAGGAGCCTTGAACTCCGGCAGGCTGTGGCGGGAGACACCGGTGAGGAGAAGCTCCAGGAGAAGCCCCACGCTGTAAACATCCGAGATCGGGGTGGGCTTGTGTCCCGCGAGAACTTCCGGGGCAATGTACTCGGGGGTTCCCATGAGCAGGGGGCCGGGGCTCGTGGGGTTGAAGGGGTAGGCGATCCCGAAGTCGGAGACCTTGAGGCGTCCGTTTTCGTGGAGGAGGACGTTGTTCGGGCTCACGTCGCGGTGGACGATGCCGTGGGCGGAGAGCCCCGGGTAACGGAACTCATGGGCGTAGGCGAGCCCGCGGGCCACCCGTGCCATGAGGTCGGCCGCGACGTAAGGATGGCAGAGGATGCCTTTTGCCGCGTGGGCGCGGACGAAGCTGCCGAGGTTGTAGCCGTGGATGTATTCCATGACCATGAACGACTCGAAGGTGTCCAGGAGGCCGAGCGTCGCGAGGGCGCGTTCGAAGTTGGAGGAGCCTTTCTCGAAGCCGAAGACCTCGAGGATGTTCGGGTGGTCCATCAAACGCATGAGGCGCGCCTCGAGCATGAAGGTGCGCTGGAACTCCTCGTCGTCGGGGGTGTGGAGCATCTTGATGGCGACGGGGCGGAAGGTCCCGATCGAGTCGTACTCGTGGGCGAGAAAGGTGCGACCGGCGCCGCCCGCGCCGAGCGGGCGGATGAGGCGATAACGGAAACCGCTGCGGAGCGTGGCGGAGACCTTGAGAGGTTTCTCGGGGGGCGGGACCGGGGAGGGCGTGGAGAGCTTGACGGTGCGTTCAGGGGGCATGGAAGGGAGGGAAAAGGTTTCCCGATTCTTAAGATTAACCGGTCCACGAAATCCACGCACTCCCAAACCTCACATTTTCTCACGGAAAACGACGTGCCGATGGATTCGTCAAGAACAGGATGCCTCTTGCGAAACTTGCTGTCGCAGGGCTTGCTCGCTGGCTGGAGGATTGAACTCCGACAGATTAACACGGATGGTGCCGATTGTGGGATAGCCTGCACATAATACGTTCGAATAGAGTGAGTCGTTTCACAAAAATGGATAAAATATGAACAGCGCAGAATCCCTTTCCTCCGCGTTTCAGCGGGCTGCTTGGATCTGGACCGCGGACGATCCTGGCGATGCGCACGTTTGGGTGGATGCACGGAGGCGTTTCGAGTTTGTGCGCCCCTCGGAGGCGGTCATCGAGATCTGCGCGGACCTGAGGTACTTCCTCTGGATCAACGGTCGGGCCGTGGGTTTTGGCCCCCCGAAATTCCACTGGGAGACCCCGACCGTGGACCGGTACGAGATTGGAAGCCTGCTCCGGAAGGGGACGAATCTTGTGGCGGTGCGGGTTTACAGCCATGGTGGGATGCGCAACCTCAGTTCCTGCATGCCGCAACGGGGGGCGTTGCGCGCGGCCATCCTCACGGGCGGGGCCGCGGTGGTCACCGATCGTTCCTGGGAAGTTCGCCGCGAGACCGCCTATGCCTCGAAGACGGCGACGCGGGGTGAGTGTCAGCCTTCCGCGGAGTGGTTCGATGCCCGCAAAGCTTTCCCGCCCCCATGGGTCGAGGGAGGTGCTGGGGGCGGGTGGCAGCCGGCCGTCGAAATCCTGGAGATCAGCCCGAACGTGCGCTTTGAACTCCGGGACCTTCCTCTCTTTGGCTGGCAAGCCCACGCGGCGGATCGTCTTCTTGAGAAGGGACTCGCCCGCTTTGAGAACGGCCTGGTTCCCGAGGAGATGGACCATGCCTCCCGGGAGATCGCCGCGGCCCGGCGCAGTCCTGATCGTGACGGACGGGTGGAGATCCTCCGTGGGAAAGGCGGGGACGCGGACCGGGTTGTCCTGAACGCCGAGGGGTTGGCCTCGAACGAGGGGGTTTACGCGCGTTGGGACTTCGGGCGGATTTGGACGGGCTATCCGGTGCTGAGGATCGAGGGTGTCCCGGGCACCGTGGTGGATGTGAGCTACGCGGAGACTCTCAAGGGGGGGCGACTCGATCCCACGAAGCACGGCATGAACTACGTGGACCGGCTCATCCTGGGGAATCTCCCGCTCGAACACCGGATCACCTGGCCGAAGTGCTTCCGCTACCTGCAGGTGGATGTGCGGGGCGGGCGTGCGGAGGTCGAGACTCCGGTCCTGGAGAGGAGCGCCTATCCCGTGGAGCGACGCGGCACGTCCTCCAGCAGCGATCCCGCGCTCGATCAGGCGTGGGAGATCAGCGCGCACACGGTGGAACTTTGCATGGAGGACGGCTATATGGACACCCCGTGGCGGGAGCGCGGCTCCTGGCTGGGCGACGATGTTCCCAAGATGCTGGCCAACTACGCGGTCTTCGGGGACTTCGCGCTGGCGCGACGGTTCCTCCTGCAACACTCACGCGGCCAGCTCCCCACGGGACAGATGGCCGGTAAATATCCGGGTTGGAAGACTTCGCGGGTGTCCACGTGGACGCTCACCTTTCCCGTGAGCGTGAGGGAGTACGTTCGCCACAGTGGAGACCGCGAGTTTGCCGTCGAAATACTGTCGGTGATCGAGCGCATCCTTGGGTGGATGGAGCAATACCGTCTTCCCGAGGGCGTGTATGGCAACCTACCGCTCGAGGTGACGGCGGAAACGAACATCTACAACTTTATTGACTGGGCACCGGTGGACACGAGCGGGGCCAACGCCGCGTGGAATGCCTACGCCTGGCAGTGCCTGAACGCCGCGGCCCATGTGGCGCGCGTTGCGGGAAAGGAGAAGTTTGCGCGTACCTGCGAGTCCCGTGCGAGCGAACTCGGGCATGCGTTCGGAAAACTGTTCTGGGACGAGGAGCGGGGCGTTTTCGTGAATGGCTGGCGTGAGGGGCGTCGCTTGGCACGCTGGGGTTGCCATGAGAACTACCTGGCCGTGGCGTTCGGCATGGTGGATTCCGTGCGTCGGGATCGCATCGTGGCCCGGCTGAAGCAGGAGGATTTGCTGGCGGTGTTCAAGCCCCGTCCCGGAGACTACGACGAGATCATTCCCGGGATTGACGGCAATGCCATGGTGGCGATCGCGCTGAACCGTTACCGATGGGACGACTCGAAGATGGTGCCCCTCGGTACCCCGTATTTCGCGTGGTTCGCGCTGGAGGCGCTGTTCGAGCTGGGCATGGCCGAGGCGGCGCTCGCCATGATCGGAAAACATTGGGGGGAGTTTTCCCGTCAGGGTGGCACCACGGTCTGGGAGACGTGGGGAAAGGACAGTGGGTCGCTTTCGCACGGATGGGGGTGTGCCCCGGCTATCGTGCTTGGCAAATACATCCTGGGTGTGAAGCTTTCGGAGGATCCTGCCGTGGACGTGGAGATTCTTCCGCAGAGCGGCGGTCTGGAATGGGCGAAAGGGCGAGTGAATACTCCCAAGGGCGTAGTCCAAGTAGCTTGGAAGCGAGATCGGGGGGGCTGGCGGCTGGAGGTGGATGCTCCGAAAGACTGTGGTATCCGTGCCGGTTTGCCATGTGGGGAGGGAATGGCGCTTCGTGTGGAGGGTTCCCCTCGGCAGGGAGGGGCCCTTCACTCCCGCCATGGGGGATCGTACCGATTGGTGGACCTTCCCGGGGGAAGACACACCTTGGTTGTGCAGTCGGGGTAAGGGGCCCTCGTTTGCAGTTCGTAGGAGCGTGAGCATTTCGTGACGTGGTACTTGATTTCATCCGTGGCTCCTCCCATCTGGCTCTCGGCCTGAAAAGAGGGCAACCTTGACGAAGCCCATATGAGTGCCGCCAAAGACCAGCCTTTCACGCCGTCGTGTCCGGTGCCGGACGCCAACCCCGGCGCGATCCTGATGGCCCACGGGGGCGCGGGGCGGATTGCCCAGCGGCTTCTCGACGGGATCTTCCTCCCCGCGTTCGACAACCCGCTCCTCGCGGCGCGCCTCGATGGCGCGGTGGGAGAACTCGGCGGCGCGCGGCTCGCGTTCACCACGGATTCCTACGTCGTGCGGCCGATCTTCTTTCCGGGGGGCGACATCGGGACGCTTGCGGTGAACGGTACGGCGAACGACCTCGCGATGTGCGGCGCCCGCCCCGCATGGATGAGCGTCGGCTTCATTCTCGAGGAGGGATTCCCGATTGCCGATGTGCGCCGGGTGGCGGAGTCCATGAAACGCGCGGCGGCCGCCGCCGGCGTGAAGATCGTGACGGGCGACACGAAGGTGGTGGACGCCGGGAAAGGGGACGGCCTTTACCTCGCGACGAGCGGGGTGGGGGAGATCGTGGCGCGCGCACCGCTCGGTCCCGCGGAGGTGCGCGAGGGCGATGCGATTCTGCTGAGCGGGGATGTGGGACGCCATGGGATGGCGATCATGTCGGCGCGCGAGGGGTTCGCCTTCGAGACGGCGCTGGAGAGCGACTGCGCCTCACTTGTGGCATCGGTGATGGACCTGCTCGCCTCCGGGATTGCCGTGCGCTGCCTCCGGGATCTTACGCGCGGGGGGCTTGCGACGGCGCTCGTGGAAATTTCCGAGGGGGCGAAGCGAGAATTTCGCGTGGATGAAGCGTTGGTGCCGGTGATCGGCCCCGTCCGCGCGGCGTGCGAGATGCTGGGGCTCGACCCGCTCTACGTGGCGAACGAGGGTCGGTTTGTGGCATTCGTGGCGGCGAACGACGCAGAGCGTGCGCTCCATGTGCTGCATCGGCATGAGGTGAGCCGTGGTGCCTGCCGGATCGGTGTCGTGGGGGATGCGTCATCGAGGGGGCTTGTGACGGCTCGCGGATCGATCGGCACCCGAAGAATCCTCGACCGCCTGAGCGGGGAGCAGTTGCCAAGGATTTGCTGAGAGCGAGGAAAGTAAAAATTCGCCATGAAGACTACGGTTAGGGCGGGGAGAAAACCGGGTCAGCGACCCCGTCCAAGACATCGTATTTTCCCGGTAGCCCGACGTGTCCCTACGGCGGGTCCCTTCCGACGGATCCCGTGCTAGGGACAGCACGGGCTACCGAAGAAGAAAGATTTCCATTTTAACGCCTTCCGCTGTCGCCGCAGGTTTTAGGGGCGAGTCTTATTCGGAGCCTTCTTGAGGCGGTCCAACTTCTGTTCGATCAGCGGCCGCCATGCGGCGGCGGCGCGTTCCCAGTCGCCGGTTTCCTGACGGCAGAGGGCCAGGGCTTGCCTCGCTTCGATGGACGAGGAATCGAGGTTGAGGACACGCTCCCAGCAGGCGACCGCCTCGGCGAAGCGGGACTGGCGCATGAGGGAGAGGCCCGCCTTCGTCTGGAGGTCGGCGTTCGCGGGTTCGGCCTGGGCGCGCTGGAGAACCTGGTCGGAGATGATTTCGGTCCCGGCAAGGTCGAGAGAGGGGGGGGTGCCGCTTGCCCACAGGCCCGCGTAGAGTTGGCTTGCGGCCCTGGGGTCTCCGCCGCCTTGGAGCGCCCTGGCTTGCCAGTAGGTTTCAAAGAGGGAGCGGGGAGGGGAGTCGCGGAAAGCCGCGATCACGGCGGCGGCGCGGCCGGCATCGAGGAGAACGGGGATTACCGTCATTCGATGGAGGGGGTCC
Organism: uncultured Verrucomicrobiota bacterium; assembly: GCA_964653025.1. Taxonomy (GTDB): domain Bacteria; phylum Verrucomicrobiota; class Verrucomicrobiia; order JABWAM01; family JABWAM01; genus JABWAM01. The sequence continues at coordinate 50,831 of CAZZBZ010000011.1, forward strand.
CCGAGCCATGCGTCCTCGCCCTCGGTAGTCCAACTCTCCAGCAAGCGGGGGTCGTTTTGGCCCCGTGCGATTTCCCAGCCGACGGCCCACCAGTTCGGCCGTGCGAGGCCGACCTGCAGCACCGCGGCGAAGAGAGCGGGCTTCTGGCGGAGGCTGGAGAGGATTTCGGAGTAGGTGACCGAAGGCATGTCCGAGCACCAGATGGCGGTTTCGAAGAAACTTTGAGCCACGGAGGGGGCGGAATCCACAAAGAGCAGTCCCGCTTCGAGTGGAACCATGGGGTTCGCCTGGGCGAGCCTCACGGCGCGGCGCAGGTGCCGCTGGGCCTCAAGGCTGTGTCCCGGCAGGGCCGCCGCAGCAAATCCCGCATACTGGTGGGCGCGCCAGGAGAACGGCCACTGGCGCACGGCGCGGAGCGCCTGCTCGTGTGCGAGTTGCGCGTGGCCCTCATTGAGGGCGTTGCGGGCCTGGCAGAGGGGTGCCCAAGAAGCAGTGAAACCCAGCGCCGCACCCGCGAGCAGGATCAACGAAGCCGAGTAAAGGCGAAGCCGGTCGAGGCGGCACTGCGTGGCAGACCGTGCGGGATCCTCCACCTCGCCCTCGTCTTCGGCATGTCCTCGAAGGAGCATCCCGAGTACGGCGCAGGCCAGCCATGCGTTGGCCGGCATGTGAAACGGAAAATCCACCGCGGCGTGCACGGCCATCCCGGTCATGGCGGCCCATCCCGCGATTTGCCACTCGCCGGCGTTTCCCCGGAAGGTGCGGGTGGCACGCAGGACGAGGAAGATGCCGAGGGCGACCCAAGCAAGGGTCGCAGCAGGGCCCCATTCAACGATCATCTGGACGTATTCGCTCTCGGCATGGCTGGCGGTTTTGCGCCCGTTGGTGACCTGCCAGGCGGGAAAGACCGTTTCGAAGGCGCCGATGCCGATGCCACGGCCTTTCATGGATCGGCTCATGGTCAAGGCTTCGCTCCAGATGCGCCATCGCCCCTCCGACTCTCCTCCCCACGACTGCTCGATCCATTGCTCGGTGCGCTGGACCACGGGGCGGGCGTAGACGAGGGTGAGAGCGACGAGGAGCAGAACTCCGAAAATCATGACGCGCAGTTGCAGGCGCGAGCGCTTGCGCATGAGCAGCAGCACCATGAAGGCGCCCAGTCCTACCGTGAGGGAGAGCAGGCCGCCCTTGGAGGTCGTTGTGAGCGATCCGGCGATGCAGGTGAGGGTGCCACCGAGCGCAAGCAGTCCCTTGAAGCGGGAGCCGCGATGGGTCCCCCGCGGGAAGTAATGGCGAAGGAACAGGCCGAGCCCGATGATCGCGGCGAAGTTGAGGTAGTTCGCCAGGTGGTTTCGACTGATGAAGGCTCCCCAGTGGGTGGGGTGGCGCGTCGCGCGGATTCCCCAGATGAGGTCGCTGTTGTCGAAGTGGTCGAGGGCGGCGAGAAGCGCCGCGGCGACGCCGAGGCCGAGAATGAATGTGCCGAGCCTCTGGCGAAACAGGGCCTCCGCGGACCAACGCCAACTGAGGCCGATGACCGTCGCCGCGCCGGTCAGCGCGAAGAGGGAAAGCCAGGTGGCTCGTGGGGCCATGCTCAGGTGCAGGGATTGCGGAAAAAATCCGGGAAGCTCGGCGAGCAGGCGAGCCTGTCCCGGCGCGAGCCATGGGGACCATCGCGCGGGCCACGGGCAGAGACTGAGGGCCAGCCAGATGCCGAGGAACGCGATCGGGGCGAAAAATGGCCACCTGAAGCGAAGGCTCGCGCGCGGGGGTTCGACGGACTCGTAGGCACAGGCGGTCGCCAGCGTGAGCGCCACGGTGGCCATCGCCCATGGCTCCGCGCCCCCGAAGAGGACGAGCGCGAGCGCTCCGGAGGTGAGAAAGCAGAACTGCGCGAGGCTGTGGCGGTTGACCACCACCGAACTCTGGCTGTGGCCGCGGCGTCCGTTGCTCATCGAAGTCCACCCGGATTGGCCGCCCCGTGCGAGATCGCGAAGCGCGCGGAGGCATTGGACCACGCCTCGGCCGTGAGCTCGGCCAGCAGGCGCAGAGTTTCGGGGTCCCAGCCTTCCACGTTGGCGCGAAGGAGGAGTTGGTCGCCGCCGGGTCCGCGGATCTCCTGCACAAGCTGGCGCTGGGCACCCGTTGCCCCCGAGACGGACGAACGGGTCCAGATCCACTCTTTCGATCCCATGCGGAGCGCGGCCGACTGGAAGCCAAGCTTGTGGAGCATCATCCCAAAGTGTTCCTGTAACTCGGGGAGGCTCTCGCTGCGCTCCCCTTCAATCTCCAGCAGGCCGGCCAGGGTCAGCGCATACTTTATGTGGCGACGCCGAAGCACGGAGTTCGTGAGCAGGTGCCCGAGGCGGTACCAGTTCTGGACGTACCCAAAGACGTGCGCGCTGGCCACGACGACCACCATGAAGACCGCGATGAGGATCGGGAGCCAGCGTCCCCGTCCGACGAAAACGCCGACCGCGAGCAGGAAGAAGAACGCGCAGAGCGCGTAGAGTAGGAGTACCACGCGCCGCTGGGAGAACCCCATGCCCGCGAGGCGATGGTGGATGTGGCGGCGGTCGGCTCGAAAAATGGGCAAGCCCACCAGGGAGCGGCGGAAGATTGAGAAGGCGGTATCAATGATCGGCAGCCCCAGCGCGAAGAAAGGTACCACGAGAGCCATGGCCACCGTCCCCTTGTTCACGTTGACCGTGGCCACTTCGGCCACCAGTAGGCCCAGGAAGTAGGCGCCGCCGTCCCCCATAAATATCTTTGCGGGGGGGAAGTTGAAGAAAAGGAAGGCGAACAGCGTCCCCGCCATGCCCACGCAGAGGTAGAGTAGGAAAAAGTTGCCAGAGGCTTCCGAAAGGATCGCGAGCAGGGCCATCAGGATGAAAACGACGCCGGCCGCCAACCCGTCGAGGCCATCCACCAGGTTGATGAGGTTGGTCACACCCACCAGCCAGAAGACGGTGATGGGCAGGTCGAGCATCCCCAGCGACTGAGTGGAGTGCGTCAGGAAGTTGGTCCAGTAGCCAATGTGGATTCCGCCGGCGTAGGCGGCCAGCGCGATGACGAACTGGATGATCAGCTTTACCTTGGCGCGGAGGGGGTGGAGGTCGTCCCAGAATCCCAGCCCAAACATCGCCATGCAGGTGAGCAGCATGGCGATCGGGCGGTCACCCATGGGGATCTGCAGTCCTGGGGCGGCCATGCTCGCACCCGCCCAGAGCAACAGGAAGGAGACCGCGAACGCCAGCCCGCCGATGCGGGGTACGGCAATCGAGTGGGTGCCGTGGAACTGGGTGGCGCGGTCGAGAATCCCTCGCCTCAAGGCCACGCTGCGGATCCATGGCGTGAGGGCCAGGCAGACCAGCAGCCCGCCAAACCCGCAGGCCGCTGCGAGCCACATCTCAGGACCGGGGTTCACGCGGCGACCTCCTCGAGTGCGTGGCGAAACTCCGCGGTCCGCAAGCGTCGATCGGCATTTTCGCGCGCCCAGTTCCGGAGGTGATGCGTTTCCCCGGGTTCGCGCGAGAGCAGGGTGAGCGCCGCGGCGGCTGCGTCCACGTGGTCGCTGGTCACGCCGGGAGAGACGACCGCCCCGAGGCGGTACTGGCGCACGAGACGTCCAACCTCCGCGGTCGCGGTGCCCACAAAGATCACGGGCCGCCCCGCGGCCACCGCCCCATAGAGTTTGCTGGGGACGAGGAGCCCATCGGCCTCCGGTTTCTGCGCGATGAGGTGCGCGTCGGCCGCGCCGAGCACGTCCCCGAGGCGCGCGCGCCCTTGGAACGGCAGGCGGGCGACCCGAGCAACGCCGTCGCCGCACACCTGCTGCTCGAAAAGCCGATGGCGTGGTGAATCCCCGACGATCACGAAACGAAAGGAGGGCACGCGGGCGGCCAGCATGGCAACCAAATTCCGCGCGGTCGCGATGTCATGCGCTGCCCCGACGTTCCCGGCGTACATGAGCACACGGTCATCCTGCCAGCCCTGTTCGCGGCGCACGGGGTTGAGGTTGAGGGAGTGGCACTCGATGCGGTCGAGGTCGGCCCAGTTTGGGATCACCCGCAGGCGCCCAGGGAGCACCCCGCGCGCTTCCAGCGTGGCGCGCATGTCCTCCCCCGGCACAATGATCCTCGCGCAACCCGCCTCGAGGGCTGCGACGCGGCCCCGGAGTAGGGCGAGAAGGGATGGGTTGCGGATCGCACCGAGGCGTTCCGCGAGGTCGGGGTAGACGTCCTGGCTCCAGAGGACGAGCGGGCACCCCCAACGTCGGCACTGGGCGCGAACCGCGAGCCCGACGAGGGGCGGGCTCGTCAGCGCGATTACGGCCGAGGGGCGCGGGAGATGGAACATCGCCTTCCTCGCGGCGTGGACGAAGGACCAAGCGTCCGCCAACCTGCCGGGAAGGGTGTGGCGCCCAAAGTCGGTGCCGGTGACACGTTCGACGAAGACCCCACCGCAGCTCTGGCGGCCTGGGTGGAGTCGGGTCGCGCAGGAGTAGCGGCTGCGGCCGCAGACCACGCTCACCTCGTGGCCCGCGGCGGCGAGGTCTTCCCCGAGGTCGGCGAGGAGTTGCGAGGTGGCCGCCTCGTCCGGAAAGTAGTACTGGTTGATAAAAAGGAAGCGGCTCATGTTTCGATCTCGCGGTAGAGTCCGGCAAGTTTCGCGGCAATTTCTGGCCAACCAAACTCATGCAGCGCCCACGCGCGTCCGCGGGCGCCCATCGCGGCGAGGAGTGGAGCATCCATTTTCATTGCGGTCTCGAGGGTTCGATGGAGGGTGGCGACCTCCGGGGGCACCCACCAGCCGCATTCGCGGGATTCGATTTCGCCCCAGGGGCAGGCGCGGCTGACGATGGCGGGCAGGCCCGACGCAAGGGCCTCGAGCACCACCTGGCCGAAGTTCTCGCTCAAGCTTGGCAGAACGAACAGGTGCGCCGCGCCGAGTGCGGCGTCCTTGAGGCGGCCCTGCACCGCTCCCGCGAAGACGACGCGACCCGCGGCCGCAAGGTCTCGTGCACCGTCCACGACCTCCCGCCCGTGCGGGGAATCAGGGTCGCCCGCGACGAGGAGGACCCAGTCGGGAAAACGCGTGGCGAGGGCGCGCCACGCGGTGAGCAGGAGGGGGAGGCCTTTTTTCGGGTGCAGGCGGGAGAGGAAAAGAAGGACACGGCGACCGCGAAGCGCGGGGTGGAGGTCCAGGATCGGCGCCGGATCGAACGGGGCGGCATAGTGTGCGGGGTCCATCCCGTTGGGGATCACGCGGATGATGCCCGGGAGCCCGAGGGCACGGATCTGTTCGGCCTCGCGGTAAGACTTGGCCACCCACGCGCGTGCGGCGCGCCAGTTACGGTCCTCGACCAAGGCGCGCACGAGGCGTTTGCGCCACGGATTTCGCGCGAGGGACCACGCATCGAGGTGGCCGAGCGGCGAGATCACGAGGGGCTTGCCGAGGCGGCGGGCGACCCTGCCCGCGGCCCAGTTGGGGGCCAGCCAGCAACCGTGGTTGTGGAGGACGCTCGCGGCGCGCGCCTCCTCGTCCAGGGCGGCCGCGAATCCGGGTGCGCGCTTGAACGGGGAGGGGAAGGCACGGGGGAAGGAGCGCAGGGCGACCCCCTCCACGGACGGGGGCGTCCCGTGGCGCGGGTCGTGGGTCGTCAGCGCGCGCACCTCAACGCCCGCGTGCTTCAGGTTCCTCCAGAGTTCCGGCAGCGTGAAAGAGGGTCCGCCGTCACGGGAATCCAAGCCAGCGATGACGTGCACAACGCGCATGGGGTTTCGGACGCTTCCCACCCGGGCGCGCCCCACGATCATTCGCAGGTTGACGCGCGCGAATCAAGCAAGAGCGATAATCCGAAGCATTCGGGGCGCGACCCACTCTTCGAGTTCATCCCTCCGCCATCAGCCTCGGGTTTTGTCCGAACCCTGAAGGGGCGTGGGTGACGGGGCGTTGTGGACTCGCTTTCCGCTCTTGATAAAGTGGGATCCACATGCATCATTCTCGACTTGATGTTTAAGCATTTAGATGTAAAGATGCTTTTATGAGAACGACACTGGATTTGCCCGATCCTTTATTTCGAGAGTTGAAGGCTCAAGCGGCCAGAAAAAGCATGAAGATGAAGGAGTTGCTCGCCACTTATGTCGAAGCCGGACTTTACGGGCGTTCCTCCTCTCGCCCGGAGGGTCACTCCCCGCGCAGTCCCCTGCCGGTCGCACGTCGCTCCACGGGAATTACCCTTCCCGCGCTGACGAACGCCCAGGCCCAACACCTCTTGGACGAAGATGATGTCCAGCGGACCCATTGATCTGCTGGACGTGAATGTCTGGCTCGCCCTGTCGGACGAGAACCACGCCCACCACCCCAGGGCGCGACGCTATTGGGAGAACGAAAGCGCCACGCAACTTGCCTTTTGCCGCGTCACCATGCTCGGTTTCCTGCGATTGGTCACCCACCGCAAGATAATGCACGGGCACCCATTCTCGCCGTCGGAGGCGTGGCGGGCTTACCGGGGCTTTCGTGCTTTACCCGAGGTCATTCTTCTCGTGGATCCACCAGATTTGGAGACGACTTTCACCGCATGGACAGACCAGTCCGACTTTTCGCAGACACGATGGACCGATGGCTACTTGGCGGCCCTGGCCCACGCGGCAGGATGCCGGCTCGTTTCCTTCGATGCCGATTACCATCACTTCGGCGAACTGCATTTCCTTCACCTCCGTTCTTGAATCCTCGTTTTGCCCGCGGAACCGTCACGCGACTTCGTCGTGGATCATGACGTTCCATGAATTCGGACGTTTTGCAAGAGGCGACAGTCCCTCGGTCTCCTCCGCCTGGACCGGGCGGATGCGGTGGCATCCCGGCGTAGCACGTGCCACGCCGGGATGCGACAGGAGAGGGCGTTGCGCGGGATGGATTTCTCACGAAACGATCCTTTGGCGAGAGAGAAAGTTTGGCATTTCCGCTCCCCCTCTGCCCCTGTGGGAGGAGCGGCCCGCGCCGAATCCTCTCCCTCCGCCATGGCCCGTTTTACACCCGCCCGATACGGTCGGGGTTGCCCGATTTTCGTTGCCCGTTTTACATTCTTCCCGCTCCTTCTCCGCACCGCAGCGACCGAGATGCTCGACGCGCCGCGCGACCCGATCTTCGAGATCGTCACGCCGTCCTACGCAGCCACGCTTACTTTGCTGGAGGAGATTAGCTCCACGAGCCGCTCCCATTGGGAGAAATCGGGGATGACGGTGTGGGCGCCGGCCCGGATGAGGCGGCGGCGCTTGGCCGGGTTGAGGCCGAAGCGTCGCTCCTCGTGACTGGCGACCCCGAGGGCCCAGCCGCTGTGCCGACGGGCCTGGCGGATCTCGACGGGTCCGTCCCCGGCGACGAGGAAGATGCCGTCGCCGGCGATCCCCTTGGAGAGGATGTCCTCGATGACCTCCTCCTTGCTGCACGCACGGCTGCCGCGGTGGGCTCCGCGGATGTTCTTTCCGAAGAGATGAGCGTAGCCAAGGGCCTCGGCCTCCCGTCGAACGTCCTCTTCGTCCGTTCCGCTCGCGAGGTAGAGGGCCACGCCGCGGGTGGCGAGCGCCGAGAGAAACTCCACCGCGCCCTTGATGACGAAATCGGCGACGTTGAGCTCCCCGCGTTGAAGGCGGCGAATGCGGTCGTCCACCATTTCCATCAACGCCCGATTGTAGAGTTCCTTATAGCCTGGCGCGTCGAGAATCTTCTCGTTTGGAATGAGACCGAACTCGCCGACCATCTTCACGAGGTCGTCCATCTGCACCAGCGTCTGGATCCCGGTGGATTGCTCGATGTAGTCGCGCACCCGCGCGCGGATGCGCCGGTGGAGTGCGGAGTCCGGGGGGACCTCGGTGTCGCCGGCGATGGCACGGACCATCACGGGTTCCATGATGGCTTCCCAACCCTGGCGGAGCGTCGAGATGGTGCCGTCGTGGTCGAACACGGCGCAGCGAACCGCGCCACGCGGGGGGTCTTCCACGACCTCGATATCCGTGCCGTTCAAGCGGTGGGCGAGCAGGGCGTCGTCGGCGAGGCTGGGGTGGTAGACGTAGGCGACGTGGTGCGCGGCCTCCACGATTTCCTCCTCGGCGGCGGTACCCGTCTGCTTGAGTTTTTGGACGGTGACCGAGGCGGCAAGGTTGGCGAGGCAGGCGGCGGCAGGGGGTTCGATTCCCGCAGAGAGGCAGGCTGCGAGGGTGGCGGTGGCGGCGTCGCCAGCGCCGACGGGATCGGTGGGGCCGAGAACGAGGATGCCCGGAATGACCTCCGTGGCACCGCGTCGGCAAACCATGATCCCGCGCGCCCCGCGCGTGACGAACTGGACCTCGTCGGCGGAGGTCGAGAGGCGGTTGCCGAGATCCCGTGCCTCGGCATCGCCGAACCCGTTATCCACGTCGGCATCCGCGCCCACGAGTTGCGCGGCTTCGTGGGCGTTTAGCTTTCGGCACGTGCCCTCAAAGTGGCGGGTGAAATGGCGGGAGTCCACGAGGTGTTTGCGGGGCCAGGCTTGGTGTAACTCGGCGGCGAGGGCGGTGGCCCGTCCCTTGGCACACCAGCCGGAAGGGAGCTGCTGGTTGACCACGAGGAAGTCCGCGCCCTTGCGGGCCTCGCGCAGGGCGGCGAGGAGCCGTTCCCACGTTTCGGTAGCCAGTTCGTTGAAGGCCCCAAAGTCGTGGCGCTCGAGTTCCTCATCCTGGAGGATGGGCTTGTTGTAGACGGGGGTGTCCCACCCCTCCTCTTGGACGAGCATCCCGGAGGTGTCGACTTCGAGGCGTCCGAGCATCTGGACGAGTTCGTGGCCGAAGGGGTCGGAGCCCACGACTCCCAGGGCGGAGACGCGTCCGACGCCGAGGGCGCGGAGGTTGACGACCACGTTGCCGGCGCCGCCGGGCGTGTAGCGCTGGCGGCGGACGCGTCGTACGGCCTTCCCGGTTTCGAGGGAGGTTTCGCCTTGCTGGGAATCAATCCACCAGTAGCCATCCACGCAGAAGTCGCCGAATACGGCCACATGCGCCCCGCGGAGGCGTGCCATCGTGTCGCGGATCGCGGCGGGGGAGGGGTAGAGGGAGATCATCGGAACTGTGGGAGGGTGGGCATTCGAGCAGTTCCTGTCGGAAATGTAAAGCTTTGCTTTCTCAAGGAGACCGCGCCGAAAAGTTTGCGGCGCGCCGAAAACGCTGGAGGGAGGTGCCCGGCGCTGATACCGTGTGATTATCGGTTCCATGAACATCATCCAGTTTGCCCGAAAGGTCGGGGTCTCCACCGCCACGGTCTCCCGCGCGTTTCACGAGCCGGCGAAGGTGCGAGCGAAGACGCTGGAGAGGGTCCTGGCCGAGGCGCGGAAGCTGCGCTACTACCCGAGCCCCATCGGGCGGGCGCTTGTGCGAGGGTGCTACGACGCGCTCGGCCTGGTCTGGCCGCTGGAGGTTGAGGGGGCGGATGCCGTCTTTGCCCACCGCGTCCTCGCCGAACTGGTCGAGGCGCTGGTCGAGCACGACCAGGAACTCCTTCTCTGCCCGGTCGACCGCGAGCGCCCCCAGACACTCCTCCATGCGGAGCGCTCGATCCCGCGCAGCAAGTGCGATGCCTGGCTCATGATGTACCCCCGACGCAATGACCGCCTCGTGGAGGTGCTCCGTCAAACCGGGCGTCCCGTGGTCGCGCTGATGGGACAGGTGAGGGGCGAGAAGGGATGGAAATCGGTGGTGCTGGACCAGGAGGAGTGGATCGCCGATGCCCTGAGGCGTTTGCGCGCGGGAGGCGGTCGCCGCGCGGCCTTTGTCGGCGCCCGCCCGGGCGAGCCGGACCACGAAGAGCGGGTGCGGCAGTTCCGCCGCCTCGCGCCGCGGCTTTTCGATCGGACAGCGGTGTACGGCGGTGATTGGCCGGTCCGTCTCGACCCGCTGACCGCATGGCTGGTCAAGGAGACCCCGGACGCGATTCTTGCCGTGGATGACCGTGTGGCCCTGACCGTGTTGGGGGCGTGCCGTAGGGCGAAGCGGCGCGTGCCGGCGGAAGTGCAGGTGATCGGGTTCGACAATACCCCCGAGAGCGCGCACACCACGCCCCGCCTGGCGACCTACGAGCAGCCGCTCACGGAAATGGTGGGGGCGGCCGTGGAACTTGCCTTGGGGAGGTCGCCGTTACGAAGCGTCTTTCACGCACGCTTTGTTTCGGGTGGCACGCTGCGGTCTTCGGCGGGGTAAGCCTCTTCGGTCCCGGGCGACTGTAATGCTTTACTTTTGCATTGACTCGCTTTCGTGGCGGTGATAGGAGGAGTCCTTATGAGCCTCATTTCCCAATCGCTGGTGGCGGTCTCCCTGTTTTTCCTCGCCTCGGTTGGGGCGCGGGCCGGGGTGTTTTTTGAGGATGATTTTGATCGCTCGACCACGCAGAAGGGGCGCGTTCCCGAGGCGATGGCGCGCGTCGGGAAATGGGCTGGTTCGAAAGGGGGCGCCCTCGCCGACGGGCAGGGAATCACCGTGACGGATGCGTTCTGCGTGAGTAAACCGAACGCCGTCCTGCTCAAGGACGAGTCCGAAACCACCGGCGTCAGCCTTGCGGGACAGATGGTCGCGCCCGTGACCTCCCGGGTGAAGGCCAGCCTCGACTTCCGTGTGGAGGAGACGGGGATGATGTGGGCCATTCAGCTCCGGGCCCGGAGCGGCGCGAACGGCCCCTACCTGCTGCTGCGGGCAGACGGGGCGATGATCGCGGTGCAGGGCGGGGTGACGGGCAAGACTGCACCCGTAATCCTCCCCGTGCTCACCGAGCGCACGTGGCACCGCTTTGAGTTCATTCTCCAGCCTTCTGAGGGGTGCTACGCGCTGCAGGTACTCGACCCCGCGAGCGGACGGGTCCTTGCGAAGTTCGACAAGCTGGAGTTCGACTCGAAGGATTTCGCGCAGCAGGGGTTGAGTATCTTCCAGGTGTACACCGTGGACACGAAGCAGCGCGGCGGGTCGGTGGCCGTGGACAACTACAAGGTTGCGTCCGAGTGAGGTTGAGAAGGGGAGGGGCGCGGGCGAGCAAACGGGGTGTCACCCTTCGCAACGTTCAGCCGGGCGACCTACGGGTTCTCAAGGACATCGTGGCGCGGTCCTGGAAAGGCCAGGGGGTGGCGCATCTGATGGAGAAGCAGTATGGACGCATGGGGGGCAGGTCGTGGGTGGAATGGAAGTGGGATGGCATCGAGGAGGCCTGCATGAAGCGCCCGGACCGGGTGCTGGTCAGCGAAGTCGGAGGTGAGGTGGCGGGGTTTGCCATGTTCGAACTCGACCCGGTCCGTCGCATTGGCACGGTCGGCAACAACGCGGTTCATCCCCGTTTTCGCGGACTGGGAGTTGGCCGACGACAGCAAGATCGGATCCTGGCGATTTTTCGCGAGAAGGGTATGCGCTTCGCCGAGGTGGTCGTGGGCCTTGACGAGGGCCACGCCACCGCGCGCGCCATGTAC
>CAZZBZ010000012.1:0-29577 GCA_964653025.1 uncultured Verrucomicrobiota bacterium
GAAGTGTGCGATCGCGATCTGCGCCGACTTCGGGATCAAGGATCTCTGGAACCGGGTCGCGCGGCAGGGCGTGCAACTCCTCCTCATGTGCTCGGCCGGGTGCGGGAAGCGCTCCTTCGGCTTCTCCGAAAAAGATCTCGACGACCCCGCGAAGCGGGCGGAGTGGGTCAAGCGGACCGAGACCGTGCTCTCGCTGGCTTCCCCCGCGGCGCTCTGCCGCCAGCACGGCATCGCCCTCGCCTGCTGCAACCAGATGGCCGACGACGGGGTCGGCTACTTCCATCCCGGGCACTCGGGCATCATCGATTCCACCGGCGAGATGCTGGCCCTCATTCCGGGCGTGTGCGTTTTCGAACACCTGCGCGAGCGCCTCGCCGTGGCAAGCATCCACCCCCGCGCACCGCGCACCGCCTAGGAAGCCACGGATGAAACACGGATTTTCACGGATAGAGGAGAGCGCCGATTCCGCTACACGGAATCGGCGCGTCTTCCGCGGGGAGATATCGGAGTTTTCCCCATGGAGCATACCAGGTCCGTGTAGCGGACCTGGTATTCTGCTTCCGCCATCCGTGTTTCATCCGTGGCTTCTCCTCCCTGATCTCTCTCCACCATGAATCAAAAACTCAAAGTCGGGTATATCGGATGGCTGTTTCACGACGACACCCCGTTCGCGCAGGCGCACTCGGTGTGCGACCTCAACGCGGAGAAGGTGGGGAAGTACGTCGAGAAATGGCCGGGGACGAAGGGTTTTGCCGACTACCGCGAGATGGCGGCGGACCCCGAGTTGGACGCGGCGGTGATCTCCACGCCGAACTGGCTCCACTGCGAGATGGCCGAGGCCTTCCTCAAGGCGGGCAAGCACGTCTTCTGCGAGAAGCCGATGGGGATCAACCGCGCGGAGATGGATCGCATGCTCCGCGCCCAGCGCGCGAGCGGGAAGCAACTGGCGATCGACTTCGAGATGCGGGTCTCCGCCGCCTGCCTCCGGTTCCAGGAGATCGTCCGCTCGGGGGAGATCGGTGAGGTGCGCGGGATCGAGTTCATTCACCACCGGGGCGGCTGGGTTGCCGAGGGGAACGGGCTCTGGCGCGTCGATCCCCGAAAGAGCGGCGGCCTCTACTTCATGGAGGTATGCCACGCACTGGATTTCTTCCGCCTCGTGCTCGGGGAGATCACCCACGTGCAGAGCTTCAAGATGCCGAACGCGTTCCCGCATTACGCCCCCGACATGCCGGACAACATGACCAGCCATTTCTTCTTCAAGAACGGGGCGGCAGGAACGATCCTTACGAGCCATGCCCTGAGCGTCCAGCACGCGAAGGAGGAGGAGTACCCGGCGAAGGGGCACGACATGAACTTCGTGGCGTATGGCACGAAGGGGGCGATGCGGCTCGACGCGATCCATAGCGAGATCCTTATCACGCGCCTCGGTGAGCACCCGAAGGGGACGAATGGCCGCATCGTGGAGTTCGGGCGCACCGAGAAAATCAGCACGCCCAACGCCTGCCACGACATCAACGCGAACCGCCTCGCCTTCCTCCGCGCCTGCGCCGAGGGGCGGCCGCACCACCAGGACGCCCACGATGCTTGGAAGACCCACGCGGTCTGCCTCGCGGCGGAGCAGTCGGCGTTGAACGGTTCCCCGAAACTCGCCGTGAACTACGCCGCATGAACCCCGCGCCCGCGCTGCCGTCGGGTGGAGGCTCGCTGAAGGAAAAGACCTTCAGTTGCGGGAGCCTCCTTTACTCGAAGAAGGGGCTCTTCGCCCTCTTCGCGTGGATGCTCTGGGGGGACTTCTGCTTCACGCTCATGGAGGCGGTCGTCCCGAGCGTGCTGCCGCTCAAGCTGCGCAGCCTCGACTCCCCGAACTTCCTCATCGGGTTCATCATGACGACCCTGCCGGGGATCTTCAATTTCACGATCACCCCGTGGCTGAGTTTCAAGAGCGACCGCACGCGAACCCGCTGGGGGAGGCGGCTTCCCTTCATCGTGATGACGATGCCCTTTCTCGCGCTCTCGCTGATCCTCATCGGCTACAGCCACGAGATCGGGGTCTGGGTGCACGCGAAGATGTTGTCGGGGAGCACGGTCAGCCAGGCCCAGGTGATCATCCTGCTCCTGGCGGTGTTCGCGGCGATGTTCGACCTCTTCAACATGTTCGTGAACACGGTCTACTGGTACCTGTTCAACGACATCGTCCCGCAGGAGTGCATGGGGCGCTTCATGGCGCTCTTCCGCCTCGTGAGCACGGTCACCTCGGCGGCGTACAACTTCTTCATCTTCCAGTTTGCCGAGAGCCACATGCAGGAGATCTTCCTCGGCGCCGCGGTGCTTTATGCCGTCGGTTTCGGGATCATGTGTTTCCGCGTCAAGGAGGGGGAGTATCCCCCGCCGGTGGACGATGGGAACCGGGTCGGGCTGATCCAGAAGATCCGCATCTTCGGCAAGGAGTGCTTCACGATGCGCTTCTACTGGGATGTGTTCCTGACGAATACCTTCGTGGCGATGGCCGGCACGATGGGGGTGTTTAACGTCTTTTTCAGCAAGTCGCTGGGGCTGTCGCTCGACCAGATCGGGAAGATGGCGTCGGTCTCCGTGATCACCGTCCCGCTTTGCTTCCTGTTCGCGGGGAGCCTCGTGGATCGTTTTCACCCGGTCCGCGTTTCGACCTACCTGCTCGTTTACGCGGCGTTTTCCGGGCTGGGGGGGTGGGTCTGGCTCTTCATCGATTCCCCCCCGCCGTTGATTTACGTCTGGATCGGGATCCTCACGAGCGCCTTTTTCGGAGCCCCGATGTCAGCGGTTGGGCAGACCGCCGAGATGACGCGCCTGATGCGACTGCTGCCCCACGAACAGTACGGGCAGTTTTCCGGGGCGTTGGCCATGGTTCGCGCGTTGGCGTTGATGCTGGGCGGGGTCCTTGCGGGCCTGTGGGTGGACCTGTGGCGGCACGTCTTCCACGACGCCAACTACGCCTACCGTTTCAACTTCATCTACCGCGAGTTGCTCATCCTCGTCGCGTTCTACTTCTACTACCGCACCTACCGTTCCTGGAAACGCCTTGGCGGAGACGACAAGTTTGTGCCTCCGAGCCAGGGCTTCCGCCTGGCCTCCCTCGGTCCACGCCCCGACGCCGACACGCGCATCCGCTGGGGGTTGGTGGGACTGGTCACGCTGGCTGCCTTCGGTCACCTGCTCGCAATGGGGACGTGGACGGCGTACTACACTTGGTGGGAGCCGAACCGCCACCACGCAATCATCTTCGGGATCGCGATGGGCACGACCGTGCTCTTCTACGGGATCTACCTTGGGATCGTGAAGTACATCGAGCGCCCGTGAACTGAAAAGCCCTCGGATGATCGCCTCGCCCCCTTGATTTCGTGCAGTTCAACCCCACTCAAATCCAAGACTCGAATCCAACCCATCCATGAAATACTCCCTGTTCTCCCTGGTGCTCCCCGAATGCAACCCCGCCGAGGCGGCCAAACTCATCAAGGAGGCCGGCTACGAAGGGGTGGAATGGCGTTGCGCACCCCAGCCGGATCCGTTGCCGCCGATCCCAAACCCCTGGGGTAGCAATCGCACGACGCTCGACACCAAGAAGTGGAAGACCGTCGCCGTGGAGCACCGCAAGATCACGCAGGATCACGGGCTTGAATTCTCCAACCTCGCGACCTACTGCTCCGCAGTCGATCTGGACTCGGTGAAGGTGGCCATCGAAATCGCAAAGATCCTCGGCTGCCCGAGGTTCCGGATCACCGTTCCTTCGTACGATGGCAAGACCCCGTATGGCGAGATGTTCCGCAGGGCGCGGCAGGCCTATGAGAAATGCGCCGAGCTGTGCGCGGCCAGCGGGGTGCAGGGCTTGCTCGAACTCCACATGGGCAACATCGCCCCCTCGGCTTCCATGGCGCACCGCCTCCTGGATGGGCTGCCTCCGGGCGCGGTCGGGGCCATCCACGATCCCGGCAACATGGTCGTCGAAGGCTATGAGAACTGGAAGATGGGCTGCGAGTTGCTGGGGCCCTACCTGGCCTTTTCGCACGCGAAGAACTCCCGGTTTCGCGTGGCGGGCACCACCGAGAGCGGCGCGGTCCGGTGGGCCTACGAACCGTGTGAAATGAATGCGGGGTTTGTCGACTGGACAGCAGTCTTCAAGGCCTATCGTTCCGTCGGTTACGACGGTTGGGTCAGCAACGAGGATCACTATGCCGGGCCCGGCAGCGCCCTTGACCGTCTCCGCTATGGCCTGGAGCACCTGAAACGGTGCGCCGCCCTCGCGGCAAAGCCGTGAGATCTCCGATGGCGCCATGAGTATTCTTGACCGTTTCTCCCTTTCTGGAAAGGTGGCCCTGCTCACCGGCGGGGCCGGGCTCTACGGTCGCCAACTCGTTTCCGCGCTTGCCGAGGCCGGCGCCGATACCTGGATTGGTTCGCGAAACGTCGAGCCTCTCGAGAAAATTGCCGCGGAGCACCGCGACCGCGGGCTGCAGGTCCGCGCCCTGCAGCTCGACCAGGCCGAAGAATCCTCCGTCCTCCGCGTCCGTGACGAAATTCTCCGCCAGAGCGGCCGCATCGACATCCTGGTGAACAACGCGGTCTCTCGACCCATGCTCAAGGCGGGTTATCGGGATGACGCCTCGACGTTTGCCGAGAGCATGCGGGTGAACGCGACGGGCCTCTTCATCATCACCCGGGCGATCGGCGATGCCATGGCCGAGCGGGGCGGCGGGTCGGTCGTCATGATCGGCTCGATCCACGGCATGATCGGCACGGACCCCACTCTTTACGAGGGGACCAACCTGAGCGGATGGTACCCGGACTACTTTTTCCACAAGGGAGGGATGATCAACTTCACCCGCTTCATTGCCAGCTACTATGGCGCGCGCAATGTTCGCTGCAACTGCGTGAGCCCGGGCGGATTCTTCAACCATCACCCCGAACCCTTTCTTGGCCGCTATTGCGCTCGCACCTTCCTGGGTCGGATGGCCAACGACGCTGACCTGCAGGGGGCCGTTGTCTTCCTGGCCTCGGACGCCTCGGTCTACATCACCGGGACGAACCTTCCCGTGGACGGCGGATACACGGCGAAGTAGCGCCTAGTTTACGGCTTTCATCGTATCGACGTTCTTCAGCGAGTTTCGCCCCGAACTCCGCGTGCGCGGCCTCGCCGTTCCATTAGGCCAGGACCTCGGCGTAATGGAATCGGGTTAGCGCCCCGGTCTGGCGACCTTCTTGGGCAGAGGGCACTGGCGGTGGCACTCCTCGATCACCGCAACTTGCTGGCGCACCTGTTCGGGGGGCACTTCGAGGGGCGTACCCTTCGTGAGCGCGGCGTGGAGATTGCGGTAGAAGCGCAGGCCCATGTAGTCGAAGAGGCTCTTCTCCTCCTCGGTCGCTTCCCAGAGACCGGTATGCCACTTGAGCGGCTCGCCGCAATAGGCGCGGCCGGGCATCGGTCCCCGGATGAGGCGCTGTTTCGGGGTCTCGGAGGGGAGGTAGTATTTCCACTCGGCGCGCACCTGGCTCCCCGTGAGCCCGCCGCGGGTGCCGTAGACCTGGTAGGTATACTGCGGGTAGGCACAACAGGAGGAGATCTCAAGGTCCACGGTGGGGTGACCTTTCCCGTGTAGGATCACCTTCACGTGGTCCTCGGCGTTTCCGAAGGTGTTCGCGCGGTCCATGAGGCAGAGGACCTTCGGCATCGTGTCGGTGCCGAAGAACTGCAGCGCCTGGTCAAGCGGGTGTGGGCCGGTGTTCAGGAGGTTGCCGGCCATTTTTTCCTGCAGGGTCTGCCAGTCCCAGCGACGGGCAAAGCCGTTGAACGCGATCTTCACCATCACGGCGCGCCCGAGGACGCCGGAGTCCAGGACCTCGCGCACCTTGCGAAAGTAGGGAGCGAAGCGCGACTGCTGGAAGACCGCGAAGAAGAGCTTCCGCTTCTTCGCGAGGCCGATGAGGCCGTCGGCATCCTTCGCGCGGTGGGCGAGCGGCTTCTCACAGAGGACGGCGTGGCCGGCGAGAAGCGCCTCGCGGCTGACCGAAACGTGCAGGTCGCTGGAAAGTGCGTTGACGACAAGGTCGAGGTCCTTGCGCCTGAGCAGGTCGCGGTAATCGGTGTGCGCCGCGCAGCCGGTGGCCTGGATCGCCTCTTCACGCCGCGCGCGGAGCGGGTCTGCGACGGCCGCGAGGGTGAAGAGTTCCGGGAGTTGACGAATGAGGTGGGCGTGGATGTGCCAACCGCTGCGTCCCTGGCCAAGAACTCCGACGCGAAGGGGCGCCGACTTGGATGAGCTTTGATTTAATGTAGAAAGTTTCACAATTGTTTTGTATTCAGGGGATGATACTGGAGGCCTGTTTCTGTCGGAGAGCGGTGCGATTTATGAGAGATCTCATCGTGGATGTCAAGATACGATGATTGCTATTTATCTTTACACTATGAAGGGGATTGTTTTGCGGTGACAGACTGGAGTATGCAGGTCGATCTCGGCACCGTACCGCTCGTCATTTCTTGTTACGGAAATCGCCTGCTGCGGTCCAGTGGCGAGGGGTAGTCATCCCGGTTCGACTCCAAATGCGGTGGGGCACGAGGGTTCCATCCCCGCTTGATCGAAGCAGGACAACTCGCTTCCGTCCTGTTCATCCCTCTACCTCGCAGCCTCCGGCGACCGCGCAAGGACGTGAATGGGGGGTGAAGCCCCGCCCTATCCGGAAACTTTCCCTCGGGGTTCGATCCCTGCGGCTCAGTCGCGCCCGCGTACGGTGCGCGGGTCGAGGAGGTCGCGGAGCTGGTCGCCAAGAAGGTTCAGGGCCAGCAGCGTCGCCGCCATCACGGAACCCGGGAAGACGAGGAGCCACCAGTAGATGCGGATCGGATTGATCGCCGCCGCCCCATCCGAGATCAGCGAGCCCCAACTCGATTGCGGTGCCTGGATGCCCAGCCCGAGAAAGCTCAGGAGAGATTCCTCGAGGATGACCACGGGAATTGTCAGCGTCAGGTAGATAATCACGATTCCCCAGAGGTTTGGCAGCAGATGTCGCCCAAGGATCCGCCACCCTCCCGCGCCCAGCGCGCGCGCCGCGAGCACGAATGCCTGCTCCTTCAGTGCGAGCACCTGCCCGCGCACGATTCGCGCCATCGTCAGCCACGAGACCACCCCCAATCCCACAAAGAGAAGCAGGATCCGCGTGTTTCCCGCCAGCTTCTCAAAGCCAAGACCTCCCAGCACCGCGCGTGCCGGCGGATCGAGCGCGGTCACCAGCACGATGACGAACACCAATCGCGGGAGCGAGTAGAGCACGTCCACAAAGCGCATCATGGCCATGTCCGTTTGCCCCCCGCGGTAGCCCGCGACCATTCCCCACGTCACGCCCACGGCGAGGCTCACGAGCGTCCCGATCAGTCCCACCGCCAGCGAGATGCGTCCCCCGTGGAGCACCCGCGTGAGCACGTCCCTCCCGTGGAGGTCGGTTCCGAACAGGTGTTGCGCGCAGGGCGGCGCGAACTGTTCGTCGCTGGTTTGCTCGTAGCCGTAGCCGGTGAAGGACGGCCCCGCCATCGAGGCGAGGATGACGACCCCCAACACCGCCGCGCACACGACCACGACGCGGTTGCGCGCGAGGCGAGACAGGATTGTTGATTTCTGATTTCTGATTCCTGATTGCCCCGGAACCGAACGGGCATCCAAAGATGATGGTGCGGGGTTCATTGCGCGTTCAGGGAACCTGCTCCGGTCGATTCTGGGGTCCGTTTCTCAATCGCCAATCGGCAATCAACTTTTGGCAAATCCTCATTGGGTTCATTCCAGGCGGATCCTGCGATCCAGAAAGGTGTAGGCCACGTCCACGGCCAGGTTGAAGGCGATGAGTAGCGTTGAGTAGACGATGACCGCCCCGCCCACGAGGAAGACATCGCGGTTGAGCACTCCGTTCACGAAGAAGGCCCCCACGCCCGGCACCTTGAAGATCTCCTCGACGACCAGGGAGCCGGTGAGGAGGTTTGCGGCGAGCGGCCCTGAGAAAGAAACCACTGGCAGGAGTGCCACCTTCAGCGCGTGCTTGATGACCACGCGCGGCTCGTCGAGCCCCTTCGCCCGCGCCGTGCGGATGAAGTCCTGTCCCAATACCTCGATCAGGCTGTTGCGTGTGAGTCGCGCCACGTAGGCCGCATACGGCAGGGCCAGGCAGACCGCGGGGAGCACGACGTGGCGCGCGCTCCCCCAGCCCGCCACGGGGAAGAGTTTTGCATACAGGGAGAGGAGAAGCACCGCGAGCGGGGCGATGACGAAGGTGGGAATCGAGATGCTAAGGACCGCCGCGGTCATCGAGGCGTGGTCCACCCAGGTCGCCCGCCGCGAGGCGGCGAGGGTTCCGAGGGCAGTTCCGAGCGAGAGCGCGAGCGCGAAGGCCACCGTGCCGAGCGCCATCGAGACCGGCAGTGTCTGGCCGAGGATCTCGTTCACCGAGCGGTTGCGGTACTTCGTTGAGAGCCGCAGGTCGCCGCGCGCGATGTCGAGGACATAGTCGCGGTACTGCTCCCAGAGGTTGCCATCGAGCTTGTAGCGGGCGAGGAGGTTGCGCTCGATGGCGGGGGGGAGCTTTCGCTCCTTGTCAAACGGGCCGCCGGGCATCAGCCGCATCATCACGAACGTGAGCGAGACCACGCAGAAGAGCGTGACCAACCCGAGGCATACGCGGCGTGCGAGGAATGGCAGCACGGGAGCATCTTAGCGGTGGGTCCCGCCCCGTCAGCCGAAAACCGTACACCTTTTCCCCGGGGGGTGGGGCGGTTTAGGCTTGCGCTTTCGTGCGGCGGGGGATTCCTTGAGCGCTTCCCATGACCTTCTTGAAGCACTTTTTTCTTACGGGCGGCATTTTCATGGTGCCGATGCTGATCTGCTCCGTCGTGGGGCTCGCCATCATCATTGAGCGCACGATCGCCCTGCGGCGGAAACGCGTGATCTCCGAAGAACTCGTCAGCATCGTTCAGGAGTTCAAGGCGGGGGGCGATGTCCAGGCCCTCTATTCTGCCTCCGTGCGCGACGGCACCGTCTTCTCCCGCGTTGTCCAGACCGCGCTCTCCCACCTCGACTCCCCGAAGTCGGACACCATCGACGCGCTCCAGGTGCGCGCGCGCGGGGAGGCCGTCCAGCTCGAGCGGGGACTGGTCACCCTCGAGATCATCGTGGGCATCGGCCCGCTCCTCGGATTGCTTGGTACCGTCTCGGGTCTCATCCGCGTCTTCGCCGAGTTCGGTCGCGGGGGCGAGTCCATTGCCGAGGCCGTCGGGATCGCCGCCGGTATTTCCGAGGCGCTGAACATGACCGTTGCCGGTCTCGTCGTCGCCATTCCCGCCCTCATCGTCCACGCCTACTATTCCAAGCGCGTGGAGAACTACATGTCCGAGATGGAGGGCGTTTCTCTCGATCTCATCGCGAAGCTCTACCGGCAGCACGGGTGAGCATTGCCATTTTTTCGGGGGCTTCCGTCGCCCGTCTTTTCCCGTGAGATTTTACGAAAAACGCCGCAGGCAGCCGGTCATCATCGTGGTCACGATGATCGACATTTTTTGTGTCCTGCTCATTTTCTTCATCGTCGTCACCACGTTTCGCCGCAGCGCCCCGGCCATCAAAATTTCCCTGCCGGAGGCGAAGACCGGCATGCCGGTCAGCGCCACCGAACCGGTAATTCTCAGCGTGACGCCCGACGAGAAGATCTACCTCGACGCGAAGGAGGTTCCGCTCGCCCAACTCCGCGAGACCCTCCTCCAACTGGGGAAGCAGAATCCCCAGCCCTCGCTCGCGATGCAGGCCGACAAGAAGGCCCCCTTCGGCCTCATCGTCAAGGTGATGGACGCCGCCAAGGAGGCGGGCTTCAGCACGCTTCCCGCGTTCATCGACCAGGGAACGCCCGCCCCGGGTTCCTAAACCAATTTTCCCATGAGTTCTGAGCGCCAGGCCTCCCTCGTTGAGAGGCTCTTCCGCCTCTCGGAAAACGGAACGACCGTTCGCACTGAACTTCTGGCGGGGCTCACAACCTTCCTGACGATGTCCTACATCGTCTTCGTCCAGCCCGCGGTCCTTTCGGGGACGATGTTCGGGAAGAGCACGGGCATGGATTTTGGGGCCGTGATGGTGGCGACCTGTCTCTCCGCTGCGCTGGCGACCGCGATCATGGGTCTTTACGCGCGATACCCGATCGCCCAGGCGCCGGGGATGGGCGAGAACTTCTTTTTCGTGCTGGCAACAATTCCCGCGGCGGCCGCCCTTTCCCCCGAGCCGTGGAGGGTTGCGCTCGGCGTCGTTTTCATCGCGGGACTGCTCTTTGTGGCCCTCTCGCTTCTCGGGGTGCGCGAGCGCCTGCTCGACGCGATCAGCCCCAGCATGAAGAGCGCGATTGCCGCCGGCATCGGCCTCTTCATCGCCTTCATCGGCCTCCGTGGCGGCGGGGTGATCGTTCCCGACCCTGCCACGGGGGTGAAGCTCAACTCCCACATCGCCTCGGTGGACACGGCTGTGTTCCTGTTTGGCCTGCTCCTTGGCGCGGGTCTCACGGCGCGGCGCGTGCGCGGGGCGATCCTCTGGGGCATCCTCGGTGCCACCGCCCTCGCGGCGGCACTCAAGCTCGCCCTCCCGCACCTCCCTGCTTTCCTTGCCGGCGCACCCGCCGTGGCGGACTCGATGCTCGCCTCCCGGTTTGTCTTCGCGGAGGGGATCGTTTCCGCCCCGCCCTCGCTCGCCCCCACCTTTCTCAAGATGGACCTCGCCGGGGCCCTTGCCCCCGCGATGTGGCCCTTCATCCTCGTCTTCCTCTTCATGGTGATCTTCGACACCGTGGGCACGCTCGTCGGCGTCGCCGAACGCGCCGGGCTGATTCGCGACAACAAGCTGCCGCGCTCCCGCCAGGCCTTTGTCTCCGACGCCGCCGCATCGCTGGTCGGTGCCGGGCTCGGCACGAGCACGGTCACCAGCTACATCGAGAGCGCCGCGGGCGTTGAGCAGGGAGGGCGCACGGGCCTGACCGCCCTCACGGTGGCCGCGCTCTTCCTTCTCGCGCTTTTCTTCCAGCCGATCATCGCGATGGTTGGCGGCTACCCTCCGGCGACGGCGCCCGCCCTTGTCCTCGTCGGAGTGATGATGGTCCGCAGCATTGCCAAGGTGGACTGGGAGGATGTCACCGAGGCGATGCCCGCCTTGCTCGTGCTCGTTGGCATCCCGCTCAGCTATTCAATCGCCGACGGCTTGGCGCTTGGTTTCATCGCCCACCCGGTCGTCAAGCTTCTCGCGGGGCGGGGGCGCGAGGCCTCCTGGATTTCCCGAGGGCTTGCGGTGGTACTCGTACTTTACTTCCTGCTGGTGCGGGTTCGAATCGGTTAAGGTCAGGAAACCACATTTTTTGTCCCATGCGTCAATGACCGCCCCCACCCCTACGCCGCACGAAAAAAAACGCAAGCGACGCCACCATCGCCATGTGGGAAGTGCGGGGCCTGTTTACGGGAACACCTGGGTGGTTGCGTTGATCCTTTCCCTTATTGCCACAGGCGTGACGGTGGGAATCCTTTTCTACGGCCCGCAGATTCTCAAGTGGCTCGCCTGGCCCTTCGGGGAGTGATGAGGAACTGCCGATTTTTGATTGCCGATTTCTGATTGGCGGAGAGGACGGGGATCGAGGGGTGCTGAAGAGGCAATCAGCGAATGCGTAATGACTCAGGTCGC
Source organism: uncultured Verrucomicrobiota bacterium (assembly GCA_964653025.1). Classification (GTDB taxonomy): domain Bacteria; phylum Verrucomicrobiota; class Verrucomicrobiia; order JABWAM01; family JABWAM01; genus JABWAM01. The sequence goes on from CAZZBZ010000012.1 coordinate 11,715, forward strand.
CATCAACTGTCCGAGGATCTTCTTTGCCGCCTGAGGAATCACGGTGCCGGGGCCGAACACGGCGGCCGCGCCGTTCTTGAGGAGAAAGTCGTAATCCTGCGCTGGGATCACCCCGCCGGCCACGAGCAGGATATCGTCGCGCCCGAGCAACTTGAGTTCGTGGGTGAGCTGGGGCAGGAGGGTCTTGTGGCCGCCAGCGAGGGAACTCATCCCCACCACGTGGACGTCGTTTTCGGTCGCCATGCGCGCCACTTCCGCCGGCGTGGCGAAGAGTGGTCCCACGTCCACGTCGAAGCCGAGATCGGAGAAGGCCGTGGCGATTACCTTCGCCCCGCGATCGTGGCCGTCCTGGCCCATCTTGGCGACGAGGATGCGGGGGCGGCGGCCCTCGGCCTCGGCGAACTGGTCGGCGAGGCGGCGGACCTCTTCGACCTCGTTCGGGCGGGAGAACTCGCTTTGGTACACGCCGCGGATGGTCTCCGAAACGGCCTTGTGCCGTCCAAACGATTTTTCCATCGCGTCGGAGATTTCGCCGAGGGTTGCCCGGGCGCGGGCGGAGTCGATGGAGGCGGCGAGGAGATTACCCTTGCCGGTGCGTGCGACCTCCGCGAGGGCGGCGAGTGCGGCGCGGACCTTCGCGTCGTCGCGTTCGGCCCTGAGCTTGGCGAGCTGTTGGACCTGTGCCTCGCGCACCGCCGTATTGTCAACCTCGAGGATGTCCATCGGGGCCTCCTTCTCAAGGCGGAAGGCATTCATCCCGACGATGGTCTCGGCCCCGGAATCAATCTGCGCCTGGCGGCGGGCGGCGGCCTCCTCGATGCGGCGCTTCGGCAGGCCGCTCTCGATCGCCTTCGCCATCCCGCCCAGCCCCTCCACTTCCTCGATGTGCGTCCATGCGCGGCGCATGATCTCGGAGGTGAGCGTCTCGACGTAGTAGGAGCCCGCCCACGGGTCCACGACCTTGCAGATGCCGGTCTCGTCCTGCAGGTAGAGCTGGGTGTTCCGCGCGATGCGCGCGGAAAAGTCGGTCGGCAGGGCGATGGCCTCGTCGAGCGAGTTGGTGTGGAGCGACTGGGTATGGCCCATCGCCGCGGCCATCGCCTCGATGCAGGTGCGCGCCACGTTATTGAAAGGATCCTGCTCCGTGAGGCTCCACCCCGAGGTCTGCGAGTGGGTCCGTAGCGCCATGGACTTGTCGGTCTTCGGGTTGAACTGCCGAACGAGCTTCGCCCAGAGCGCGCGTGCCGCGCGCATCTTCGCGATCTCCATGAAGAGGTTTTTCCCCTGCGCCCAGAAGAACGAGAGCCGGGGCGCGAAGGCGTCAATCGGGATCCCGGCCTTCAGCCCGGCCCGCAGGTACTCCACCCCGTCCGCCAGGGTGTAGGCCATCTCCAGGTCCGCGGTCGCCCCCGCCTCCTGCATGTGGTAACCGGAGATGCTGATCGAGTTGAACTTCGGCATGTTCTTCGAGGAGAACTCGAAGATGTCCGCGATGATCTTCATCGAGGGCCCTGGCGGGTAGATGTACGTGTTGCGAACCATGTACTCCTTGAGGATGTCGTTCTGGATCGTCCCCGTGAGCTGCTCCATCTTCACACCCTGCTCCTCCGCCGCGACGATGTAGAACGCCATGATCGGCAGCACCGCCCCGTTCATCGTCATGGACACCGACATCTTGTCGAGCGGGATGCCGTCGAAGAGCGCCTTCATGTCCAGGATCGAGTCCACCGCCACGCCCGCCTTGCCCACGTCCCCCACCACGCGGGGGTGGTCGGAGTCGTAGCCGCGGTGTGTCGCGAGGTCGAAGGCGATGGAAAGCCCCTTCTGTCCCGCCGCAAGGTTGCGGCGGTAGAAAGCGTTGCTCTCCGTCGCTGTTGAGAACCCGGCGTATTGACGGACCGTCCACGGGCGCGTCACGTACATCGTCGGGTACGGGCCGCGGGTGAACGGTGGCAGGCCTGCCATGTCGTGGCGCAGGTGCTCCAGTTCCCGCGTGTCCGCCTCCGTGTAGAGGGTTTTCACCTCGATCTTCTCCATCGTCTTCCACGCGAGCTGATCGGGGGTCATGCCGGTCTCGCGTTGGACCGTCGCGCGCCACTCCGCCTCGGTAACGCGGGCGACCTGCGGGGCGTATCCGATGCGGGTGAAGTCGGGGATCATGGGATTCGGTGAGCGGTAAGCGGTGAGCAGAAGGGAGTCAGGCGATGCCGAGCCGCTGTTGGAGGGCGGCGAGGGTGGCCGCGCAATCGGCGCGGAGGTGAATGAACTCGTCCACGCCGGCATTCTTGAAGGCTTCGAGGTGCTCCTGGGGGAGGCCTGCGAGCACGACGACGACCTTCGGGTTCGCCTGCTTGAGGGTCTGGGCCAGTGGGGGCACGATCCCGGGATAGGTTTCGTCGGTCGAGCAGATCACCACAGTTCCCGCGCCGCTGGCGGCGGCGGCCTTTGCGGCGTCGGCGGCTGAAGGAAAACCGCGGTTCGTCACCACCTCAAATCCGCCCGCGGCGAAGAAGCTGCCCGCGAAGTCGGCGCGGAGCTTGTGCTGCGCGGGCGGGCCCATGTTCGCGAGGAAGACCTTGGGGCGGTGGCCGCATTTCTTGCGGAAGGCCTCGGTGGCAGCGCGGAGCCTCTCAAACGGTTCGGCGGCGCGGCGCGCGCGGACGGCGGGGGCCGACGGTTTCGCGCCGTCATTCGTCCGCAGGGCGCGGGAGAGTTCGCCGAGCATCGCGCCCTGCTCAATCGCCTTGATTGCTGCCTCGACGATCGCGTTGGGCTCCGCATCGAGGATCTTCGTGAGGCGATCGAGCGCCGTCGTCTCGACCTGGTGCATGGGGGAGGCGCGATAATCGGTCGCCTGTTTTGCGCGCGTGCGATGGAGGGCGGCGTAGTCGGGGAGGGTCGAGGGAAGGGGGTCCTCCGCAGGGTTTGCATACTGGTTGGTTCCCACGATGGTGTCGCGTCGTTTTGAGACCGCGTCGAGGCGGGCCTTCGCGGTCGCCTCGACCTGCGCCTGCGGCCATCCGGCGAGGATCGCCTTCGCCATGCCTCCCTGTCCTTCGATTTCCTGGAAAAGCTCCCATGCCTTGCGCGCGAGCCCATCCGTGAGGGACTCAACAAACCACGAACCGCCCGCGGGATCGGCCACCTGGTCGAAGTGGCATTCCGCGAGCAGGAGGATCTGCGTGTTCCGCGCCACTCGCTCGGAGAACTCGTCGGGGGGGCGGATCGGCTCGTCAAACGCCCCCACGTGGAGGCTGTCGCAGCCGCCGAGGACGCCCGAGCAGGCTTCGGTCGTCGCGCGGAGCATGTTCACGTACGGGTCCTGCACGGTCTTGTTCCAGAGCGAGGTGCGCGCGTGGATCGCGAGCTTCTGGGCCTCGTCGTTACCCCCGAAAGCGCGAACCACCTGTGCCCAGAGGAGGCGGGCGGCGCGGAACTTGGCCAACTCCATGAAGAACTGCGAGCCGACCGACATCGAGAAGCGGAGGCGCGGGGCCACGTCGTTCGCGTCGAGCCCCCGTGCCTGCATCTCGCGCAGGTACTGCGTCCCCGTCGCGAGGGCGAAGGCGAGTTCCTGTGCGGCGTGGGCGCCGGCTTCGTGCCAGACCCGGGTCTGGACGGAGAGCGTCTGGAAGCAGGGCGCTTCCTTTGCGGCCCAGCGGGTGAGGAGCGCCATGTCGCGCCATGCGGTCTCCAGCGAGACCGGGAGGGAGCCGTCGCGGGCGAGTTCCCCGAGAGGGTCCATCTCGATGCCGCCGCGCAGGACGCGAGGAAACAGGTTGTTCTTGCGAAGGTGGGCGACGAGCATCGCAAGGATCGGGAGGGTGGAGACCCCCGCCTGGATAAAGATCGGGGTCTTCGCGAGGTCGATCCCGTCGAGGGTCGTTGCGAGGTCGTGGGCCGAGAAGAGGGAGACGCCGCAAGCCGCGACGTCACCCGGCTTTGCCTGGTCCGGGTCGAGGCCGAGACGGGTCGCCACGTCGAGAACGAGGTTGAGGGCGGTCTGGCCGCGGGCGATGCCGTGGCGGGCCGTAGCGTTGAAATCCTTCGGGGTGCCCGCGGCGAACTCCTGGCAGATCCACCAAGGCATCCCACGATGGCCGGCAGGATGGATCCCGCGCACAAACGGGGCGAAACCGGGAAGGGAGCCCATGTGGGGGAGGTTCTTCGCGTCCTTCGCCTGGTGGATGGGCTGGAGGTCGATTCCCTCCCACGTGCGCGAGACGAGGCGCTTTTCGAAGGGGACCCCCTTGAGGGTCTCCTCGGCCGCCTTCCGCCACGTGGCGTAATCGTGCGCAGGAAACTCGGCGAGCAGCGCGCCCGCGTCCCGTTCGTTCGTGATCTTTGCCATGGCCAGAGGAAGATTAGCTTGTCTGATTTATAATGCAAGAAGATAAGGGATTCTCCCCGCACGGTCGCACCCCGCATCCTCCGCCGCCTTCCCGCCCTTCGCAAGCCTCCGGTCCTGTCTGGAGACTCATGGCGGGTCCTTCTGTCTGATCGATGATGGGCCCGGCCTTGCGTGGCGGAGCGGGTTGGGGCAGGCTCGGCACTTCATGGCCATGGAACTCCTCAATATTGTCTATGTGGTGGCGGTCGTCCTGTTGCTCTTCAACCTGACGATCTTCATCCACGAACTCGGTCATTTCCTGGTGGGAAAGTGGCGCGGGGCGAAGATCGAACGCTTCGCGGTCTGGTTTGGCCCGGCGCTCTGGAAGCGGAACATCGGGGGCGTGGAGTTTCGCCTCGGCTGCATCCCGGTGGGCGGGTACGTCGCCTTCCCGCAACTCGCGATGGAGGCGGTCGAGGGGAAGAGCGAAACCCCCCGTGAGGAGATCCTGCCCCTCCTCCCACGCGACAAGATCCCGATTCTCTTCGCCGGGAGTTTTGCGAACGTCCTCCTCGCCTTCGTCCTCGCTTGCGTGATCTGGGTGGTGGGGTTGCCGCGCGATGCGCGCGATCTCGACCTTTCCATCGGTTACGTGCCAGAGAATTCCGCCGAGCGTATCGCTGGCATCCAGCCCGGTGACCGCATCCAGAGCGTGAATGGAAAGGTTGTGCGCGATTGGGACGAGGTCACCCAGAAGGTGGCCCTGAGCCTCTCGAAGGGGGTTCGCCTCGGCCTCGATCGCGGGGGAAGCCGGGTTGAGGTTGAGGTAGAGCCGCCACGTGACCACCTTTTCGGTGTTCGCCGCCTTTCGATGGAGCATGGGAGTGTGCCCGTGGCGGGGGCGCCCCACGCGGGCTCGCCGGCCGCGGTCGCCGGTATTCGTGAAGGCGACGAGTTTCTCGAGGTGGACGGCCAGAAGGTGCTGGGCACCCGCCACCTCGTGGAACTGGTGACCGCCCGCCCCGACAAGCCGGTGCGCGTGATCGTCCTCCGCGAGGGGAAACGCGTGGAGCTTACGGTCACCCCGCGAATGGAAAAAAACTCGAAGGCCGCGCGGATCGGCGTGCCTCTCAGCGCGAAGCGCGACGAGCGCCGCGTGACGGTTCACCCGACCCCGTGGTCCCAGATCACGAAGAGTTTGCTCCTGATGGCCGACACGCTCAACGCGCTCTTTCATCCGCGGACCACCGGGATCGGCGTGGGGGATCTCTCCGGCCCCGTCGGGATCGGGCAGATGCTCTGGCACAGCATCCGCCTCGACCTGCGGCTGGCAATCTCCTTCACGGTGCTGCTGAACATCAACCTCGCGGTGATTAACCTGCTTCCGATCCCGGTGTTGGATGGCGGGCATATCGTCTTTTCGCTCGTCGAGATGATCCGCCGCCGCCCGCTCCACCCCCGCGTAATGGAGGTGACGAACACGATCTTCGTGGCGTTGCTCATCACCTTCATGGTCTATGTGACCTTCAACGACCTGGCCCGCATGGCCAGAATTCGGAGTTTCGTCTCCGAGCAGCAGCGGCCGGCGCCAGAGCCGCCGCCGCCGCAGTTTGAACCCGGGCCGGTGTCCGCCCCCGCGCGCTGATGGCTACGGAAATCGAGGTCGCCATTCGCGACGTGGCGTTTGGTGGCGCCGGGGTGGGGAACCTGCCCGATGGGCGGGTCGTCTTCATCCCACGGACGCTCGCGGGGGAGAAGGTGAGGGCGCGGGTGACCCGCGAAAAGAAGGGCTTCGCGGAGGCGGAACTGGTCGAGGTGCTCGATCCTTCGCCAAAGCGAGTCCAGCCGATCTGTAAGGTCTTCGGACGATGCGGCGGGTGTGCCTACCAGCATGCGGACTACGCGGAGCAGGTGCGTATCAAGGCGAAGCAGGTGCGCGACACCCTCGAGCGGATCGGGGGCCTCAAGGATCTCCCGGAGGTATGCGTTGAGGCCGCGCCTTCGCCCTACGGCTATCGCAACAAGATTACCGTTCACGGGGGGGGACGGGGGGAACTTGGATTTTTTGGCCAGGACGGGCACACCGTGGTGGATACCGAGCGCTGCGCAATCGCGAACGCGGCAGTGAACGAGGAGCTTCACCGCCTCCGCCGCTCGGGGCGCCGTCCGCGTCACGCGGCGATTGAGGACACGGGGACGCGCGACGGCAGCCCCGAGGGGAGTTTTTACCAGGTGAATGCCGAGATGGCCGCCCGCCTTCTCGCCTGGGCGCGCGAGCAGTTTTCGGTTCCGGGCGCGGGGCGCCTCCTCGACGCCTACTGTGGTGCCGGCTTCTTCGCATTCGGTCTCGGCGATCTTTTTACGGAGGTCTGCGGCCTCGACCGCGACACGCGGGCGATCGCCGCGGCGACGGCGCGAGCGGGCCGCGAGAAGCGGGAGAACCTGCGCTTTTTCGCGGCGCCCGTGGAGGAGCGGCTCGCCTGGTTTTTTGAGGGAGACCAGGGTGGGAAGACCGTCGTGCTCGTGGACCCGCCGCGCGAAGGACTCGAACCCGCCACTACCGAAGTCTTCGCGAAGTCGGGCTGTCCGCGCGTGGTCTACATTTCTTGCAACCCGGCGACCCTCGCGCGCGACCTGAAGAAGCTCGCCGGCGAAGGCGGCCCCTACCGCGTCGCGGCCCTCGCGGTCTTTGACATGTTTCCCCAGACGGCCTCGGTCGAGGCCGGCGTGCGGTTGGAGGCTCGCTGAAGGGGCGAGTCTGCATTTCTCTCACACCGCTCTGGAAAATTGTAGATGGCAAGCGCTCCACTCATGGCGCGTGGCAAGCCTCGCTTGCCGTCTAATTAGGAGGGATGACAGGCGGTGCGCCCGCCCTGCTATGGGGACACGGGCGACCGCATCAACTCGGCCACGCCTTTCCGGTAGCCCGTCGTGTCCCTACGACGGGTCCCCTCTGACGGATCCCGTGCTAGGGACAGCACGGCTACCAAGGATATTGTGTTTTCCCCGGTAGCTCGCCGTGTCCCTACGGCGGGTCCCTTTCGGCGGATCCCGTCCTGTGCTAGGGAAAACCAATGCCACGGCCAAACGGGACGAGAGAAAATCCCGACGGAGCTACCGTTTGCCCGTTCGGGTTTTTGGTAGAGGCGAGGTTCGACAGGGCGGGGGAGCTTTGGGTAGGTTCCCGTGATGGAGGCCCCGACGTTCTACAACTTCTCGGCCGACGTGATCGATCGCTGGGCGCGGGAGCGCCCCGAGGCCCCCGCGCTGTGGTGGCTGGACGCCGAGGGTGGGATGGAACAGCGCTTCACCTTTCGCGAACTCGCCGACGCCTCGCGCCGCGCCGCAAATGTCTTTCGCGCTGGCGGGGTCCGCCGCGGCGACCCCGTGCTGGTGATCCTCCCCCGCGTGCCGCAGTGGTGGGTCAGCCTCCTCGGCCTCATTCGCCTCGGGGCCATTGTCGTGCCCGGCACCCCGATGCTTACCGCCCACGACCTCGCCTTTCGTGCGGAGGCCGCCGGCATCTCGGCGGTGGTCACCGACCCCGCCGGGCTCGCGAAGCTCGGGGACTTTCGCGGCGCAAGGTTCCTTGTCGGGGGCGGGGCCGAGGGTTGCGTGGATTTCGACGCCGGCCTGCGTGCGGCGAGCCGGGAATACAACGAGGAGCCGACGCGCGCGGATGATCCGTCGCTCATCTATTTTACCAGCGCGACGACCGGCCAGCCCAAGATGGTCCTCCATAATCAGGTGAGCTACGGGCTCGGGCATCGCGTCACGGGAGAACTCTGGCTCGACCTGAAACCGGGCGACGTTCACTGGAACCTTTCGGATGTCGGCTGGGCCAAGGCGGCGTGGTCGAGTTTCTTCGGGCCGTGGCTGATGGGGGCCTGCGTCTTCGCGGTGGACTGGCACGGGCGTTTCAACCCGCACACGGTGCTCGGGGTGCTCGAGAGCCATCCCGTGACCACCTGGTGCGCGCCGCCCACGGCGCTACGGCTCATCGTGCGCGAGGGAATCGGACGGCGGAAGTTCCCCGCGTTGCGGCATTGCGTGACGGCCGGCGAGCCGCTCCAACGGGAGGTCTTTGCCGCGTGGGAGACGGCGACGGGGCTCGTGATCCACGAGGGCTATGGACAGACGGAGACCGTGGTGCTCATCGGAAACTTCCGCTCGCTCGGCCGCGAGGTGCGTCCCGGATCGATGGGGCATGTGGCACCGGGCACGGAGATCGCGCTTCTCGACGAGGACCTTCGACCTGTGCCCGATGGCGAGGAGGGGGAGATCGCGCTGCGGGTGAAGCCGCGGCGCCCGCTCGGACTTTTCCGAGAGTACTGGCGCAACCCCGAGGAAACCGAGGCGCATTTCCGCGGCGACTGGTACCTTACCGGGGACCGCGCGCGGCGCGACCGCGAGGGCTACCACTGGTTTGTCGGGCGGGCGGATGACGTGATCAAGAGCTCGGGCTACCGAATCGGCCCCGGGGAGATCGAGGAGGTGCTGGAGAAGCACCCGGCGGTGCTGGAGGCGGCCGTGGTGGGCGTGTCCGACGAGATGCGGGGACAAACGGTGAAGGCCTTCGTGGTGTTGCGTCCCGGCCACGAGGGGAATGACCATCTTCGCCATGAGGTGCAGGAGCATTGCAAGCGGAGCACCGCACCCTACAAGCACCCGAGGATCGTCGAGTTCATGGATGCCCTACCGCGGACGATCAGCGGCAAGGTGCGGAGAGCGGAGTTGAGGAAGCGACCGTGAGCAGTCAGCGGTGAGCCGTGAGCGGTGCGGTCAGAGCCTCGAGCGGGTTCGGGAGAATACCCTCGCCCTGTGGAACGGAGGTTCTCGGCGGGGGACGAGGGGAACCCTTTAACCTTGAAAAGCGTCCTTGGTTTTGCCATAAGGAACACGCTTTCAGTTCCCGAGTGTTTTGAATTCCTCTCTTTTCAATCACATCGTTCCCCTGACGTGAGACTATTCCTGAAAGGATTCCGTGTCCTCTCGCGAGGCGTTGTGCGGGGCACCCTTCTCGTGGCGTCCCTTGGTCTTGTCGGGGCGCCCGTTGCCTACGCCAACCCCGCCGGGGAGCAGGTGGTCGCCGGCTCGGCGAGTTTTTCGCGCTCGGGAAGCACGCTCCAGATCAACACCTCCGACCGTGTCATCATCAACTGGCAGGGTTTTTCGATCAACGCGGGCGAACTCACGAAGTTCGTTCAGCCCAGCTCGGCCTCTGCGGCGCTGAACAAGGTGATCTCCGGCAACCCCTCCTCAATTCTTGGTGCCCTCCAATCCAACGGCCGCATCTACCTGATCAATCCGAATGGAATTATGGTTGGGGCCGGCGCGACCATTAATTGCGGTGCCTTCATCGCCTCGACGCTCGACCTCGCCAACTCCGAGTTCCTCGCGGGCGGCGATCTCCGCCTTGTCGGCAACTCGGCCGCCACGATCGTGAACCAGGGCTGCATCAGCGCGAGCGGTGGCGATGTCTTCCTCATCGCACGGCAGGTGGAGAACCAGGGAACGATCTTGGCGCCGAACGGCGTGGCCGGACTCGCCGCTGGTAACGAGGTGCTCCTCGCGGAATCCGGGAGCGAGCGGCTCTTTGTCCGCCCCACGGCGTCCGACGGGTCGTGGACAGTCAACGGCATCCGCAACGCCGGCGTCCTCGAGGGCGCGCAGGCCGAACTCAAGGCCCACGGGAATATCTACGCCTTCGCGATCAACAACGAGGGGGTCGTCCGCGCCAACGGGGTGGACCTCCGCGACGGGCGCGTGCTCCTCACCGCCGAGGACGGCCTTGTGAAGAACACGGGCACGATCGCGGCGGGATCGCCATCGGGTTTGGGCGGCAACTCAGTCGCCATCCAGGCGCTCTCGATCCAGAACAACGGACAGGTCACCGCCTCGGGGCTCAAGGGAGGCAGTGTCAGCCTGCGTGCCGACTACATTGACCAGAGCGGCACGGTGGCGGCGGATGGCACCACCGGCGATGGCGGCAACGTGCAGCTTCAGGCGAATCTCCGCGTCCTGCTCCCTTCTGCGGGCGTCATCTCGGCGAACGGCGCGGGCGCGGGCGACGGCGGCAAGGTGGAGGTGACGAGCGGCGGCACGATGATTCTTTCCGGAAAGATCGAGGCGACCTCCGAGGCCGGGGTCGGCGGCGCGATTCACCTCACCGCCCCACGTTTTGCCCTCGCGGCGGCGGAGGTGGACGCCTCGGGCGGCGCCGGCGGCGGCGAGATCCTCGTGGGCGGCGGGCCGCAGGGCGACGGCACGATTCTCGGGTCGAGCCTGACGGTGGTGAACCCCTACACGACGATCCGCGCGGACGCGACGGTCGCCGGCAACGGCGGCAACGTGGTGGTCTGGTCCGACGGCGCCACGGACTTCGAGGGCAAGATCTCGGTGCGCGGCGGCCCTGGCGGCGGGAACGGCGGAACGGCCGAGGTTTCCGGCAAGGAATCACTGGTGTTCCTTGGAAACGTGGACGCCACCGCACCCCTTGGGCAGAACGGCTCGCTCCTCCTCGACCCGAAGAACGTGACGATCGCCAACGTGACCTTCGAGCCGATCACCCTGGCCTTCACCTTCCTCGACCCCTCGTCCTCTCCCTCCTCGAACGACGGGTTTGGCCGGTCGGTGAGTTCCATGGGTACCCAGATCCTCGTGGGATCGCCGGGCGACAGTAGCAGTGGTACTTCGCAATCCGGCGCGGCCTACGTGTTCGATGGCCTCACCGGTTCGCTCGACCTCACGCTGGCCAACCCCCTGGAGACGGCCAACGGCCTGTTTGGTTTCTCGGTCCTCGGGGTGGGTGGGCGTTACGCCGTCAGCGCCCCGGGCAACATGTATGGTGAGGTCTACCTTTTCGACGACACGGGGACGCTCCAGACCACGATGATGAACCCGTCGGGCATGCCGGGTGACCAGTTCGGATTCAGCCTCGCACTCATTCCTATCGACCGGTTCGCCGTGGGCGCGCCCAACACCTCGGTCGGTGGTTTTTTGGGTGCGGGCAAGGTTTACATCTATGGAGCCGGCGGGGGCACTCTCCTGCAACCGATCGCCAACCCGACGCCCAACAGCGGGGATCGCTTCGGCCATGCGCTTGCCGCATCGGTGGAGAGCCTCTATATTGGCGCGCCGTACGCGACCGATGCCGGCATTGCCGGTGCCGGCCTCGCCTACGTGTACAACTACGACACGGGCGGCGGCTCCTTTAACTACACCCGGACCCTGCACGGGCCGAGCCCCGCCGCGGCCGATAACTTCGGTTACGCCGTCGGCTCCATGGGGGGTGGTCCGGTTGTGGGTGCCCCTGGACGGACCGTGGGCGGTTTCGCCCAGGCCGGCAGTGCCTATGTGTTCAACGGCGGGTCCGACACCCTCCGCATGACCCTCGACAACCCCGAGCCGGGGGTCGGGGACGAGTTCGGCTCGGCGATCGCGCCGGATTCGGAGTCCTCGGGCGCCCTCGCCATCGGCGCCCCCTTCCACCAGGTCGGTGGCGTGGCCAGCGGTTCGGTGTACATCTTCGATTCCAGCGAGTCGGGTTTTGGGACCCTCGAGAACATCGTGCGAAATCCGACCCCCGCCGCCAACGACAAGTTCGGGGCGTCCCTCGCCCGATACAACCCCGAGGGGGACCTGATCATCGGCTCGCCCCACGGCGGGGCGAACGGCTACGGCGTGGTGCACGTTTACGACGATCACCAGGGACGGGCGGTCTACAACGCCGCGCCCCAGATCAGCCTGATCGAACCCACCCCGGGCGCTTTCAACGAGTTTGGCGCCTCCGTGGCCACGATCGATGGTTACGCCCTCGTGGGAGTGCCGGGCGACCCGGGCAGCGGCCACCCCGCCGCGGGGGCGGTCTATGTGTTCGACGGGACCACCGGTGCGCTGGCGGCCACTCTGCTGAATCCCACGCCCGAGGACGACGATCACTTCGGAAAGAGTGTTACCGGCGGCGGTGGTTTTGTCGTCGTGGGCGCCCCGGACAAGTTCGTGACCACCGACCGTCCCGGCCAGGCGTTCGTCTTCTCGAGTTCGGACGGCAGCCTGGTCGCCACCCTCGACAGCCAGAACCCGGAGGATGGCGGGCGTTTCGGTTTCGCCGTGGACGTCGGGCAGTGGAATGCCAGCGTGGTGGTGGGCGCTCCGGATGAGACCGGCGGCGGCAAGGCCTACCTCTTCGACGCGAGCAGCGGCAACTGGCAGCAGACCCTGGCCAATCCGGGCGAGGGTGCCGACGGCTTCGGTTGGTCCGTGGCCGGGGGAAGCGGAAGCCGTCTTGTCGTGGGCGCACCCTTCGACTCCGGCACCGGCGCGGCCTACGTCTACCTGCCCTGGAACGGCGAACTTGTGCAAACGGTGAACGGTTCCGGCACGGGCGCCCTCTTCGGAACCTCGGTCGGGTCCAGGAACAGCACCTTTTTCGTGGGCGCGCCCGGCGACGTTGGCGGCATGGGAACGGTGAGCGTCTTCGATTCCAGCACCGGTGTCCTCGAATTCCTGTTCAACAACCCGTCGCCCTCCACGGGGGGTGGGTTTGGCACCAGTCTCTCCGCGGTCCGCGGCAGCCATCTCCTGGTCGGCGCACCGGGGGGTCCCACGGACGCCGGCGCCGCCCATCTCTACCGCCTTGGCGATGGTTCGCTGATGGCGACGTTCAACAACCCCGGTTCGGCCGGCGACGCCTTTGGCCAGTCGGTGGCGCTCTTCAATGATGAGAACAACGGGGCCGGCACCGACAGCCTGCAGGAGACCGTGCTCATCGGTGCCGAGCAGAAGGCGCAGGGGGCGGCCACCGCTGCAGGCGGTGCCTACCTCTTCCAGCCGTCCTCCGTGGGGATCCGTTTCAGTGACGATCCCGGGCAGGACACCGTCCTGGCCACGTCCAAGCTCGTGTCCATGCTGAGCGGCGGGCTGAACCTCTTCCTCCAGGCGAACAACGACATCACGATCCAGGACGTGATCACCGTCAACAACGAGTCCGGCAACGGTGGCTCCATGAAGTTACAGGCGGGGCGCAGCGTCCTGATCAACGCGGACATCACCAGCGACAACGGGGCGGTGACGATTGTCGCCAACGAGACCTTGGCGAATGGAGTGAACTCCGCCTATCGCGGTTCGGGCAATGCCGTGATTACGATGAAGGAGGGGACCACCCTCGACGCCGGGACTGCTAACGTGAGTCTCACCCTCTCGGATGGCGCGGGGCTCACCTACAGCCAGAGCGGCAACATCACGCTCGCGAACATCAACGCGGGCAACGTCCTCGTCGTGAACAACGGCCCGACTTACGGCAGCAGCGTCCGGCGCACCGTCGCCGGCGAAAGTGCTGACCCGCTGATCACGGTCAACGGCGCTGCGTTTCAGGTCACGTCGACCGGGGGTTCCGTCGGTACCGCCGGAGAACCGATCCGCATGTCGGTGGCCAATCTGGACGTCAAGGCTCCTTCGGGTGGGGCCTTCTTCTCCCTGCCCAGCGGGGGAGTCATCCTCGGCGGTTCGGCGCCGGGCGGCACTCTCGGCATGAACGGGCTCGACAGCCCGGGGTCATTCAACCTCACCGCCGCGGGCGACGTCACCTCTGCCGCCGGGGCCCTCTTCAACGTTCTCGGAACGGTCACCATCGATACGGGGAGTAGCGACCTCACGCTCGGCAACTCCACCGCCTTCTTCGGGGAGATCAATCTTTCCGGCCGCGATGTTTCCGTGACGCAGTCCGGCACGGCGATTTTTGGTGACAGCACGATCACGGGCAACCTTCTCGTGGAGGCCGCGGGGGTGTCGCAGACGGCGGCCACGACCATGATCGTGGATGGGTCCGCGGGGTTTACCATTAGCGGCGCGGCAACCCTCGACAACACGGGCAACGGTTTCACGGGCCCCGTTTCCTTCACGGATGCCTCGTCGGTGAGTTTCCATAACAGCCGTGCGACCGATCTTGGTGCGACCTCGGTGGGTTCCCTCTCGGTCGTCTCGGTCGGAAGTATCACCGATTCGGGCACGCTCGCCATCGCCTCCGGCGCCACCTTCGACTCCGGCACCGACGACATCACGCTCGACGACGCCTCCTCGACCTTCGGGAGCCTCAACCTGACCGGGGCCAACCTCCTCGTGAAAGAGAACTCCGCGATGTCGTTCTCCGGTGTCGATGCCAGCGGGGACTTCTCCGCCGAGTCGACCGGCACCATTGGGCAGGCGATGGGCATCTCGGTGACGGGCGACGCGAGCTTCAAGGCGGGCGGCGACATCACCCTGCTCTACAGTGCCAACACCTTCGGGGGGGCCGTTTCCTTTGACGCGGCGGGCCATGCGGTCCAACTCAACACCGGTGTCGCCCCCCTCGACCTCGGCACTTCCGCCGCGGCGTCGCTCACCATCCACGCAAATGGCCCGCTCACGGACAGCGGCGATCTCACGATCTCGGGCGCCGCGGTCTTCGACATTGGCTCCGCCTACGACATCACCCTTGATCGGAGCGGCTCGACCTTCGGTAGCGTCAGTCTCACCGCGAACAACGCCACGCTCCGCGAGAACGATGCCACCGACCTTGCCTCCGTGAGCGTGATGGGGACCCTCGACGTGCAATCCGGCGGCGTGATCACCGACAGTGGCATGCTGATGGTGGGTGCCGCGGCCAGCTTCGACGCGGGCTCCAGCGACATCACCCTCGACAACGCCACCTCGAGTTTCGGCTCGGTCCTCCTTTCGGGCGCGAACGCCACGGTCCAGAGAAACGGCCCGGTCGTCCTCGGTGCCTCGACGCTTACGGGCAATCTGGCCGTCGGCGCCGGTGCCGGCAACATCTCGCAGGTCGGCTCCGTCTCGGTTGGCGGCACGGCGTCTTTCTCCTCCGGAAATACCGTGACGCTCGGCGATACGGGCAATGACTTTCAGGGTGCCGTCTCGTTCAGTTCCGGTGGAGCTAGCAGCCTCACCAGCATCGGCCCGGTGGTCCTCGGCGCATCGACGGTGGGCGGGAACCTGGATGTCACCGCGGGGGGTGCCATCACGCAGACCGGCATCCTCGTCGTGGACGGTACCTGGGCGACCTTCACCGCGGGTTCGGGGAACGACATTACCCTCGGGAATCCTGCCAACGACTTTGTCGGTGTCCAGATCGGCTCGGGCAAGGACGTGAAGGTGGTGGACGCTAACAACCTCGTGATCGGCACCTCCCTCGTCTCGGGTAACTTCGAGGTGACGGCAGGCGGACCCATCACCCAAAGCGGCGTCATTACCGCCAACGGGAACGGGACCACCGCACTTCTCACCGCCGGCCCGGCGAACAGCATCACCCTTAGCAATCCGCTCAACGACTGGAATACTGTCCGTATCGTCAGCGCGAACAACGTGCTGCTGGCTGATGCCAATGCGGTCGATCTTGGCGCCTCCACGGTCTCGGGAACCCTGGACGTCAGCGCGGGCGGAGTGATCGTCCAGTCCGGAGCTCTCGATATCATGGGCAACGCCTCTTTCGGAACTACCGGAAACTACATCAGCCTCCTCAACGTCGGGAACAAGTTCTCCGGTCAACTCAGCTTCTCCGGCACCGCGAGTGTGGGGGGGTACGTGGAGGCGGTAAACTCCGTCGCCACGACCCTTGGAGGGTTCTCGGTGATGGGCGACTTCTCGCTCGTCTCGAACGGGGCCATCACGCAGGCGGGCGCAATGAATATCCCGAGCGAGGCATTCTTTGATGCCACGGGAAACAACATCACCCTCGGTTCGGGCATGAACACGTTCGGCTCGCTCTTGCTCAACGGTGCCAATGTGACCGTCAGCGAGTACAACGCGACCATCCTCGATGGTGTAATTGCGACCGGGACGTTCAACCTCACTTCAAACGGCGCGGTTTCCCAGACGGGGCCGATGGGCGCCCACCTCCTCACGGTCTCGGCGATGGGTGCCATCGACCTTGCCGACAGCGGTAACCAGATTGGCATTCTCGGAAACATGTCCAGCTCGGGCGCCGTGGATGTTTACGACAGCACCGGCGGCCTCTCCGTGCAGGGTGCCGTGAGCGGCGGGAGTAGCGCCGGCAACACCGTCACGATCCGTACGGCGGGTGGGAATCTCGCCCTCGACGTCGGGGCCTCCATCCTCGCCAGCCCCGGCAACGACATTCGTTTCGTGACCGACCAGAGCTTCGTGAACAACGTGGGTGCCGGCGTCTTGAGCATGAGTGGCGGGGGCCGATTCCTTGCCTACGCCGGCTCCTCGGCGGTGAACGTGCTCAATGGCCTCATTTCCTCCTTCACCGAGTACGGCGTGACCTGGCCCACGGCACCGCTCGCCGTCAACATCGGCAATGGCGAACTCTTTAGCTATGCCCCGCCGCCCCCGCCCCCGCCGCCGGACAACACCGACCAGATCATCCAGGACGTCAACAACGCGTTGAACCCCACGGAAACCATCCCGGGAACCGGTGGTCCCACCCTCTTCGCCCTGCTCGGCGGGGACACGGGCGGCACCGGCGGGACAGGGGGCATCGGTGGAACGGGAGACGGGGGAGGTACCGGCGGAGGCACGGGCGGCACCGGGGACGGCACGCTGGCCGGTGGTTCGAGCCTGGGTGGCGGCACCGGGGGAACCACGGGCGGGACGACGGATCCGGGCGGGGACAAGGCCTCGGTCCCGGCGGGCGGCGGCATGCGCATGGGTGCCCAAGGCCTGAACAGCACCGGCTTCCAGCAGGTCCCGCAGACTCTCCAGCGTGCGATCAGCCTCCAGATCCGCAACCAACTCCAGGGCGCCATCGGCAACTTCTGACCATGAACTTCCTGAATCGAGCCTCCCGCATTCAACCTCTGTCCTGCCTTTGCGGCTTTGCGGCTCCGCTTTGCGCCCCGATCTCGTCGGGGTTGCGCGAGAAATCTGCTCTCTGTCTCATCCTGTTTCTCGCCGTGATGTTCGCGCAGGTTGGCCTCGCCACCGACGCGACGGTTAAGAGTGTTCAGGGCCGCGTGGAAGCCGCCGCACCCGGCTCGAAGGAAATGGCGCCGATCCGCGAGGGCCAGAAGCTCGCCCCCGGCACCACGATCGTCTCGAGCGCGAACGGCGAGGCGGTGATCCTGACCTCCCCCGGCGCTGCGATCCATGTGCAGCCCTCCTCCCGCCTCGTCCTCCAACTCAACGAGTTCTCCTCTGAGAACGGCAAGATCACCAACCGCAAGACCGTGGTGGACCTGCAGGACGGCACGCTCAGCGCGCTGATCTCCAAGAACGACCCGAAGACCACTCGCTTCGAGGTGCGCACGCCGCAGGGCGTGGCCGCCGCGCGCGGCACCTTCTTCGGCGTCACCGTGCAGGGCGACGAGGCCTTCGTCGCCGTCAAGGAGGGCAAGGTCGGTGTCCAGCAACCCGAGAAGGAGAAGCCGAATCCCGCGAAGCCCGACGAGAAAAAACGGGCCGAGAAACAGGATCTCCGCGCGGCGAGGTAGGTGCGGGCATTCCTGCCCGCCTCTGGATCGGACGGCGGCCAGGGAATGGCCGCACCTACACCGCAAATCCGATTTTCCAAGGCCA
>CAZZBZ010000012.1:29677-32058 GCA_964653025.1 uncultured Verrucomicrobiota bacterium
GGCCAGGGAATGGCCGCACCGGAGCAGACGGCGGCCAGGGAATGGCCGCACCTACGTCTCCATCACCTCCACACCCAGCCAATCATGCGGCAGGGACTCGCACCCAAGGTGGTGGCACTCGGTCGCACCGACGGCGGCCAGGGAATGGCCGCACCTACTTCGTCTTCATCACGAGGACGCCCCCCCAATCAGGAGGGGGCGGGGTGGTCGCGAGCTCGCGGCATTCTGTGACGTAGAGCCCGCAGCAGTAATCGCCGACCCGCGCCTTTTCCAGCCGATCGAACTCCGCCCCCGCCTTCGCGAAGTCGCGCTTCAGGTAGGATGCGAAAGCGGACTCGTAGGCCTCAACCCACGCGAGGTCCCACTTACCGGAGGGCGTCTCGCGGTCGTCGAGGACCTCGAACACGCGGATCGGCTTTGTTTTCCCCTTTACCTGGATGAAGCCGAGGGTACGGAGGAGGAAGCGGTTGCCGAGCAGGGCGGCGACCGTCTCGCTGATTGCGAGGTCGGTATGGAACTCCTTGGTTACCCCCTCGAGGCGCGAGCCGAGGTTCACGGCGTCGCCGATCACGGTGAATTCCTTGCGGATGGGAGCACCGATGTTGCCGACGACCACGGGGCCGTGGTTGAGGCCGATCCCGATGCGCAGCTCGAGGCGCCCCTCGGCCTTCCAACCGGCATTGAGGCGGATGAGCTCGGCGCGCATGTCGAGCGCAGCGCGGACCGCCCGGCGGGCGTTCTCCGCCTCGGGGGAGTCCACGACGTCCCCCCAGACGGCCATCACCGCGTCGCCGATGTACTTGTGGAGGGTCCCCTCGTGGCGGGCGACGCAGTCCACCATGGGGGTGAAGTATTCGTTGAGCTGGCGCACGAGCGCCTCCTCGTTGGCCTGCTCGCTGATCGAGGTGAACCCGCGGATGTCGGAGAAGAGGATGGTCACCGGCTTGCGCACACCGCCGAGTTTCACGTTCTCGGGATGTTGAAGGAGGTGTTTCATCACTGTGGGCGCGACGTAGGAGGCGAAGACCGCGCGGAGTTGTTGCTGGGATCGCTGCTCCTCCCGCCAGCGGAGGAGGACGCCGCCGGAGTGGAGGAGGACGAAGGCGAGCGTCGGGTCGGTGACCGGCAACTCCAGGCTCCACCTCTCGAAAACGCCAAAGGCGATGGCGACGTAGGCGAAGACCGCGATCGAGGGGATTGCTACCGAGATGGCGATGCGCGAGCGCTCCAGCAGCCAGAGTGAGAGCCATGCGACTGCGAGCCAGGCCGGCAGCATCCACGACCACGGGATCACGCGGAGGTAATCGTGGCGGAGGATGTTGTTCAGGACGTTGAGGTGGATGTGAACGAGCGGGCTTTTCGGATCGAGCGGGCTGGGCCCGAAGTCGGTGAGTCCGGCGGCGGTCTGGCCAACAACCAGGATCCGTCCCTCGGGGCTCGGACATTTTGGCGGCCAATCGGCACCTTGGTTGAAGTTGATGAGAGCCGTGGCCAATCCACGGTAGTTCACCTGTTGAAACTTTCTGGCGTCCCGGTAGTTGATGAGGAAACTGCCGGATTCGTCGATGGGGATGTGCTCGATGCCCTTGGAGGTTGGAATACGCATTTCGCGACCGAGGAGGAGTTCAACCTTCTCGGGGGGTACCTGCCAGTGGAGGAGGAGCGCCTGCAGGCCCAAGCTGGGCCAGACATTCTTTCCGATACGAATCACGAGCGGGATGGTGCGTCGAATACCGTCGGAGGAGGTGGGTTCGCAATCCGCAAAACCGAAGTGACCGGTGCGACGGAGCGGTTCGATCGGCAAGAGGGCACCGTGAGCCTCATGAAGTTTATCAAGGTCTCCCTCGATATTGCGGAGAGGGATCGGGCGCGTTGGGCCGGGGGTGGTGACTGGTTTTGCGTCGGGTTCCGTGTTGCGGAAAGCGCTAAGGATGGTGTTTGGGCAGGCTGCGAGCCCCTTGGCGAAGATAAGGTCCTCTTTCCCGCCTTCTTGTGGTTCGGGGAAGAGCAGGTCGAACGCCACGGCTGAAGGCTGGGCGAGGGTGAGCAACTGGAGTAACTGTCCATGGATGCTTCGCGGCCACGGCCAGCGTCCGAACTTCGCCAACGAGTACTCTTCGATGCTGACCAACAGGATGCGTCCATCGGCATCAGGATCTCGGGCTGCGCGGAACTGAAAACGCCAGTCACGGGCGAGGTTTTCGAAACGGGTGAGTACACCGCTCATCTCGAGGAGGACGAGGAGCGCTGCGCCCGCGAGGGGGGCGAGGAGGGTATAGAGCCGCTGGCGGCTCCGTTTCTGCCGGGGGGCGGCGTTCGCGTCCTTGTTCACGGTTGGGAGACTCGTAGCCCGGTCGACCGTTGTGGGCAAGCGCGCAGCC
>CAZZBZ010000012.1:32158-61823 GCA_964653025.1 uncultured Verrucomicrobiota bacterium
GCGCTTGCCTCCGGTCCCGTTCGCGGAGCACGATGCGGGGTCGGGTTTCCTCTCGAACGCCTTCCCATGAAAATCACCCCTCACGGCGCCGCCGGCGGAGAAGTCACCGGCTCGGCCTATCTCGTCCAGACCTCCCGCGCCCGCGTCCTTGTGGATTGTGGCCTTTTTCAGGGGGGGAAGGATGCCGATGCGAAGAACCGTGCCCCGCACGACGGTGAGGGGCGTGACCTCGACGCGGTGCTCCTCACCCACGGCCACCTCGACCACACGGGCCGCCTTCCGCTTCTCGCGAGGGCGGGATTTCGCGGGCCGATCTGGGCGACCCACGCCACGATCGAGATGACGGGCCTCATCGTTCGCGACGCGGCGAAGATCCAGATCAGCGACCTTGAGAAGCATAACCGCCACCGCGCCCGCGAGGGCAAGCCTCCCCTCGATCCGCTCTACACCCCCCCCGAGGCGGAGCAGGTTCTCTCGCTGCTCCGTCCCGTGCCCTACCGCAAGCCCGTCGAGGTCGCGCCCGGGATCACCGCGGAGTACGCGGAAGCGGGGCACATGCTCGGCTCCGCGAGTATCCGACTCACCTGCCAGGACAATGGCCGATCCCGCTCCTTGGTCTTCTCGGGCGACCTTGGGCCGCGCACGGCGCCGATCCTCCGCGAGTACGAGCCCTTCCGCGAGGCGGATCTCGTCTTCCTCGAGTCCACCTACGGAGACCGTGACCACCGTCCCTTTGGCGAGACGGTCGAGCAGTTCGTCGGGATCCTGGGGCAGGCCGTCAAGGAAAGGGCGAAGGTCCTCGTGCCGACCTTCGCGGTGGGCCGCGCGCAGTTGCTGACCCTCCTCCTTGCATGGGCGTTCCGCGAGGGGAAGCTCAAGCCGTTTCCCGTTTTCTTAGATAGTCCGATGGCCATCGAGGCGAGCAAGATCTATGCGAGACACATCGAACTCTTCGACGACGAGATGCGGGAATTCCTGCGCGAGGGCTCCATGGAGCGGGATCTCGCCACGATGCGCACCTCGGGCACTGCCGATGAATCGAAGGCGATCAATGACGTGGCCGGCCCATGCCTCGTGATGGCCGGCGCCGGGATGTGCAGTGGCGGGCGGATCCTCCACCACCTCAGGCACAACCTCTCCAAGCCCGAGACCCACGTCCTGATCGTCGGCTACCAAGCGCGCGAGTCGCTCGGGCGGCGCCTCGTAGAGGGAGTCTCGCCGGTGAGCATCTACGGGGAGAAGATTGTCGTCCGCGCGCAGGTGCACACTCTCGGCGGCTTCAGTGCCCACGCGGGGCAGACCGACCTCCTCACATGGTTCGAAGCGCTCGCCCCTGCAAAGCCGCGCGTGGTCCTCACCCACGGGGAGGACGGTCCTCGCAAGGCGCTTGCCGAACTCATTCGCGGGCGCTTCGGTCTGGATTCCATGCTCCCGGCACAGGAGGAGGTAATCGAAATGTGATGCGTTGCGAGGCAGGGGTGAGCGAAAAACTGTTGGTGTTTCCCGCCGTAGGGACACGGCGGGCTACCATTGGTAGCCCGTGCTGTCCCCAGCACGGGATGGGGAACTTGCTCATGGCTCCAACATTTTCGTTCCGCCCCTACGGGGAAGAAGCCCGCGAAACGCGATTGCATGAGGCGGCCTTCCTCTGGTAGGGAGTAGGTTCTTGATGTCTTATCCACGAGGTGGTACCGCAAGTCGCTGGGGGCGAGGCTTTTGTGCCGTCGCCCTGGGGGTGGCGGCCTCTTCCTCCAATGCGCAGGACTTCGACCGCCTCAAGCCGAAGGAGCCGGAGTCGAAGCCGGGGCGCGTCGAGGAGCCTTCCGAAAAGCCCGTCTCGATGGCACCCGGCGCGCAAAAACCGCTCGTGGGGGCGCTTCGCGGGATCGTCTTTCTCCGCGACCCCACCGAGGTGAGGAAGACCGGTGTGCCCGTGTTCGACGGCCTCCGCTCGGAGGGCGTCTGGCTCCTCGATATGGAGTCGTACCAGATCCTGGCGCGCGCGCACCTCGGCAAGCCTGTCTCGCGGGCCTCGCTCAACGCGATGGTCCGCGAAATCATCCAGCATTACCGCAAGTGGGATCGCCCCGTCGTGGATGTCGTCGTGCCGGAACAGGACATCACCAACGGCATCGTCCAGTTCGTTGTCACCGAGGGCCACGTCGGCGAGGTGCGGGTGGAGGAAAATCATTGGTTCTCTTCGAAGAGGATCGCCTCCCAGGTGAACCTGCGGCCGGGCGACCCGATCTCCGAGAAGGCGCTTACGGAGGATGTGGCGTGGCTGAACGCAAACCCGTTTCGCACGGTGGACGCGGTTTTCACCCCGGGCAAGGAGCGTGGGCAGACCGACGTGGTGATCAAGGCGAAGGACCGCTTCCCGGTGCGCTTTTACACGGGCTACGAGGATACCGGGAACGACCTCACGGGCGACGAGCGTTGGCTCGCGGGCTTCAATTGGGGGGATGCCTTCGGGCTCGATCAGCAACTGAGCTACCAGTTCACGACCTCGAGCGATTTTAAAAAGATGGTTGGGCACTCCGGCAGTTGGGCGATCCCGCTGCCGTGGCGGCACCGCCTTCTCTTTTTTGGGAGCCGAGCGGACACGGTGGGCGACGTGACGGAGCCGCTTAAACTTAACGGTTTCAGTTGGCAGGCGAGCGCGCGCTATGTGGTGCCACTGCCGTCGTCCACCTGGTTGACCCACGAGGTGAGCGCGGGGTTCGACTTTAAGCAGAGCAACAACAACCTCGAGTTTGGCGGTTCACAGGTCTTTGGCACAACCACGGAGGTGGACCAGTGGGTCTTTAACTACACGGCGACCGCGCGCGACGAGTGGGGGGCAACGACTTTCAGCGGCGAGTTTGTTGCCAGCCCCGGGGGGTGGAGCCCGCGCAACAAGGATTTTGACTTTGCCGCCGCGCGGGCGGACGCCCTCGCCGAATACCGCTACGGGAAGCTGAGCCTGGAGCGTGTGACGAAGCTCCCGTGGGACTTCTCCTGGATGGTGAAGGGAACCCTTCAGTTGGCGCACGGCAACCTCGTGGCGAGCGAGCAACTCGGGGTGGGCGGTTCCACCACGGTGCGCGGCTACGACGAACGCGAGGCGAACGGCGACCAGGGTTATCTCGCTTCCACCGAGATCCGCACACCTCCAGTGAGCCTTGGGGTACCGCTGGGACTGGAGAAGGCGGTCGACCAGCTCCAGTTTCTCGGTTTCTTTGATTATGGAGTGGCGGAGAATCGCATCCTCCTTCCCGGAGAGGATCCCCACGTGCAACTCGCGAGCGTCGGTCCGGGGGTGCGCTACGCAATTAGCCCGTTCCTGAGCGTCCGTTTCGACTATGGCTGGCAGCTTTACGACACGGGCCTCAACCCGCGTTACAACTCCCGCGGTCACCTGGGCGTGATCATCGCGTATTAGCTCGCGTATTTCACGCCGCTCGAGCAGTTGCAGGGCAGGTGTGCCGCTTGCCGTCCGTTCCGACTGTAGGGCAGGCGCTCCTCGCCTGCCGTCTGTCAGGAAAGATGGCAAGCGGTGCGCTTGCCCTACAGCCAGAGGTAGGGTGGGGTCGCCGGTCCCGCTGCCGTGGCTTCATGAGCGGCCTCTCCCCTTTTTTCAGTAAACTACTCGCCGGTTGCGTGTTTTCCCGCGCTCTGCTAGGGAGAGGGCCTCCATGAGTCGCTGGAAGTTCATTACGCTGAACGCCCTCGCGGGCGTCCTTGCCACACTCGTCCTCGCCAACGTGGGCCTTTCCATGTGGAACCAGCGCCTTGGCGAGCGGGTGGCCTCCCGCCAGAACGGACTCCGCCAGGCAGCCCAGGCCGAGGTGCTCCTCCGCCGCCTCGCCCTGCGCGTGGCCCAGTTCGCCGAGCAGGATCCCGCTCTCCTCAAACTCATGGTCCGCCATGAGTTGAAGGCGACGTTCACCCAGGACGGCAAGAAGAAGGAGGTCCCATGAGCGATCTCGAGGTTTCCCCTAACGCGAAGAGCTACACCGCCTTCCCGTCGCTTCTCGCGGTCTTTCTCGCTTTCACGATCGGTTACGGCCTGCAGTTGGCCAATCTTGTTCGCCAGAACACCGAACTGCGGCGCGCCGAGGCCTCCTCGCTGCAGGCCGTGCCTCGCGCCCGCCTCGTCGGTGCCAAGCTCCAGGGGGTGACCAAGGACCTGCTCGAACTCGCCCCGACGAGCGCCGGTGCGCGACAGGTGGTCAGCGAGTTCGAGATTCGCGCTGCGCCTCCCGCGCGCTGAGTCGCATGAATTTCGCGCCCTCCACGCATGGGGCGCCCGGCGCGTGCGCCGTCGGTCTCGCCCCGTTCCTGGTCTCGGTCTTCCTTGTCCTTTTCGCTGCGGGATGTTCACGTCCCGTGGACGGGACGCCGTCCGACGAACGCCAGATTTCGGCAAACCCCGCCTATCAGAAGTTCGGACAAGCCTGCGATGCAGGCGACTTTGGCACCGCTCGCCTGACTGCGGTGGAACTCGCACGGCAGTTTCCCAAAAACGGCTCTGCGTGGAACTGCATCGGCTATGCCACCGAGCGTATCGGTCTCGCGTCCGAGGCGCTCCGCGCCTACCGCAAGGCCGTGGAGATCAACCCCCGCCACGCCAAGGCATGGGCCAACACCGGCCTGCTCGAGGGGCGACATGGCAACCTTGCCGAGGAAATTCGCTGCTACCGCCGCTCGCTGAAGCTTCGCCCTGACCATGCGCGGACCTGGCACAATCTCGCCGTGGCTGCCAAACAGGCCGGGCGCACGGCCGAGGCCGACGAGGCCGTCCGACAGTTTGCCCGGCTTTCTCCTTCTCCGTCGAGAGGCGCGCTCCCTCAAAAGCCTTCGGGGTTATCGGGGACGCCTTTTCTTGGTGGCCCCGAAAGCTTTCGGGCGAGCCATCCGTCTGAGATGTCGTCGCCGATCGATTTCCCGTCCGTTTCCGGGACGCCAGGGCCGCCGTCCCCGGCCATCCCTGTTCCCGTAGCGCCGCCCATCACCTCTGTCATTCCGAGCCCTTCGACGGCGCTCAGGACCAGTTCCGTGAGGAATCTCAAGGGAGAGGAACCCGCCCCGAAGGCACGATCTCCCGTGCCCACGTCGGTGGAGGACTGCCGTTACGCACTGGGGAAAAAACCGGAAGACCCGTCACTCTGGAATGACCTGGGAGTTGCACAGGCAGCTACGGGTGCCCTTGAGGAGAGCCTGGACTCCTTTCGCCGCGCTGAACGCCTCGCGGCCACCCATAAAGAGCCCCGGTGGAATCTTACTCGGGCGGAACTCCTTCTCGCTGAAAAGAACTTTAAGCAGGGCCGCTCCGCGCAGGGGCTCGCGCATCTTCGTGAGGCGGTAACCGCCTCTCCCGAGCCTGCCGAGCTCCGCGTGATCCTGGTGAAACTTGGCGTGGCGACGGGGGACCTGCTTGCGGCACGGGAAAATGCCGCGGTCATGCCCCGCGAAGGCGATGCGGCCGGCGGGGCATGGCTGGCGCTTGGCCTCGCACTCGCGGCGCGCGGGCAGGACCGCGATGCGCTCGATCCCCTCCAGGGGGCGACCGAGTGCCTGCCAAATCAGCCGTCCGCATGGCACGCCCTCGGGGTCGTTCAGG
Source organism: uncultured Verrucomicrobiota bacterium (assembly GCA_964653025.1). GTDB lineage: Bacteria > Verrucomicrobiota > Verrucomicrobiia > JABWAM01 > JABWAM01 > JABWAM01. Next base: position 37,761 of record CAZZBZ010000012.1, read on the forward strand.
CGCGCGCGGGGCGGCTGGTGGAGGCCGCAGCCAGTCTGTCGCGCGCCGCAAAGCTGGATCCGTCGGACGGCGTCGTGCTTTATCATCAGGGGTTGGTCGAGGCGCGGCGAAAGGACTGGAAACGCGCCGCGCTCTTCCTGCGCGCCGCGGCCCGACGCCTCCCCTCGGGAGAGATTCTCGAGGCGGCGCTGGCCGCGGAGGAAAAAGGGGGGAGCCTTGCCGCGGTCGCCACCACCTGTCGCGAGGCCCTTGCGCGGGATTCGAAGAATGCCGCGGCATGGCGCGTGCTCGCCCTCGCAGGCGAGGGGATGGGCGACTTCGCCGCAGCCGCCGGGGCCTGGGCGAAGGTCGCCGAACTTCTGCCCTCGGACACCGAGCCACGGAATCGCTTGGGGGTGGCCCTCGCCCACGTGGGGCGGGACCGTGAGGCACAGGATGCCTTTGAGAAGGGACTTGCTCTCGCGCCCGAGGATTCCATTCTTTTGGGAAATCTCGCCCTCGTCCTCCGTCGTACCGGTCGGGCGGGGGATGTCTCCCAGGTGCTTGTTCACCTGCGGCGTGTGGATCCCGCCCGCGCGGCAGAGATCTCCGCATGGCTTCAGGCCGCGGACCGACGCGAACGGCGCTAGTGTCGTGTCCACGAAATACTTACCATTACAGGACTCGCACACCCCGAGAAGATTGCTCTGAATGATGGAGGGGCACGCTTCGTCGTGCCCTCTGTGAGGGCCGATGGCCACGACGAAGCGTGGCCCTCCATCAAAAGAAATAATGGCAGATACTTCAAGGACAGCAGACGAGTGCGACCAGAAGTCTCTTTGAGAACTCTGAACGCCGCCTTTCCCCTGGAGGGCCCGCGTATCGCGGGCCGTCTGGAAGTCCCTCCTCACAGGCTTGTTCTCTTCCAAGGGGGGCAAGAAATGCAATGAGCTCGCCAATTACGGTGTAGTGTCTTTTCATGGAACGGCTACAATGGCGCGACGTTTAGAGAGCAATAATGGTGGGGGAGACCCCGCGAGCCTTTTTTAAACGCTAAAAACCGTTTCCCCCCATGAAGATGAACCTGAGCCGATTTCTTTCCTCCGTTGCCACGCGTCGAGTACGCAGCGTGGTCGTCGGCCTTGGTGCCTTCGGCATCGCGGCCTTCCTGATCTCCTGCGAAACCGTCAACCGTACCGTGCTGATGTCCCCCTCGATCCCCGGGGCCAAGTATGTTGGCTCGGAGACCTGCGCGACGTGCCACGAGGAAATCGCGCGAGACTTCAAGACGGCCACGCATGCCCGTCTCCAGGCGAAGGGCAAGAACGCCGAGTCCGCGGGTGCGGGTTGTGAGTCCTGCCACGGCCCCGGGAGCCTCCACGTCGAGGCGGGCGGCGGAAAAAACAACACCGCGGCCAAGATTGTCAATCCCGGCAAGTCGCCCCAGACCTGCTTCCAGTGCCACCTCGACAAGCGTGGTGACTTCTCCCTGCCGCATTCCCACCCCGTCCTTCAAGGTAAGATGAGTTGCACGGATTGCCATGAGCCCCACAAGGGGCGGGCGATCACCGCCGGCGGGACGGCGATGAAGAAGCCGAATGAGATCTGCTTCAAGTGCCACACCGCCCAGAAGGGGCCCTTCGTCTTCCAGCATGAGGCCCTGCGCGAGGGTTGCACTTCTTGCCACGCGCCACACGGCTCGGTGAACCAGCGCATGCTCACCGAGCGCAACGCCAACCTCTGCTACAAGTGTCACTTTCAGCAGCAGGTGTCCTCCGGCGTGATTAGGAACGCCAACAACAACCATCCCGGTGATCTCAGGCGGGGCACTTGCTGGAGTGGGGGATGCCATGAGGCCGTCCATGGGTCCCAAGTTAATCTCCACCTCAGGTACTGATTCTCCACGCAGGCAATCACCTCCCTACGCAAGACCAACGCCATGAACACATCCTCTCTCTTCGGTATCAAGGTTGTCCGACTCGTTGTGGCCGGCACAATCCTCCTCTCCGCCTGGCTCCCATCCCGTGCGCTTTTTGCAGACGACGGTGCCGGGATGAAGCCCTCGAAGACGGTCGTCACGGAAAAAAAGGCAGCTGGGGGCGACGAGTTTTCCTTTGAGAATTCGGTGATTTTTTCCGGGACCGCGACGATCATCAACGGGGACAAGGCCCAGTTCATGCAGCGCCATGGCGCGGACCGGGGCTTCTCGGGTGGCGTTGAGAACTTCCACTTCAAGGAGAAGCTCGACAAGGACACCACCTTTGAGGTGGATGGCCGCGGCCTCTTCGATTCGCACGACTACAACCTCGTGCTACAGGTCGTCCGCTCGGATGTCGGCTACATCAAGGCCGGCTACAACCAGTTTCGGACATGGTACGACGGCAGCGGGGGATTCTGGCCCGCGAACGGGCAGATTTTTCAGCCCGAAAACCAGATCCTGTCGCTCGATCGCGGGCAGGCGTGGTTTGAGATCGCCCTCACGGTGCCTGATATCCCGGTGCTGACCTTCCGCTATACGCATGACTTTCGCGAAGGACAAAAAGATTCCACGGCTTGGGGTGGCTCCAGAAATACGGCCGGCTTTGGGGATGCTGGGGAGTTGAATTTTTCACCCTCCTTCCGCAACATCAACGAGCAGCGCGACATCTTCGAGGGCAGCCTCAAGCACACCATCGGCCAGACGAAAATCGAGGCCGGGCTGAACTACAATCTGATCCGTAACGACAACTCCCTCGAGGAACTCCAGTATCCCGGTGCCGTTGGTGTAAGTCAGAGATACCTTTCGCAAAGGGAGATCGTTATGTCGGATGACTTCAGTGTCCACGGGACAACCGAAACCTGGTTCAACGACAAGGTGCTCTTTGCGACGGGCTGCTCGTACATGACGCTGAACAGCGCCATCCAGGGCAACCGCATCTTCGGGAGCAACTACGACATGCCGTACCTCAGGCAGCCTGCCGCGGGACTCCAGGGAACCGGTTTTATCGATCTCGACGGCGGTTCCGAGGTTCGTCAATACGTGGCGAACGCGAGCTTGATGTTCATCCCCTTCGAAGACCTCTCGCTGGCGGCCGCTCTACGTGCCGAGAGAGAGGATGAGAACGGGAGCGACACCTACCTCAACACCACGCGGAACGTGTCTTCGGCCTTCCGTGGAGATCAGAGCGAGAACCACTCCACGACGGTGAACGAATCGCTGGAAGCGCGTTACACCGGCATCCAGGATTGGGTGCTGTTCGCCAGCGCGGGATGGACGGAGATGGGTGGCGACGCAATGTTTAATCAGGTTCAGAATGACAATCGAGCGGTGGCATCCCATGTGGACCAGGTCCTGACCCAGTTCGAGCAGAAGTACACGCTGGGCGCAAACTGGTATCCCGTCCGCCAGGTAAACCTCTCCGTGCAGGGCTATCACAAGATCCAGCAGAACGGCTACGAGAACCGCAACGACACCAGTGTCTTCCGGTACCCCGGAATCTTCACGGAGCAGGATTTCACCACGGATAACGCGAATATCCGTGTCACGGTTCGTCCCACGAACAACCTGACATTCGTGACCCGTTACGACTACCAGGCGACGACCGTGGATACCCGACTGGAAACCCTCACGCTCCAACAGAGCGGCGAGTCGCGCAGCCATCGGGTTGGCGAGAGTGCGACATGGAACGCCCTTTCCACACTGTTCTTCCAGGTGAATGCCAACTACGTCCTGAACAATACTGTTTCTGGCGCGGACGACATCCTGGGGATCGTCCAGGTCTCCAAAAACAACTACTGGAACACCAGTTTTGTGGCGGGTTGGGCGGCTACCCAGAAGACCGATATCAATCTGGAGTACAGCTACTACCGTGCCGATGATTATTATAACAACCAGGCCTCGATGTCCTATGGGAGTGGTGCCGAGGAACACGCCCTGACGCTCTCCATGGCGCAGCGTCTCGCGGATAATGTGCGCTGGACGCTAAAGTACGGGGTCTTCACCAACCAGGACGCGCTCTACGGATCGCATCAAGATTACTTCGCCCAGATGGTGTACACCAGCGTGCAGGTCGGCTTCTAACCCCTCACTCCAGAAAGGAAACCTCCCATGAACCGAAAGCTCATTGTATTTGCCGCCGCGGTTGCGTTTGCCGCCGCATGGACCTCCCTCAGCGCCGCCGATGCCAAGGCGAACTGGGAAAAAATGTGCGCAGCCTGCCACGGCAAGGATGGTGCGGGTAAGGCCGCCATGAAGACGAAGGACTACACCGACGCCAAGGTGCAGGCCGAGATGAAGGATGACGCGATCATCAAGGCCATCAAGGATGGGGTGCCTGACAGCAAGATGAAGAAGGGGTACTCGGACAAGCTGAGTGAGCAGGAAGTCAAGGATCTGGCCGTGCTCGTCCGTTCCTTTAAGAAGTAAGTTTCAATCAAAACCCCATGAACTACAAGCTGACCGTATTGATTGCTTCCGCCGCCCTCGCCCTGCCCGTCTTCAGCCTCCGGGCTGATGATGCAAAAGCAATCTGGGAGAAGAAGTGCGCCATTTGCCATGGGGTTGACGGCGCCGGCAAGGTGAACATGAAGACCAAGGACTACACCGACGCGAAGGTTCAGGCCGAGATGAAGGACGACGCGATTCAGAAGGCGATCAAGGATGGGGTCGCCAACTCCAAGATGAAGGGGTACAAGTTCTCGGACGAAGAGATCAAATCGCTGGCCGCCCACATCCGCTCATTCAAGAAGTAGTTTGGCAAGCGGGAGACTCTCCTGTGTGACCGCACATGGGGGGAGGGGTCTCTCTGCAAGGCTGTCCTTGGGTTTGGGGGGGGCTTGCGCTGAACCGTGAACTGCTGACCCAACAACCTGAGTAGCCCCCTCTCCATGCCTCCCCAGGTGACACGGTTGGTTTACCTGACCCTCGCGATCGTGGGGTCCTACTTCGTCGCACGTTGGTTTCTGGTGCCCTCCTCCTTTGGACAGTACGGGTGGTATCGTGGGGATGCGCTCAAGGAGATCTCCGCGTTACCGATCAGTTACGCCGGCCGCGAAACCTGCGCGACCTGTCACGATGAACTCTCGGAGAAGCTTGCGAAGGGGCATCACAAGGGCATTTCCTGCGAGTCCTGCCATGGCGCCGCTTCGGCGCATGCGGAGGATCCCTCCCAGGAACCCGCAAAGATCAAGGATCCAAGGTTCTGCCTACGCTGCCACGGGGTTAACCCGGCCCGGCCCGCGAAGTTCCCGCAGGTCGAGGTGGAAGACCACTTCCCGGACCAGAAATGCGCCGAGTGCCATGTGCCGCACTCTCCCCGCGAAGTACCGAAGGAAGCTGCCAAGGAGGCGCCCAAGGCGCCCCCCAAGAAATGAAAGAGCAATCCCTGAGTCGCCGAAGGATGCTGGGCTTTTTCGCGCGCGTCGCGGTCGGTGCGTGGGCTGTCTCAGTTCTGCGCCCCGCGAAGGCCGCGGTCCAGAAGGTGGCCCAATCGCCCATGCTGAAGTCGGCAAAGGAGGCGGTCCAGAAGGCCTTTGTGGCCTCCCAGGTCCCCGCTGGCTACGACGTTCACGCCCATCGCTGGGCGATGGCGATCGACATCGAGCGCTGCATCGGCTGCGGCCTGTGCGCCGAGGCATGCAAGGAGGAGAACCACGTCATCAAGGAGCCGTTCTACTTTCGGACTTGGATCGAGCGGTACATCATACGGAAACCGCCGCCCCGATCGACCGAGTTGCGCGGCGAGACGGTCGTGGATTCGCCCAATGGCGGGATTGGCGGGTTCCCCCCGTCGCCCGTGCATAAGGACGACATCCTGCGGTCGTTCTTTGTCCCCAAGCTCTGCAACCAATGTGAGCATTCGCCCTGCATCCAGTCCTGCCCCGTGGGCGCCACCTTCGACTCCCCGGATGGCGCGGTCCTCATCGACAAAAACTATTGCATCGGCTGCGGGTTTTGCGTGCAGGCCTGCCCCTATGGCTGCCGCTTCTTCAGCCCCATCACGAAGACGGCGGAGAAATGCACGCTCTGCTATCACCGCGTCACGCACGGCCTCAAGCCCGCCTGCGTGGAGGTCTGCCCGACCGGCACCCGGATCTTCTCGGACCTGAAAGATGGCAGTGACAAGAATCCCGTACGGATGTTCATCCAGAACAACAAGGTCCAGGTGTTGAAACCCCACCTGGGGACCGAGCCGCGGGTCTACTACGCGGGCCTGGACAAGGAGGTCCGTTGACCATGCCTCCCGAACTCAAAGAAAGCCTGCTTCACGCCCTGCAGCACGTCCAGGGGTACATCTATCCCAACGACGTGAGCCTTGGCTGGAGCGTGGTCATTGTCGTTTACCCCTACATTACGGGGCTGGTGGCCGGCGCGTTCATCCTGGCCTCGCTCGTCCGCGTGTTCAATGTGACGGCCCTTGAGCCCACCTACCGTCTCTCGTTGCTCACGGCGCTGGCGTTCCTGCTCGTGGCCCCCCTGCCGCTGCTTGTCCACCTCGGGCATCCCGAGCGCTGCTTCGAGGTGATGATGACCCCGCACGTGACCTCACCCATGGCGATTTTCGGCTTCATCTACGCGTGGTACCTCATGGCCGTGCTCCTCCTGGAGTTGTGGTTCGACTACCGGCGCAGCTTTGTCGAGTGGGCGAGGAGTTCGACTGGCATCAAGAAATTCATCTACCAGGTCCTCACGCTGGGCGTGAACGACGTATCCGAAGAGGCGATCCGCCTCGATGAGCGCCTGGGGCGTTTTATCACGGTGGTTGGGATTCCCTCCGCATTCCTGCTGCACGGCTATGTGGGCTTCATCTTCGGTTCCGTAAAGGCCAACCCATGGTGGGGGACGGTGCTCATGCCCATTATTTTTATTTTTTCGGCGATGGTCTCGGGTATTGCCCTGCTGATGTTTCTTTACATCGTGATCTCCAAGTTTCGCGGGGCCCCCCTTGACATGCGATGTGTGCGTATGATTGGAACCTTCCTGCTCTCCGCCCTGGTTCTGGACGCCGCGGTGGAAACGCTCGACTGGGTTCATCGTCTCTACGAGGCTGAGGAATCGCTCGAAGTCCTCGTGCTCCTGGCCTCGGGCAAGCTCTTCTTTTCCTTCCTGCTAGTCCAGGTGCTGATGGGGACGGTCGCCCCGCTCGCGATGCTCGGCGCGGCCCAGGCGCTGAAGGACCAGTTCTCCGTGCGCCTGCAGAAGATGATGTACTTTGCGAGCGCAGTCCTGATTCTCGTTGGCATCTTTGCCATGCGCTGGAACGTGGTGATCGGCGGCCAACTCTTCTCCAAGAGCCTTCGTGGTTTCACGACCTACAAGATTGCCCTTGTCGGACAGGAGGGCCTGCTCGTGGCGGTGGTCCTTATGGGGCTCCCTTTTGTGATCCTTTTTGGTCTCGTGAAGTTCTTTGATCCTTGGAATACGCGGGAAATCGCCCCCCCTCCTTCCCCTTTGCCGTGAACGAAAACGAAAAGCCTTCCGGCATCACCGCTTCCCTCTCGATCCTCCGTAACTGGGTCAGCCTCGGCGGGCTCCTCGTTGCCTCGGCGGGGCTTTTCTCCTTCCTCCTGCTGCTGGCGCTCGACGCCCTCGCGCGCAACACCAATCCGTACATCGGGATCCTCGCCTACCTCATCGCCCCCGGCGTGGTCGCCCTTGGCATCTTGATGATCGGGGTAGGACTCTTCCTCGAGCGGCGTCACATCCTTGCGCGACGGGAAGGGAAACTGCTGACTCTTGACCTCTCGCAGCCCGAGGGGCGACGGAGGCTGATCGTCTTTTTTGTGGTGGGCGGCGTCTTCCTGCTCGTCACCGCCATCGGGAGCTATCGTAGCTACCACTTCACCGAGTCCGTGAGCTTTTGCGGCCAGGCCTGCCACGTGGTCATGGAGCCGGAGTACGTCACCTACTTGAACTCCCCGCACGCGCGGGTGGCCTGCTCGGAGTGCCACATCGGCCACGGCGCCGCCTGGTACGTGAAGGCGAAGATCAGCGGCCTTCACCAGGTCTATGCCACCGCCTTCGATACGTTCTCCCGCCCCATCGAGACCCCGATCCGTAACCTGCGGCCCGCACAGGAGACCTGTGAGCAGTGCCACTGGCCCAAGAAGTTCGTGGGCAACATGGACCGAAACTTTCAACACTACATGGCGGACAAGACGAACACTCCCTACACGGTGCGCCTGCTCATGAAGGTTGGGGGAGGGGATCCCGCCCACGGGCCGGTCGGCGGCATTCACTGGCACATGAACGTGGCGAACAAGGTTGAGTATATCGCTACCGACGAGAAGCGCCAGGTGATCCCCTGGGTCCGCATGACCGATCCCCAGGGCGTGGTAACGGAGTACCGCGCCGCTTCATTCAAGGACGATCCCTCCAAGCACGTCATCCGACGGATGGACTGCATGGACTGCCACAACCGTCCCACCCACATCTATCAAAGTCCCAATGAGGCCGTGGACCTGGCAATGAGCCTGGGGCGGATCGACCCGACGTTGCCCGAGATCAAGAAAGAGGCGGTAAAGGCCCTGCTACTGCCGTCGGGTAACCGCGAAGAAGGTCTCCAGAAGGTCGCCACGGCCCTCCATGCGCTTTACCCGAAGGACCCGCGCCTTCCGAAAACCATCGACGAGGTGCAGCGCATTTATCAAAACAATTTCTTCCCTCAGATGAAGGCGAGTTGGAAGATCTACCCGAACAACATCGGGCACAAGAACTGGCCGGGCTGCTTCCGGTGCCATGACGGCGACCACAACACGAAAGACGGGAAGCAGGGCATCAAGGCCAACGATTGTAATGCCTGCCACGTGATCCTTGCCCAGGGCACCGGCAAGCAACTTGAGAACCTCAGCGCGAAGGGGCACTCCTTCCAGCACCCGGGCGGGGATATCGGGGAGATGAAATGCAACGAATGCCACAACGGGGCGATTCAGTGAGGAGGTCGCACTCGTCACGTCTCCCCCGTGTCGTTTTCCTCGCCCTCGCGGCGACGGCGCTCATCGCGGGGGGCGCGACCCCTGCCCGCGCCGCCCCGAAGGGCGGTCGCATCCTGAACAGCGAGTGTCTTTCCTGTCACGACGATCCCTCGCTTACGAGGACTGTGGAAGGGAAAGAGGTCTCGCTCGGCGTTCGCACCAACGCCTTCCTGAAGTCGGTTCACGGGAAGCTCGCCTGCGTGGATTGCCACAACGGCATCAAGGAGACCCCGCACCCGGAGAAGCTTCCCCCCGCGCAGTGTGCAAGCTGCCATCAGGGCGTCGCCGCGGAGTACGCCGGCAGCATCCACGGGATGAGCCACGTGATGACCGCCTCGGGTGCGGCGACCTGCACCGATTGCCACGGCTCGCACGAGATCGTGCCGGCGAAGCATGCCGACTCGCCCGTTTTCAAGTTGAACCTTCCCCAGACCTGCGCGCGTTGCCATAGCAACCCCGGGCTGAACAAGGAGTATCGCATGCGGTACCCCCAGGCGGCCACGCAGTACAAGGAGAGCATCCACGGCCGCGCCCTTCTCCAGATGGGCCTGATCGTCGCCCCCTCCTGCAACGACTGCCACGGCGTCCACAACATCCGCCGCAGCGTGGATCGCTCCTCGCCCATCAATCACGCGAACGTCGCGAAGACCTGCGGAAAGTGCCATGTGGGGGTCGAGGCGATCTATAACCAGAGCATCCACGGCCAGCGTCTTGCCAAGGGCGACAAGGACGGTCCCTCCTGCAACGACTGCCATACCGCCCACCAGATTGAGACGCCCGTCAATGGTCATTTCAAGTCCATGAGTGACCAGCGCTGCGGCAGCTGTCACAAGGACCGCCTCGATCACTACCGTGACACCTACCACGGCAAGGCCATGGCCCTCGGTAAGCCGAATGCGGCCCCGACGGTCGCCGCCTGCTTCGATTGCCATGGACATCACGATGTCCTTCCACAGTCCGACGCGAAGTCGCGCCTCTCGAAGGAGAACATCGTCGGCACCTGCAACAAGTGCCACCCGGGCGCGAACGAGAAGTTTTCCCAGTACAAGCCACACGCCAACCCGCTCGACAAGGAGAACTACCCCGCCCTCCACATTACCTTCCTCTGCATGACGGCCCTCCTCGTGGGGACCTTCGCCTTCTTCGGGGTGCACACCTTCTTCTGGCTCTTCCGCTCGGTCTGGCTCTACCTCACCGATTCCAAGACCTTCCGCGAGGCCAAGATCAAGGTGGATACCGACGATGTTTGGTTTACGCGCTTCACGGCCTTCGAACGCTTCCTCCACCTCCTCATGGTCAGCAGTTTTCTCCTCTTGGTCATCACCGGTATGCCGCTCAAGTTCTACTACACCGATTGGGCGAAGGTTCTCTTCAGCCTCCTTGGAGGAACCGAGGTCGCCCGCTCGCTCCACCACTTTGGGGCTCTTGTCACCTTCCTCTACTTCGCCCTTCACCTCGCCGGCCTGGTCAATCGTGCATGGGAGCGGCGAAAGAAGTTCCGCGATCCCGCCACCGGTCGATGGGAGTTCCGCCGAATTGTGGGCTCGGTTTTTGGTCCGGACTCAATGGTGCCGACCCTGCAGGACTGGAGGGACTTTGTCGCCCACCAGAAGTGGTTCTTCGGGAAGGGGCCAAAGCCCGACTTTGATCGCTGGACCTACTGGGAGAAGTTTGATTATTTCGCCGTGTTCTGGGGAGTCTTTATGATCGGTCTCTCGGGACTGGTGATGTGGTTCCCGCAGTCCTTCACCGCGTTCCTGCCGGGCTGGATCATCAACATTGCGCTGATCGTTCACTCCGACGAGGCGCTTCTTGCCGCGGGTTTTATCTTCACTTTCCACTTCTTCAACACCCACTTCCGCATCGAGAAGTTCCCGATGGATACCGTGATCTTCTCCGGTCGCATCTCGCGCACTGAGATGCTTCACGAGCGCAAGCGTTGGCACGATCGCCTCGTCGCCGAGGGTCGCCTCGATGAGCACCGCGTCCGGGACGAGTGGGAGGGCTGGAAGGGGATCGCCCGGAGCTTCGGCTACGGTTTCTTCGGTCTCGGTCTCATTCTCCTTGTCCTGATCGTCTACGCGATGCTCTCACGGCTGGCGCACTAGACCGCAAAAACGTGGTTTTGTAAGACCCACGAGTGTCCCTCCGCAGACCGCCGAGGGCACGACTGTAGACGGGGTCGCCGACCCCGGTTCCTGGGCCGCAATCAACGACCGCGGCTGCAGTGGTACCCGTGGATGGGCAAACCTGCCCCACGTCGGGCGGGGCTCCGTCGTGCCCATGGGAAGCCGAATCGTCACAAAACCCGGCAATACTGCCATGAGCCCCCGTCGCCCATCCCCTTGCCGCCCTTGACAGACCGCGCGAACCCCATTAGTGTTGGAACAGTCTCCAACAGGAGAACTAATGATGGTGCAGCGAGTGAATAGTTCGGAAAATAGGTCCACGAGGTGTTGCGCCCGTTCCCGCGGGTGTTGCGCGAACTCCACCCCTGTCGCTTCCGTGGGCGAGGATCACGACCTGTTCTTGGCTCTCTCGCGTTCCCCGATCTACCGCGATTTCCAGAGGGCGTTTAGTGAATCCACGGGGTTGCCGCTCACGCTTCGCCCTGTGAAGTTTTGGAGTCTGCCCCACCGACGGAGACGGAAGGAAAACCCATTCTGCGCCCTCGTTGCGGATCGGAAGGACGGATGCGGCGCATGTCTGCAGATGAACGAGCGCCTCGCGCGCGCCGCCGTCCGCCAGCCGAAGACCCTGTGCTGCGCCTTCGGTCTGAGCGAAACCGCCGTACCGGTCCGCCTCGGTGAACGGGTCGTGGGTTTTCTCCAGGCAGGACAGGTTTTTCGCAACAAGCCGACGATCACGCAGTTTGAGCGTGTCGTCCGCCATCTCTCGGAACCGGCCCTGAACGGCACGACCTTGCGCTTTCGAAAAGCGTTCCTGACAACCCCCGTGATCTCCGGGCAGAAGTACCGGTCGATCGTCAAGATGCTCGATATCTTTTCCCAGCACCTCGCCGGCCTTGCCAACCAGATTGCAACCCGCGAGATGAAGCATGAACCTCCGCTGGTCACACGCGCGCGCGAGTTCATCCAGAAGAACCATAGGGAAAAGATTTCACTTGCCGACGTTGGGCGCGCGGTCGGGGCGAGCAGCTTCCACTTCTGCAAGACCTTCAAGAAGGTTACAGGGATGAACTTCACCGCTCACCTCGCCCGCGTCCGCGTGGAAAGCACCAAGGCCCTCCTGCTCGACCCGCACCTGCGTGTCAGCGAGGTGGCCTTCCGTGCGGGATTCCAGTCGCTGGCCCACTTTAATCGCGTTTTCCGGAGGATCGTTGGGGAGTCCCCCACCCGCTACCGGGCACGACTTCCGTCGGCGCTGAAGGCCCATCGCGTCGAGGGACGGCATCAAGGTCCCATGCGTCAGCCATTGGCGGCGGCCTGACGTTGCGTTTGCCGACGTGTCGCTTTGACACGGCGTCCCGCCGCCGCCAGATTCGGGGCCCCATCACAAGGAAGTAAAAAATGAGGGCCCCCGTCCGCTCCCCCGCGATCACCCTGCTCGAGGGAGTTTCCGCCTCGATGCCGGACGACCTTGAGGTGCTGCGAGCCCTCGCCGACCAGTACACCGAGGAGGGGTTTTGCGACGAGGGACTCGCCGTGGATCTTCAACTCGCCCGCCTGCTGCCCGAGGATCTGCTCGTGCACTACAACCTCGCCTGCAGCCTGTCTCTTACAGGCGACCTCGAGGGTTCCCTCAAGGCGCTCAAGCGGGCGGTGCAACTCGGCTATTCCCAGTTTGGGTACCTGATGAAGGACAAGGACCTCGCGGCTTTGCGCAAAACCGAGGCGTTTCGCAAATGGATCGAGGAAACCGTGGCGTGAGGAAGCGTGCCCCCGCGCTTCCTGTCGTTGCCGGTCGGGCGCGTCCGTGCGACACTGGCACCTCGATGAAGGTCCTGCATTTTGACTGCTTCAGCGGTATCAGCGGCGACATGACGGTCGCCGCGCTCGTGGATCTCGGGGGCTCCCGCACGAGGCTCGCCTCCGAGTTGCGCAAGCTGGGGATCTCCGATGAGTACCGCCTCTCCTTTTCCCGTGGGCTTCGTCGGGGCGTGAGCGGGGTGCGCTTCGACGTGAAACTCACCCGCGAGGATGCCTCCCCTCGCTTTGTCCCGGACCACGGGCATGACCACCCCCATGTCCGTGCCCACGGCCGCACGCACCAGTCCCACGAGCATGGGCGTTCCTTTGTCGATATTCGGAGAATGATTGAGAAGAGTCGGCTCTCCGCTTTCGTAAAGGCTCGGGCGGTGAGCCTGTTTCGTCGGATTGCCGTCGCCGAGGGAAAGATCCACGCGAAGTCCTTCGACAAGGTGCATTTCCACGAGGTGGGGGCCGTGGACTCGATCGTGGACATCGTGGGCGTCTGCATCCTGATCGAGGAACTCGCTCCCGACAGGATTACTGCCTCAACGCCCTGTGAGGGGAGGGGGGTTGTCGATTGCGCCCACGGTCGCTTCCCCGTTCCCACGGCGGCCACCCTGGAACTTCTGAAGGGCATCACGATTCGCCAGTTGGACATCGAGGCAGAGCTGATCACGCCCACGGGCGCGGCAATCTTGGCGGAGTTTGTGCAGGATTTCGGACGGATGCCCGAGATGACCGTCCAGCGAATTGGCTACGGCCTCGGCTTGCGCGAGCACGCCGCCCAGCCCAACGCGCTGCGCGCGGTACTCGGCAAGGGCAGCCCCTCACCGCACGCGGACGAGGTTGCCGTGCTGGAAACGAACGTGGACGACACCACCCCGGAGATCCTCGCTTCTGCGGTGGAGCGGATCCTCGCCGCGGGTGCGCGCGACGCGTTTCTTTCCCCGGTCTTCATGAAGAAGGGGCGCCCGGGCGTGCTCATCACGGCCCTGGTCGTCCCCGACCAGGCGGAGGCGATCGCGGAGGTGATCTTCCGAGAGACGGGGACTTTTGGAGTGCGGGTGCGGCGTTCGGGAAGGTTCTGCCTCGACCGCGAGATGCGCGAGGTGCGCACGCCGTGGGGCCGGGTGGCGGTGAAAGTCGGCTCGCGCGCGGGGCGTGTGATCGCTGCCAAACCCGAATTTTCCGACTGCGCGCGGCTCGCTCGCAAGGCGGGCCGCCCCGTGCGCGAGGTCTGGGCCTCCGCGGTGGCGGAGTGCTCGAAAATCCTCCTTCCCGTCACAAGGAAGCGACGCTGATCTCCTGCCATCGGATCTGCGATCGAAGGATCCGTGGTGGTTCCCAACCCTGGTTGACTGCTCAGTTTCCGCTGGGGCCGACCTGGCGTGAGTCGAAGGTGAGCTCGGGCAGTGCCTTGAGTGTGAAGGTGAGCCAGAAGCGCACGTCGGACGCCTGGTCCAGTGGACGGAGCTGGCTCATGCTGAGCGAGACGAGCCACGAGTGGAGGTCGCGGTCGAGCGCGTAGGACTGCTCGAAGAGGTCGCCGGTGGTGGGGTCGAAGCGATGCTGCGTACGCAAGGCCCAGTCCTCGTTGATCTGCCAACCGAAGTTGACGCCTACCTGGTCCCCCTGGGTGCGGAAGTAGTTGTGCGAGAGCGAGACCTTCCAGGTCTTCTTGCTGAAGATCGTAACGCTGTTCTCGATCTGGCGGAACTGGAGGTTGTCGAAGTCGTAGCGCAGGTTCGTGCCGAGGGCGAGCCAGCGGGTGGGCTTGGCGGTGAACTCGGTAAAAAGATCGGAGAACGTCTTCTCTCCTTCCGCCTGCTCGATGTTGTAGTCCTGGTAGAGGTAAAGCTCGGCCAGGTCCCAGGTTGCCCCGTCGCGTTTGGTCTGGAGGCGCTGGCGGATGCCGGGACGGACCACGTTTCGACGATCAATGGAATCAATTCCCGTGTACTGCGGCCAGGTGATTGGCACCAGGTCTTTGTTGATGCCGAAACTCGATCGGTCCACGTCGAACTGGTAGAGGTCCTGCGGGCGATGATTCGGCTGCATGGTGAAGCCGTAAATCACGCTCGGTTCCACGATGTGTCGAAGGCCATCGATCTCCCACTTGGGATCCTTCACATGCTTCCACGTCCGCGTGGCCTTGAAGCTGGCCTCGAAGCCGGTGGTTGCGGCCACGCGGACGAGCGCCGGCTCGTTGGAACTGAGTTGCGAGCGGTCGTAGAAGGTCGCGCGTCCGCCAATCCTGGGCGTGAAGCTGAGCCAGCCGAAGTACTGCTTTGGATAGAGGATCTGGTGGAAGGTGTCCGCCCGCGTGGTGTAGTAGTCGCTGAGGTTCGGGCTGAACTGGGAATACTTCCGCGCCAGGTAGGCCACCGAGTTTTCCCCTTCGTAGAAAAGTGGGGACTCGGGAATAGGCTGGCGCTTCAGGTCGTACCGCAGCTCCGGCAAGCGTTCCGTGGTCGTGTCGAACTTGTTCGCCTGCATTCGAGTCATCAGGCTCAGCGTCGTGTTCGGTGACCACTTCGTGAACTCGAAGAAGTTATCCGGCTGAGGATCGCTTTGGTACTCCTTCTCGAAGAAGTCCTGGAGGAAGTTAGCATCGCTCAGCTTGTTGATCTTGAGCTTGCTGTAGAGGTCCTCCCTCAGGTCGACGCGCTGGACCAGGCGAATCTGATAACGTTGAGGGTTGATCGTCTGCGAATCCGTCGAGCCGGTGGTTTCCACCACGTTTACCGTACGATTCTGACGCACTTTCGTGTCTTCGGCGACGTAGACGCGGGCCTTTCCGGTTACGCGAGGTTGGAACTCCCCGGCGCGTGCGGGGTCGTAGGGCTCTCCCGCTTTGTATCGCAGGTCCACACCTCCCGCCAGGCCACGCTCCGTCCGATAGTCCAGACGGTAGGTGGCCCGCAGGTCGTCCGTGATCGAGGTCGAGTACGAGTTCAGCACGAAGAAGCCCCATCCTGAACGCGACCCGATCTGCACGTTCGTGCCCGTGGTGACGCCATCGTAGCTGCCGTCCATCATGAACACCACGTAGGGAAAGTAGAAGACCGGCAGCGAGCCCACCATGAGCACCACGTGGTGGAGCGCCACGCGGTTGCCCGGGTGAACCACAATCGTGCTGGCGCGCAACTTCCAGCCCGGCTTGTCGTAGTCGCTTGTCGTCAGATAGGAATCCTTGATCACGTAATGGGTGTTGTCCTCGCTCACCATGGACTTGCCCTCGACGAAGATGCCCCGCTCCAACTGCGCGCGTGCTTGCCCGGTCTTGATCGCACCGGTGTCGAAGTTATAGTCGACCGACTCGGCGTTCCACTGGCGAACTCCCTGGCGAAGGCGGACGTGGCCCGTCGCCTTCACGTCCTTGGTCCGCGTGTTCACCTGGACCGTGTCGGCCAGAAGTTTTACGTCGGCGCGGGTCACCACGACGTTTCCTCGGGCCGTGATCACGCCCGAAGTCTGGTCCATATCCATGCTGTCCGCCGTGGTCTGGATCGGTGGCCCCTGGGGCTGTCGGGGTTTTATTTGGGGCGGGCGGAGGCGGTCCACGGGGGGTGGCCCGATCCGCTCCCCGCCATCCGAGGGGTTGGAGACCGGGCGCAGATCCGGCACGGGCGACGAGGTGTGCACGACGGGAGGCGACAGAAGGCGGGGTTGCGCGACCTCCTCGTTCGCCTGTTGCGCCCGGGCGATCCCCGTTCCCACGAGGAACGCGAGCATCACGAGGGATGCTGGGGGCCGGAAAATAGGCATCATCGTTCAGTGGCCGCAAACCGAGCGGATTAACCCATTTCCATCGCAGGCGGCGTATGGAAAATCAAGAGCATTATTCGCACTTTCTCTCCATGGACGAGGTCGGAACAACGCGCGCTTCGCATTTTCCCGCCTGCCTGCTAGTTTCCCTCCAATGGCCGCGAACCTCCTTGAGCGCATGGAGCGTGGCGTCGTTCTTGGGGACGGCGCCATGGGCACCCTGCTTTACGAACGAGGCTTTCCCCTGGACCGCTGCTCGGAGGAACTTGTGCTCACCGGGGGCGACCTTATTCGCCGCGTGCACGAGAACTACCTTGCCGCCGGCGCGCAAGTGATTGAGACCAATACTTTCGGTGCGAATCGCGCGAAGCTCATGCGCCACGGCCTCGAGGATCGTGTCAATGAGATCAACTGGAAGGCCGCCCAACTTGCCAAGGAGGTCATCGGTGCGCGCGAGGCCCTTGTCGCCGGTTCGGTTGGCCCACTCGGCCTCTCGACGGAAGAACTCAGGGAGCGCGGGCTCGAACCCGGGGCCCTTTTTCGCGAGCAGGTCGGAGCGCTTCTGGACGGCGGCGCCGACTTCATCCTTTTCGAGACTTTCAGCGACCTGGAAGAAATGCTTCTCGCTCTCCGTGTTGGGCGAAGCGTGAGCGATGGCCCCTTCGTCTGCTCGATGGCCTTCACCGAGGAGGGCCTCACCCACCGCGGCGTGGCGTTTGAGACCGCCTTCGCAAAACTCCGCGAGGCGGGCGCGGATGCGGTTGGCGCCAACTGCTGCGTCGGGCCCCGCCCGCTCGCCGACCTTTTTGCCGCGCACGTCGGGCGGTTTCCGGGCCTTCCAATCTCCGCCTATCCCAACGCCGGTCGCCCCGAGTTGCTTGAGGCGAGGTTTCATTACCCGACCACGCCCGCTTATTTTGCGGAGAAGGCTCTCGATCTCGCGCGGGCAGGTGCTCGCCTTATCGGCGGCTGCTGCGGCACGCGTCCCGATCACATCGCTGCCGTTCGCGATGCCCTGGTCGGTTTCGCCCCGCCTCCCGTCACTGTGCGGGTGGAAGTCTCCCTCGCGCCCGCCCCCCCGGTTCCCGCGGCGGCTCCGTCAGCGGGCCTGTCCCTCCACGAGATCATCCGTCAACGCACGCTCGTGGTGGTGGAGTTTGACTCGCCCAAGACCCTTTCCCTCGATCGCATGGTCGAGGCCGGCCGCGCGCTCAAGGGGGCCGGCGCGGACTTCATCACCGTGGCCGACAACTCCCTCGCCGTGATGCGCATGAGCGCGACGGTCTCCTCTTACCTCACCTGGCGCGAGACCGGCCTTCGCCCGATCGTCCACTTCGCCTGCCGCGATCGCAACCTCATCGGCACCCAGTCCGAACTCATGGGGATGGACGCCCTCGGCCTGGACCATGTGCTGGCTCTCACGGGGGACCCTTCAAAGGTCGGCGATACGCCGGGTGCCACGAGCGTCTACGATCTCAACTCCATCTCGCTCCTCGAGGGCGTCCGCGCGATGAACACGGGGCGCAGTTTTGGTGGGCGCGATCTCAAGCGCGCGACCCGCTTCGTGGCGGGGTGTGCCTTCAACCCGAACGCACGCAACCTTGAGGTCCAGGTCCGCCGCCTCGAGCGCAAGGTGGCCGCGGGCGCCACCTTTGTGATGACTCAACCCATCTTCGATCCGGCGCTCGCCCGCGCCACGCACGAGGCGACCGCCCGCTTTGGCATTCCCGTCCTCGTCGGGGTGATGCCCCTCTTGAACGAGCGGAACACGGAGTTCCTGCACAACGAGGTGCCCGGTATTTCGATTCCCGACTCCGTGCGCGCCAGGATGCGTGGCAAGGAAGGACCCGCCGGCTTCGTCGAGGGACTCGCGGTCGCCCGCGAGATTGCCGCCGAGGTGCTGGTCCACTTTAAGGGCATCTACCTCGTCACCCCGATCGTTCGCCACGAGATCACGGTCGAGCTGACCGCCGCCGTTCGCTCCGGTCGCCTCTAACGCGGACCCGCTCGGCCCACCATTCCATGGATCTCCTTTCCCATCACCCCCGATTCGCGAAGCGCCTCGGCGAGGTCGAGGCCGCGCTCTCGGACGGCGCCGCCTTTTCCGACGCGCGTCGCGCCGCCGAGCTCGCCCGCGAGCATGCGCGGCTCAAGGCCGCGGTCGCGCGTTTTGTCGATTACGCCGAGACACTTCGACGCTCCCGCGACAACGAGACGCTCCGCACGCAGCACAAGAACGAGCCCGGGATGCTTGAGATGATCGAGGCCGAGACGCGCGAGTTGGACGGACGTCGCATGGCCCTTGAGATGGATCTCAAGGCGGCCATCCTCCCGCCGGATCCAAACGACAGCCGCAACACCATCCTCGAGATCCGCGCCGGCACCGGGGGGGATGAGGCAGCCCTCTTCGCCGCCGACCTCTTCCGCATGTACTCCCGCTATGCGGAATCGCAGGGGTGGAAGATCGAGCCGATCGACTCCAGCCCCTCCGCGCTCGGTGGCTACAAGGAAATCATCGCCTCCGTGCAGGGGCAGGATGTCTACCGCCACCTCCGCTATGAGAGTGGAGTCCACCGCGTCCAGCGCATCCCCGCCACCGAGGCCAGCGGGCGCATCCATACTTCCGCCGCGACGGTCGCGGTCCTCCCCGAAGCCGAGGAGGTGGACGTTGAGATCCGCCCGGACGAGCTCGAGATCACCGTCTGCCGCGCCTCGGGTCCGGGCGGGCAGGGGGTGAACACCACCGATAGCGCGGTGCAGGTGCTCCACAAGCCGACGGGGGTCATCGTCCGCTGCGCCGACGAACGCAGCCAGATCAAGAACAAGGCGAAGGCGCTGCGCGTGCTACGGACACGCCTGCTCACGGCGCGGCAGGAGGAGGAGGACGCCCGGGCCTCGCAGGCCCGCCGCTCCCAGATCGGCACGGGCGACCGCAGCGAACGCATCCGCACCTACAACTTCCCCCAGAACCGCGTGACCGACCACCGCATCGGCCTCACCCTTCACAACCTCTCCGAGTTCATCGAGGGGAAGATCGGACCGATGGTCACCGAACTCTCCCGTCAGGATATCGAGAGTCGACTCGCGGGGCAAGGCGGGAGTTGAAGTCGCAGTCGGGTTGGCGGCCATCCGTGCCAACCTGCTCCGCCGCCTCCTCCGCCGATTGGCTCGCAACTCACCTTTCTCCCTCAACTCGACCGAATGTTCAAAGCCGCGTGACGTTGCGTCCTATTTCTTGCGAATGGTCTGCCGAGCCATTCGTCAAGAATACCTTGCACCCCCGCACCGCTACCATTTGGAGAACCCTCCCGCGGCCATCCCCTCCAAGGAAGGCGGCGTCGCCGAAGTCCTGCTTGCGACTGAGAAGAACGAAAAGCCGCCGCCAAGTTGACGCCCCTCGAAAATCGCGGCGGGGCCGCGCCGTGCTTCTTGCACATCTCAATCACGCGGGTCGTGCCGCGGCCCCACACTTCCACCGCCCCGTTATTCCTCGCCCGCTTGTTGCAGCGCACGCTGTTTCACGGCAGTCGATACCCGAAACCGCGCCTCGTGATCGAGTTGCGCGATGATCTGGCGCACGGAAGCAATGTGGCCTTGCGCTTTGGCGGTGACCAGCACACCCAATAAACCCACAACGGCCAGCCCTTCCTCTGCCGCAACTCCTCGGCCGATCTTTTCATCCATCAGGACAAAATCAGCCCGCAATTCCTTAGCCAGAATGATGGCTTCGGCCTCTCCTTCGTCCACACGCGATCGCAGACGCTGAACCGCGATGGTATCGGTGGGGTGGCGTACCTGCAAAAAGGAGGGCAGTTGGGAGTGAACTCGTTGCAACTCCTGCTGAACGGCGGTGGGAATGCAAACTACCTGGTAGAGTTCGCCCAGCAAATGAACCTGCCGAATGTGAAGCAGCGCCGAAATCGGGGAGGTGTCACTGACAACGATCACAACTGGCCAAGGGCGTGCAGCGTCTTGAGATCCGCCTCGAAATCCTCGACATCGTAATGGAGGGGAATCTCCCGGTCAGCCAACCAGGACTGGAACTCGGCTTGGGGAACGCCGGCAATTCGCGCCGCCTGTCCAAGTGTGGCCCGTCGATCGACGAACAGCCCGATGGCCAGATCACGCAGTGCCTCTGCGGCGGAAACATCCACGCCTTGCAAGAGATCATCGGCAACCATCAGATTCATCACCTGTGAATCTATCCGAAGCAGGAACGCCATGCAACAAAAAGCCCGCTGCTTCCCGATCAGGGGAGCGGCGGTTTTTTGTGTTTCCCCCGGCCTTGAGTCGGTTTGCGATCTGCCCATGACTGGCCCCAGTTTACGCGACAACGTCGAGTAAATCCTCTTTCTGGCCTTCCGCGAGGGAGCCGGGCCGAGGAAAGAATTTTGACAAGATTAACCCTGCGTGGCGCAGAGCAGGCATGATTTACAGGATTCAGGAGGGCACAGACTTGTCCCGCGTGGCGCGGGAAACGCCTCGGTTTCTCCACGGCAGTTCTTCAATCCCGGTAATCCTGTTAATCCTGTCAAAATTCCGTCGGTCCTCAGTCCTCCGCCCTCCATCCTCCGCACCCATCTCTCCTTGCCACGCCCACCTTAGTCGGATGAGGCGATCTGGCGGTTGATGAGCGTGGCCGCGCAGGCGGCCCCGAAGCCGTTGTCGATGTTGACCACCGTCACGCCCGAACTGCAGCTGTTGAGCATCCCGAGAAGCGCCGCGATGCCGCCGAAGCCCGTGCCGTAGCCGACGCTCGTTGGGACCGCGATCACCGGCTTGTCGAGCAGGCCCGCGACCACGCTCGGAAGGGCCCCCTCCATTCCCGCCACGACGATGAGCGTCGAGCACCGTGCCAGGTTTTCCCGGATTGAGAGGATGCGGTGGATGCCGGCCACCCCCACATCGTAGAAGCGTTCCACGCGGTTGCCCATGACCTCCGCGGTGACCGCCGCCTCCTCCGCAACCGGAATATCCGAGGTTCCCGCCGCCACGATGGCCACCGTGCCCCCGCGTCTTGGCAGGCGCTTGCGCTCCACGGAAAGGATGCGTGCCTCGGGGTGGTGGCGGGCGCCCCGTACGGCTCGAAGGAAGGGACGGACCTGTTCCTTGCGCACCCGCGTGGCGAGCAGGACTTCGGAGTGGGTGAGGATTTCCTTGGCAATCGCCACCACCTGCGACGGGGTCTTGCCCTCGCAGTAGATCACTTCGGGAAAACCGCGGCGCGCTGCACGGTCGTGGTCCACGCGGGCAAAAGGGGCGGTGCGAGCGGAGTGCTGGGGAGGTTGGCGGGGAGTCACGGGAGACACTATGGCTGATTTTTCCGTTGATTCAACCCCTCGGCGACCAGCAAACTCCGCCCTGATGTCGCTGATCCAGAAAATGCGGGACCGGTTCGGAATCTTCGGGGAGCTTCTGTCCTTTCTCTGGGCCCAGAAGCTCTGGTGGATCATCCCCATGGTCATCGTCCTCGTGCTTTTTGCCTTCCTGCTGATCTTCGCCGGACAAACCGGCCTGGCCCCGTTCGTCTACACGCTCTTCTGAGCACATCCCCATGCTGACGCTTGGGCTGAGCATGGAGCATGACGCCTCCGCCGCCGTCGCGCGCGACGGGGAGCTGGTCGCCGCCATTTCGGAGGAACGCCTTTCGCGGGAGAAAGGAAAATGGGGCTACCCGGTCGCCGCGCTCGACGAGTGTCTCCGCCTCGCGGGGGCCACGCGCGCGGACGTGGACATCTATTGCGTCGCGCTCAACAAGTTTCCCTCCTGCTACCTGCGCCGTCCCTCATGGTTCGACGAGCTCTCCGAACGGTGGCACCGCGCTCGCCGGGCCGCTTTCGGTCGCCGCGAGGACATCACCGTGGGGATGATGGAGTTCCTTGCCGAGGCGCGCCACCGCGGGAGGTTCCTTGCCGACCTCTTCGATCTCGACCGCTTCCGTGCGGATGGCTTCCGCAAGGCGGAGGTCCGTTTCGTGGACCATCACGCCGCGCATGCCTGGGGCGCCGCCCTGCACAGCGGCTTCGATGAGGCCCTCGTCCTCACGGTGGACTGCGTGGGCGCCTGCTGCGCGCAGGACGAGGAGGTCCCGCACACCCTCGAATCCCTCGGCCTGCAGAACCTCATCCCTCTCAGCCACACCACGAGCGCGTGGAAGGGGGGTTTCGTTCGACGCCTCTGGATGAGCGACCTGAACGGGTCGCCCGGCTCCTTCTACGGGAGCGTGACCGAGGGCCTCGGCTTCATCTCCCCTCGCCACGAGGGAAAAGTGACCGGTCTCGCCGCATGGAGCAAGGAGCGCATCCTCGATGAGGTTTTTGGCACCGCGCTCGCCCTTGCGACAGACTCCAGCCATTTTACCTGCGATCAGATCAGGGAGCACCCGGACAACATCAGCGAGGCGCGGAAGGCGGTGATCCACCGCGCGATGCGCGGGGTCTCCCGCGAAGAGGTCTCCGGCTCCGCCCAGCGGGTCCTCGAGCAGGCCGTGCTGGGGCATGCGCGCTGGGCGATCGAGCAGACCGGCCTTCGTCGCCTCGCCCTCGCGGGCGGCGTCTTCGGGAACGTGAAGCTCAACCAGCACCTCATGGAGCTGCCCGGAGTCGAGTCGATCTTCGTCTTCCCCGCGATGAGCGACGCGGGGCTCGCCGCCGCCGCCGCGCAAATGTGTGCGAACTCCCCGCCACGAAAAAGCGTCCCGCTCCGCGATGTCTACCTCGGCTCCGCTGCCACGAACGACGAGGTCGAGGCCGAGCTTCGCGGCAGCGAGTTCAAGTGGGAGCGGGTCTCGGGGACGGAGCGTGCCCGCCGCGCCGCCCGTTTCGTGGCCGATGGAAAGGTCCTCGGCCTGCACCAGGGGCGCATGGAGTACGGCCCCCGCGCCCTCGGCAACCGCACCATTCTCGCCTCGCCCACCGAGGCGCGGATCAACGACGATCTGAACCGGCGCCTCAGCCGCTCGGAGTTCATGCCCTTCGCCCCGAGCGTGCTCGCCGAGCGATGCACGGAGATCTTCGAAAACTTCGAGCACGGCGCGCACGCCGCCGAGTTCATGACCGTCACCTTCACCGTGCGTCCGGAGTGGCGAGATCGCATCCCCGCGGTCGTTCACGTGGATGGCACTGCCCGCCCGCAGGCCGTCCACCGCGAGAAGAATCCCCGCTACTACGATATCCTCAAGGCCTACGAGGGGATGACCGGGCTGCCCGTCGTCGTGAACACCTCCTTTAATGTTCACGAGGAACCGATTGTCTGCCACCCCCGCGAGGCGCTCCAGGCCCTCCGCGAGAAGCGCGTGGACGCCCTTCTCATTGAAGACTTCTGGGTGACGGCGTAGGCCGGGTGGCCCCCCTTCCTGCCATGCGCACCAGCCCGCTCAATACCGACCTGTACGAGATCACGATGATGGCGGGACTGCACCGCCACGGGAAGC
>CAZZBZ010000013.1:0-57060 GCA_964653025.1 uncultured Verrucomicrobiota bacterium
CGGACGGCCCGATGCCCCAGACGCGCGAGCACATCCTGCTCGCCCGCCAGGTCGGCGTTCCCGCCCTCGTGGTCTTCCTTAACAAGTGCGATATGGTGGATGACAAGGAGCTTCTCGAACTCGTCGAGGTGGAGGTGCGCGAGCTCCTCTCCAAGTACGAGTTTCCCGGGGACAAGATTCCGATCGTCAAGGGCAGCGCGACCAAGGCCCTCGCCGCGGGCGACCCCGCTCATCCCGATTGCAAGTGCATCCTGGAGCTCATGGAGGCCGTGGACAGCTTTATTCCGACCCCGGTGCGCAACGTGGACCAGCCGTTCCTCATGCCGGTCGAGGACGTGTTCTCGATTGAAGGCCGCGGGACGGTGGTGACCGGCCGCGTGGAGCGCGGTAAGATCAAGGTGGGCGAGGAAGTCGAGATCGTCGGCATCCGCCCCACCGTCAAGACGGTCGTTACCGGCGTTGAGATGTTCCGCAAGGAGCTCGACGAGGGGCAGGCGGGCGACAACATTGGCGCACTGCTCCGCAGCACGAAGAAGGAAGAGGTGGAACGCGGCCAGGTGCTTGCGAAGCCCGGCACGACCACCCCCCACACCAAGTTCAAGGCCGAGGTTTACGTCTTGAGCAAGGATGAGGGTGGCCGTCACACGCCTTTCTTCAGCAACTACCGCCCGCAGTTCTTCTTCCGCACGACGGACGTGACCGGCTCGGTGAAGCTCCCGGCGGGAGTCGAGATGGTAATGCCTGGCGACAACGTATCCATCGAGGTCGAGTTGATCACCCCGATTGGTATGGAGAAGGCGATGCGTTTTGCCATCCGCGAGGGCGGCAGGACCGTCGGCGCGGGCCGCGTGAGCGAGATCATCGCCTGACGCCATGCCTCGCGAGGCCATCCAACTCGCCTGCACGGAGTGCAAGCGCCTGAACTACATCTCTACACGCAACAAAAAGGTGCAGGGTAGTGAGCGGCTGGAGATTAAAAAATTCTGCAAATGGTGCGGAAAGCATTTATCGCACCGGGAGAAAAAGTGAAAGGCGGGCACACACGGCAGTAGCTCAGTTGGTAGAGCAGCGGTCTCCAAAACCGCGGGTCGGGGGTTCGAGTCCCTCCTGCCGTGCCAGCCTCTGCCACCGATTGAGACAACTGTATCCTGTTTATCATGAAATCGTGGTTTGACAATCTTCGGCGATTTTTCCGCGAGGTGCGGGAAGAGGTGCTGAAATGCACCCGCCCCACCCGGGAGGAGTTGCAAGAATCCACCGTGGTGGTGGTGGTCACCATGGTGAGCCTTGGGTGCTTTATCTTTGCGTCGGACATGGTGATCAGTCGCGGTCTGGCCCTGATGATCTCGCGATGAACCCTCCCATGAGCATCGACATTCAACCTCAATGGTACGTGCTGCACTGCGTCCCCGGGCAGGAGCAGAAGGTCATGGACAGCATTGAGAAGCGCAAGGCGCGCGAAGAGGTTTCCGATCTCATTACCCAGGTGCTGATGCCCACCGAGCGCGTGGAGGAGGTCAAGCGTGGCAAGCGGGCCACCACCACCCGCAAGTTTTTCCCCGGTTACATCATCATCCAGATGAAACTGGTGAACGAACAGGAGAAGCTCATCGACCGCTCCTGGTACTTTATCCGTGAGACTCCCGGGGTTCTCAACTTTGTCGGCGGCGAGCATCCCATCCCGCTCCCCAAGCACGAGGTGGATGAGATCCTTTCCCAGATGCAGGACCGTGAGGAGCGCGTTGTGCCGAAGATGAACTTCGAGCCCGGCGAGACGCTTAATGTGAACGATGGGCCCTTCAAGGGCATGACCGGCGTGGTCGAGGAAGTGGACCAGGAAAAGGGAAAACTCAAGGTCTCCGTCTCCATCTTCGGCCGATCCACCCCTGTGGAACTCGAGTTCTGGCAGGTTGAAAAGGCCTGATGAAACTGGGAATCGATATTTTAGAAACCCACAGGCGCTCTTGACTGAACCAAATTCTCACAATCGTTAGTTTTCAACCCACGATTTACATTTTCATATGGCAAAGGAAGTTACAGGCATCATTCGGTTGCAGATCCCTGCCGGGCAGGCCAATCCGGCCCCCCCTGTCGGCCCCGCCCTCGGCCAGCGAGGGGTCAACATCATGGCCTTCTGCAAGGAGTTCAACGCGGCCACCCAGAAGCAGGCCGGCGAGATCCTTCCCGTCGTCATCACGGTCTACAAGGACAAGACCTTCACGTTCATCACCAAGTCTCCGCCCGCCCCCGTGCTCCTCAAGAAGGCGGCCAACATCGCCACTGCCAGTGCCCAGCCGAATCGCAATAAGGTGGGCAAGGTCACCCGCAAGCAGATCATGGAGATCGTGGCGAAGAAGGCCAAGGACATGAACTGTGCCAGCGACGAGGCCGCCTATCGCACCATCGCCGGGACTGCCCGTTCGATGGGAATCGAAGTGGTGGATTAACTTATTTTTCCCAGCCCAAGCCCCCGCCCCCATGCCCAGCAAGCGCTATAAAGAAGCCGCCAAGCTCCTCGAGAACGGGAAGAACTATCCCCTCGTGGACGCGGTGGCTATGCTCAAGAAATTCCCCAAGGCCAAGTTCGACGAGTCGGTGGACCTTTCCATCAAGTTGAACGTGGACCCGAAGCAATCCGAGCAGATGGTCCGCGGCACCGTCCCTCTCCCCCACGGCACCGGCAAGAAGGTTCGCGTGGTCGCGTTCGCCGAGGGCGCCCAGGCTGAGGCCGCCCGTTCCGCGGGCGCCGAGGTCGTCGGCTTCAAGGAGATCATCGCCAAGATCAAGGGCGGATGGTTTGACTTCGACATCGCCGTGGCCACCCCCGATGCCATGCAGGAGGTCCGCAAACTGGGCAAGGAGCTTGGCCCCAAGGGCCTGATGCCCAACCCCAAGACCGGCACCGTCTCCGAGGACATGGCCAAGGCCGTCCGCGAGTTCAAGGCGGGTCGCGTCGAGTTCAAGATGGACAAGAATGCGAATCTGCACGTCGCCGTCGGCAAGGCGAGTTTTGAGGCCGAGCAGATCGCGGCCAACGCCCGCGCGGTGATCGAGGCCGTGGTCAAGTCCCGCCCCTCCACCGTGAAGGGGATCTTCCTTGGCAGGTGCATCCTCTCCACCACCATGAGCCCGGGCATCTCCGTGGAACTCAAGGAGTTCATTGCCGTAGCCGTCTGATTCCTTTTACCCCTCACTGATCCATCCCATGCGCCCCGAGAAAGTTTCCATTGCCCAGGAGATCGAGAAGAAGGTGATCGGTTCCCCCTTCCTCATCCTCACCGATTACACCGGGCTCAGTGTCGCCGACTTTACCGAGCTTCGGAAGCGGCTCACCCGCTCGAAGTCGCGCGCCCTGGTCGTCAAGAACAGCGTGCTCCGTATCCTCCTCAAGAAGCACGGGCTGCCGATGCCCGACGCCGCCCTCCAGGGGCCCACGGCCGTCGTTTACGGCGGGGCAGATATTTCAGCTGCCGCCTCGGCGGTCAAAGGTTTTCACGGGGAGTTCAAGAAGCTCCGCGTGAAGGCCGGCGTCCTCGATAAGGCAACCCTCGTTGCCGAAGAGGTCAACGCGATTGCGGACCTTCCCTCGCTGGAGGTCCTCCGCGCGAAGTTGCTCGGGCTGCTCTTGGCCCCCGCCTCGCAGTTCGTGCGCCTTGCCAGCGAGCCTGCCGCCCGCTTCGCGCGGATCGTGCAGGCCAAGGCCGGTAAAACCGCCTGACGCGACCCCCAACCCACCCCTTTCCCGAAAAACGGGAGAAACCCACAACCCACCCAACCAACCGTGAACCATCGGCCCCGGGAGCTCCCGGGGCGAAATGCCCCGAAGGTCTTCGGGGCGCCGATGACACAACAGGATAGAACCATGTCGGACAACAAGGCACTCATTGACCAACTCAGCTCGCTTACCGTGCTGCAGATGGCGAACCTCGTGAAGGAACTCGAACAGGCATGGGGCGTCAGCGCCGCCGCGCCCGTTGCAGCCGCCGCGCCCGCCGGAGCCGCCGCGCCCGCCGCCGAGGCCAAAACCACCTTCGACGTCATCCTCAAGGAGATCGGGGCGAACAAGATCAACGTGATCAAGGAAGTTCGCGCGGTCACCTCACTGGGCCTCAAGGAGGCCAAGGACCTCGTCGAGGGCGCGCCCAAGACCATCAAGGAAGGCGTGACCAAGGAAGAGGCCGAGGAGATCAAGAAGAAGGTCGAAGCCGCCGGCGCGAAGGTCGAGATCAAGTAGGTCCGACCCGACCGCGCCTGAAGCCATTCCCCGCAAGGGGTCCGGGTGGCCCCGGACCCCGGCGGGGGAGCCCCCGGCCTTGTGCCGGGACAGAAGCGAGAAAGCCATGGAACGCACCAATTTCGGGAAAGTGACGGAGGTCATTGCGCCTCCCAACCTCATCGAACTGCAGAACCGCTCCGCCGAGGAGTTTCTGCAGGCGGACGTGCCGCCCGAGAAGCGACGGAACTCCGGGCTTCAGGCCGTCTTCAAGGAGGTCTTTCCGATCGAGAGCTACGACGGAAAAACCGTCCTCAATTTCGTGCGATACGAGATTGGCGATGGTCGGGAACGCCTCTCTTGGCTGGATTGCATCCGCGAGGGAACGACCTACGCGTCGCCCCTCCACGTGGTCTTCCGCCTCACCGAGGATCGCGAGGGTCACAAGGAGTCCAGGGAAGAGCGCGTCTTCATGGGCGAGATGCCCCTGATGACGGAGCAGGGATCTTTCGTGGTGAATGGCGCGGAGCGCGTGATTGTCAGCCAACTCCACCGTTCGCCGGGAATCTGCTTTGAGGAGACGATCCACACGAACGGAAAGAGCCTCCACTCCTTCCGCATCATCCCCGACCGTGGTTCCTGGCTCGAGGTGCAGTTCGACACGAACGACCTGCTCTACATTTACCTCGATCGCCGCCGTCGCCGCAGGAAGTTTTTGGCCACCACCTTTCTCCGCACTCTTGGGTACGAGAAGGACGCCGACATCATCAACCTTTTCTACAAGGTCGTTGAACTGCGCCTGAAGCGCGACATGGACGAGGAAAGCCTCTCCAATAAAGTTCTCATCGAGGACGTCGTGGACACGGAGAAGGGCGCGATCGTGGCCCGTGCCTACGACCCGCTCTCCCGCATCATTGTCCGCCAACTCCTCGACATGCAGGTGGAAAAGGTGCGCGTGGTGGATACCACCGCTGACGAGGGCGTCATCCTCAAGTCCCTCAAGAAGGATACCGCTCGCAACGAGGAGGAAGCCCTCAAAGAAATCTATCATCGCCTCCGCCCCGGTGATCCGCCCACCGTTGCGAATGCGCGTTCCCTCATCAAACGCACATTCTTCGATCCGAAGCGCTATGACCTTGGTCGCGTTGGTCGGTACAAGATCAACCAGAAACTCTTTCTCGACCGCAAGGCCGACTTTGGAACCGACGATCCCAATCATCGAATCATCACGAAGGAGGATCTGATCGCCTCGATGAAGTACCTGATCGGCCTGCGCCGCGGGGAGGGTTCGGTGGACGATATCGATCACCTTGGCAGCCGTCGCGTTCGTACCGTGGGTGAACTCCTTGCCAACCAGTGTCGCCTCGGCCTCGACCGCACGGAGCGGCTCGTTCGCGAGCGCATGACGCTCTTTGACACGAACATCGAGACGATGACGCCCCAGAAGCTGATCAACCCGAAGGCCCTCTCGGCCGTCGTGCGCGACTTCTTCGGACGGAGCCAGCTCTCGCAGTTCATGGACCAGACCAACCCGCTCTCCGAGCTTACCCATAAACGGCGCCTCAGCGCCCTTGGGCCCGGCGGGTTGAGCCGCGATCGCGCCGGTTTTGAGGTTCGCGACGTCCATTCCAGCCACTACGGTCGCATCTGCCCGATCGAGACGCCCGAAGGCCCGAACATCGGCCTCATCGCCTCGCTGAGCACCTTCGCCCGTATCAACGAGTTCGGCTTTATCGAGACCCCCTACCGCAAGGTCGAGAACGGACGTGTCCTCGAAAAGGTGGACTATCTCACCGCCGACCAGGAGGAGAAGTTCATTGTCGCCCAGGCAAACTCCGTGATCGAGTCCGATGGGCGCCTCAAGGGGCCCCGCGTGAGCGTGCGCTTCAAGGGAGACTTCCTGGAGGTGGAACCCTCCCGCGTGGACTACATGGACGTCTCGCCCAAGCAGCTCGTCTCCGTGGCCGCCAGCCTCATTCCCTTCCTCGAACACGATGACGCCAACCGCGCGCTCATGGGTTCGAACATGCAGCGCCAGGGCGTGCCGCTCCTGCAGCCGGAGGCCCCGATTGTGGGGACCGGTCTCGAAGGACGCGTTGCCCGCGATTCCAAGGTGCTCGTCATCTCGGATTCCGCCGGCCGCGTCGCCTCCGTGACCGCCCAGCAGATCATCGTCACCAGGGACGGCAAGGTTCCCGAGGCGAAGAAGAAGCTCCGCACCAGTTCCGAGGACGGGCTCCATGTCTACGACCTTCGCAAGTTCATGCGCTCAAACGCGGGCACCTGTCTCAACCAGCGCCCCATTGTCCGCAAGGGCGAGTTGGTGAAGAAGGGGCAGGTCCTTGCGGACGGCCCGTGCACCGACCAGGGTGAGCTCGCGCTCGGGCGCAACCTCCTGGTGGCCTTCATGCCGTGGCATGGCTACAACTTCGAGGACGCCATCCTCATCAATGAGCGGGTGGTTCGGGAAGACGTCTACACCAGCATCCACATCGACGAGTTCGAGGTGAGCGCCCGCGATACCAAGCTCGGGCCCGAAGAGATCACCCGCGACATTCCTAACGTCGGCGAGGAAGCACTCAAGAATCTCGGCCCGGACGGGGTCATCCGCATCGGCGCGGAGGTGAAGCCCGGCGATATCCTGGTGGGCAAGATCACCCCCAAGAGTGAGACGGAGCTTGCACCTGAGGAACGCCTCCTGCGTGCGATCTTCGGCGAGAAGGCTGCTGACGTGAAGGATACCTCCCTCACCGTTCCCAGCGGCGTCTACGGCATCGTCATGGACGTGAAGGTCTCCAGCATGAAGGAGATCAACCGCTCCAAGCTGACGCCCACCGAGACGCGCCGCCAGATCAAGGCGGAGAAGGAGATGTGCACCAAACGCGTGACGGAGCTTCGCGAGGAGCTTACCGAGGCGTTGAGCAACATTCTTCTCGGGGAGAAGATTCCCCTCGATGTTGTGAACGCCGAGACCGGCGAGATCATCATCCCTGCAAATCGCAAGATCACCAAGACGCTGCTCCGCAAGCTCGCCTCGGTCTACAATCACATCGAGATCGATCCGAGTCCGATTCGCATCAAGATTCGCGAGATCATCGGGGTCTACGAGAAGAAGTTCGAAGACCTGAACATGGAGCACCAGCAGAACATGGATCGCCTCGAGAGCGGCGACGAGATGGATCCGGGTGTCATCAAGCAGGTGAAGGTCTACGTGGCCAGCAAGCGCAAGCTGAGCGTGGGTGACAAGATGGCCGGGCGCCACGGGAACAAGGGCGTCATCGCCAAGATCGTGCCCGAGGCGGATATGCCTTTCCTCGCGGACGGCAACCCCGTGGACATCGTGCTCAACCCACTCGGTGTGCCCTCGCGCATGAACGTGGGCCAGGTGCTCGAGACGCACCTCGGCTGGGCGGCCCGTCTCCTTGGGTTCACCGTGGCCACCCCCGTGTTTGATGGCATCAAGGAGGAGCAGATCCGCAAGTACCTCCGTGAGGCAAAGCTCCCCGAGCATGGCAAGGTGCGCCTGTTCGATGGGCGTTCCGGCGACCCCTTCGACCAGGAGATCGTGGTGGGCTACATCTACATGATGAAGCTCGGCCACCTCGTGGCTGACAAGATTCATGCCCGCGCTGTGGGTCCGTATTCGCTCGTCACCCAGCAGCCGCTGGGCGGCAAGGCCCAGTACGGCGGACAGCGTTTCGGCGAAATGGAGGTTTGGGCCATGGAGGCCTATGGCTGTGCCAACGCCCTCCAGGAACTGCTTACCGTGAAGAGCGACGATGTCGCTGGCCGAACGCGAACCTACGAGTCCATCGTGAAGGGCGACAACTCCCTCCAGGCGGGCATCCCCGAGTCCTTCAACGTGCTCATGAAGGAAATGCAGTGCCTCGGGCTCGACGTCCAGGTGCACAAGAACGAAGAGACGACCTATGAATGACAATCCCTCCGGTTCGATTACTTCCTCGGAAGGGGTGCGCCAGGTGCTCGGGCTGGATGCCGCGAGCGAGGCCGCCAGTATCAGCATCCGCATCGCCGCCCCGGATGTCATGCGCTCATGGAGTCGCGGGGAGGTCAAGAACCCCGAGACGATCAACTATCGTACGTTCAAGCCTGAAAAGGGAGGCCTCTTCTGCGAGCGTATTTTCGGGCCCATTCGCGACTGGGAATGCAACTGCGGCAAGTACAAGCGCATCAAGCACAAAGGCGTCATCTGCGACCGCTGTGGCGTGGAAGTCACCCTCTCCCGCGTCCGCCGCGAGCGCATGGGCCACATCGACCTTGCCGTGCCGGTCTCGCATATCTGGTTCTACAAGTGCATGCCCAGCCGCATTGGCATGGTGCTCGACATGACCGGGCGTCAGCTCGAGCGCATCATCTATTACGAGGATCATGTCGTCATCGATCCCGGTAACACCCCGCTCAAGGTCCGCAGCCTGCTGAACGAGATCGAGTATCGCCGCGCCCGCGAGCAGTACGGGGATGATTTCAAGGCCGGCATCGGTGCCGAGGCCGTTGCTCAACTCCTGCGCGACATCAAGCTCGAGGATGAGATTAAGCGCGTCCAGAAGGCAATGGGCGCCACCAAGAGCAAGCAGATCAAGAAGAAGCTCTCGATGCGCCAGAAACTTGCCGAGGGTTTTCTCGCCTCCGAGTCACGCCCCGAGTGGATGATCCTCACCGTGCTCCCCGTCATCCCGCCGGACCTGCGTCCCCTGGTGCCCCTCGAAGGCGGACGTTTCGCCACGTCGGACCTGAACGATCTCTATCGCCGCGTCATCAACCGGAACAACCGCCTCAAGCAGCTCCTTACCCTGAAGACCCCCGAGGTCATCATCCGTAACGAGAAGCGCATGCTTCAGGAGGCCGTGGACGCCCTCTTCGACAACGGTCGCCATGGTCGCCCGGTGACCGGCGCTGGGAACCGCCCCCTCAAGTCTCTCTCGGACATGCTCAAAGGCAAAAGCGGGCGTTTCCGCCAGAACCTTCTCGGCAAGCGCGTGGACTACTCGGGTCGCTCCGTGATCGTCATCGGTCCCGACCTCAAGCTCAGCCAGTGCGGCCTCCCGAAGAAAATGGGTCTTGTCCTCTTTGAGCCTTTCATCATCCGTCGCCTCAAGGAGCTCGGGAAGGTCCATACCATCCGTAGCGCCAAAAAGATGATCGAGCGCCAGGAGCCGGAGGTGTGGGATATTCTCGACGAAGTCACCCGTGGGCACCCGATTCTCCTGAATCGCGCCCCGACGCTGCACCGCCTCTCGATCCAGGCCTTTGAGCCCGTCCTCATCGAGGGCGAGGCGATCCGCATCCACCCGCTCGTCTGCACCGCCTACAACGCCGACTTCGACGGCGACCAGATGGCCGTGCACATTCCCCTCTCCATCGAGGCGCAGCTCGAGGCGCGCCTCTTCATGATGGCGACGAACAACATCTTCAGCCCGTCGAGTGGAAAGCCGATCACCACCCCCTCGCAGGACATTACCTTGGGGTGCTACTACCTCACGCAAAACCCGCGCGAGATTGGCGAGGCGGGGCAGAAGGCTCCCGCAAAGCTCTTCGCGGACATGGACGAGGTGTTTCTCGCCCGCGATCTCGGCAAGGCTCGCCCGCACGAGCGCGTGAAGACCCACAATCCCGACCTGGGCCGCGACACCGTCTACGGCGACAAGGTCAAGCGCGTGCTCGAGACCACCGTCGGCCGCGTGGTTTTCAACAGCATCTGGCCACGCGAGCTCGGCTTCTTCAACAAGTCGGTGAACAAGAAGCAGCTCGGTGAGCTGATCTGGCGCTGTTACCAGTGCGTCGGCCACGCGCGCACCGTCGAGATGCTCGATCGCCTCAAGGAGCTGGGTTTCAACGAGGCCACTCGCGCCGGAATTTCCATCGGGATCGACGACATGATCATTCCCGAGGCAAAGGAGGTCGAGATCAAGGAGGCTCAACGGAGCATCGGCGAGGTCGAGAAGCAGTATCGCAATGGTGTGATTACCAACGGTGAGCGCTACAACAAGATCGTGGACGCCTGGACCCACGCCACCGACAACATTGCCAACGTGCTCTTCAGCACGCTCCGTGACAACCGCAAGAAGGCCGAGTTCAACCCGCTCTTCCTGATGGTGGATTCCGGCGCGCGCGGCAACCGGACACAGGTCCGCCAGCTCGCGGGGATCCGTGGACTGATGGCCAAGCCTTCCGGCGACATCATCGAGCGCCCCATCCTCTCCAACTTCCGCGAGGGGCTCACCGTTCTCGAATACTTCATCTCCACCCACGGCGCTCGCAAGGGGCTCGCCGACACCGCCCTCAAGACCGCCGACTCGGGCTACATGACCCGCAAGCTCTGCGACGTCTCCCACGACGTAATTATCACCGAGGAGGACTGCGGCACCACCAATGGAATTTTTGTAGAATCCATCTACGAGGGGGATGATGAAACCGTCGCCCTCAAGGAACGCATCATCGGACGCGTCGCTTGCGACGACGTGGTCGACCCCGTCGGCAACCGTAAGCTCGTAAAGGCCGGCGAGATTATCACGGAGCGCGTCGCGGAGGAAATTATCCGCATCGGGCAGGAGAAGATGAAGATCCGCTCTGTCCTCACCTGCGAAACGCGCCGCGGGGCGTGCGTCAAGTGCTACGGTGTGGACCTCGCCACGAGTCGTCCCGTGGAACTCGGGACTGCCATCGGGATCATGGCGGCGCAGTCCATCGGCGAGCCCGGCACCCAGCTCACGATGCGGACCTTCCACATCGGTGGTACCGCGAGCCAGGTCTTCAAGCAGCCCCAGATCAAGGCCAAGCACGACGGGATCGTCACCTATGAGGATCTTCGTGTGGTCCAGTCCACCGAGGGTGAGTTCATCGTCCTGAACAAGACCGGCGCGGTCATCGTCCAGGACAAGGAGGGCCGTGAGCTCGAGCGCCACCCGCTCGTGATCGGCTCCTCGATCTCGGTGCAGGAGGGGAACCCTGTGAAGAAGGGCGAGCGCTTTGTGAGATGGGATCCCTACAACGTACCCATTTTGACAGAAAAGGCCGGCGTCGTGGAGTTTCACGACATCATCGAGGGCGTCACCATGCGCCGCGAGGTCGACGAGACGACCGGTAAGATCGGAACGGTCATTATCGAGCACAAGGAGGATCTCCACCCACAGATCGTCATCAAGGAGGCGAAGGGTGAGATTCAGGCCAGCTACAGCATCCCCGCCGGGGCGCACGTGGTGGTGGATCGCCACGCGAAGATTCGAGCTGGGGCCACGCTTGCCAAGACGCCGCGCAAGATGGCGAAGACCAAGGATATTACCGGTGGCCTTCCCCGCGTGGCTGAGCTCCTGGAGGCTCGCCGCCCCAAGGATGCCTGCGACATCGCCAAGATTGGCGGCATCATCGAGATGGCCGGCAACGTCCGTGGCAAGCGTGTGGTTCTCATCAAGGATGCCAAGGCCGGCCAGGAAGAGGAGCATCTCATTCCGATGAACAGGCATGTCATCGTGTTCAAGGGAGATGTGGTCAAGCAGGGGCAGCAACTGACCGAGGGTTCCATGGACCCGCACGAGCTGCTTGATGTTAAGGGCCCCGCCGAGCTCCAACAGTATCTCCTTAACGAAGTGCAGGAGGTCTACCGCCTTCAGGGTGTTGAGATCAACGACAAGCACATCGAGGTGATCCTCCGCCAAATGATGCGCAAGGTGCGCATCAGCGAGCCGGGGGATACCACCCTGCTGTGGGGCGACCACGTGGACCGCGTGACCTTCCTCGAGGAGAACGAGCGCGTCGAGGAGGCGGGCGGCAAGCCTGCCGAGGCCCAGCCGGTCCTGCTCGGTGTGACGAAGGCCTCGCTCGAGACCGAGAGTTTCATCTCGGCCGCTTCGTTCCAGGACACCACTCGTGTACTCACCGAGGCCGCGACGCTCGGCCGCGTGGATTACCTGCGCGGCTTCAAGGAGAACGTCATTATGGGACACCTAATTCCCGCGGGCACGGGCTTTCCTCTCTACCGCTCGGTAAAACTGAAGATGAGCGAACCGCCGGCAGAGGGGGCGGCGATCGCTCCCGCCGTGGCTGTTTGAGGATGCACATGTCCCTTGCTCAACACCGGAACCGCCAGTAGACTTCACCTTTTCAAGATTCAAAGCCATGCCGACGATCAATCAACTCATTCGCAAGGGGCGCCAGGATGTGCGCTATAAATCCAAGTCGCCGGCCCTTACCGGGAGCCCGCAACGCCGGGGTGTTTGCCTTCAGGTTAAGACCATGACCCCCAAGAAGCCTAACTCCGCGCTCCGCAAGGTCGCGCGCGTGCGACTCACCAATGGCGCCGAGGTCTGGGGCTACATCGGGGGGGTGGGACACAATCTGCAAGAGCACTCGATTGTCCTGGTTCGCGGGGGCCGCGTGAAGGATCTTCCCGGCGTCCGCTACCACATTGTCCGTGGGACGCTCGACACCCTCGGGGTGGATGGTCGCCGTCGCAGCCGTTCGAAGTATGGGACCAAGCGTCCGAAGACGAAGGGCGCGAAGGCCGCCGCTGCGGTCGCCGCCCCCGACGCCCCCGCCGCCCCTGCCAAGAAATAGTGCCACGGAAGATTTCGCCCTTCTCATTTCTCAATCCTCACTTCTTTAAACTATGTCCCGTCGACGCAGAGCAGAACATCGCCCCCAGCGCCCCGACTCCCGCTACAACAGCCCGGTCGTGAACCGTTTGATCAACACCGTGATGTGGCGTGGCAAGAAGGCCACTGCCCAGCGTATCGTCTATCGCGCCTTCACATTACTCAGCGAGAAGGCCAGCAAGGGCGATCCCATCGAGGTCCTCACCAAGGCTCTCGAGAACGTGAAGCCTCGCGTCGAGGTGAAGTCTCGCCGTGTGGGTGGCGCGACCTACCAGGTGCCCGTGGAGGTGACCGTTGAGCGGCAACTGTCCGTGGCCCTCCGCTGGATGGTCCGCCTCGCCGATGGCCGCAAGGGCGTGCCGATGCCGAAGGCGCTCGCCGATGAGATTTTCGATGCCTTCAACGGGCAAGGGGCAGCCGTGAAAAAACGCGACGACGTTCACAAGATGGCGCAGGCGAACAAGGCCTTCGCCCACCTGCGCTGGTAGGGCGCACCTTTCCCGACCCCGTACTCCCGACACCCTTTTTCATCGCACGTCCCCATGTCCCCCGCAGCCCAGAACAAGTCTCCCGCAAACGGGGACAACCCGAACGACCCGAAAAGGCCGTACACCCTGCAGCTTACCCGCAATATCGGGATCGCCGCCCACATTGATGCCGGCAAGACCACCACCACCGAGCGCATCCTCTTCTACACCGGCCTGATTCATAAGATCGGTGACGTGGACGACGGCAATACCGTTACCGACTGGATGGAGCAGGAGCGCGAGCGTGGCATTACGATTACCTCCGCGGCCACCACTTGCTTCTGGACCCAGAAGGTCGAGGCGGGGGTCGTTAAGCTCCGCGAGGGGGTCAAACACCGCGTCAACATTATCGATACCCCGGGTCACGTGGACTTCACCGCCGAGGTCGAGCGCTCGCTGCGCGTGCTGGACGGAGCGATCGCCGTATTTTGTGGCGTTGCCGGTGTACAACCCCAGTCCGAGACTGTCTGGCGGCAGGCCACCAAGTACCACGTGCCGCGCATCGCCTTCATCAACAAGATGGACCGTACCGGCGCAAACTTCGCGAAGGCCCTCAACGACCTCCGCACGAAGCTTGGTGCCAACGCCTGGCCGCTCACTCTCCCCATCGGTGCAGCCGAGACCTTCCGCGGGGTCGTGGAGATCGTCTCCCAGAAAGCCTACATCTGGCCCGACGATGCCGAGAATGAGAAGAATAATGGGATGACCTATCAGGTGACCGATATCCCGGACGACCTCGTCGATGCGGCGAAAAAGGCTCGCCTCGAGCTCGTGGAAGCCGTGGCAGACCTCGACGAGGAGGTGGGCAATCTCTTCCTTGAGGAAAAACCCGTGACGGATCTTCTTCTCAAGCAGGCGATCCGTCGCCTGACCATCGCAATCAAGTTCGTCCCGGTTTTCTGTGGCTCTGCCTTCAAGAAGCGCGCGGTCCACAACGTGGTGGACGGCGTGATCGACTACCTGCCCTCGCCCCTTGATATCCCCGCGGCGGTCGGGCTGGATCCGGACTCTCCCGAGATCAAGATTGATGCCCCGACGACCGATCAGGGGAAGTTCTGTTCTTTGGCCTTCAAACTCTGGACGGACCCCTATGTCGGCAAGCTGGTCTTTTTCCGTGTCTACTCCGGTAAGCTCAGCAAGGGTGACACGATCTATAACCCGCGCACGAACAAACGGGAGCGCGTCAGCCGCGTCCTGATGATCCAGGCCGACAAGCGCGAGGACGTGGACACGGTCTATTCCGGCGACATCGCCGCGCTGGTGGGGGTCCGGAATATTACCACCGGCGACACGCTCTGCGACGAAGACCATCCCATTCTTCTCGAGCCCCCAACGTTCCCAGAGCCCGTCATCTCGATGGCCGTCGAGCCGAAGACCAAGGGAGATCGCGAACGCATGGGTGAGGCCCTCCAGCGCCTTTCGGAGGAGGACCCCACTTTCCGAGTGAAGACGGATGTGGATACCGGCCAGATGATCATTCAGGGGATGGGCGAACTTCATCTTGAGATCATCCGCGACCGCATGTTCCGCGAGTTTAAGGTTGAGGCGAATGCGGGCAAGCCGCAGATCGCCTACCGCGAGACCCTCACCAAGGCTGCAGAAGGGGAGGGCAAGTTCATTCGCCAATCGGGCGGCCGAGGCCAGTACGGCCATGTGGTCCTCAAGGTTTATCCCGGCGAGAAGGGGTCCGGCGCCATTGTCGAGAACAAGGTGGTCGGCGGCACCATCCCGAAAGAGTTCATCGGGCCTTCCATCGATGGGGTTGAGGAGGCGATCACTGTTGGAATTCTCGCCGGCTACCCGGTGGTGGATATCCGAGTGGAGATCCTGGATGGCACCTACCACGAGGTGGACTCCAGCGAACTCGCCTTCAAGATGGCGGGGATCTTCGCCTTCAAGGACGCGATGAAGAAGGCCGGCTGCATCATTCTCGAGCCGATCATGAAGGTCGAGTTGATCACCCCCGACGAGTATCAAGGAGATCTTCTCGGGGATCTCAACCGCCGGCGCGGGCGGATTATGAATATCGAGACGCAGGGGGTGACCGTGCTCGTGCACGCCGAGGTTCCCCTCGAACAGATGTTCGGGTACGCCACCGACATCCGCTCCCTCAGCAAGGGACGAGCCTCCTACTCGATGGAGCCTTCCCACTTCGAGCGAGTGCCAGAACAGGTGCTCACAAAAATTCTTGAGACTCAGAAGAAATAATGCTGGCGAGAGCCAGCCTTGTCAGCTAGTCTGAAAAACTACCGTTTTCCATGGAACACCAGCGCATCAGAATTCGACTCAAGGGTTTTGACTACCGACTGCTCGACGCGTCGGCAGCCGAGATCGTCGAGACCGCTAAGCGCACCGGCTCAAAGGTGGCCGGACCGGTCCCGCTCCCCACGAAGATCGAACGCTTTACCGTCAACCGCTCGCCGCACGTGGACAAGAAGTCCATGGACCAGTTCGAGATACGAACCCACAAGCGGCTCCTCGATATCATTGACCCCACCGCGAAGACCGTGGATGAGCTTAAGAAGCTCAACCTCCCGGCCGGCGTAGACATCCAAATTAAGATTTGACCATGAGCGTGGGATTACTTGGAAAAAAGCTGGGGATGACCCAGCTCTACGACGACAAGGGGATGCTTCACCCGGTCACCGTCATTGAGGCGGGGCCCTGCACCGTGATCCAGCGCAAGTCGGCTGAGAAGGATCACTACGAGGCGGTTCAGGTCGGCTTCGGCCAGCGCAAGGTGAGGAACACCGTCCGCCCGCTTGCCGGCCATTTTCGCAAGGCTAGGGGTGTCGACGACATCGGGAAGGTTCATGGCTTCACTTTCGTTCGCGAGTTTCGCGTTGGTGCGGGGGAAGACTTCAAGGTGGGAGACAGCGTGAAGGCGACCATCTTTTCAGCCGGCGAGTTTGTGGATGTCATCGGCGTCTCCAAGGGCAAGGGTACGCAGGGCGTCGTTCGGCGCCATCGTTTTGCCGGAGGTGGGGCTGCCCACGGATCGAAATCCCACCGCCGTCCCGGCGCCATCGGCATGCGCGCTTGGCCCGGCCATATCTGGAAAA
Organism: uncultured Verrucomicrobiota bacterium; assembly: GCA_964653025.1. GTDB lineage: Bacteria > Verrucomicrobiota > Verrucomicrobiia > JABWAM01 > JABWAM01 > JABWAM01. Next base: position 16,412 of record CAZZBZ010000013.1, read on the forward strand.
ATGCCCGCATGCCTGGTCGCATGGGCGATACCCAGATTACCGTCCAGAACCTTCGCGTGATGCAGGTGCGCGAGGGGGAGAACCTTCTCCTCGTCCGCGGCTGTGTCCCCGGGGCGCCTGGTTCCCACCTCATTATCCGCTCGTCGATCAAGAAGACGGCGGCCAAGAAGCCCTGATGCGATGAAGGTCAAGATCCTCAATCAGGACGGTTCGGCGAAGGGTGATCACGAGATTGCGATTCGCACCGATTTCAGCAAGGTCAGTCCCCAGGTGACCCACGACGTGGTGGTGGCGCACCTCGCCAATCGCCGCGCCGGCACTGCTTGCACGAAGACAGTGGCCGAGGTCGCCGGTTCAGGGAAGAAGCCGTGGAAGCAGAAGGGAACCGGACGCGCCCGCGCCGGGTACGCCCGCTCCCCGGTCTGGCGCAAGGGTGGCGTGGTTTTCGGGCCGAAGCCCCGCGACTACAGCAAGCGAGTACCCCGTCAGGTGCGGCGGCTCGCCTTTTGCCAGGCGCTGGTCGGTCGCCTGGAAGAGGGCAGTGCACGGGTGGTGGAGTCTCTCGACGTGCCGAGCGCCAAGACCTGCGATTTCGTCGCCATCATGAAGGGCCTGAAGGTTGAGGGCTCCACGCTGGTGGTGCACGACAAGCCGTCGGTCGCCTTCCGTCGCGCGACGCGCAACGTCGCGCGGGTGAGTACAGCGACGGCCGAGGATGTGAACACCTACCAACTTCTCAACTGCAAGTGCCTGGTGCTGACTCGTGCGGCGTTGGATGCCCTGACTGTCCGCAGCCGCGGCCTGGAGGCGACCAAGTGAAGAATCCGTATGACATCATCCGCCGCGTACGCCTGACCGAGAAGGCATCTGCCCTTCAGGCCAAGGACAACAGCTATGTCTTCGCCGTCGAGCCGCGCGCGAACAAGGTGGAGATTCGCCAGGCCATCGAACGTATTTTTAATGTGAAGGTCGAGCGCGTGAATACGATGAACTGTGGTGGCAAGGTTCGCCGCGCGCGCACCAAGCAGGCGGGACGAACTTCCGACTGGAAGAAGGCCATCATTACCCTCAAGAAGGGAAACAAGATCGATCTCGGAACCTGAAATCAATGAGAAATAAGGATTGCGAAATGAGAAGCCGCCCCGGCCGCGCGACCCCGAGTTTTTCACTTTATCCCAGCTTCCAGCCCCCCATTTCTCACTTCTAATTTCGAACTTCTCACTGCCTCCTCCATGTCCATCAAGACCTACAGGCCGACTACATCAAGCATACGGCATAAGGCCTCCTCGAGTTTTGAGGAGATCACGCGGAGTCGTCCCGAGAAGAGGCTCACTGAATCCCTTCGCAAGAAGGGCGGGCGTAACGCCCACGGTCGCCTCACGATGCGCCACCGCGGGGGAGGCCATAAGCAGCGCTACCGCATCGTGGACTTCAAGCGCAACAAGCATGACGTTTCCGCGAAGGTGGAGACCATCGAGTACGATCCTTCGCGCTCGTCGCGCGTGGCGCTTCTTCGGTACGCCGACGGCGAGCTCCGCTACATCTTGGCCCCGCTCGGCTTGGAGGTGGGCCGTGAGGTGCGCAGTGGGATTGAGGCCGCTCCCGAGGTGGGCAATGCTCTTCCGCTTCGTGCAATCCCAATGGGCATGCCCGTCCACAATATCGAGATCGCCCCCGGCCGCGGCGGCCAGCTCGTCCGCAGCGCCGGCATGGCCGCCACGCTGATGGCGAAGGAGGGAGACTATGCGAATGTGAAGCTCCCCTCAGGTGAGATCCGCCGTGTTCACCTGAGTTGTTTCGCGACGATTGGGCAGGTGGGGAACGTCGAGCATGAAAAAATTTCCTATGGCAAGGCTGGAAAGAGCCGTCACCTTGGCTGGCGCCCGCATGTGCGTGGCGTGGCGATGAACCCGGTCGACCACCCGAACGGTGGCGGCCAGGGGAAGAGCAAGGGCGGCGGTGGTTGGCACCACCCGGTTTCTCCATGGGGGCAAATTGCCAAGGGCCTCAAGACCCGCAAGAAGCACAAGACCACCGACCAGTTCATCATCCAGCGCCGCAAGCGCTAGACGCAACAAGGATTTACGACATGGGAAGATCTCTGAAGAAAGGTCCGTTTACGGACGACCACCTGATGAAGAAGGTGGTCCAGATGGCCGCGTCTGGGGTGAAGAAACCCATCAAGACGTGGTCTCGCCGCTCGATGGTGGTGCCGGAGTTCGTGGGCCATACATTTTTGGTTCACAACGGGAAGGTGTTCAACACGGTCTTTGCGACTGAAAATATGGTTGGCCACCGTCTTGGGGAATTCTCACCTACGCGCACCTTCAAGAAGCACGGGGCGCATACTGAGAAGGCTGCGGCCAAGTAACGGACGGGAAAGGAAGAGGCCATGCGACGGCAGCCCGCGAGGCGGGTAGGGCGACTCCGGGTCGCTTCGGTGCTGGAAGTTGGATTTTTTTTAGTTTGTTCTTTGTATGCTGCGGCGCCACAGGGCGGCACGGAAGCGCCAGAGCTTCGTGTGGCCCTCGATGCGCTGCGGCGAGAAAATGCGGATTTGCGCCGCGCCGAGGGGGCCAAGGCCCGCGAGGTGGCGGTGCTCAGCAACCAGTTGGCGCGGGTCGAGACAGCGCTTCGGGGAGGCCTCGCAGGACTCGCCGCGGACGATGCGGATGCTCGTTCGGCAACCGATTGGCGCACGCTTTTGGTGCAGTCGCTGCGTGCCCTGCGGGAATCCGAGGGCGAGCTCGTGCGAATCGAAGATCGCGCGCGGAGGCTGATGCTGGCCTCTGAGCAGGCGTTGAAGTCGGCCCAGAAGGTGGATCCCGCGCGGCGGGCCACCCTCGAGGGTGAGCTTCGTGCCGGGCGCAAGTGGGCCGAGGAACGGGAGCGAACAAGGCCCACAATAATGGAGGGGGGGACCAAGTTGCCTCCCTCCGCAAAGGTGCTGGCCGTGAGGCTGGATCTCGGGGTGGTGGCACTGGATGCGGGGAGAGCCGAGGGGGTGAGAGTGGGGATGCCCTGGGTAGTGAACCGCGGCAAGGAAATCACGGCGAGACTCGTGGTGGTGGAGACGCGCGAACATGCGTCGATGGCGGTGATTGAGCGGATGGAAGCGGACCGCCCCATCCGTGAGGGGGAAATGGCGGTCCTCAGCAAGCTCTGACCGGAAACGGTCGGGAACAACAAAATTTTAAAAATGAAAGTGATGGCGATCATGAAGTATGCGCGGATCTCCCCGCGGAAGGTGCGGGAGATTACGCTGGAGATTCAGGGGCTGCCCGTGGGGCGGGCCCTGGAAGTGGTGGACTCTATTCCCAGGAAAGCCGCTCGCTTGGTGAGCAAGGCGCTGCGTTCCGCAATTGGCAATGCCGAGACCAATGCAAACCTTTCCCGCGATTCGCTTCGCGTGGCCGAGGCCATCGCCGGCACCGGCCCGACCCTCAAGCGCTACACCTTCCGAGCACGCGGATCTGGCTCCCTCATACGGAAGCGTACAACTCATGTGCGAATTGTCTTGAGCGACGAGTAGAACTGAATATACTGCAGGGCTTTCCCTACACAGAAAATCATGGGCCAAAAATGCCATCCGATCGGGCTCCGCCTCGCGCTGTCGAAAGACTGGCGTTCTCGCTGGTACGCAGTGGGCCGCGAGTTTCGCAAGTTTCTGCATGAGGACCTCGCAATCCGCGAGTTCCTCCACAAGAAGCTGGAGCAGGCAGCCGTGCCGCGCATCGATATCGAGCGCGCCGCGCAGCGCCTCCGCATCACCGTGCACACGGCCCGCCCCGGCATTGTGATCGGTCGCAAGGGCACGGAGATCGACAAGCTCAAGGAAGAGATTTCCCGCCTCACCTCGCTCCGCGAGGTCTACGTCGAGATTCAGGAGGTCGCGCAGCCGGAAACCAATGCCCAGCTGGTCGCGGAAAACGTGGCTCTCCAGATGGAACGCCGCATCTCCTTTCGCCGTGCGATGAAGAAGGCGATCCAGACAGCGCGCAACCTTGGCGTCGAGGGCATCAAGCTTCAGTGTTCCGGACGCCTTGGGGGTTCCGAACTCGCTCGAATGGAGCGTTATCACGAGGGCAAGGTGCCCCTGCAGACTCTCCGCGCTGACATCGATTATGGTTTTGCTGAGGCCCAGACCGTGTACGGCAAGATTGGCGTGAAGGCGTGGATCTACAAAGGCGACAAGCGTCCCGTGCTCAAAAAAGCCGCATGAGACCGCACGAAATGAGAAACTGATTCCGCCTTTTAACTCCTCCCCCCTTCTTCTTTTTATTTTCTAACTTTTTACTGATTCCTCTATGTCCTTGATGCCCGCCAGAGTGAAGTACCGCAAGATGCAGCGCGGCAGTCGCGCCGGCATGGCCAGCCGTGCGGTGCGAATCGACTTTGGCTCCTACGGTCTGCAGACCCTCGCGCGTGCGTGGTTGACGGCTACCCAGATCGAGGCCGCACGCGTGGCTCTGACGCGCAACATGAAGCGCAAGGGCAAGGTCTGGATCCGAGTTTTCCCGGACAAGTCGGTATCCAAGAAGCCTCTCGAGACCCGAATGGGCAAAGGGAAGGGACCTCCCGTGTTCTGGGTGGCCGTGGTGCGCCCCGGCAATGTACTTTTTGAACTCGACGGGATCACGGAGAACGTTGCGAGGGAGTCGCTGTCACTTGCCGCCGCGAAGCTCCCGATGCGAACTCGGTTCATCCGCCGCCACATGGAGGGAGCCTGACGCGATGAAAATCAAAGAACTTCGCGCTCTCACGGCGACTGAACTCGATGCCAAGGGGCGTGACCTACGGCAGGAATTCTTCAACCTCCGTATGCGGCAATCCGCCGGACAGCTCGATCAACCCAGCCGCCTCCGCCTCATCCGCAAGGACATCGCGCGGGTGGAAACCCTCCTTACCGAGTTGAAGCGGAAACTCCCTGCCTCCAAGCCATGACTTCCCCCGAACAACAGGACCGTGGTGCGCGCAAGGAGCGCGTCGGTAGCGTGATTTCCGACAAGATGGACAAGACCATCGTCGTGTGCGTTGAACGGCGCGTTCGCCATGCGCAGTACGAGAAGGTGATTACGCGCTCCAGCCGTTTCTACGCCCACGACGAGAAGAACGATGCGAAGGTGGGCGACCGCGTACGCATTATGGAGACCCGCCCGCTCAGCCGTCTCAAGCGCTGGCGCCTGGTGGAGGTCATCGAGCGCGCCGAGGCGCCCCTCGCGGAACTCAAAGATGCCGTTGAGGAGGCGGTGGCGAAGCCGGTGGCCTGACCGCCCGCAACGTATTTCAAGCCATGCTCCAAGTCCGATCCATTCTCGACGTCGCTGACAACACCGGGGCCCGACGGGCCTCGATGATCGGTGTCCTCGGCCGCGCGACGCTTTTCGCCCGCATTGGGGACATTATCAAAGCCAACGTGAAGGAAGCCGACGCGGATGGCACCGTGAAGAAAGGGGCTGTCGTCAATGCCGTGGTCGTGCGCACGCGCCAGCCAATTCGCCGCAAGGACGGCTCCGTGCTGCGTTTCGATCGCAACGCGATCGTGATCATTGACAAAGACATGAATCCCGTGGGTACCCGCATTTTCGGCCCTGTGGCGCGCGAGCTGCGCGAGAGAAATTTCATGAAGATCCTGTCGTTGGCTCCGGAGGTCATCTGATGAAGCTGCACGTAAAGAAGAACGACCTTGTGGTGGTGCTGAGCGGGAACGACCGCGGCAAGCGCGGCAAGGTTCTTTCCGTGGACCCGAAGTCGCTTCGGTTAGTGGTCGAGGGTGTGCGGATGATGAAGAAGGCTGCGCGCAAGACCCAGGACCGCCCACAGGGAGGCTTCATCGAGCGTGAGGCGCCCCTTGATATTTCCAATGTGATGCTGGCCGAGGAGTATGACCGCCGCCGGGGTGTCCGTTCAGGCAAGAAGCAAGAGGCGAGCAACTCATGAGCGAACTAAAGAAATTCTACCGCGAAAAGGCGGTGCCGCAACTTCTGGCTGGCGGCAAGTATCTCAACCCGATGCAGGTGCCGCGAGTCCTCAAGATCGTGGTCAATACCGGCGTCAGCTCCTCCGCCGACAAGCAGGCGCTGGACGACGCCGTGCGCGAAATCGGAATGATCACGGGCCAAAAACCGATTGTGACGAAGGCTCGCAAGAGCATCTCCAACTTCAAGCTTCGCAAGGGCCAGGAGATCGGTTGCAAGGTGACCCTTCGCGGCACGCGCATGTTCGAGTTCATGGAGCGCTTTTTCAACGCCGCCCTTCCGCGCGTGCGCGACTTTCGCGGCGTCCCGAGCCGTAGTTTTGACGGACGCGGAAGCTACACGCTGGGTGTGGATGACCAGTCCATTTTTCCAGAGATCGAGCTCGATAAGGTGAAGAGGCGGCTTGGGATGGATATCACCTTTGTGACGACAGCTCGCAACCCCGCTGAGACGCGGGAACTGCTTCGCCTACTGGGCATGCCGTTTTCACCCGAAAGGAAGAGTTGAACCATGGCCAAAACCTGCCTCATGGAGAAGCAGAAGCGCACGCCGAAGTTCTCGGCGCGCCGGTATCACCGTTGTCGCGTTTGCGGTCGTGCGCGCGCCTTCATCCGCCGCTTCGATATGTGCCGTATTTGTTTTCGCGAACACGCCTCCAAGGGACTGATCCCTGGCGTAACCAAGGCCAGCTGGTAACCCCCTCTCCACGATGAGCGTGACCGATCCTATTGCCGATATGTTGACGCGCCTGCGGAATGCCCGCATGCGTGGTCGTACCACCGTGGTCATCCCGCACTCGCGGATCAAGAGCGACATCGCTCGGATCCTCAAACGCGAGGGCTACATTGCCGATTGCGCGTTCGTCAAGGATGGAGGGAAGTCCCACATCAAGATCGAACTCAAGGGCGGTGTGGAGGGTGGCGGGATCGTCGGCCTCCGCCGCATCAGTACACCGGGCCTGCGCCGCTACATTGGCGCACGCGACGTGCCCCGTGTGCTGGGTGGCATGGGGATCTGCATCCTCTCCACCTCAAGCGGCATGATGACGGGGCAGGAAGCTCGCAAGAAAAACGTTGGGGGCGAGATGCTCTGTCACGTGTGGTAATCACGCTTTTCTACAAACTTTTCAACCTTAACTGATCTTCCATGTCACGCATTGGCAGAAAACCGATTGAGATCCCCGCCCAGGTGAAGGTGGCCGTCAGCGGCCGCACCGTGAAGGTTGAGGGACCGAAGGGGAAGCTCTCCCTTGAAATGCCGCGCTCGGTGGAGGCGGCGTTGGATGGGAAGGTTCTCGCGGTCCGCACCGTGTCCGAGGGGCGCGAGGCACGCGCTCTCCACGGGCTTGCACGCAGCCTGCTCCAGAACATGGTGTTGGGCGTTACCCAGGGCTACCGTAAAAAACTCGAGATCGAGGGCGTCGGTTTCAAGGCCGCAGTGCAGGGCAAGAACCTGAACTTGCTTCTCGGTTTTTCGCATCCGATCCTCTTTCCGATCCCCGAGGGGATCAAGCTGATCGTTGAGGACAACACCCGGATCACTGTTGACGGGTGTGACAAGCAGCAGGTGGGCGAGGTCGCCGCCTCGATCCGTCGCTTTTATCCCCCCGAACCTTATAAGGGGAAGGGCGTCCGCTATGCGGGCGAGAAGATCCGCCGCAAGGAGGGCAAGACTGTCCAGTAGGCGGGAACGGTTAAGGAGAGAACATGGCTTTGACGAAACAAGAACTTCGCGAAAGACGCCACTGGCGCGTCCGCCGCCGTGTCGTGGGCACCGCCGAGAAACCGCGGATGAGCGTGCGGTTCACCGGACGCAACATTCACGTGCAGTTTATTGACGATGCGCGGGGGGTCACCCTGGCTGCCGTTTCCACGGTCGAGCCGGTCGTGCGCACCGAGAGCAAGGGCAAGACCCGATCCAATGTTTCCCATGCAGGCAAGGTCGGCCGATTGGCCGCCGAGCGCGCGAAGGAGAAGGGGATCAAGGCGGTCGTGTTCGACCGCGGTGGATCCCGTTACCACGGCAAGGTGAAAGCTCTTGCCGACGCGGCCCGCGAGGCGGGTCTCGCTTTTTAAGGAGGATTTGACGTGGCGACGAATGAAACCCCGAAGGTTGAAACACCGGTCTCTGTACCGGTAGATCCCGTAGTGCCGGTCCCCGCGGCGGTATCCCCCGCGGCGGTATCCCCTGCCGCGCCGGCCTCTGCGGATCGCCGCCGCCGTCCCGGATTCCGCACCCCGCGCAGTTTTCCCGTGCCAGGCCAGCCGGACAAGGAGAGTGGACTCTTGGAGAAGGTGGTCTTCGTGAATCGTTGCACCAAGGTGGTGAAGGGTGGGCGCCGCTTCAGCTTCAGCGCACTCATCGTGGTAGGGGACCAGAAGGGCCAGGTGGGCTACGGTTTTGGCAAGGCCAACGAGGTCGCCGATGCGATCCGCAAGGGCACGGACATTGCGCGGCGGAGCCTCGTGCGCATGAACCTGCTCGCGAACACGATTCCCCACGCGGTCGAAGGTCGCTTTGGCGGCGGTCGCGTGATGCTCAAACCCGCAAGCCCCGGCACCGGGTTGATCGCTGGCGGCGGAGTGCGGGCGGTGCTCGCAGCGGTGGGCATCAAGGACATTCTCAGCAAGTCCCTCGGGTCGAGCAACATGGCCAATGTGGTAAAGGCCACCCTGCAGGGGCTTTCCCAGTTGCAGTTGCGCGAATCGATCATGCAGCGCCGCGGCGTGGTGGCCCCCGTGGATGCGAAGGTCTGAGGCGCGCAGGGAGCACACGATTATGCGACTTCACGAACTCAAACACGCGGTTGGCGCCAAGCACCGCACGAAACGTTACGGATGCGGCGAGGCCTCTGGCCACGGAAAGACCAGCGGGCGAGGGGGCAAGGGCCAGACCGCGCGGTCCGGCAGTTCCGTCCGCCTCGGATTCGAGGGCGGCCAGACTCCGCTCTATCGCCGTCTCCCGAAGCGCGGTTTTAACAACACTCGCTTTAAACGCAAGGTCGCCGTGGTGAACTTGGGGGATCTCAACGACTTCCCCGAGGGTGCGGTGGTGGATGCGAAGGCCCTTGCTGACCACGGGTTGATCCGGGGCCGCAATGATGCCATCAAGATTCTTGGATTCGGTGAGATCGGCCGAAAACTGACGGTTCGCGTCGACCTGTTCAGCGGTTCGGCTCGCACCAAGATCGAGGCTGCCGGAGGCAAGGCTGAGATCCTCGTGACCCCGAAGTCCGGCTGATAAGCCCGGAGCTAAACGGACGGGTAAGCCCGGGGCTCCGAGAACGTAACTTCCCGCGGGAGAACGCAGAGTATGATTTCGGCCTTCGCCAACGCCTTCAAGATTCCTGAGCTCAAGAAGAGGATTCTCTTCACGCTCGGGATCATTATCATTACCAGATTCGGTGCGGCGATTCCCGTGCCCGGGGTGGACGCCAACGCCCTCGCCGCCTTCTTCCGAAGCCAGCAACAGAGCCAGGGCGGCAGTCTCTTGGCGCTGATGAACATCTTCAGCGGCGGTGCGCTCGAGCACCTGGCCATCTTCTCGCTGACGATCATGCCGTACATCAGCGCGTCGATCATCTTCCAGCTCCTCTCGGCGGTGATCCCGCAGCTCCAGAAGATCTCGCGCGAGGAGGGAGGCCGCCAGAAGATCACCCAGTACACGCGCTACGTCACCATCGTCATCGCTCTCTTCCAGAGCCTGATGTTCGCGCGGACTTTCCAGAACCCGCAGAGCCTGCCGATGTTCCGCGGACTTCCCGAGGGCGTGAACCTCGTGCTCAACCCGGGTCTCGGCTTTGAAATTACCACGGTGCTCACCCTTACCGCCGGCACAATCTTCATGATGTGGCTCGGCGAGCAGATCACGGAGCGCGGCATTGGGAACGGGATCTCTCTCCTCATCGCCACGAACATCCTGGCGAAGTTTCCCGCCGCGGTGGGACTCGCCTACCAGATGTTTTTTCCCCCGCCCGATGTGCCCCAAAGGTACAATATCATCCACGCCCTGCTCTTCATCGGGATGTTCTTTGGCGTGATCGCGGCGGTGATCGTGGTCACCCAGGCGCAGCGAAAGGTCAGCGTCCAGTATGCCCAGCGCATGGTGGGACGGAAAATGTACGGCGGCGGCCAGACCTACATGCCGTTGCGCGTGAACTACTCCGGAGTGATGCCGATCATCTTTGCCCAGGCCATCCTCATGTTCCCGCAGACGATCTTCAGTTTTGTCCAAGTGGAGTGGTTGCAGCGCGTCGCCAGTTGGCTTGTCGAGGGGCATCGCGTTTACCTCACCGTTTACTCAATTCTCATCTTCTTCTTCAGCTACTTTTGGGTGGCCACGGTCTTCAATCCCATCCAGATCGCCGACGACCTCAAGAAGCACGGCGGCTACGTCCCCGGCGTTCGCCCCGGAAAGCCTACCGCGGACTTTCTGGACTTCACGATGACGCGCATTACCTTTGCCGGCGCCGTCTTCCTCACGGTCGTGGCGGTCATCCCGATCTCCCTCGGCGACTGGCTGAGCATCCCCTACATCACGGCCAGCTTTTTCGGAGGAACCAGCCTTCTGATTATCGTCGGAGTCCTCCTCGATACCCTGCGCCAGATCGAGACTCACCTGCTCACCCGAAACTACGAGGGTTTTCTCAAGAAGGGCAGGATGCGGGGCAGGATCTGATGTCGCCCCTGGGCCCGGTTTGCCACGCGTGCGCCTCATGACTGTGATCCAGCAGCCGAAAGCCGTGACCCGAAGGCGTATCGTCCTCCTCGGCGGTCCCGGATCCGGCAAGGGGACCGCCGCCGCCTGGCTTGCGAAAAAGATTGAGGTCCCCCATCTCTCCACCGGGGACATGCTGCGCGCCGAGATTGCCGCGGACTCCGGGCTCGGGCGCGAGGTCGCCGCCTACACCACCAGTGGGCGGCTCGTCCCGGACGAACTCGTCCTGCGCCTTGTGGCCGCGCGGGTGGACGGTGATGCTGCGGGGGGATTTGTCTTTGACGGCTTTCCCCGTACCGTGTCGCAGGCCGAGAGTCTCGATACCATCCTCCGCGCCAAGTCGGTGTCGCTCGACCGTGTACTTCACCTGGACGTGCCGCAGTCGGCCGTGGAGGAGCGCATCATCGGGCGCCTGGGTTGCCCCTCCTGCGGGAAGGTTTTTCACGCCACGAGGATGCCGCCGAAAAAGCAGGGAGTCTGTGATTCCTGCGGGGGAGTCCTGCAAAGGCGCAAGGACGATAATCTCGAGGTGTTGCGCGAACGCTGGCGTGTGTACAGCGAGTGGGGTGAGCGTCTTGTCGAGTTCTACCGTCGGCAGGGTGCCTTTACCGAGGTCCCGGCCGATGTGACCGCCGAGGTACTCTATTGTCTGGTCTGGGAGGCAATGGCCGCGTGATCGCAATTCGGACCGCCAAGGAAATCGAGGGCATCCGTCGCAGTTGTGTTCTCGCTGCGAACCTGCTCGAAACGTTGGCTCGCTGGATCGAGCCCGGCCGATCAATCCGCGAGATCGATGACCACGCAGGGCGCCTCATCCGTGACCACGGTGCGAAGAGCCCGTTCCTTGGTTACAAGGGTTTTCCCGGAAATATTTGTATCTCGGTCAACGACGAGGTTGTACACGGAACCCCGCGCCCCACGCATGTGCAGTACGGGGACATCGTGAGCCTGGACCTCGGCGTCGTGTTCGAGGGGTGGGTGGGGGATACGGCGACCACCGTGCCGCTCGGCGAGGTTTCCCCCGAGGTGAGGAGGCTTCTCGAGGTGACTGAAGAATCGCTCTATTTGGCTGTTGACAAGGCCCGCCCCGATGGGCGACTGTCCAACGTTTCGCATGCGGTGGAAAGTCATGTCACCCAACATGGTTTTTCTGTCGTGCGCGAATTCGTCGGGCATGGGATCGGACGTAGCCTGCACGAGGAACCCCAGATCCCGAACTTTGGACGGCCCGGACAAGGACCGCGCCTGAGGGAAGGAATGGTTTTGGCCATCGAACCGATGGTCAACCTCGGCGGGGCGGCGGTTCGGGTTCTGCGCGATGGATGGACGGCTGTGACCGGAGATGGAAAACCCTCCGCCCACTACGAGCACACCGTCCTGGTGACCGGCGGAGATCCCGAGATCCTGACGGTGCCCGATGGAAGAGCGGAGGAGATTAAACGAAAACTGAAAACCCGAGGAAATCCGTAGAAGCGCCGAACGCGGCGCCCGCGGAAAAACGACATCAACAAAAATGGCTGGAGAGGAACGCATCCGCATCGAAGGCACGGTGGCCGAGTTGCTGCCGAACACGATGTTCCGGGTCCGACTTCCAAACGGTCACAAGGTTCTCGCCCATATCTCGGGAAAGATGAGGTTCGACTTCATCCATATCCTTCCCGGGGACAAGGTGATGATCGAGATGTCGCCCTACGACCTTTCCAAGGGACAACTCATTTACCGGCAGAAGATGCCAGCCCCCACCCAATGAAAGTACGTGCTTCTGTGAAAAGACTCTGCGAGCGGTGCAAAATCGTGCGCCGCAAAGGGGTGATCCGTGTGATTTGCACGGAACCCCGCCACAAACAACGACAAGGTTGAAGCCATGCCCCGCCTCCTCGGAGTAGATATCCCGGACGACAAACGGATCGAAGCCTCGCTGCCGTGCATCTACGGCATCGGACCAGCGCGCGCGCGAGAAATTCTCGCGAAGGCGGAGGTGGATCCCAGCATTCGGGCCAAGAGCCTGACTCCCGAACAACTCAACCGCATCAGCCACGCGATCACGGAGAGCAAACTCGTGGTGGAGGGGGATCTGCGCCGCGAGATCCAGCAGAATATTCGCCGCCTCATGGCCATCGGGTCTTACCGGGGAATGCGCCACAAGCGTGGCCTGCCCGTGCGCGGCCAGCGCACGAGCACCAACGCCCGCACGCGCAAGGGCCCCCGCAAGACCGTGGGCGTGATCCGCAGCAAGGACGCCAAGCCTGCCAAGGTTTGATGCCGAGCCCAGAACCGAGGAGTTGACCGACCATGCCCGACAAGGAAAAAACGCCATCCCCCGCCGCTGATGCGACGGCCGCTCCCGCGGAGAAATCCGCGAAGCCGGCAGCCGCCGATCACGAACCCCGCAAGGCCAAACGCCCCGCCAAGGAAGGCGCAGCAAAGGGGGGTCCCGCCAAGGAGAGTCCCGCAAAGGAGGATCTCGCCAAGATTCAGGAAGGCGCCGATGCGGCTGCACTCCTCGACCCTCTCGCCGAGCAGCCCAAGCCGAAGATCATCAAGGCCAAGGGCGCCAAGAACATCGCCACCGGCCTCGCTCGCGTCACCGCTACTTTCAACAACACGATCGTCACCATCACCGACTTGCGCGGTAACGTGATCGCATGGTCCAGCGCCGGTCGCGCCGGCTTCAAGGGTTCCCGAAAGAGCACGGCTTATGCCGCCCAGATGGCGGCCCAGGATTGTGCTCGCCAGGCGATGTCCCACGGCATGCGTGAGGTCGAGGTGCTCCTGAGCGGCCCGGGCCTCGGCCGCGAGTCCGCCGTCCGAGCCTTGCAGGCCATCGGCCTCGAGGTGACCTCCATCCGCGACGTCACCCCGATGCCTCATAACGGCTGTCGCCCCCGCAAGGCGCGCCGCGTTTGATTCACACTCCATCCTCCTCCAATCATGGGTAGATATACCGGTCCGAAACTCAAGGTTTGTCGTCGCCACAACGCGCAGCTCTTTGGTGCCTCAGGTGCCAAGGTCATGGAGCGCAAGCCCCACCCGCCCGGCATGCACGGCCCCAAGAGCCGCCGCAAAATGTCCGACTACGGGATGGCGCTGTCGGAGAAGCAAAAGCTTCGCTACATGTATGGTCTTTTCGAACGCCAGTTTCGCCACACGTTCCGCAAGGCCCTCGGCCAACGTGGCGTCACCGGTGAGACCCTCCTCCAACTGCTCGAGACACGCCTGGACAACGTCGCCTTCCGCCTCGGCTTCGCCACCTCCCGTCCTTTTGCACGGCAGATGGTGGTCCATGGTCATGTGAAGGTGAATGGGCGCAAGGCGACTTCCCCCTCGTGCAACCTTCGTGTTGGCGACGTGGTCGAGATTGGCGAGAACGCCCGCGCGAAAGTGCTCGCCCAGAAGAATCTCGAAGCCACGCAGATGACCCCGCCGCCGGACTGGCTGGCGCTGGATCGCGAGGCGGTGCGCGGTGAGGTGAAGCGTATCCCGACACGGGAGGAAATCGCCCCGATCGTGAACGAGCGCCTTGTCGTTGAGCTGTACTCGAGATAAACCCCTTTGCCGCGTGGCGCAATTCGCCCCCGCTACGCGGCCAGAAACCAACGCGGGCGCAACGAATACATGAGCCCACCGGGGCATTCCCCTTCGGGCTAGATTAAAATCGTTGGCGTATCCGCCGACGGCCGCTCCGCGGCCGCGGTAGAGACGCCGCAGGAGACCACAAATGACCATCCAACTTGGGCGCTTCGAAATGCCCGCGCGGTTGACCCGCGACGAGGAATCCGCCACCCCCACCTACGCGAAGTTTGTCGCCGAGCCCTTCGAGGGAGGATATGGACACACGATCGGCAACGCGCTCCGCCGCGCCCTGCTCTCCTCCATCGAGGGAGCTGCGATCACCTCGGTGAAGATTGGGCATGCCGCCCACGAGTTCACCTCGATCCCGGGTGTCGTCGAGGATGTCACCGAGATCATCCTGAACCTCAAGAAGGTCCTGCTCAAGATGCGCGACCGCACTCCGCGCAGCTACCTGATCACCGCGAACAAGGAAGGAAAGCTGACGGCCGGCGACATCGAGACCGACCAGAACCTCGAGGTGGTGAACGGTAAGCACGTGATTGCCACGCTCGACAAGAAGATGAAGTTCGAGGCCGAGATCGAAGTTCGCGTGGGTCGGGGCTACGCCACTGCCGAGGACAACAAGAAGAAGGAGCAGTCCATTGGCGTCATTCCAATTGACTCCATCTTCTCGCCCGTGCGCAAGGTTCGCTATTCCGTCTCGAATACCCGCGTTGGGCAGCGGACGGACTACGACAAGCTGGATATCGAGGTCTGGACCGACGGTCGCATCACTCCGGAAGAAGCCCTTCTCCACGCCTCGGCGATCCTTCGCCACCACCTTGATGTTTTCGTCAACTACGACAAGGAGAAGATCGAGTTTGAGGCCGCCAAGCAGGAGATCAACGAGGAGCAGGCCCGCATCCGCAAGCTGCTGAACATGAGCGTGAACGAGATCGAACTCTCGGTCCGCGCGGCAAACTGCCTCAATAACGCGAACATCCTCACGGTTGGCCAGCTCGCCCAGAAGACCGAGCAGGAGATGCTCAAGTATCGTAACTTCGGCAAGAAGTCGCTCAATGAGATCAAGGACAAGCTTGCCCAACTCGGTCTCTCCCTCGGCATGAAGTTTGAGGCGGCCTTGCTCGAACCCCTCAAGGACGAGCCGCCCCGCGCACCGGTCGAGGTCGAAGTTCCGGCCGAGGTCGAGGTCGAAGCCAAGGAAAAAAAGGATTAATCCTTTCCCCCTGAAGGGAGCACCACCATGAGACACCGTAACAAGACCCTCAAGCTGGGGCGGACGAAGGCTCACCGTGAGCTCATGCTCGCCAACCTCGTCTGCAGCCTGATTATCAAGGGACAGATCCGCACCACCCTTCAGAAGGCGCGCGCCGCCAGTGCGATCGCTGAACGGATGATCACCCTCGGGAAGGGGGGCGGGCTTCACTCCCGCCGCCTCGCCGTTTCCCGCCTTCGCCAGGAGGGGGTCGTGAGGAAGCTGTTCAGCGAGGTTGCCCCGCGTTGCGCCCAGCGCAGCGGGGGATACACCCGCATTATCAAACTGGCCACGCGCCGAATCGGCGACGCCGCCAGCATGGCCATCCTCGAGTGGACCGATAACGCCCCCGCGGAAAAACCCGCTGAGGAGACCAAAGCCCAGCCCGAAAAAGAGCAGCCCTCCAAGGCATCCTGATTTCTTATGCCTGCGTGGACGGCGACGGGGCATTCTCTCGCCGTCTCCGCCGGGCTGAGAACCCGTCCGTCGGTGGTGCCATGAATCCCTGCGGGCGGTTGGCGCGCTCTTGAGGACTCCGAACGACGCATGATCCTGCGCGCTCGATGGGTGGTGGATCGTCAGCTTCGCCTGGTCCACGGCGGAAGGGTCTCCCTTCCCGGGAAGACGGGTGTCCTCGATCTTGGGGATTGCGTGCTCATGCCGGGGCTCGTCAACGCGCACTGCCACCTCGACTACACCGCGATGCGTGGGAAAATCCCGAAGGCCCGGGGATTCGCCCAGTGGATCGAGTCCATCGGTCGTGCGAAGAGGCAGTGGGGAGCCCGCGACTATCGCGATTCAATCATGACAGGCATGCGCGAGGCCCTGGCGTCGGGAACCACCGCCATGGTGAACTGGATCTGCCTGCCCGCGGCGTTGCCGTCCCGTGGCGTCCCCCCGATGCGCGTCTGGTGGCTCTGGGAGCAGATCGCCTATCGTCCCGGCTCGGCGCCGGATAAGGCCGGGTGGTCCGCCTGGCGGCGGCGGGTGCGGGGCAAGGGACGCGCGTGGAAGGCGGGAATCGCACCCCACGCGCCCTACACCTGCACGGGAGAGATCCTGCGTGCGGCCGCGGCATGGAGCGGGAGTGCGCGGTTTCCATGGAGTATCCATGTGGCCGAGTCCCAGGATGAATGGCGCATGTTCCGCGAGGCGCGCGGAGGTCTCTTCCACTTCATGAGGGGGATGGGACGCGCGATGACGGACTGCGACGGGAGAACCCCGCTTGCCGCGGCGTGGGACGCCGTCTACGCGTCCAGGGCACCGGTGCTCCTCGTCCATGCGAACCGGCTTTCGCGAGAGGACCTCGCACGGCTGGGGGCGGCGGTGCATCGCGGGAGGCCGATCGCTGTCGTCCATTGCCCGCGCTCGACGAAGAGGCTGGGTCATCCCCCGTTCCCGCTTCGTGCGCTCCACGCGGCGGGGGTCCCGGTGGTGCTGGGCACCGATAGCCTGGCCTCGAACAACGACCTCTCGATGTTTGCCGAAATGCGCGCCCTCGACGGAGCGCAGACGGGCCTTCGCCCGCATGAAATCCTGGCCATGGCGACCGCGGGGGCGGCGCAGGCCGTGGGCGCCGGCAAGTCGTGGGGGAGATGGAAGGACTGGATCGCGATCCCTTGTCGTGCAGAACGGGAAGCCGGGGCATGGGAGGCGATCCTCGCCCACGAAGGCCCCGTCTCGTGGGCGATGGTGGACGGGAAGGCCGCTCGAATTTAGCGTCGATATTTTGCGGGAAGGAACAACACGAATCCCTGCGCGACGAGCAGGGAGGTGAGGACGAAGAAGAGAAACTCCTCCGCCGGCACCCAAGGTCCGATGCGCCAGCCGAGGCACTGCACCGGGTCGAAAAACCAGATGCCCGCCCGGATCGCGAATGAGTCGGCCAGAGTGAGCCAGACCGTGGTAATCACGACCGGACCGAGAATGGCCCGACGGTTGGCCCAGAGAACGCGCGGGGCGGCCGCCCACTGGAGGAGGACGGCGGGTCCCATCCAGAGGAGGAGATGCACCAGGTAAGCCGTCTTCATTTGCCGCGGGGGATGGACGGCAGGTACAGGATGCACAGGAGACCCACGAGGAGGGTCTCAAAGACGAAAAAGGCAATCTCCTCCACCGGAAGGAGCCAGATGCGGACAAGCACCTTCGCCTCGTCAAACCCCCAGATTCCCCGGGCCACGGCGGCGTGGTCCCAGGGCAGAGCAAAAGCCACCGCGATGAAGGCGACGAGGCCGAGGCAGGCGAGGTGCGCGGCCCGGATCCTGTGGCGAACCATCACCGCCAGGAGCGCGATCGGTGGAAGGATGAACAGGAAGTGAAACTGCAGGTAGGTCACTTCGGTATTCGAACTTCCAGCTTCGAGATTCCGCCTTCTTCTTTACGCCTTCGCGAGCATGTCGAGGAGTTCCTTGTTCGACTTCGTCTTGCTCATGGCGCGGATGATGCTCTCGGTGGCCTCGATGGGGTTGCGGCCTGTGAGTTCGCGGCGGAGGAGGTGGACCTTGGCGAGCACATCGGCGGGGAGGAGTTTTTCCTCTTTGCGGGTGCCGGACTTGTAGAGGTCAATGGCGGGGAAGACGCGTCGCTCGGCCATGCTGCGGTCGAGGACGAGCTCCATGTTGCCGGTGCCCTTGAACTCCTGGAAGATGAGCTCGTCCATCCTGGAACCCGTGTCCACGAGGATGGTGGCAAGGATGGTGAGGCTGCCGCCCTCCTCGGTGTTGCGCGCGGCGGCAAAGATCTTTCGAGGGGTCTCCATCGCGCGGGCATCGATGCCGCCCGACATCGTGCGCCCGCTGTTGCTCATGTAGTTGTTGAAGGCGCGGGCCATGCGAGTGAGCGAGTCCATGAGGATGACCACGTCCTTGCCGAACTCCACCTTGCGCTTGGCGATCTCGCTGACGATCTTGGGGATGCGGACGTGGTTTTTGAGATCCTCGTCGTTGGAGGAGGCGAAGATCTGGCCCTTGGTGGAGCGCTGGAAGTCGGTGACTTCCTCGGGGCGCTCATCCACGAGCATAATCATGAGGTCCACCTCGGGGTGATTCGCGCTGATGGCGTTGGCAATCTGCTTGAGGAGCATGGTCTTGCCCGCGCGGGGAGGGGAAACAATGAGGCCGCGCGTGCCCTTGCCGACCGGGCAGAAGAGGTCGAGGGCGCGAGTGGAGATGCTGGCGGCGTCGGTCTCGAGGTGGAACGGCTCGATCGGATCGATGACCGTGAGTTCGGCGAAGGGGGTGGTCTTCTTGAACTTCTCCACCTTCT
This sequence comes from uncultured Verrucomicrobiota bacterium, assembly GCA_964653025.1. Taxonomy (GTDB): domain Bacteria; phylum Verrucomicrobiota; class Verrucomicrobiia; order JABWAM01; family JABWAM01; genus JABWAM01. The sequence continues at coordinate 35,198 of CAZZBZ010000013.1, forward strand.
GGCCGTTGATCTTGCTGATATTGAGGACCTCGTGGCCGCCGCGGTTGGTGGGGACCATGTCGCCCTCGATGAGCAATCCCTCGCGCAGGCCGAGATCGCGCACCACGTTGGGGTTGACGAAAACATCGTCGCGCGACGGCTGGTAGCCCTTGTCCTGCTGGCGGAGGAAGCCGAAGCCCTTATCGGAAAGCTCCAAGATCCCCTTGGTGGCGGGGTACTCCTTCTTCGGTGACGGTACCGGTGCTGGTGCTGGTGCCGGCGCAGCGGTTTCCTTCTTCTCGTTCGACGGCGTTGCCTCGTTGTCCATGGTCAGGTGGGGTGATGTAGTGGGCTGCCTCGGCCACCGGGCTTTCGGCGTGGGCACGAACTTCGCGCCGCACGGCTTTAAAACCAACCCTCGCGCTATCCGGAGACCCTACTGTCAGAACGCGGTCTCGCGAAGATCCACAGGCGCTCGGGGTGATGAGACTTCGGCAAACCACTCGCGGCGCAACGGGCATCCGGCTTCAGCGACGGGTGCAATGTAGGGGGGATTCCCGCTGGCGGCAAGCGAAAAGAATCGCCAAATTGCAAGAGGGTGCGCGACCAAAATGATGGTCGCAAAATTGTCGGTGCTCGATATGCCTTTCGGCGCGAGCCGCGCCTCCCACAGACGGAAAGAGGTTTTTGTTCTTTGTGGGAGGCGCGGCTCGCGCCGATTCTGCTCTGACGGAATCCTTGACGCTCAGGCCTTGGGGGCCAGCACGGCGCGGAAAGCCTCGTCGAGCACGGTGAGGCTCTCGTCGAGCGCCTCGCGGGTGATCGTGAGGGGCGGGGAGATCTTCACCGAGGCACCGCCGAAGCCGACCGGGGAGAACATGAGGACGCCGCGCTCGTAGCAGGCTTCCACGATTTTCCAGGCGGTGTCCGCGTCGGGCTCCTCTGAGCCGGGCTTGACCATATGGAGCGCGGCAACGAGACCCTTGCCGTGGACCGCACCGATGGATTTCGGGTATTTCTTCTGGATCTCAAGGAGGCGGGGGAGGAGCACCTCGCCGAGGCGGGCGGAGTTCTCCACCGCCTTCTCGCGGTCGAGCACTTCGAGGTTGGCGATGGTGGCCGCGCAGCAGATGGGGTTGCAGGAGTGGGTCGAGGTCATCGAGCCCGGGGCGTAGAGGTCGAGGACCTCGTGGTTTGCGAACACGGCGGAGAGGGGGAGGGAGCCGCTGATGCCCTTGCCGCAGCAGACGATGTCGGCCTTCACCCCGTAGTGCTCGAAGCCCCAGTACTTGCCCGTGCGTCCGAAGCCGGCCTGCACCTCGTCGAAAACGAGGAGGGCGGATTGTTCGTCGCACCATGCGCGGAGCGCCTTGATGTAGGCCCCGTCGGCGAAGCTCGCGTTGCCGCCCTGGTAGGTCTCGAGGATGACGCCGCAGACGTCGGCGGGCTTCACCCCGGCCTTCTCGAGGGTGCTCTTGAAGAGGCCGAAGCTCACGTCCTTGCAGCGGAAGCCGTCGGGGAAGGGGACCTGGACCATGCCGGGGTCCTGGTGGCCGATCCAGTTCTTGAGGGAGGGGATGCCGCCGATCATCTGGGAGCCGAGCGTGCGGCCGTGGAACGCGTTCACGAAGCTGACGACGACCCTTTTCGAGGGGGCGATCTTCTGGCCGCGGGTGCGGCAGAGCTTGATCGCGCACTCGAGCGTCTCCGACCCTGTGGAGAGGATGAAGACCTTGTCGAGGTTCTTCGGGGCGCGCTCGACGAGCATGCGCGCGAGCTTTCCGCGCAGGGCGTGGGGAAAGAGGTAGTTCGTCAGGAGCCCGCTCTTCGCCTGGGTCACGATGGCGTCGATGATCTCCTTGCGTCCGTGGCCGGCGTTGGTGATGAGGACGCCGCTCGACCAGTCGATCCAGCGGTTGCCCCAGTGGTCGTGGACGGTGAAGTTCTCGCCGTTCTTCCAGACGACGGGGGGCAGCCCGCTCATGGACTGCGGCTCGTACTTGCGCATCTCCTCGAGGATCGGGAGCGATTCCGGCACCGGGAGCTGGGTCTTGATCGTGCGGTATTTCGTGCTGACGGGGGCGACGGTCTTCGGCGTGAGCGGGAAGGAAGGCATGGGGAGGGGAGCCATGTAAAACGGCCAATACAAAATGGTCGATACAGAGCGGAGAGGGTTTAGGTTTGACTGTTAGGAGCATGCTACTAGGTAACAGCATAGGTGTCAACGAGGAACTGGATCTCCGAAGGGGCCATCGAGTGCGCGCCGCTTCTCCTTGTTGACCTCCACTTGTCCCCAGTTCTTACGTTAATGGATCAAGAGACGACGATGTTCACGACCTTGACGGGGATGACGATGACCTTGCGGATTGTTTTTCCGGCGCAGAGGTCGCGGACCTTCTGGCTGGCGCGGGCGAGGTCCTCGACCTCTTTCGGTGTGGCGCCGGCGGGAACACAGAGGCGGTCGCGGAGCTTGCCGTTGACCTGCACGGGGATCTCGATCTCGGAGACGGCGAACCATTTCGGGTCCCAGTTGGGCCAGGGCTCGTAGGCGAGGGTGTCTTTGCCACCGAGCAGTCGCCAGAGTTCCTCGGAGAGGTGCGGGGCGAAGGGCGCGAGGAGGAGCAGGAAGGCCCGCATCGTGCGCAGGGGACGGACCGTCCACGCGGTCGCGTCGTTCACAAAAACCATCAGCGCCGAGATCGCCGTGTTGAAGCCGAGGGTGTCGAGGTCCTCGGTGACCTTGCGAATGGCGCGGTGGAGCGCGGCCTGCTGCTCGGGAGTGGGATCGACGTCCGCGATCGAGGCGTGGGGGCGAATCGTCGCGAGGGCTTTCTCGGCGGCAGGGCCGTCGTGCCCCCCCGTGGTGAGGGCCTGGTCGAAGGCGTCGACGCTCGCCTCGTCCGTACAGAGGCGCCAGGCGCGACCGAGCAGGCGGTAGACGCCCTGGAGGCCCTGGGTGCTCCAGGGCTTGGCGGCCTCGAGCGGGCCCATGAACATCTCGTAGAGGCGGAAGGCATCGGCCCCGAACTCGCTGACAATGTCGTCGGGGTTGATCACGTTGCCGCGCGACTTGGACATCTTAAAGGCCGCAGCTTCAACCCGAATGGATGGGTGCGATTTCAGGTAGAAATGATCTCCACGCTTCTCCACATACTTGGCAGCGTCCTTGAGACGAAGAGCAACGACCTGCTGGCCATTGCTCTTGCGGACTCCGGAAGGGTATTGAGGACCCGCGACGACGTCGTCGGCGCTGATCCATTCCATGACCTTATGGACGTCTTCCGCGGAAACAACGCCCTGCGGTGAGCCGCTTGCGGGAACCCAGCCTGAGAACTCAAGCTCGCCGAGGATCATCCCCTGGTTCACGAGGCGGGTGAAGGGCTCGGGGGTGGAGACAAGGCCGAGGTCGTGGAGGACCTTGTGCCAGAAGCGGGCGTAGAGGAGGTGGAGGACCGCGTGCTCGGCGCCGCCGACGTAGAGGTCCACGGGCATCCATGCGCGTTCCTTCTCGCGGGCGACAAAGGCGGTGGCGCCTTTCGGATCGAGATAGCGCAGGTAATACCAGCAGGAGCCGGCCCACTGGGGCATGGTGTTCGTCTCCCGTTTCGCGGGACCCGCGCACTTCGGGCACTTGCAGTTTACCCAATCCACGGCCTTGGCGAGCGGGGGCTCGGCGTTGCCGGTGGGGGTGTAGTCCTTCATCTCCGGGAGGAGGATGGGGAGATGGTCTTCAGGAACCGGGAGGCTGCCGCACTTGCCGCAGTGGATGATTGGGATCGGCTCGCCCCAGTAGCGCTGGCGGGAGAAGAGCCAGTCGCGGAGCTTGTACTGCACCGCGGCCTTGCCGAGTTTCTGCGCTTCGAGCCAGGCGGTGATCTTCTTTTTTGCCTCGGGGGTAGGCAAACCGGTGATGGGACCCGAGTCCACGCTCACCCCGTTGCCGGTGAAACCGGTGGGATCGCTGCCGTCGGTCGGGCGAACCACGGTACGGACGGGCAGGTGGTGCTTCTGGGCGAACTCGAGGTCGCGCGCATCGTGGGCGGGCACGGCCATGATCGCGCCGGTGCCGTAGCCCATCATCACGTAGTCGGCGACCCAGATGGGGATCTTCTCGCCGTTGACCGGGTTGACGGCAAAGCCGCCGGTGAAGACGCCGGTCTTTTCTTTCTCGAGCGTGGCGCGTTCTACCTCGCTCTTGCGGGTGGCCTCGCTGCGGTAGGCGGCCACCGCGGGTTTCTGGGCGGGGGTGGTCACGCGGTCCACGAGCGGGTGCTCGGGGGCGAGGACCATGTAGGTGGCGCCGAAGAGTGTGTCCGGACGGGTGGTGAAAACGCGGAGCTTCTCGCCCTTGGTGAGATCGTCGGCGAGGGAGAAATCCACCTCGGCGCCCTCGCTGCGGCCGATCCAGTTGCGCTGCTGCTCCTTGATGGACTCGGGCCAGTCCACGAGCTCGAGGTCCTTGAGCAGGCGATCGGCGTAGAGGGTGATCCTCAAGATCCACTGGCGCAGGGGGCGGCGATAGACGCCCGCGTGGCCCTTGCGGTCGCAGGTGCCGTCGGCGTTGACCTCCTCGTTGGCAAGGACCGCCTTGCAGCCATCACACCACCAGACCGGGATCTCGGCCTCGTAGGCGAGGCCCTTCTTGTGGAGTTGGAGGAAAATCCACTGGGTCCAGCGGAAGTATTCGGCATCCGTGGTGTCCACCTCGCGCGACCAGTCGTAGCTGAAGCCGAGCATCTGGATCTGGCGGCGGAAGGTGTCCACGTTCTTCTTCGTGGTGAGCGATGGGTGCGTGCCCGTGTCGATGGCGTACTGCTCGGCGGGGAGGCCGAAGGCGTCCCAGCCCATCGGGTGGAGGACGTGCATCCCGCGCATGCGGCGGTAGCGGCAGAGGATGTCGGTGGCGGTGTAGCCCTCGGGGTGGCCGACGTGGAGGCCGGCCCCCGAAGGGTAGGGGAACATGTCGAGAATGTAGGACTTCGGCGCGTAGGCGTCCGCGGCGGTGGGGGCGATGGGGCGGCCGTGGCGGCGGCGGAAGGGATGGGCCTCCGGGATCACCTCGCCGGGATCGAAGGCGCGGAAGGTGGCCTGTTCGAGCCAGTGGCGCTGCCACTTCGGCTCAATGAGGTGAAAGGGGTATTGCCGTCGCATGGGAGGCGAGGAGGATGAAATCAACGAAGGCCTCTCGCAAGCGTGAACGCAGGGATCGACGGGAAAGCAGGGGAAGAGGAGTTCGGGAACTTCCCGCGCCTCTACCGCAACCGAGTTACTCGACGCGCCACGTGGTCCGCTCTTCGAGATCGCCCCGCCGATGGCGGTTCCGGTTCCGCCCGAGCCATGAAAAGGCATGGAGGGGGCTGTCCCATGTCCGAAAGGATCGGACTACATTCTGGCTCTCCCGCATTCGGTTCGAAACCGCCTCGGCGACATGCCGGTGTGCTGGGTGAACCACTTGGAGAAGTAGTAGGCGTCGCAGAATCCGAGCAGGCCGGCGATGGATTGAATCTTCTCGTTCGACTCGCGCAGGTGCTCCTGCGCCTTTGCCAGGCGGTGACGCATCCAGAACTCCTTCGGGGAAACCCCCCAGGTTCTTCGAAATCTCCGGTTCATCTGGCTGATGCTCAGATGCACGGTGTTCGCCAGGCGTGTCGCCTCAAAAGGGATGGCCCGCGGATTCCGGATGTGGTCGGCGAGGTGGATCATTGCGGGGTCCATCGGGCTGCGCCCCCGCTTACAGGGAAATGGCCCAAGAGGTGCACCGGCAGGGGCTCTTCTGCTACAAGCACTGCTGCGGAAACTACAATCCGCTGCTGGATGATCTGCCATCCACGGGGATCGACGCGATGGATGGAATTGACCCGACCAGCGGCATGAGCGTGAAGAACACCAAGGACCGTATCGGTACCCGGCTTACGTTGATGGGCGGAATCAGTTGTCTTACGCTGCTGAATGGCACTCCAGAGGCGGTCTACGCAGAAGCCTGTCAGTGTGTGTTGGATGGCAAGCCTGGCTGGCGGTATGCCTTGGGAACCGCTTGTGCGGTACCTCGGGGAACACCTCCCGCCAATCTGCTGGCAGCCCGCCAATCGGTAATTGAACATGGAAACTACTGACATCGAAATGAATGTTCCAGAATCCAGAGCAAAGAAACGCAATAAACGAACCAAAACGGCATCTGGATGCGGTGTATACCGGCCCGAAATTAGTTTCATTAACTGTGAGTTATTCCTATGAGCAACGACTTTGGATTTGAACCGGATTTCGAGAATCTCAAGACCGTCCTCATGGGAGGAGTTGGAGCGCGAGTGCCCAACGTGGAACTCGTCATCGACCGAGAGATCAAAGAGGCGTGGCTCGGGCGTCCCGTGAACGCCCCGCGCGAAGAGGTCGATTTTCGCTACCGTGCGGGCTACGACTACGTGTGGGTCAGCGTGGGAATGATTGACCCGGCGGGCACTGTGAACAAAGAGCAGGTTCGAGAAACGGAAGGCAGAGAGTTTGCCGGCAAGGACCGTCGCGTCTGGGCTGACCAAGGGAAGGGAATCCTCCGCACGATGAAGGACGTCGAGGCGTATCCATGGCCGTCCGCCGCAGACCTCGATTACGGTCCCTTTCACGAAACGGTGGCCCACCTGAAACCGGGAATGAAGGTGATCGCCATTCTCGGCAAGATCTTCACGGCGGCATGGCAGTTGGTTGGGTTCGAACGATTCTGTGAACTCATTCACGATGAGCCCGAGATGATCGCCGGTCTTCTCCGGAGGATTGGCGACCTACAGGTGGCGGTTCTCGATCGCGTGGCGCGAATCCCAGGAGTGGGCGCGGTCTGGTGCCCGGATGACATCGCCTACCATACCGGCCCGATGCTTGCCCCCGAATGGTTCCGGGGCAATCTCTGGCCGCATTACCGATTGATGGCGGAGATCTGTCGCGCTCGGGGATTGCCGTTCATCTACCACTCCGACGGGAACATCACCTCCGTGGCGGAAGATATTATTGCTTCCGGCTTCAACGCCCTTCACCCGATCGAGCCGGAGTCGCTGGACATCTACCGCTTGCGCCAGCAGGTCGGGCGCCGTTTGTGCCTGATGGGAAACATCCGCGTCCATCTTCTCGCGACGGCCGCCCCTGACGAAATCCGAGGCCTGGTCCGGGACCGGTTGGTCAACCTTGGATATCGGGGGGGCTATTGCGTCGGATCCTCAAACTCCGTCCCCAACTACGTGAAAATGGAGAACTACCGGGCGATGCTTGAAACGAGCGCCATGCTTGGGCGAGTTCCGTGCTGAACAACTCGGCGGCGTTCTTTCAGCCGCGGTGCCGCGCCGCGTCATGCGTTCACCACATTCTGCGGTTTCCCCTCAAGGAAGGCGCGGAGGTTGTCCGCAGCGATCTGGAGGAGCCGCGCGCGCGCTGCCCGTGTCGCCCATGCGATATGCGGGGTGATGAAGCAGTTCTTCGCCGCGAGGAGCGGGTTATCCGGCCTCGGCGGCTCCACGGAGAGTACGTCAAGTCCCGCCCCGGCGATCCTGCTGGCGTTGAGCGCCTCAGTCAGCGCCGCCTCGTCCACGAGCGGACCGCGGCTCGTGTTGATGAGAAACGCCGTCGGCTTCATCAGCGCGAGCCGCTCGCGGTTGATCAGCCCCTTCGTCTCGGGGGTGAGCGGGCAGTGCAGGCTCACCGCGTCGCTCTCGCGGAGGAGTTCCTCGAGCGATACGAGCCGGGTTCCGTCGCGTTCTCCGAGCGGAAACTCCGGGCTGAACGCGAGGACCCGCATCCCGAACGCGCGGGCGACTGCGCCGGTCGCCTGCCCAATCCGCCCGAAGCCCACGATCCCCATCGTGAGCCCCTCGAGTTCCATGAGCGGCGAGTTCCAATAGCAGAAATCGGGGCATTTCGCCCAGTCACCCCGAGTCACCGTTCGTGCGTGGTCGCCGACCCGCTGTGCCAGGTTGAGGAGGTGAGCGAAGACCATCTGCGCCACCGAGCGTGTCCCGTAGGTGGGGATGTTCACGACCGGGATCTTCCGCTCCCGCGCGGCCTCGATGTCCACCACGTTGTAGCCCGTGGCGAGGACGCCGACGTACTTCAGCTTTGGGAGCTGCGCGAAGTGCTCGCGGGAAAGAACGGTCTTGTTCGTGAGGATGATCTCCGCGCCGGCAGCGCGGGGGACAACCTCGCCCGGGGTCGAGCGATCGTGAGTGACGAACTCCCCGAGGGCCTTGATCGGTCCCCAGTCGAGGTCCCCGGGATTCAGCGTGTATCCATCGAGACAGACGATCTTGGGCATTGGGGGATTCTCACAGGGGCCCTGACGCGGCACAAGCGCATCCTGTCGGGCTATTCCCGCAGCCGCGGGACGAGCCGCGCAAGCGGTTCCCAAAAAACCGGACATCGCAACGATCCTTACGCGAGGATTTGGAAAAACCCATACGGCTTGTCTTTTCATTTGTTAGACCGTATCGTCTGACAAATATGAAAATCGTCACAGCCCGTGAGTTCTACCACAATACCGGTCTGGTGGATGGCCTGCCTGAAGGTCACCAGATGGTGGTCACCGCCAGGGGACGGCCCAAGTTTATCGTCACCAAAGGCGCCCGTCTCAAGATGACTCGCGAACTGGCCGAAGCCCGTTCTGTGGGCGATTCCCGTGCAACCAAATTCGACGGCGTCTCGTTTCTTAAATCACTCAAGAAGTGAAGCTTTACGCAGACACCTCGTGGTGGCTGGGGTGCAAATGTCGGCGGGACATGCACCACGTCATGGCGACGACCCTCTTCGATCGCGATCCCCATGCGCAAGTTCTGTGGACGCCGTGGCATCGCGTGGAGGTCTTCAACTGCTTCCGTCAGGCCGAACGCGCGGGTCTGGTATCCTCCGGCGAATCCCGTCATCTGATCCGCATGCTCGAACAGGAGGTGCGTTTGGGCTACTGGCCACATATCGAGTTCGACTGGACGGACGCCATTCGCACCGCTTGCGAGATTGGTGCGGAGCATGCCCTGACGATGAGCGTTCGCGCCATGGACCTGTTTCATGTTTCCATTGCTCTGGTGGTGGCCGCTGACGCCTTTCTGTCTTTCGATGACGACCAGAACGCCCTCGCGAAAGCGGTGGGCCTTCCCCTGTTCAGTCTAACTTCACGCACCCGCTGACCACGTCCCGCGCGATCGACTGGGTGCCAGACTCCCTATTCTTTCCCGGGCTATATCGCATTGCGATATAGTGATCGGGAATCCCTTCCGGTCGGCGGTTTTCCGCCCGATGCCTTCCACCGCAGCCAACGTTTCCAGACCGGCCCCGACCACCCCGGATTTTCCCTCCCGATCGTCCGCAACCACGCGCATGCCGCCATCGTGCGCCGATCCGCCCTCGCTTCAAATCCGAAAATGGCGTGCCGCGCAAACGACCGTTTGAAGCGGATCGAGCCTGCTTCAGCGCGCGCGTCCGCGCGGGCTAGAGCTTCTGGGCGGTTTTCTCGACCTGAAAGGCTTCGATGATGTCGCCGGGCTCGAAGTCGTTGAAATTTTCCACGCGGATGCCGCACTCGAGGCCGGTGCGGACCTCGTTCACGTCGTCCTGGAAGCGGCGGAGGCTGCCGAGACCGCCCTCGAAGAGGACGTTGCGGTTGCGGACGACGCGGACGCGGCTGCGGCGCTCGATGCGCCCGTGGCTGACGATGCAGCCGGCGACCGTGCCGCCCTTGGAGACCTCGAAGACCTGCTTGACCTCGGCCTGGCCGAGGGAGACGAGTTTCGTATCAGGATCGAGGAGGCCGGCCATGATCTCCTGCAGCTTGTCCATGATCTCGTAGATGATGCGGAAAAGCTGGATCTGGACGCCCTCGCGTTTGGCGGCTTCGGCGGCGGTGGGGTCCACTTTCACCTGGAAACCGATGATGAGCGCCTTCGAGGCGGTGGAGAGGAGGACGTCCGACTCGGTGATCGGGCCGACGGCGGTGTGGATGACCTCCACCTTCACCTTGGTCTGGGGCAGCTTGACGACGGACTGGGCGATCGCCTCGGCGGAGCCCTGGACATCCGCCTTGAGGATGACCTTGAGGAGCTTGCGGTTGTCGGTGGTGTTGGTGAGGAGGTCCTCGAGAGTGAGGCGCTTGGGTCCCTCGAGCTTCGTGGCGCGGAGCTGCTCATGCTGGGTCTCGCTGTGCTGCCGTGCGAAAACATCGGACTCGACGACCCGGAAGGTGGAGCCGGCTTCGGGGACACCGGAAAGGCCGACGATCCTGGCGGGCTGGGACGGCTCCGCGAACTTGATGGGTTTGCCATGGTCATCGATGAGCGCCTTCACGCGGCCCCAGTGGGGGCCGACGATGAGCGTGTCGCCAACGCGGAGGGTGCCGCGGCGGACGAGGACGGTGGCGGTGGCCCCGCGGCCGGACTCCATCTGGGCCTCGATCACGCTGCCCTCGGCAGGGCCGGTGTTCTCGGCCTTGAGCTCCATGATCTCGGCCTGCAGGAGGATCATCTCAAGGATCTCGGTGATGCCCGTCTTTTTCGTGGCGGAGACGGGGACGGTGATCGTCTTGCCACCCCAGTCCTCAGAGGCGAGGTCTTTCTCCTGAAGCTGTTTCTTGACGCGGTCGAGCATGCGCTGGGAAGCATCGAGGTCCATCTTGGTGATGGCGACGATGATGGGGGCGTTGGCGGCGCGGGCGTGGCTGAGCGCCTCGAGGGTTTGGGGCATGAGGCCCTCGTTGCCCGCGACGACGAGAATGACAATATCCGTGATGTTGGCGCCACGGATGCGCATCGCGGTGAAGGCCTCATGGCCTGGCGTATCGATGAAGGTGATACGGCGTGCGGGGGTCCCCTTCTCGGCCTTGGGATCAAGGGGGAGGGTGACGGTGTAGGCGCCGATGTGCTGGGTGATCCCCCCGGCCTCACCGGAAACGACGTTCGCCTTGCGGATGGCGTCGAGGAGGGAGGTCTTGCCGTGGTCGACGTGGCCCATGATCGTGACGACGGGAGGGCGACCGACGAGGACCATTTCCGCGAGCTTCCGCTCGGAGGGTTTCTCGGAGGACTTCGCGACATGGACGGGCTTGGGCGCTTCGGGGGCACGCTCGCGCTCGAGGCGGAATCCGTGTTTCTCGCAGACCTTGCGCGCCATCTCGAAGTCGAGCGCCTGGTTGATCGTGACGAGGATCTTCAACGCCATCAGGTCGCTGATGAGGTTGAAGGGGCGCAGGTTCATCGCCGTCGCAAGATCGCGGACGGTGAGAGGCGGCTTGAAAGGGATGATGCGAGGATCGACGGGCTTGGCGGGTTTGGCGGTCGGGGCGGGAGCTTCAGGCGCAGGCTCGGGGACGGATTCGCGAACGGGGGATGGGGCCTCCGCCACGGGGGGGGGAGCCGTGTCTGGCAGGGAAGGCTCGGTGGGCGGGGTCGAAGAAGGGGCTGGGGAAACCTCTGGCGGCAGCGCTGTTTTGGCAGATTTTAATTTAGCGGGGTGCGCCTCCGCATGTTTCGCCTCCGTGTGCTCGGCGTGGGGCTTGGCGACCTTGTGAGGTTTCTCGACGCGCTTCGTCTCGACCTTCGCCTTCTTCTCGTGCTTTTCCTCCTTGGGCTTGTGTGCCGGGGTTTTGTGGGCGGCGGGCTTGGCCGGGTGCGCCTTTGCGCTCTTCGGCTTCTCTTCGACGTGCCTGGCGTCGTCGGTTTTCTTTGAGGAAGGCATGAAGATAAGGAGGGGGGGTGCTTCAGGCGGCGGGCTTTTCGTCGACCTTTGGCTCGACGGGGACATCAACCGGGAGCGGGGTGGCTGCGGCGTCGGGCAACGGGGTGCCGTCGGCGGGCAGATTGGCTGAGACGAGGCGTAGCGCGATCTGATGGATGGCACGGCCCTGGTCCGCGGTGATTCCTCCGACGGCTTCGAGATCGGAAGGTTGGGCCTCTTGAATCGCCTCGACGCTATTCAGTCCGCGAGCGACGAGTGCGGAGGCAATAGCCTCCGGTACGCTGAGGCGGCGAGCAAGATCTGTGATGGCGGCGCGCATCTGCTCGGCGAAAGCCATGTCGATGGTCTCATCGCGCTCGATGGCCACATGCCAGCCGATGAGCTTGGAAGTGAGGCGGGCGTTCTGGCCCCGCTTGCCGACGGCGGCGGCGAGGTCCTCGGCCGCAAGGCGGACGGTGATACGGCGATTGGCCTCATCCAACTCGATGGTCTTGATCTTGGCGGGCTTGAGCGCCTCGGCGACAAAGTCGCGGGCGTTGGGGTACCAGCGGATGATGTCCACCTTCTCGCCATTGAGTTCGCGAACAATGTTCTTCACGCGCGAGCCTTTCATGCCGACGCAGGCGCCGACGGGGTCCACCTTCTCGTCGTTGGAGTGGACGGCCATCTTGGTGCGGAAGCCGGCTTCGCGGGCGAGGCCCTTGATCTCGACGGTCTTGTCGGCGATCTCGCTGACCTCGAGTTCGAAGAGGCGGCGGATGAAGTCGGGGTTGCTGCGAGAGAGGATGATCTCGGGGCCGTGCCCCTGGTTCTCGACGGCGAGGACGAAGGCGCGGAGGCGCTCGTTGATCTGATAATCCTCGGTGCTGACCCGCTCCCGGCTGGGAAGGCGGGCCTCGAAGCGGCCGAGGTCCACGAAGACATCACTCTTATCGAAGCGGCGAACGATGCCGCTCACGATGTCCCCGACGCGGTCCTTGAACTCGACGAAGATGCGTTCCTTCTCCGCGGAGCGCTGGCGCTGGAGGATGGACTGGCGCGCCGTCTGGGCGGCGATGCGGCCGAAGTGGCGGACATCGAGTTCGACCTCGATCTCCTCGCCGGCGCGGGCGTCGGGCTTGATGCGGCGGGCGCGGAGGACGGGGATCTCACCCGCGGGGTCCTTGACGGCCTCGACGACGATGAGCTTGACGGTGGCGCGGATGTCGCCGGTCTTGGGATCGATGGTAACGGTGATTCCGCGGGTGGGCTGTCCCTGTCCTTTTTGGGCGGCGGCGAGAATGCCGTCCTCCAGAGCCTTGATCATGGTGGCACGATCAATGCCCTTTTCCCTCTCGTAGTAATCCAGAAGAGTAATGAGTTCGCCGTTCATGTTTTTTTCCCCAAACAAAAAAGCGGGCTTGAGACCCGCTTTCGCGTCGGGTGCCGCCGTCTCGGGGGTTGGGAAGAATAGACGGAGGGCGGTCGGGCTGTCAATGCCGGTGGGGACTCGGCTTGTGCTCGAGCTTCGCAAGGAGGCTGTAGGCGCAGGGGACGACGAGCAGGGTGAGGAAGGTGGAGACGAACACACCGCCGATCACGGTGATGGCCATCGGGATGCGACTCTCGGCCCCGGGACCGAAGGCGAGGGCGGGGGGCACGGCCGCTGCGAGGGTTGCCAGGGATGTCATGAGGATCGGGCGAAGGCGAATGGGCCCCGCGGTCAGGATGGCCTCGCGCAGGGGCATCCCATCCTCGTGGCGTTTTTTGTTCGTGAACTCCACGAGCAGGATCGAATTTTTCTTTACGATTCCCATGAGCAGGATCATGCCGATCCCGCTGTAGAGGTTGATGGACTGGTTGGTGAGCAGCAGCGCGACCAACGCGCCGGTGATGCTGAAGGGGAGGGCGAGGAGCACGGTGAAGGGGTGGAGGAAGCTGTTGAACTGCGCCGCGAGGACCATGTAGGCCACCACGATGCCGAGGATGAGGGCGAAGACCAGGCTGTCGATCGACTCGCGGAAGGTCTGCGCGCTGCCGGAGAAGAAGAAGCGGTAGCCCTCGGGCAGGACCTCCCGCGAAATACGCTCGGCGGCGGCGAGGGCGTCGCTCTGCGACTTCCCGGTGGCGACGCTCGCGAACACGGAGATGGAGCGCTCCCTCAGTCGACGGGTGATGGTCTGGAGCGTGGGCACCGTCTCGGTGCGCACCACATCGGTGATGGGGATCAACTCCCCGTAGGCCGTGCGCACCTGGAGGCTGCTGATATCCTTTTCCCCCACGCGCTCCTCCGCGTTGAGTCGGAGTCGCACGTCGTAGCGGCGGCCATCGCTGGTGAAACTCCCCTGGCGGACGCCACCGATCGCCGCGTTCAGCGTGTTCCCGATGGTGTCCATGCTGACACTGCTTCTCGCGGCGCGCTCACGGTCCGGCCAGACGCGGACCTCGGGCATGCCCTCCCGGTAATCGGTGTCGAGGTCCTTGACGAGGCCGGTCGCATCCAGCCGTTTGAGGATGATCTGGCTCTTTTCCTTGAGGACCTGGTAATCGCCGCCGCGGATGTTGAACTCGACGGGGCGGCTGCGCTGGGAACTGAACCCGCGCTGGGAAAGGTCGTCGGTGATGACCCGGAGCTTCGGGATTTTCGACATTTCCGTTCGGCACCAATCCATGATCGCGTACTGCCCCACCTTGCGCTGGGACTTTGGCGTGAGCGTGACGAAAAGCATGCCCTGGTTGGATTCCCCGCCCTGGAACCCGCCGATCGAGGAAAAATAGCCCTCCAACTCGGGCCGCTGCTTGAGAATTTTTTCGGCCTCCTTGATGCGTTCGCTGGTGTACTCGAGGGAGGAGCCGACCGGTGTCTGGAACCTCAGGATAAAGGCGTCCATGTCCTGGGGGGGAATGAACTCCTTGCGGAGCAGGCGCGCCAGGCCCAGGGAGGCGGCGAAGATCGCGAAGCTGATGAGGATGACCGTCCAGCGGCGGTCCAGGCAAAACTCGAGGGTTCGCCGGTAGAAATCCGCCAGCCGCTGGAATGTGCGGTTGGTCCGTTGCACGAAACGCCCACCCTGGCCCGGGTTGCCGAGGAACTGGGAACAGCGCATGGGCATGAGCGTGATCGCCTCCAAAAGCGAGAGGGCCACCGCGCCCGAAATGGTGACGCCAAACTGGAAGAAGAATGTCCCGATGATTCCCTTCATGAAGGCGACCGGGAGAAAGATCGCGATCACCGCCACGGAGGCGGCCACGGCCGCGAAGGTGATTTCCCGGGCGCCGTCCCCGGCCGCGATCACACGGTTCTTTCCCATCTGCTGGTGTCGGACAACGTTCTCCAGGACCATGATGGCGTCGTCCACCACGATGCCCACGGCGAGCGCAAGCCCGAGCAGGGTGAAGAAGTTCAGTGTGAACCCCATGAAGTAGAGGATCATGAAGGTCCCCACGATCGAGGTGGGGATCGAGAGCAGGACGTTGAATGTGGTGGACCACGAACCGAGAAACAGCCAGCAGACCAGACCGGTGACCAGCGCCGACAAGATCAGCGTGAACTCCGTCTCGCGGACGGAGTCCTCGATGAACTTTGTGGTATCGAAGCGGACGGTGACCTTCATGTCCGGCGGCAATACCCGGTTGAGTTCCACGAGCCGCGCGCGAACGGCCCTTCCCACCTCGACCGCGTTGGAGCCGCGCTGCTTCTTGATCCCCAGCCCGACGCCCGGCATTCCGTTGATGCGCGAGAGGCGGCGGACATCGTTGAGCGAGTCCTCCACGCGTGCCACGTCACGGACGCGGAGGGTCGTATTGTAGATCGGCTGGTTGCCACGCTGGGTGATCAGGATGTTACCCACCTCTTCGGCCGTCAGCCCCTCGCCCATCATTCGCACGTTCATCTCCTGGCGGCTGTTCTCCATGTAGCCGGCGGCGATCTCGGTGTGGTTGAGTTCGATCGCCTTTTGAAGATCGAGGATGGTCAGCTCGTATTTTTTGAGCTTCTCGTTATCCGCCCAGAGGCGCAGGTTTCGGTCCGCAAAACCGCTCAGCAGCACCTCGCCGACGCCGGGGAGGATCTGGAACTGGTCGCGGAGATGCAGGTCGATGTAGACGATCAAATCTCGCAGAGGGCGCTTGCCGGAGACGCCCAGCCAGATGATCGGCTGGTCATCGGGGTTGGTCTTCCTGATGGTGGGCGGATCCACGTCCTTCGGCAGGCGGATGTTGCTGATGCTGGCCTGCACCTCCTGGAGAGCCGCATCGATGTCGCGGTTCAACTCGAACTCCAGCGTGATCGTGGTGGTGCCCTGGCGGATCGTGGAAAGGATATCGCGGACGCCCTGGACCGAGATGACGGCCTGCTCCAGTCGGTCCGTGATCTCGGCCTCCATCACCTCCGGCGCGGCACCGGTCCAGTTGGCGGTGATGGTCAGGACTGGAAAATCCACGTCCGGCTTGTCACTCACGCCCAGGCGCCCGAGGCTGATCGCGCCGAAGACAATCAGCCCGAACATGATCATCCATGCGAAGACCGGCCGCTTGATGGAGAGGTCGGAGAGAGTCATGGCTTGTCGAGGCCGGCGGCCACATGAAGGCGGACGAGGTTGGCGCGCATCTCCATCTCGGCGTCATGCCTGGCACGCCGCGCCTCGTGCATCTGGCGGAGGGCGGTGAGGACGTCGAGGTTGCTGCTCACGCCGCGGCGGTAGTCCTCCTTCTGCAGGTCGTAGTTCCGCTCGGAGGTGCGGCAGGATTCCTCGAGGCGCAGCCATTGGGCGGAGGTTGAGATGAAGTTGTTGTAGGCGGTGCGCACCTCCCGCTCCGCGTCGCGCCGCACCTGGTCGAGGCTGAGCGTGCTCGCTCGCAGGCGCGCCTGCTGCTCGCGCACCTTCGCGGCGATGATTCCGCCATCGAAGATCGGGAGGTCGCAGGTCAGCGTGAGGTCCCAGTCGATCGGGCTGTCGGGGTGTTGGCTGAGGTTGTAGTTGCCCTCCACGGAGATCGAGGGCCAGAACTCGCCCTTGGCCGCGGAAAGCAGGCGTGCGTTGGCGCGCTCGGTCGCGATGGCCTCAAGGAGGTCCGGGCGCTCCCCGGTCCTGGCGAGGAAGGCCTCCAGTGCCGCGGCGGCCGGCACCTTCTGGGTGTCCTTCAGCGGCAGGGATCCGGACTTCACGCCCGTCAGAAAGGCGAGCAACTCGCGCGAGGCGCCGAGCAACCCGTTCGCCCGCTCCGTCAGCACCCGGGTGTTGGCCAGGTCGGTCTGGGCGGAAAGGAGTTCGCTCGAACGGGACTTGCCGAGGAGGACCCGCTTCTCGAGTTCGGCGATCCGGTCGGACAGGGAGGCATCCACCTCGCCGAGGATGCGGAGATCCCCCTCGATCATGAGGACCTGGTAGAAGACATCGGCAACGTCGCGGTAGAGGGTCTGGCGGAAGCGCTTCGCGGCCTGGCGGCGCGACTCGGTGTCGGCGCGGGCGGCGGCGGCCACATTGAACTCCTTGAAGCCGCGGAAGAGTGGTTGGGTGGCGTTGATGCGGGTGGAGAAACGGTCCTTCCCGTAGCCGACGCTTTTGGAGGCGCTGCTGGCACCCTCGAGCCCCGAGGAGTCCTGGATGCTCTCTTGCGTGATCGAATGGACCTGCGGAAGGATGCCCCCAACGGCTTGCCAGTAGCGGGCCTCGGCGACGCGAACGTCCTCCTCTTTCATTCCGAGGGTCTCACTACGGAGCACGGCGAGCTCGTAGCAGGTGGCAAGGCTGAAAGGCCCGGGGGGCGGGGGTACCGGTGCGGGAGGTTCCGTGGCACGCGCGACCGCCGCCATGACGGCGAGGGCAAAAAGAAACGCGGGGGCGCGGCGCATGCGCCAAATCTCGCGACGGGCGAGAGGTTCGTCAAATCGAAACTTACCGAGCGGTAAGTTGCTTTCGCCGTGAGGTGGAAAGGAGAGGGGGAGGAGGAGGGGTTCCCTGAGTCGTGATAAACTCTTGCGTGCCAACGGCTTCCGAGGGTATTCTCACCCTTATGTTTGCGATCCTGGCCAACGGTGGGCCGATGGTCTGGCTGCTTCTTGCAACCAGCCTGATCGGGCTCGGCGTCTTCATCGAGCGTACGATCTTCTTCCACCAGGCGCAGATTTCTCTCGCGGACTTCCTCAAGGGGCTGCGCAACTGCGTGCGCCGCAACAATCAGGTGGAGGCGATCTCGCTCTGCGACGACGCCCCCGGCCCGGTGGGGCGGGTGGCGCGCACCGCGATCCTACATAGCGACCGCAGTCGGGCGGACATTCGCGAGGCGATCGACGCCACGGCCATCCACGAGGAGCGCCGCCTCGAGAAAAACCTGCCGATTCTCTGGACCGTGGCCCAGGCAGCGCCGCTCATGGGCCTTCTTGGTACGGTGATCGGGATGATGAAGGCCTTCCACAAGATTCAGGCGGACGGGCGGCTCGTGACGGCCACCGACCTTGCCGGCGGCATCTGGGAGGCCCTGATCGCCACGGCGATGGGCCTCGCGGTGGCCATTCCCGCCTACGTGGCGTACCAGTTTCTCTTGTCGCGCAAGAATGAACTGATCCGGGACATGGAGATCTGCGCGACGGAACTCATGAACACCTTCGCCCAGGTCGAGCGCGAGCGCCGCAAGGACGAGTTCGACCTGTCGGAGCCCTGATCAAGGGGAGCCCCACCCCATGCGCCTCCTGCGACCTCCCGCGTCCGAAGCGCGGTTTTTGGAACTCGCGCCGGTGGCGAATGTGGTCCTGCTTCTGGTCTTCTTTTTCCTCCTGAGCTGGTCGTTCGTGCTCCAGCCTGGCATCGAGGTGCGCTTGCCGGTGACGAGTTTTCCGACGACCAGCCAGCAGGGGCGCCACGTGATCTCGCTCAAGGCGACGGGGGGTGAGGAGGCGCTCATGTTCTTCGATGAGATGGGGGTGGACGAAGAGGCCCTCAAGGTGAAGCTTGCGGCTGCTTCAGAGAAACACTTTGCCGACTGGATCACCCTGAACGCGGACGAGTCGGTGCCGCAGGGGCGGGTGCAGCAGGTCGCCGCCCTTGCGATGCAGAAGGGATTTCGGGTGACGGTCGCGACCCAGCGCCCTGCGCCACCCTCGGAAGGTCCATGAAACGGCCCGGGTGGCGAGGGGTCGCGCTGGTGGTCGTGCTGGCGGCGGCCTGGCATGCGCCGCTGTTCTGGCGGGCGGAGTCGCCCGCAGTGAACCGCGTTGCGGCCGAACACCGTACCGAGCAGGTCTTTATGATTCTGGAGCCCCCTGCGGTACCCGGGAAAGCGGTGGTGGGGTTTGTGGACTGGCTCGATCCAACGGTGTTTGCGCTCCCGTCCGAGAGGGGGTTTTCTTCGGCAGTGCGCCATCGGGCGCCTGCCGCGCGCCTTTCGGATGGGGAGGCGCAGGCCTCGCTGTTGCCGTGGCTTTACGAGCCGCTGTGCTGGGCCCGGGGGGAGAGGGGGGGGGCTTCCTTCGCGGAGCCTCCGCCCTCGTTCGGGGGATTGACGGTGAGCGAGGAGCCTGCGACGGCCCTGCCCGAGGAGGCCTCGGCGTGGCGGGTCTACGGCGAGATTGCTAGGCGCAACCCGACCGCCCCATCCTCGCTCCCGCCCGTCGAGCGGGATGAGCCGGTCGGTCCGACGGTCGTGCGCACCGCCGTCTCGTCGAGGGGCGAGGTGCCCTATGCGTTCCTGGAGCGCAGCTCGGGCTTCGAGCGGGTGGATGACGTGGCCCTGCGCTTCGTGCAGTCGCTGCGATTTGCTCCCGCGGAGGGGACGAACGCGGCGGTGCTTTCGTGGGGGTTCGTGAAAGTTTTGTGGCGGGGCGAACGTCCCGTTCGCAAGGGGGAGACGATGCGATGATTGACTCGGGGGGCTTTTTCGTTTTGTATCTGGCGGTGATCCTTGCGCCGGTGGCGGTGCTCTGGATCCTGTGCCTGCGGAGGGACCGCGCCTTGCGCGCGCCGCCGGCACCGCGAGCGCTGTTCCGATGCCCGGAGTGCATCCGGTTCTACGAGGGGGAGGAAGGAGTGGAATCGATGTGCTGCCCATTCTGCGGGCGGACGAACTCGCGTCTCGTGCGATAACCCGAACCAATACCATTCCGTGCGGGGCGTTCCGCCCGCCCGGTCCAACTCGATCACTTTTACCATGGGAATGTGGATTGGCAGAAACCGGAAGGCCCGCGTCACTTATGGCTTCGACGAGATTGCCCTCGTCCCCGGCGCGGTGACGATCAACCCCAACGAAGTGGACGCCTCGTTCACGATCGGCAAACACTGTCTCCAGGTCCCGATCCTCGCCTCGGCGATGGACGGGGTAGTGGACGTGCGCTTCGCCATCGCGATGGGCAAGCTTGGGGGGCTGGCCGTGCTCAACCTCGAGGGCATCCAGACGCGCTACGAGAATGCGGACGACGTCCTCGCCCAAGTGGTGAAGTCTGATAAGGAAACGGCGACCAAGCTCTTCCAAACGCTTTACACCCGACCCGTGCAGGAGAAGCTCATCACCCGGCGCATCCGCGAAATCAAGAAGGCGGGCGTGCTGGCGGCGGTCTCCTCGATTCCCCAGCGCGCGGAGCGTTTTGGGAAGATCGCGCAGGACGCGGGCGCGGACGTTTTCGTGGTCCAGTCCACGGTCTCGACGGTTCGCCACATTTCCTCGGAGTACAAGACGTTCGACCTGGCGAAGTTCTGCAAGTCCATGAAGATTCCCGTGATCGTGGGGAATACCGTGGGCTACGGGGTGACGCTGGAGATCATGGGATGCGGGGTCTCGGGAGTTTTTGTCGGTGTGGGTCCCGGCGCGGCATGCACCACCCGCGGCGTGCTCGGTCTCGGTGTCCCGCAGGTGACGGCCACGGTGGACTGTGCCGCGGCACGCGATGAGTACCACAAGCGCACCGGCCGCTACGTCCCGATCATCACCGATGGCGGGATGAGCCGGGGCGGCGACATCTGCAAGGCGCTGGCCTGCGGCTCGGACGCCGTGATGATCGGCTCCGCCTTCGCCCGCTCCAAGGAAGCGCCCGGGCAGGGCTACCACTGGGGAATGGCGACGCCGCACGCAAACCTTCCGCGCGGCACACGCATCCGCGTGGGCGTGACGGGCACCCTCAAGCAGATTCTCTTCGGTCCCGCGGAGATGGACGACGGCTCGCAGAACCTTGTCGGCGCCATCCGCACCTGCATGGGCAACGTGGGGGCCTCGACGATCCGCGAGTTCCAGCAGACCGAGATCATCATCGCCCCGAGCATCAAGAGTGAGGGGAAGCTCTTCCAAATGGTCCAGAATGTTGGGATGGGGACGAAGTAGGCGACGGCCCGGGTTGCCCGGTTCAGGGGTTCAACGGTTGGAAAGGGAGCCTCCTCACCGCTGAACCGCTGAACCTCTCCCCATGCTTCTCCAGCCTCTGAACCGGTGAACCGCCTCGTTTACGCCGCGAGCGAACGCGACGCGGATATGCTTTACGCGACGCGGTTTCTCGCGCCCGATCCATTTCTTTGGTTTGAGGCGAAGGGACGGCGGCGCATCGTTGTCAGTGAGTTGGAGTACGACCGTGCGCGTCGCGAGGCGCATGCCGATGAGGTGATCGGCTTCCCCGAGATCGCGGGGCCGCTCCGCAAGCGCCTCGGGCGTGCGCCGCGGATGGCCGAGATTTGTGCGGCGGCGCTCAAGCGCCACGGGGTTCGTCGCGCCGCGGTCGGGCCCGACTTTCCGCTCGGCATGGCGCAAGCGCTCGGTCGCCTGGGAATCCGGGTGGTTCCTTGCGAGGGAGGGCTTTTTCCTGAGCGTGAAATCAAGACCGTGGCGGAGGTGCGCCAAATGCGCGCGTCGCTCCGCGTCGCATCGGCCCTCGTTGAACTCGCCGCAGACCTCATCCGCCGCTCCCGCCCCCGCAGAGACGGACGGCTCTGGCTGGGTGGGGCCCCACTCACCTCGGAGCGGGTCCAGGGCGAGGTGAGGGTGGAGGCTGCGCGGCGCGGTTTTGAATCCCCGCACCCGATCGTGGCCGGGGGAATCCAAGGATGCGACCCGCACGAGCGTGGACACGGCCCCCTGCGTGCCAACCAACTCATCATCCTCGACATCTTTCCCCGCAACCTCGCGACCGGGTATCACGGCGACCTCACCCGCACCGTGGTTCGGGGACGGGCTTCCGAGGCGCAGCGCAGGCTTTACGACACCGTGAAGCGCGGGCATGCCCTCGCGATGGG
>CAZZBZ010000013.1:57160-59687 GCA_964653025.1 uncultured Verrucomicrobiota bacterium
TCCCGCTTGAAATTTGAGGCGGCCCTCGGCTCGGCCGCGCTCACCTACGTGGCGGGGCGGGCGACCGCCCTCCTCGAACTCAGCCGCCTGATCGCCCTGGCGAACACGGTCCGCGATCGGGAGTAAGCGTTTCCCCGGGGGCGAGAGTGAGGGCCGTCTTCCATGCGTCCGCGCAACGGGCGCAGAGGTTCGGGGAGGAGGCGTCGTTGCCGACCGTGTTGTCCCATCTCCAGCAACGCTCGCACTTCGAGCCGAGCGGCACGGCCACCCCGGGTTCGCCCGTGGAGGGTTCCACCTCCGCTTGCGAGACGATGAGGATCTCGGCGAGTTGGGGGAGGAGGCTCGCGAGACTTTTCGCGGCGGCCTCGCCCGGCCGAAGAAGGACGCGCGCCTCGAGGCTCTTGCCAATCTTCCCGGCCGCACGCTGCGCCTCGATGACTCGGGCGGCGGACTCCCGTTGGGCCAGCATGAGATCCACCGCCTCGACCGCCTCACGCGTGGCGGGCCCTGCGGATGGGTCGGGCAGGAGTTGGAGGTGGACGCTCTTCCCGCCGGGGATGAGGTGGCCCCATGCCTCCTCGGCGGTAAAACTGAGAATCGGGGCGAGGAGGCGGCAGAGGGTGGAAGCGGTCGCGTGCATCACCGTCTGTGTCGCGCGGCGCCGCCGCGAGTCGGGGCGGTCGCAGTAGAGGCGGTCCTTCGTCACGTCCACGTAGAACGCGGAGAGGGTGACGGCGCAGAACGCGTTCACGGCGTGATAAACGCGGTGAAACTCGTACTTGTCGTAAGCATCGCGGACCTCGGAAACGAGCTTGTCCAGGCGGTCGAGCATCCAGAGGTCCACGGCACACCAAGGGTCGCTGCGCACCGTGGGGTTGGCGAAGTCCACGGCGTCGCGGGCGGGGTCGAAGCCGTGGAGGTTGCCCAGCAGGATGCGGAGCGAGTTGCGGATCGAGCGGTAGGTCTCCCCGATGCGCGCGAAGATCTCCTCGGAGAGGGGGACGTCGCCCTGGTAATCCTCGCTGGCCACCCAGAGTCGGAGCACGTCGGCCCCGTAGCGGGCCACGAAGGCCTCGGCATCCTTCGGCTTCTCGTAGGCACTCGACTTGCTGATCTTCTTGCCGTCGAGGTCCACGAGGAAGCCGTGGGTGATTACGGTTCGATAGGGCGCCCGTCCGCCGTTTGCCACGACGCTGGTGAGGAGCGAGGACTGGAACCAGCCGCGGTGCTGGTCGCTGCCCTCGAGGTAAACGTCGGCGGGGAAGGCGAGGTCGGGGTGGCGCGCGAGGACGGCGCGGTGCGAGCTCCCCGAATCAATCCAGACATCGAGGGTTTCGGCGCTCTTGCGCAGCCCCTTGGGTAGGCCCAGCTCGGTAGCGAGGGCGTCGGCATCGCGATCGAACCAGACATCGGTGCCGTGCTTCTCGACGAGGTCGGCGACCTTGAGGGCCAGCTCGCGGCTGAGGATCGGCTCGCCATCGGGCTTGTAGAAGATGGGGAGCGGAACGCCCCATGAGCGCTGGCGGGAGATGCACCAGTCGCCGCGGGATTCGATCGTGCCGCGGATGCGGTTCTCGCCCCATGAGGGAATCCATTTCACGGAGCCGACCGCCTCGAGGGCCTTCTTGCGGAAGTCTTCGATGCGGATGAACCACTGGTCCACCGCGCGGAAGATCACGGGCGTCTTCGACCGCCAGCAGTGGGGGTAGCTGTGGCGGATCTTCTCCTCGTGGACGAGCGCGCCCTTCTCGCGGAGAAGGGCGACTACGTCCGCGTTTGCGTCGAACACGTACTTTCCGACGAGGGAAGGAACGCCGCACTCGGCGGTGAAACGTCCCTGGTCGTCCACGGGAGAGAGGAGGCCGAGGTGGTGCGCGAGGTGGTAGTCGTCCTGTCCATGTCCCGGGGCAGTGTGGACGCAGCCGGTGCCGGTCTCCTTGTCCACGTAATCGGCGGGGAGCATGGGCACCTCGCGATCGAGAAAGGGGTGGCGGAGTTTGAGTTTGAGGAATGCCTCCGTCGCGAGGGGGGCGACCGGCTTCGGCGTGACGCCGAGCTTCTCGTAGGTGGCGGCGGGGAGGCCGTCGCAGAGGATCACCCTTTCGCCGCCGAGGTCGTACTCGGCGTACTGGAAGCGGGGATGGATCGCGACCGCGAGGTTGGCGGGGAGCGTCCACGGGGTGGTCGTCCAGATGACCACGGAGGTCTTCGGCATGCCGACCACGGGGAACTTCACAAAGATCGCGGGGGAGTCCTTTTCGGCGTACTCCACCTCGGCCTCGGCGAGGGCGGTCTGGGCACCGGTGCTCCAGTGGACGGGGCGGCGTCCGCGGTAGACGAGGCCCTGCCCGGCGAACTCGGCGAAGACGCGGAGGATCTCGGCCTCATAGCCGCGGTCCATGGTGAGGTAGGGGCGCTCCCAGTCCCCGAGCACGCCGAGGCGCTTGAACTGGCGGCGTTGGATGTCGATGTACTTCGTGGCGAAGGCAGCGCACTTTCGGCGCACGTCGAGCGGGCCAAGGCTGGC
>CAZZBZ010000014.1:0-44187 GCA_964653025.1 uncultured Verrucomicrobiota bacterium
CCAGGCTCAAGTCCAACCCCGCACTCAAACAGGCCGTTAACCAGATTACCAAACAGCTTAACCACTAACTCCGCGTGCGAGCGCGGACGACCTACCATGGCGCGTAAAATCCTCTCTCGAAGCGGTCGGTTTTCATACGGCCCGAATGTGGAGGTGGCAGGTTACTTGGAGTCGGTCTCATTCGACCGCGCGCTCGCGTCGCACGACATCTCGGGATCCATCGCGCACGCGACGATGCTGGCAAAGGTCGGGCTGATTACCGCACGGGACCGGGCCCGAATTGTCTCGGGGCTCCGGTTGATTGGGCGGGAGATTGGCGCAGGAAAATTTCGTTGGGAGGCGGGGCTTGAGGACGTCCACATGAACATCGAGGCGGCGCTCACGCGGCGGATTCCCGCGGGTGCGCGGCTGCACACGGCGCGGAGCCGCAATGACCAGGTGGCGACAGACCTGAGGCTTTGGGTGCGGGAGACCTGCGCAAGCATGGGGAATGCGATCGTGCGGTTGCAGGGAGCGCTGGTCGGTCTCGCGAGCCGCGCGCGATTGTCGAAGCCCGCGCTGGGCTTGCCCCGGGGACATTTACTGCCGATGCCGGGCTATACGCACCTCCAAAGGGCGCAGCCGGTGCTGGCGGCGCATCACCTGCTGGCCTACGTGGAGATGTTGGAGCGGGATCGCGATCGTTTCGTGGACTGCGCGCGGCGGGCGGGGGAATGCCCGCTGGGGGCGGGGGCGCTGGCGGGGACCGGCCTCGGGATTCGGCGAGGCGTGACGGCCCGGCTGCTCGGGTTTCGCGCTCCATGCGCAAACTCGATGGACGCGGTGGCGGACCGCGATTTTGCCGCGGAGTTCCTTTTTGTCGCGGCGCTGGCGGGAGTGCATCTCTCGCGGCTCGCGGAGGACCTGATTCTCTGGAGCACAGTGGAGTTTGGATTCATCACGCTGCCCGAGTCGCACACCACGGGCTCCTCGCTGATGCCGCAGAAGCGGAATCCGGACGTGGCGGAACTGGGGCGCGGCAAGTCGGGGCGGCTGGTGGGGAACCTCGTGACTCTGCTGACCGTCCTCAAGGGATTGCCCCTGGCCTACAACCGCGACATGCAGGAGGACAAGGAACCCCTTTTCGACTCGGCGCGATCGCTGGGGGCGACGCTCTCGATTTTTCGCGGGATGATCGCGGGGAGCCGCTTTTGCCAGGAGGGCTGCCTGCGTGCGCTCTCGGATCCCTCGATGCTGGCGACCGAACTTGCGGAGGAACTCGTGCGGCGGGGGGTGCCGTTTCGTCAGGCCCACCACGCGGCGGGTACGGCGGTAAAACTGGCCGAGGTGCGCGGGGTGGCGCTGGATCGGCTGGGGACGGCGGATTGGAAGAAGGCGCATCCCCTGTTTCCGTCCTGCGCGAGAGGGGCGCTGGATCTGCGACGGGCCCTGCGGCGACGGGACGCGGTGGAGGGAGCGCCCGGCCCACGCCAGACCGAGCTGCGAGTTCGGGAATGGCAACGGCGGTTGGTCGCCTGAGAAGAGGGCGGGAGCGGCGCTTTCATTGGAGGTTTGAAAAAGAGTGTTTGAAAAACACGATTTCCTGAGGTATTGGACACTCTGATCCTTTTTTTTATTTTTGATGTAACGCGCTCTTTTCTAATGAACTCCCTGCGTTCCATTTTCTTGGCCGCCGTACTCGCGGGGCTTGGGGCACTCTTTCTTTCAGGATGCGCAACAACCCCGCCACCCGAGCCGAAGCAGGCGACTCTCTGGTACTCGAAGAAGCCGCTGAACCGCGGGGCTTGGGTGGACTCGGACCGCGTGGTGGTCGTTATCGAATCGAGCGAGGTGGATGCACAGATGGTTTCCGCGGGATTCGGCCTGCTCGATGCCCTCGGTGCGAGCTGGACGGGCGCGAATGGGCTGGCGCCGACGGACGACATCTCGGCGCAGTTTGCGCGCAGGGCGCAGTTCGTCTTGGAGCGTCGAGGGATGTTGGGGCTCTTTCAAGCGAAGCTGCAGGAAAACCTCCGTGCCCACACGAAGAGCGAGGTGGTCTTCATCCAAAAGGCGCCGGGGGAGCAGGTGCCCCTGACGTGGTATCCCTTTGACCGCCTTGTGGTGGTGACCTTCCGTCCAAACTTCGTGGGCATCGAGAATACGGGAACCTCCCCGCAGGTGATGCTCAACACCGATATTTCGTGGATGGTATTTCGTGAGCCGGCGCGCTTCCAGCAACTCTCGATCGAGAGGAACAGCGGACAGTTCGCGCAGAACTGGCGCCTCCGCTACAACACCCTCTGCGATGCCTACGGCTTTTTCTCCTATGAATCCCCATCCTACGGGCGCTCGGTGTGGCTCTTCAATGACGGCCTGCTCGTGCGCGACGAGATGAAGCGTGCCGTGGACCGCGCGATCCAACAAATCGCCGACGATCTCTTTTCCTCGCCAATCCCCGCCTTCCGCGTGCAGCCCACCATGCGGCAGATGGTTGTGGACGTTTTCTAGGACGGGGCCGCCTCGCGACCTCTGTTCTTCGATGTCCCCCCGTAGCCATCATGGCCAAGAACGTTCCGGGCAAAGTTGATCCCCGCTTCCTGAAGGAGGAAGGGCTCGAGGTTTATACGGGCTGCGAACTGCTCCTTAAGGGGCTTCTCGAGGTCGAGGGAGGAACCCATCTCTGGACGGGCTACCCCGGATCGCCGATCGCCGGATTTTTCGACGCGATCGAGGCGGCTCGCGAGCTGCCTCTCGCACACGGGATCCATGCGACGATCGCCAACAACGAGGCGATCTCCGTGGCGATGCTCAACGGCTCACAGATGCTTGGTCTCCGCGGCGTCGCCGCCATGAAGAGCGTCGGCGTTCATGTCGCCTCAGACGCGCTTGCCCTCGGCAACCTCGCCGGCGCCCACCGCGAGGGCGGCGCCGTCGTCATCATGGGGGATGATCCGTGGAGCGACTCCACCCAGGTTCCCACCGATTCCCGCTTCCTCGCACGCCATCTCTTTATTCCGGTCCTGGAGCCCTCGGACCCACAGGAACTCAAGGATTGGATGGACGTCGCCTTCAAGCTCTCA
The DNA here is from genome assembly GCA_964653025.1 of uncultured Verrucomicrobiota bacterium. Classification (GTDB taxonomy): domain Bacteria; phylum Verrucomicrobiota; class Verrucomicrobiia; order JABWAM01; family JABWAM01; genus JABWAM01. The sequence goes on from CAZZBZ010000014.1 coordinate 3,063, forward strand.
TGCGCCTCGGGCTTCTACTTGGGCTACCTTGTCACGACCAACCAGGCTGATGGGGGCGGCTCGGTGCGAGTGCGCCGCAACCAATGGCCCGAGACGAGTGTCCTGAACCCCTCGGAGATTCGCACGGCAGGGATTCCCGTGGACCAGACGGTGCTTCTCCCGCCGCGGACGGGGCGCAAGGAAGAGGAACTCGATGCCCGCCGCCGCCTACTCTGGAAGGAGGCCACCCGCCTCGGCGTGGACCGCGTGGTCAACTCGCGGCCCGGCGCGCCGCTTGGTTTCATCACCTCGGGGCAGGCCTATGGCTATCTCCAGCACGCCCTCTCCGAGATGGGGTTGGCGGGTCGTTTTCCGATCCTGAAACTCGGGATCACCTACCCGATTGACCCGCACGTGGTGGAAAGCTTTGCGGGGCACGCACACCAGCTCATCGTGGTCGAGGAGCGCCGCGCCTTCATCGAGGAGCAAGTAGTGGGAATCCTCAATGCGGTGCGCACGCGCGAGGCCTCGCGGGGGACGAAGACCCCGGACTTCCCACCCGTGTGGGGCAAGCGCCTGCCGGATGGCGGGGCAATTCCGGACACGCTCGGCCTCCACCCCTCGATCCTGGTTGAAAAACTGGGTCCGGTCCTCGCACGCCACGGGGGCGTGGAGACCACGGTACGACTCGAACACGCGGCCAACCCCGTAGCCGCCACACGCGGCTTCGAAGTGGATCTTGTGGCGCGCACGCCAACCTTTTGCCCCGGCTGCCCGCACCGCGACTCCTCCAGCGTTCTGATCGAGATCAAGCGCGACTTCCGCGACGCCCACTACATGCGCCGCTCGCACCGCCGCGATCCCGTGGACCTCCTCTTCCATGGCGACACGGGCTGCTACACGATGCTGATGTTCGAGCCGAACAAGGACCTGATGCACAACTACTCCGGTATGGGCCTCGGCGGGGCCACCGGCGCGGGAATCGATCCCTTCATCGTCAACAAGCAGGTCGTCTTCATGGGCGACTCGACCTTCTTCCACTCGGGGCAGGTCGCCATCTCCAACTCCGTCAAGGAGGGGCAGGACATCACCTACGTGATCCTGGATAATTCCACCACGGCCATGACGGGGCACCAGCCAACCCCCGGGCTGGAAGCCGACCTTCTTGGGGAGCTGCAGCGGCGCCAGAGCATGGACCGCATCGTCGAGGCAATGATGGGCCTCGGTCGCACCGAGGTGGTGCGGGTGAACCCCGCCTGCCGCGACAGCTACCGTTCCACGCTTGAATCCGTGATCCTGCGCAGCGGGGTCAAGGTTGTGATCGCGGACAAGGAGTGCGGGATTACCTTTCACCGTCGGGAATCCCGTCGCGAGCGGAAGGAGGCCCGGGAGTTTGGCTTCCTCCGCAAGAAGACCCATGTGAACGTCGCCACCGAGGCGTGCGAGTTCTGCCTCGAATGCACGCGCGCCACCGGATGCCCGGGGTTGACCTTCACCGACACCCCGTACGGAACCAAGGTGCAGACCGATCTCTCCTGGTGCGTGGCTGATACCGCCTGTGCCAAGACGCGCGCATGCCCCGCCTTCGAGGAGGTGATCGTTCACCGCCGCACCCCGCCCCCATCGCCGCTTTCGGGGATTGATCTCAATCACCTGCCCGAGCCGCCGGTCCGCCGGGTCGTCTCGGAGTCCTGGCACGTCTACCTCGCGGGCGTCGGGGGGATGGGCATCGGCGTGGCGACAGCCACACTCGTCCGCGCGGGCTTCCGCGAGGGCTACCGCGTGCTCTTCTGCGACAAGAAGGGCCTCGCGATCCGCAACGGTGGGGTTTATTCGCAGATTTCGTTTTATCGCAACGGCGCGATCACCTCGAACATTATCCCCTTCGGCAAGGCCGACCTAATCCTCGGCGTGGACATCCTCGAGGCCGCGCGCGGGTTAGACCCACGCGGCAACCAGCGCATCGCGAACCCCGAGCGCACCGCCGCCATCATCAATACCGAGAAGACTCCCACGATCCTTACCCTGCTCGGGCGAGAGGACTTCGACCCGGCGAAGCTCGAGGAGTCAATCCGCTGCTCCACACGGCGCGAGGACTACTTCGGTCACAACCTCTCACATCTCTCGGAAAAGTACTTTGGCAGCAAGCTTCTCACCAATGCGATGCTCCTTGGCGTAGCCTGCCAGAAGGGACTCCTCCCCATCTCCACCGCCAACCTTGTCTGGGCCATCGAACAGACGATGGGGGCTGCCGGTCGCGAGAACGTCCAGGCCTTCCAACTCGGCCGTCGCATCGCAATGGAACCCGCCCGCTTCAGCGAGGACGGTCTCCCTCTGCGTTATCTCGACCTCCTCGATCAAAAGGCGGAACTCCTGGACCGCCATCACCCGTCGCGGGGACGCGCCGCCGCCGCCTACCGCCACCTCATGGACCACGCGAAGCAGGGGATGACCCTCCCCGAGGAAAACTTCCGGGACCTCGCCGTGCGCGTCGCCGACCTCCTCTGGTTCGAGAACGCGGCTTACGCGAAGCGCTACCTCGACCTTGTAAAGGGCGTCTTTGCACGCGACACCGCCGACTACAACTTTGCCGCCACCCGCTCCGTGATCTGGAACCTCGCGAAGGTCATGCTCATCAAGGACGAGGTCTGGGTGGCCCACCTGCTCACGAACCCCGAGAAGATCGAGCGCGACCGCGAGCGCTACAGCGTGGACCCCGCCCGCGGCGACTCGATCTCCTATCGCCACATCAACCGCCCTCGCTTCGAGTTCGGCCGCTTCTTCATCGAGTTCGACATCCGCACATGCAACTGGCAGCTCAACATCATGAAGCGGATGAAGTTTCTCCGCCGACTCTTGCCCGATTGGCACCGCACGGAGAAGGAGTTCCGCGACTGGTACTCCCGCGAGGTGGGCGCCTTCGACCCGACCAACGCCGCGGAATATGATGCCTGGCTCTCCGTCCTGCGCTGCCCCGAACAGGTGAGCGGCTACCGTCATATCCGTCACCCGAAACAGGAGTCTGCCCGTTGCGCCGCCGAGGCCACCCTGGCACGGATTAACGCCACGCGTGGACATCTCGCGAAGGCCTCGCCGCCGCACGCCTTTCATCCCGTGGCAGAAGCCGAGTGAACGCGTCCCCCACCCCGTCCGCCGCGGCCTCCGCCCTCCGCGCAGCCTTTCCCGCTTCCGGGCTTTTCGCGGAGAAGGAGTGGCGCGTTGCCCCGAGTCCGCTTTCGCTCGACCCAAAGCTCTTCCAACGCATCGAGGACCTCGGGCCTCGCCTGCTCGGTTTCTCCCGCGCCGCCAATCTCCTCTACCGTCGGAGTGTCGAGGGCAAGGAGCCCGAATGGATCGCGCGCACCCTCGATGCCGGAAAGCCACCCGAAATCGTCGCCCTCGCCCGGGAGGCCGCGTGGAAGAACAACCTGCCCGCCGTGATCCGCCCCGACCTCCTCCTCACGGAGGAGGGCTTCGTGCTCACGGAGATCGATTCCGTTCCCGGAGGCATCGGCGTCACCGCGTGGATGCAGGACGCCTACGGCGCGGCCACCGCCTCATGCTCTACGCCCCACGCCTCGGACGGGATGCTGGAAGGCTTCCGTGCGATCCTTGCCAGGGGGGATGGAATCGCGGCCATCGTGGTTTCTGACGAGGCGAAGGATTACCGCCCCGAAATGGAGTGGATCGCGGAAATCGCCAATCGCCAATCGCCCACCGGCCCCGCTCCTGGCGGGGTCGCCGATGATCGGACCTCAGACTTCAAGGCCGGCCCCTCCAACTCCCCTTCCGACTCCCAGCTTCCAGCTTCCAGCTTCTCCTGTCGCGTCTGCGCGCCGGGAGACCTCGAGTACCGCGACGAGGGGGTCTTTCTTGGCGGGGCGCGTGTTGGGACGGTCTATCGCTTTTTTGAGCTTTTTGACCTGCCAAACATCGCAAACTGGCAGCGCCTCGCCGACGCGACGCGCAAGGGTCTCGTGCGGGTGACCCCCCCTTTCAAACCACAACTTGAGGAAAAACTTTGGATGGCCCTTTTCTGGTTTCCTCAGCTCGCGGGGTTCTGGCGGCGCGAGTTAGGCGACCGCTACTTCCGCGACTTGCGGGAGGTGATCCCGTTCACGTGGCTGCTCGACCCCGCGCCTTTACCTCCCCATGCGGTGATCCCACGCCTCGAAATTCACGACTGGCTCCAGCTCGGCGATTTTTCCCAGAAGCAGCGCGATCTCGTGCTCAAGGTCTCGGGCTTCTCCCCTCTCGCGTGGGGAAGCCGGGGCGTGTGGGTGGGAAGCGACCTGCCCGCGGACGAGTGGCGGCGGGTGGTGGCGGACGCCCTCGATGCCTTTTCACATGAGCCGCGCATCCTGCAGCCCTTTGCACGCGCACGGCTCGTGGATCACGAATGGTTCGACTTCGAAAAGGGCGGTCTCGTTCCGATGCGTGGGAGGGCCCGCCTCTGCCCCTACTGGTTCGTGGACGGCAACGAGGCCCGCCTCGGCGGCGTCCTCGCCACGATCTGCCCCGCGGAGAAGAAACTCATCCACGGGATGAAAGACGCGATCCTCACCCTCGCCGTCAACGCCGGCGGGAACCGCTAACAAACTGGTCGCCTTCGGGGCTTGAAGCCCCGCCCGGTTTGGGAGTAACCTGACATCGTCGTTCCCAACGGAGTTTTCCTTATGCGTCCCCTCCCTCCTCCCCCTCTGCTTGTCGGCGTGGCTTCTGACCTTGCGGCCCTGCGCCGCATCGCGCGCCTGGGCCTTCGACAGCGTGGAGTCGACGCTGTCGAGGCACGCCTCGACCTCTACCCGAAGACGAGGCTCGTCGAGGCGATTCGCCTCTGTGGACGACTCGAGAAGGAGGGTACGCCGACCCTGGTCACCTGCCGCATGGGAGCCGAGGGGGGCGGGTGGGCCGACGACAACGCCGAACGCGCCGCACTTCTCGGGGCGGCCGCGTCCGTTTGCTCGATGGTGGACATCGAACTCCTCAGCCACCATCTCCCCGTGGTCGTGAAGACGGCCCGGGCATCGGGCTGCGCGGTGGTGGTTTCGCACCATAACTTCCAGCGCACGCCGTCGCGCGCCGCGCTCGACCGCCTTATCCGCCGCGCGGCAGATGCCGGGGCGGATATTGTGAAGATGGCGCTGATGGTCCGATCCGCAAAAGACCATTCGACGCTGGTGGACCTGATGCTGGAGCACCACCGCCACCCGCTTTGCCTGCTCGGGATGGGGGCGGCGGGGCTGCCCCTGCGGGTCTATCTTTCCGCCATCGGTTCCCTCCTTGCCTACGCGACACTGGGCAGGCCAACCGCACCCGGCCAGCCAACGGTCGCGGACCTTCGCGCCGCGCTGCGCGCATGCAGCGCCTCCTTCCGCGCGCGGACGTTCTGATTCGGCGAGGACCTGCTGCGGTCAGTGGCGGAAGTGGCGGCGGCCGGTGAAGACCATCGCGATGCCGCGTGCGTCAGCGGCAGCGATCACCTCAGCGTCCTTCACGGAGCCGCCGGGCTGGATCGCCGCCTTCGCGCCGGCGTCGGCCGCCGCGAGGAGTCCGTCGGGGAATGGGAAGAATGCGTCCGAGGCGACCGCGCAGCCGGCGAGGGAGAGCCCCGCCTCCTTCGCCTTCCACGCGGCGATGTGCGTGGAGTCGATACGGCTCATCTGCCCCGCACCGATGCCGAGGGTGCGGTCGGGCCCGGCAAAGACAATCGCGTTGGATTTCACGCGTTTGACGACACGCCAGCCGAAGCGCAGGGCGCGCATCTCGTCAGTGGTGGGTGCACGCTTCGTGACGACCTTCCACTCCGACTCGGGTTGGGGGGCGGCATCCGCCTGCTGCACGAGCGCGCCACCGGGACAGGAGCGGGATTCGAGGCTGCCCAAGGCGGGGAGCTTGGCCGTTTTCTGGACCATGAGGCGGAGGTTCTTCTTCTTTTCGAGGAGATCGCGTGCGTCGGGCTGGAAGGTGGGGGCGATGATCACTTCACTGAAAATCTCGGAGATCTTCCCTGCGAGACCGAGATCGAGCGGGCGATTGGTGACGATGATCCCCCCGTACGGGGCCTGGCGGTCGGTGGCGAAGGCGTGGTCCCAGGCGGCGGCGAGCGAAGCACCCTGGCCGACACCGCAGGGGTTGTTATGCTTGAGGATGGCGACCGTCGGCTCGTCGAACTCGCCGATGAGTTCCACGGCGGCAGTGAGGTCGAGGAGGTTGTTGTAGGAAAGCTCCTTGCCGTGGAGTTGCTCGAAGTACTGGAAGAAGTCGCCGTAGAGGGCGGCCTGCTGGTGGGGGTTCTCCCCGTAGCGGAGAGCCTGGGCCTTGCGGAGTTGCGGGGCGAAGACCTCGGGAAGGACGGCGCCGCCCTCCGCCTTCGCGAGGTACGCGGCGATCGCCGAGTCGTAGCGGGCGGTGGTTGCGTAGACCTTCGTCGCGAGGCGGCGGCGCGTTTCGATGGTGGTTTCCCCGTGGGCCTTCAGTTCTGAGATGACGACCGCGTAGTCGGCGGGATCCACCACCACGGTCACGCTCTGGTGGTTCTTCGCGGCGCTGCGGAGCATCGAGGGGCCGCCAATGTCGATCTGCTCGATGGCCTCCTCGCGGGTGCAGCCGGGCTTCGCGATGGTCGCCTCGAAGGGGTAGAGGTTGACAACCACGAGGTCGATCGGCCCGATCCCGTGCTCCTTCGCCTGGCGGACGTGCTCGGGGTGGTCGCGCAGGTGGAGGAGGCCACCGTGGATCTTTGGGTGGAGCGTTTTCACACGACCATCCATCATCTCGGGAAATCCGGTGTAATCGCTCACCTCGCGGGTCGGGATGCCGGCTTCGCGGAGGGCCCGGGCGGTGCCGCCGGTGGAGAGAATCTCAGCCCCCGTGGCGGCGACGGCGCGGGCGAGATCGAGGATGCCGGTCTTGTCGGAAACGGAGATGAGGGCGGTTTTCATGGGAAGGAGGTCAAAGTTGGAAGCTGGAAGCTAGAAGTTTGAAGATTGAAGTTCAAAGCTCATTCGCAGGAAGTCCGAGGGCGCGCTCGCCCAACCAGAGCCTTTTCTGCTATTTCTCACAACAACCCGTGACATTCCGAGATCAAATTTTCCGTGGATGGGCACGACGGAGCGCGCCCCTCCAGAAGAGGGATTCCATGGCCGAATCACGATTGGAGGGACGGCGTGTCGCCGTCCGTCTCCTTTCCTGCGGCCGCCGTCACGGCGGCCCTCCAGAAGACAGGCATGATTCGGTTTTTCTTATCGCTCCTCGCTCCTCGCTTCTCCCATGAAGGTCGCCCTCGTCCATGACTGGCTGACGGGGATGCGCGGGGGGGAGAAGTGCCTCGAGGTATTCTGCGAGCTGTTTCCCGACGCACACCTCTTCACGCTCCTCCATGTGAAGGGAAGCGTGTCGCCGGCGATCGAGCGGATGGACATCCGCACCTCGGCGCTCCAGCGGATGCCGGGCGCGGCGAAGCATTACCGCTACTACCTGCCGCTTTTACCGGCGATGGTCGAGGCGTGGAACACGGGCGGAGAGGAGTACGACCTCGTCCTCAGCTCCTGCCACGCGGTGGCCAAGGGGGTAAAGTTTCCCCGTGCGAAGCGGCGTGTCTGCTACTGCTTCACCCCGATGCGCTACATCTGGTGCCAGACGGACCATTACTACACTGGCGACTGGAAACAGCTCGCGTTGCGGACGGTCCGTGCCCCGCTGCGCGCATGGGACCTGCGCTCGAATGCACAGGTGGACGAGTTTGTCGGCATCTCAAAACATGTGGCCGACCGCATCCGCCGTTTCTACAGGCGCGAGGCGTCGGTGATCTGCCCGCCAGCCGACACGGAGTTCTACCGCCCGCCCGCGGACGACGGCGGGCGCGATGATTTTTACCTGATGGCGGGAGCGCTCGAGCCGTACAAGCGGGCCGACCTCGCGATCGAGGCCTTTCGCCGCTGGCGGCGGCGCCTGGTCGTGGTGGGGAAGGGCACGATGCTCGATGCGTTACGCAGGACGTCCCCCTCGAACGTGGAGTTCCTTGGCTGGCAGTCGGACGAGAAGGTGCGCGAGCTTTATGGGAAGGCACGGGCCCTGGTCTTCCCCGGCGAGGAGGATTTCGGGATCGTGCCGCTGGAGGCGCAGGCCTGCGGCTGCCCCGTGGTGGCCTATGGCGTGGGCGGCGTCCGCGAGACGGTGCGCGAGGGGGAGACCGGCGTGTTCTTCGGCGAGCCGACGGTCGAGTCCCTTCTCGCCGCGCTCGGGCAGGCCGACCGCCGCGCGTGGGACCCGTCCGCACTGCGCGCCCAGGCAGAAAAGTTCAGCCGCGCCCGATTTCGCGAAGGAATTCTGCGGTATATGCTGTCCCCCCACAGGGGCTGAAGGGATGAGGGACTCGCTTGGGGCTTGAGGCAGGAGGGCGGAAAAGGGATGCTTCCGGGCATGCTTCGAAGGAAGGATGTGCGCGCATGGACCGTGGGGTTGACCCTCCTGAGCGACGTGGCGGCCATGTACCTGGCCTTCGCGTGCGCATGGATCGGGCGCTTTGAGTTGGGCGTGATCCCGGTGGCGGATACGCCGCCGATCGGAAACTACCTGGCTGTCGTGACGCTTTGGGTCGGAATCCTCACCGTAATTTTCCAGCGGCTTGGGCTCTACAATATTCGTGCGCCGCTTCCGTTCATGGTCGAGGCGGCACGGGTGGCGCAGGGAATGGTCGTCTCACTGGCGGCGCTCTTCGCGATGAGCTTCTTTCTCCGAACGCAGTATCAATTTTCGCGGCTCACCGTGGGGATCATGGGCGTGCTCGGACTTCTCTGGCTCCTTTTGCTTCGCAACTCCCTGCGCGCCTCATGGGGACGGTTCCTCCGTCGGCAAAACCTCCTGGTCCGCGCCCTCGTCGTCGGCTGGGGAGAACGGGGGGCGGACCTCGTGCGGCATGTGCGCGAGGATATCAACTCCGGGCGAGAGATCGTGGGCGTGCTTTCCGACGAGGTGCCCGCGGACCTCCCGGTGGGGGTTCGATGCCTCGGGCGTTGCGAGACGCTGGAGGAAAAACTCGACACCCTCGAGGTGGATGAGGTGATCCTCGCAACCCTGCATTTCCCGTCGCGCCAGATCAGTCTCTGGATCCTCGCTTGCGAGCAGCACATGGTTTCCTTCCGCCTCGTGCCGGACCTTTTCGAGGTGCTGGCCTCGCGGGTGCACCTGGACTTCGTGAGCGGGGTGCCGCTCCTCGGGTTGGGCGACTTCCCGCTCGACCATCCCGTGAACCGGGTCCTCAAGCGGGCGATGGACCTCGCGGGGGCACTGGTCGGGTTGTTGCTGGGCGCGCCCATCATGGCCCTTTCCGCGGCGGTCACTCGCATCGAGGCTCGGGGGCCGATCTTCTACTCACAGGAACGTTGCGGTCGCGAGGGTCGCCCTTTCCGTATATTCAAGCTGCGAACGATGCGCGCGGACGCGGAGAAGGAGACGGGTCCCGTGTGGGCGAGCGAGAACGACCCGCGACGGACGCGCGTGGGGTCTTTCTTGCGGCGCCTCAATCTCGATGAAATCCCGCAGTTCTGGAATGTGCTGCGCGGCGACATGAGCCTTGTGGGGCCGCGGCCGGAGCGCCCGGTCTTCGTCGAGCAGTTCAAGGAGGAGATTCGCCACTACATGCCGCGCCATGCCTACAAGCCGGGAATGACGGGCTGGGCGCAGGTGAACGGGCTCCGCGGAAACACCCCGATCGAGGATCGTGTGCGCTACGACCTGTACTACTTCGAGAACTGGTCGCTCTGGTTCGACCTGCGAATCATGGTGGCAACCCTCATCAGCTTTCGCAACGCGTACTGAGTGAAGATGTGGAAAAACCGGCTATCGGAGAAGCCACGGATGAAACACGGATGTTCACGGATAGAGGAGTGCGCCGATTCCATCACATGAAATCGGCGTGCACTCCGTGAAAGGATCTCGGCACTCTGGGCACGGAGCATGTCGGGTCCGTGTAGCGGACCTGACATTCTGATTCTGCTATCCGTGTTTCATCCGTGGCTTCTCCGCAAAATGGAAAACCCTCAATGAAGCGTGTTCTTCTGGTGCGGAACGACAACATCGGGGATCTCGTCTGTTCGATCCCCGCGATTCGCCTCGCTCGCGATCGGCTGCCGGGAGTGGAGATTCGCCTGCTCGTGAACAGCTACAATGCGGCGGTCGTTGAACCCCTTGTGCCACGCTGGGTGGACCGTCTCGTGGTCTATACGAAGTTCAAGCATGCCGGGTTTGGTCCCGCGCAGGTAGCCCGCCTCGGAGGCTTCTATGCGGGGCTCCTCGCGTGGCCGTGCGACGCCGCATTCCTTCTCCTCGGGGGCGAGAGCCGACAGGCGCATTCCTTTGCCCGCTGGGCGCGCGCACGGCGCGTTTTTAGCTACGGTCCCGGCGCCGAGGGACCCGCATGGCAGGAGGGTCTCCACGAGGTTGAGTACAGTTGGCGGCTTGTCGCGTATGCGCTCGGTGTTGCCGAGGAGCCTCCCACCGAAATCGAATATCCGGTGCGGGCCACCGGGAGCCGCATTGCCCTCCAGATTACCAGCCGCAAACCCGGGAACCGCTGGCCCGCGGCGCGTTTTGCGGAACTCTCCCGCGCGATGGCTGCCTCCGCTGGAGAACGTATTCTCCTCCTCTGGTCACCGGGCGGCCACGATACGCCCACGCATCCCGGGGACGACGCAAAGGCCGCCGAGATCGTGGCCCTGGCGGGGAATGCGGTGGAACCTTCCCCAACCCCTTCCCTGCAGGACCTCATTGCGCGGTTGGCAGAGTGTCGCTCGATGGTGACCCCCGACGGAGGGGCGATGCACCTCGCCGCGGCGATGGGGGTGCGGCTCGTCACGATGTTCGGCCAGTCGGAGTCCTCGCGCTGGCGACCGTGGACAAAGCGGGCGATGGTCCTGCAAAGCCAGACACGAACGATCGAGGATATTTCCGTTCAGGACGTTTTTAAGGCGTGGAAAGATACAGCCTCACTCCCTACCTAGGGAGTATGGCTGTTTTTAGGAGAAAGCCGAGAAAACGGAGGGTGTCGCGGAGGGGGTGGATGTGGCTGGGAGCACGTCCGTAGACCGTCGGAATCGAGACCTCCCCAATTTGAAAGCCGAAGCGAGAAGCCTGGACGAGCATCTCGCTTTCCAGTTCAAAGTGGGAGGTCGTGGGATGGAATGCCTCCGCGAAACGCCGCGAAAGGAGGCGGTAGCCACACTGGCTGTCGGGGATTGGAACCCCGCATATCCATTCAAGGAGACGAGACATCGTGAGATTCGTCCACCGTCGGACGAGGGGCATTGGACCGGGATTCGCCATCCGGTTCCCGAGAACGAGGTCGGCGGTGGCACCAACGCGGAGGAATTCGGCAACAAAGCGGGGGTCGTGTTGGCCATCGGCGTCCATGAAGACGAGCGATCTTCGCTCCGAGGCAAGGAAGCGGGTGAGGGCTGTGCGGATCGCGGCCCCCTTGCCGAGATTGCGCTCGTGGCGCAAGACCTCTGCCCCCTCGCTCCGCGCGATCTCGCCAGTCCCGTCCGTGGAGCCGTCGTCGACGACCCAGACCTCCAGCCCGACTAGGCGGCAGCCTCGGATTACGTTGGCGAGGCGCGGGGCCTCGTTGAAAGCGGGGATTGCGACGGCAACGTTGCCTCTGGGGGGAACCTCCGTCATAGTTTACGCGGTTGCGTCGGGGGCATCCTGCGCCTCCTCCCTTCCTCCCTCAACCGTTATCGGAGATGCGAATCTTGTTCCTCACGCAGGGCGACGAAGCGGTATTATCCAGCCGCTATCGTGCGCTACAGTACCTGCCTGCACTCGAGTCGGCTGGGCACGAGTGCGTGGTGCACCCCGCGATCCGCTCGGGAGAGACGGCGCCCGTCGGCGAGACGGACGGGCCCGCCTGGCATCGAGCCATGCGGACATTCACGAGGAGAGTACAAGATCTCCATCAGATTCGGGACTTCAACTGGGTGTTCGTCCAGAGGCCAATCCTGCCCCCGCCGCTCTTCGACCTGGAATCGCGGATCTCGCGCGAGGCAAAGATGGTCTTCGACCTCGATGCACCCCTGTACTTGGGGCGAAGGCGCGGAGACATTCCGTCGTTTACATGGCTCCGCGCGCACCGCATCGCGGGAATCTGTCGGCGCGCGAAGCGGGTGGTTGTCGAGAACGAGGAGATCGGGGCGTTCGTGCGGCGCCAAGGGGTCGAGCCGGTGCTTCTCCCTTCGGCCGTGGAAATGGAGGCCGACGCGACGGAAACCAGACCTGAGAAGCGGATGCTCAAGATCCCCGTGCTTGGCTGGATCGCCGACGGAGCGACCGACGCCGACCTCCGAGAGGCACTCCCCTCGCTGTTTGATCTCCACTCCCGCGTGCCATTTATCTTTCGCATCGTCGGGGGGGTTCCCCATGCGATTCCTGTGCGCTGCCCGATTGAGTGGAAGTCACTCTCCGCCGCGGGGGAGACGGCGGATTTTACCGACATGGACATCGGCTTACTCCCCCTCCAGGACAGTCCTTGGAATCGGGCCCAGGCAGCCCTCCGCCTCGTGCAGTTCTGGGCCGCGGGGGTTCCCGTGATTGCCTCTCGGGTTGGCGCGGCGGCGCGGCTCATCCGCGATGGCGAAAACGGCCTGCTTGTCTCGGGCCGTGCAGAGTGGAGCGCGCGCATCCTCCAACTCATACGGGACCGGGAAATGCGACGCCGTCTGGTTGTCGGGGGCCGAAGGGTCGCCCTCGAGAATCATAGCGTGAAGGCCCTCGCCCCCCGCTTTCTGAACCTTTTCGAAGAGCCAAAGTAAATCTTCAGCCGCGGAATGGGATCAACACGTTTGCCCCACTCCCGGCGTGGCCACGATCGAAGGAACACGAAGCGTCGGCTTGCCGAAGCAGACGTTGACCGGACAGAAGAGACGGCGCGGAAACTTCCAGGAGAAGCCTCCTTTCTCGATGCGAACGATGCTGCCGCCGACGTTGTCGAGACTGACGGGGATGATTGGAACTTCGATAGCCTTCACGATGCGCTCAAAACCGCGACGGGGGACCTGGCCCTCAACGAAGATGACAACGACCTCGCCGTCGTGGAGGGCGTCGCTCGCCTCGCGGAAGGAGCGGATCATGTCGCGCGGGTGCGATCGGGCGGAGATCGGGATGGCGCGTGCGATTTTTGCAAAGGGCTTGATGATCGGCTGGTCGTAGATCCCCTGATCAACAATGAGGCGCAGCGGCCGGTCCGTGGCCGCCATCAGGAGAAGGCCATCCGCAAAAGAGACGCGGTTGCAGACGAAGAGCGCGGCGCCCTTTTCGGGGATGTGATCCCGCCCCTCAACGCGAATGCGAATAATTGAGTGGGTAAAGATCCAGAGAATGAGACGGAGGAAGGAGTCCGGGAGGAGGATGGCGAGGGAGATGGTGGCCCCGAGGGTCATCACCCCGCTGACCATGAAGATCTGGCGGGTGGAGAATCCGACGGCGGCGGTAAGCACCCAGAAGACGCCCGAGGCGAGGGCGATCCCAACGAAGGAGAGGAGGTTGCCCGCGGCAAGGACGGCGCCCCTTTCGCCCCTGGTCGGGCGGTGTTGCATGATTGCACAGATGGGGACGATGAAGAACCCGCCGGAGAAGCCGAGCAGGGCGAGGTGAAGAAGCGCGCCCCCGTAGTTGAGGGCGGGGGAGGCGAGCGTGGCGTTGAAGACGCTGAGGCCGATCGACCCGAGGGGGACAAGCCCGTACTCGATCTTGCCGCCCGAGAGATAGCCCGCGGCGAAGCTCCCGAGTCCGATCCCCACGGCGAGGGCGACCTGGAGATAGCTCGTGCGGATTTCGCCGACGGCGAGGGTATCGGTGCCGAAGAGGATGGCGTTTTGGAGAACGAGCGCGCCGACGAAGGAGAAGTAGACGTTGCCGAGGACCGCGAGCCAGAGGACGCGGTCGCGACGGATCGTGCGGATCTGCGTCCAGAGGTCGCCGAGAAAATTGACGCGAAACTTCTTGGAGGGGCTGGCAGGCGGCACACGCGTGATCGCGAGACTGCAGGCAAGACCGACGCCCGCGAGGACGAGGAGGACAAGTGCGGAGAGTTGGTGACGCCCCCTGAACCCCTCGTAGAGCAGCCCGCCGATGGCGCCGCCCGTGATGATGGCCATGAAGGTGCCCAACTCGAGGATGCCGTTGCCCCAGGAAAGCTTTTTCTCAGGGAGGAGTTCCGGTAGCAGGCCGTACTTCGACGGCCCGAAGAAGGCGCTGTGGACGCCCATCAGGGCGACTGCGGCCAGCGCCATCGGAAGGTGCTCGCGCCAGAGCGCGAAGAAGGCAAAACCCATGATGCCGATTTCGAAGATTTTTACCCCAATCGTCACCGTTCGCTTGCTCAGGCGATCGGCGAGAAAGCCGCCCGCCATCGAAAATAGAATGAACGGCATCGAGAACAGGATGCCGATCAGCGGGACGATGCTCTCGCGCTGCTTCGTCGTGGCGGCGAGGTTCAGCCCGATGAAGGTGACCAGCGTTTTGAGCGCGTTGTCGGAGAAGGCGCCCTGGAACTGCGTGATGATGAGGAACCAGAACCCGCGTGGGGAGGCATCGCGCCCGTTCATTCGGAGAGAGTTTTAGCAGGCGATGCAGAAAATGCGAGGGATGGATGAGCCCCTTGAAAAACTTGTGGCCGCAGGCCCTGCGACGACGTTCGCAAGAGCCTCAGATAAATAATCTCGCTTTTCTTTTCACGTTTCAAAGCACCAGGCCAAAAATGGCGCTACAGTCAGGGATATGAAATCCACCGACTCCATCCTTCTTGACGTGCGCGAAGACCTTCGCGCGGGGCAGCAGCCCTGCACCCGCATCATGGAAACCGCCCGCCCGCTCTCACTGGGACAGAGCCTGCGGCTTGTGACGCCCTTCCAACCGTCGCCGCTCTTTTCGGTACTCGGCGACCTCGGCTTCACGCACGAGTGCCGCCAGGTGGCCGCCGACCACTGGGAGACCCTCTTCACCCGAGAGAAGGCCGGAGACCCCGGAGCGAAACCCTCGGGCTGCGGTTGCCACGCCTCCGCAGAATCCCCCGCGGGCGAGGAGGCCACGGATGTGGACGCGCGCGGGCTGGAGCCGCCCGAACCGATGACCCGCATCCTCGCGTCGATGGAGAAGATTCCTGTGGGTGGAGTACTCCGGGCAACCACCGATCGCCGACCGATCCATCTCCTCGGCATCCTTGATCAGCGCGGATTCTCCCACACCGGCGCGGCACAGGCCGACGGGAGCTGGGTGACGGAGATTCGGCGCAGCCAGCGATGAAAGTGCTGACATGAACTCGGCGCCACATGCGCCGGCGGCAGGGGTTGCGATGCGATTCGTGCTGTTCGGACTGGGGTGTCTCATCGCGTGTGGGATCTGGCTGGTTTTCGATCTGTCGATTCTCGCGGCGCATCATTACCGGCCGCATACCGTCGCTTGGGTGCACCTGCTCGTCCTCGGGTTCATCCTCTCGGTAATCGCAGGGGCGCTCTACCAGATCGGGCCGGTGGCGATGGAGACGCGGCTCCACAGCGAACGGCTCGCTTCCTTCCACTTCGTCGCCCACGCACTCGGAGTCCTCCTTATGGTGCCATTTTTCGCAGTTTCGGACTTCAAACAGGTTGGACATGCGGGCTCGCTCGTCTTTCTCGGGATGATCCTTTTTGTCGTCAACATCGCGCGCACGCTGAATCGCGCCCCGCGTCCGGAGGTCGTCGGGGCCTTCATCGCATCGGCGATGCTCTGGCTCTTCCTCACGATGGGGGCGGGACTGGCGATCTCGACAAACAAGTTCTGGCCGTTCTTACCTGGAAATCCGCTGAACTGGATGCACGCGCACGCGCACCTCGGCGTGGTGGGTGTCTTCGTGAATCTGACGGTGGGTGTCTCGTTGCGGCTCGTGCCAATGTTTGCGCTCTCGGAGTTGCGGAGCCGGTCGCGCGCATGGGGAACGTTCGCGCTCGTAAACCTGGGGATGGTGGGACTTTTCTGGGGGATTGCCTTCGCGACCCCCACGGTGTGCCTCGTATGCGGGGGGATGGTGGCCGGGGGACTGGCGCTCTACGGGATCGAGTTGATCGCGATTCTCCGTGCCCGCAAGCGAAGAAAACTCGACTGGGGACTTCGCCAGTTCCTCACCGCGGTGACCACGCTCCTCCCCACCGCGGTCGCGGGGCTCGCGCTGGCAGGCGATGGGCGCTCTTCCTCCGAGGCGGCCGCCCATTGGCAGACCGCGTATCCGGTGATCGGGCTCCTCGGCGTGGTGGCACCGGCGATCCTCGGAATGCTCCAAAAAATTCTCCCGTTTCTTGTCTGGCAGAAGGTGTATGCGCCGCGCATCGGCCGCGAGCCGGTACCGTCGCTGGCCGATCTCCTTTCCCCGAACATTCAGGCTGCTGGCTATTGGACCTACCTCGCCGCGCTGGGGGCGGTAGTTGTCGCGGCACTCTCGGGTGCGCCATGGATGGCCCGGTCCGCGGCGATCCTCTGGCTCGCGGCGACCACGCTTTTCCTCGTCAACGCCGCGCGGATCCTTAGCCACTGGTTTTATCCGCTCGTCACACAGCCGGGGACGGCTGTACCACACATGAATAGACCCCTTCCATGAACACGAACCCGACTTCTCCTGAACTCAATGACATCTGGGCGCGGCTGCGCACTGTGATTGATCCCGAACTCGGGATCAATATCGTGGATCTCGGCCTCGTCTATTCCGCGGAACTGCAGGAGGGCACGCTCGAGGTGGTGGTGACCCTTACCACGCGGGGCTGCCCGCTTCATGAGGTGATCGTTGAGGGGATCCAACGAGCGCTCGAGGGCCTGCCTAACGTGTGTGAGTCGCAGGTGAACGTGGTCTGGGACCCGCCGTGGAATCCCTCGATGATGAACGAGACGGCACGAGAAAAGCTGGGGAGGTGAGCCCTCCCTCGTCCCGCAGCCGAAGGACTTTGGAGGGCAAAACTAGAATTTTAAAAGGCTGCCGGCGAGACGAGGGCGTCCCGGCTCCATGAAGAATTCAAGATGCGAGGCGTGGTGCGGCGGCCCGCTTCAGGTCTCCTTCATACCATGTTGGCAGCCTGAACTCGCAGGCTGGCTCGGTCAGTCCTTCGCCGGCTCCTTGGAGTCCTTGGCGGGCTTGTCGGCGTCGGCGCCTTCCTTGCTCGCGGCATGCTTGCCGCTGAAAAAATCCCCCATGTCGGTTCCAATCCCGGTGAAGGTGTCCTCGACGCTGCCCGCCATGCTCTTGCGGCTGACATCCTTGTAGCGGGGGGCCTTGATCTTGAGGTCCACGATCTCGACGACCTTCCCCGTGGTGGCGGAGATCTTCATCTTTCCGAGGCAGCTACGCTTCACATCGAACCAGTCGAAGGTCCAAAGCGGGCTGGTTTCCCCTTCGTGCGGCTTCTCGAGGAGGATATCCAGGGAATGGAGGGGAATGCCGTTCTCTTTCGCGCACTTCTCGATAAAAACGAGGCACTTCTCGGAGTCGTACTTGAGTTCGTCGGGGCGGATCACAAATCGCTCGTCACCGCCATCGAAGATGTTGCCGGGCTCGACGTTGCGGACCATTTCAGGCCCAATCATATAGACGGCGCGGATATTGAGGAAGAGGGACTGGTCGAAGAAGCGGATCCACCAGTAGCGTGGACGGAACTTGGTGTTCTCGCAGCTCATCGAGAGGAGGTTGGAGCCCGCATTGCCGAGTTGCTTGCGCGCGGCGGCAAGGGTCTCGAATGCGGTCAGCGGCGTGTCGGAGGGAGCCCCGAAGGCCGTGGCGGAAGAGAAGGCAAGGACGAGAAGGAGAAAGCGGGACATCTTCATACACTCCCGGTTACCACGCATAGACGGGGCCTGCAAACGCAATCGGCGGAGTTGAATCGACGCATTCAGTAAGTTCCGCAATGGACGCTTTTCAAAACGCCAGGGAAGGACTAGATTTCCTTGGCAATCAGGCCATGAAAACCGACATGGAGCTCGTTCGCCACATTCTTCTCGGTCTCGAGAAGGACGGTGGTTTGCTGGGTAGGTTTTCCCCTGCCGCCACCGAGCATTGCCTCCTCCTCTGGGAGGCCGGGCTCATCGAGCAGGGCGTAAACTTGGAGTCCAGCCCAAGGAACTCGGGAATGATGGGGTGGCGCACGGCAAAGATCACTCCTCGCGGGATCGATGCCCTCGCCGCCCTCCGCGATGACGAAAACCTCCGCCTTGTCCAGCAGCACGCCGATGCGCTTGGGGAACACGCGTCCTTCTCGCATCTCAAGGCATTCCTTCAGCAGGTGGCCGACTGGGGCGCTCCCACGGAAGCACCGCCGTCTCAGCCCTGAGGGGACACTGCGCCCCGTCAGCCCGCGATCGCGCGCTGGCGCAACGCGTGGTCCGCGAGGACCAGCAGGACCATCGCCTCCACCATCGGCACCGCGCGCGGTAGCACGCATGGGTCGTGCCGCCCCTTCGGCGCGAGCACGGTCACCCGCCCGCGCACGTCCACCGTCCGCTGCGGGCGCATCAGGGTGGCGACCGGCTTGAAGGCCACGCGCAGGACGATGTCCTCGCCATTGCTGATCCCACCCTGGATGCCGCCGGAAAGGTTCGTCAGGGTGCAAATCCGACCCCCGCGCCGCACGAAGCGGTCGTTGTGCTCGGAACCCTTCATCGCCGCACCCGCGAAGCCGGAGCCAATCTCGAACCCCTTGCTCGCGGGAAGCGAGAGCGCCGCCTTCGCCAGGTCGGCCTCCAGTTTGTCGAAAACGGGCTCGCCCCAGCCGGCCGGCGCGCCGCGCGCGACGCACTCCACCACCCCACCGACGGAATCTCCCGCCGCGCGGATGCGCTCGATGAGTCGGATCATCCGTCGCGCCGCCGAGGGGTTCGGGCAGCGCACCGGCGTCGCCTCAACCTGTTTCAAGCTCACGTGCGCAGGATCCACCTCCGCGACGAGCGAGTGCACCTGCCTCACCCAGGCGAGGACCTCCACACCAAACTCACGGCGCAACCACTTGCGCGCGATGGCGCCCGCGGCCACGCGGCCGATGGTCTCACGCGCCGAAGCGCGGCCCCCGCCTCGCCAGTCGCGGATGCCAAACTTTTTCAGGTAGCTGAAATCGGCGTGCGAGGGGCGGAACTTTGTTCGCACCTCGGAGTAGGCTCCGGCGCGGGCGTCCTTGTTCCGCACAATCATTGCGATGGGCGTGCCGGTCGTTCGCCCCTCGAAAACACCCGAGAGAATTTCCACGGTATCCGCCTCGTCGCGGGGCGTCACGATTGCGCTTTGGCCGGGGCGGCGTCGGTCCAGGTCAGGCTGGAGGTCCCGCTCCGCGAGCGGTAGACGCGGGGGACATCCGTCCACCACGACCCCAACGGCGCCGCCGTGCGACTCGCCGAAGGTCGTTACCCGGAAGAGATGGCCAAACGTGTTCCCCATGGCGCCGCCTACCCTATCCGACTCCTCCTCTCCCGCCAAGCCCGAGTCCGGGGTGCGCGATAAACGCCATGCTCCCCCCTCACGCCTTGCCGCCCGCCTTTTTCTTCCGCTTCGGATCGGTAAGCCGCATGACCACAAAGTAGAGGGCGCAGATCAGGGCCACAAAACCGATCAGCCAGAGCGACTGGTCCTTCACCGCACGAATCATTCCCTCGGGACTCTCCAACATCTCGTGGGTGATGACCCTCCGCCCGTACCACGCCAGCACCCAACACCAGAGGAAGGAACCCGTGACCGTCATTAAACTGAAAATTCCAAAGCGCATCCTCACGATTCCCGCCGGGATGGAGATGAGGTGCCGCACCACGGGGAGCAGCCGCGCAAAAAAGATGCCCCCCGCCTCATAGCGCTCGATCCACTGCTCGGCCCGCACAAGCTTCTCCTCGCTCACGAGGAAGTACTTTCCAAACCTCACGAGAAGCAGGCGCCCGATCGCCCGCGCAATCCAGTAGGTCACCGCCGCGCCGATCCAGGAACCCACCGTCCCTGCGATCACCACGCCCCAGAAGCTCATTTTTCCCTGCGTGGTAAGGTAGGCCGCGGGAGGAATTACCACCTCGCTCGGAACCGGAAAAATCGAACTCTCCATCGCCATGAGGATGACCACCCCCGCATATCCCCAATCCCGAATCCATCCCACCCACAGGATCAACATCGCATGCATCGCGGGGGTTTAGCCGCCCGCGACGAAAATGTCCAACACGGGATGGCACCGCCGCCGGGACCCCGCGCGTTTTACGGTTGAGCGCGGGGGAGGTCCCCGTCAATGATGACCGCCCGTGAGCTTCCTCCTCGAAAGACCCCGATGGGCCATTGGCCTATTCCTCGGCACGATCGTCCTCCCGCTCTTTCTCCAGCTCGGTTCCCGCGGCCTGGGCGAGCCCGATGAGGGCCGCTATGCCGAGATGGGTCGCGAGATGTTGGTTGTCGGAGACTGGATGGTCCCGCGACTCAACGGAGTGCCGCACTACGCCAAGCCCCCGTGGATCTACTGGTGTGTTGCCTCCGGGCTCCGCGTTGCCGGACTAAACGAATGGGGTGCCCGGCTCCCGTCCGCACTCGCGGCCACCGTGACCGTGCTTGTGGTCTTCGCGATGGGACGGCGCATGGCCGGCCTCCGCGCCGGCCTCGTCTCCGCCGCGGTGCTCTCCACGATGCTCCTCTTCTTCGCGGCAGGGAGGCTCATCACCCCGGACATGATGCTCACCGCGTTCATCACCCTGGCACTCGGGTGCTTCTGGCGCTGGTGGCAGGTCGGCGGCGGAATCACTGCCCCCGAAAAGACCGGCCGCCCATGGCTCCAAGGTTTCTACCTCGCGCTCGCCTTCGCCTTTCTCGACAAGGGTCCGGTCGGCCTCGCCGTCGCCGGCCTCACCGTACTCGGCTTCCTCGCCGCGACGCGAAACCTTCCCGATCTCCCGAGGATGTGCTGGGGGCGAGGACTCGCCACGATCGCGGCGATCGCGCTGCCGTGGTTCCTCCTCATGGTGTGGCTAAACCCCGACCTTCTCGACTTTTTCCTTCGAGGGGAGATCCGCGATCGCATTGTTTCGGGTCGGGGGCGCACGAAGGTCTGGTACTACTTCTTCCTCATCCTTCCAATCGCATGCTGGCCGTGGACTTTTCTCGCCGTGCCGGCGATGCGCCGCCACTGGGCGCGCTGGCGCGCCGGCGGCGCGGATGGGGCCGCTTCCGCCCTCCTTCTCTCGTGGGTGATCTTCCCATTCACCCTCTTCACCCTGAGCGGCTCGAAGCTCCCAACCTACATCCTCCCGCTCCTGCCTCCCATCAGCCTGATGGTCGGGATCTGGCTCTCGGGGGAACGACCCGACGGTGCGCCGTCAACCCCGCCCGCGTGGTCCCGTCTCGCCACATGGGGGTTCCTCCCTGTCCTGGCGCTGGTGCCCTGGCTGATCGTCCATCGGGCCTACCACCAACCCTCGCTCGTGTGGCTGGCGCCCGCCGCCGCCGCCGTGCTCCTGGTCGCCGGGGGAGCCTTCGCAGCCTCGCGCCTCTCTGCGGGCTGGCGCACTCATGGGCGCACCATGGCCTGGTGGCTCTGCGCGACGCTTCTCTTGCAGGGAATTGTCTTCCTCGCCGCACGGACCGAAACGCTCATGGGCCACAACTCGAGTTGGCGTTCCCTCGTGCGCGCCATACCCGAAGGGGAGGCGGTCGGCGTGCCGATCACTCTCGACCTCCATCCCCGGGCCGGTCCGCCGGAGTTCGCGGCACGCGAGGGTCCCCGCGTGGCCATGTACGAGTTTTTCTTCGGCTCCGGCAGCTTCTACCTCATGGGTCCTCGCGCGGAGGTGGTGCCACGCTATGGGGGAAATCCCCTCTGGGAAATCGCGAGGGACCACGACGCCGCCCCGAAACCGGGTCGTGCGGAACTGGTAGCTCTCCTGCGCGGGTCGCACCGCGTCTACCTCTTCACCCGTCCGCAGTACATCGAGGAACTTCGCCGTGAAGCGGGAGTGCCGCTCACCGTGATCGCAACGGCCGGCACGGAGAAACAGGGCGGGGGTGCGGTCGTGGTGCGGACGCGCTGACTTTTCAGCTTGGCGCGGCCCCGCGGTCCGCGCATGAATGCAGGACTACCCCTGCCGCCGTCATCCCTTGAAACCAACTCTCCTCATCGTGGACGACGAAAAGCCCTCGCGCGAAGGCCTGCGCGCCGCGCTTGAGGGACAGTACGAGGTCTCCCTCGCCGAGGATGCCATCTCTGCCCGCCGCCTCCTTGAGGAGGAGCGTTTCGACGTGATGCTCTCCGACCTTCGGATGACAGGCGAAGACGGGATGAAACTTATCCAGCACGCCAAGGCGCTTTCCCGTCCGCCGGTCTGCATCCTGATGACGGCCTATGGATCGGAGGAACTGGCGGTGCAGGCGATGAAGCAGGGGGCGGACGACTATATCTCCAAAGGTCGCCTGCAACTCGACGAGTTGGAGATGCGCCTCGCAAAGCTCCTTCGGGCCCGCGGACTTGAACGGGAGAACGTGAGCTTGCAGCAGCAGCTCGACGAGCGCTATGGACTTCACGAGATCGTGGGCGATTCCCCCGCGCTCCGGGAGGTCCTCGAGACGATCAAGCAGGTCGCCCCCTCGCGCGCTACGATCCTCATCGAGGGCGAGAGCGGAACCGGTAAGGAGTTGGTCGCGCGAGCAATCCACACCCTGAGCCCGCGCGCCAAGGGCCCTTTTCTTGCCGTCCATTGTGCGGCGCTCAGCTCAAACCTCCTCGAGAGCGAGCTTTTCGGCCACGAGCGCGGCGCCTTCACCGGGGCGGTCGAGCGCCGCCAGGGTCGTTTCGAGTCCGCCGACGGCGGCACACTGTTCCTTGATGAGATCGGGGAAATTGATCCCTCCGTTCAGGTAAAAATCCTGCGCGTGCTGGAGACGCGGGAGTTCGAGCGTGTCGGGGGAAACCGCGTGGTCCAGACCGATGTCCGCCTCGTCGCCGCCACCAACCGGAGCCTGCGTCAGATGGCGAAGGAGGGAACCTTCCGCGAGGACCTTTTCTACCGCCTCAACGTCATCACCCTCCACATCCCCCCGCTCCGAGATCGGCCGGGCGATGTCGCCCTGCTGGCCGCCCATTTCCTCCAGCGCCATGCGCGGGAAAACGGCAAAAAGCTCTCGGGCTTTGCCCCGGAGGTCATGGAGATTTTCCGCCGCTACCGCTGGCCCGGGAACATCCGGGAACTCGGGAATGCGATCCATCGCATGGTGGTCCTCGCCCGCGGGGAGCGGCTGGAGAAGGAGGATCTGCCTCCCGAGATGATGGTCGAAAGCGGCGAAAGCCCTCCGGGAGCGAAGGGAGTCGCGGACACGCTGAACCTTGCCGAGGTCGAGCGCCGCCTCGTCACCCGCGCCCTCCGCCAGACGGACCAGAATATCACCCAGGCGGCAGAACTTCTCGGGCTCAGCCGACGCACGCTCCACCGTAAACTCAATGAGATGAAGAGCCCCCCGGGAGGTTGACGCGGTGGACCACTCGCGTTTTCTGCTTTTCACCACCCCCTTTTCACTGTCCTCTTCTCTCCCATGGCACTCGGAAATCTTAGTCTCCAGACCTTCGTCTACTCCCTGATCGTGGGGCGTGGCGGGAAAGTCCTGCAGGGATCCTTCATGGTGGCCGCCGCCCTGGGACTCGGCCTGCTCTATCACTCCATCCATTTCAAGGGGCTCGATGCCGAGGAGCCGATGGAGATGGCCCACCTCGCGCGGCAGATCAGCGAGGGACAGGGTTACACCACCCTTCACATCCGCCCCGTGGTCGTGGGGATCTTCCAGAAGCGCGGGATTGATCCCATGGCGACCACCCAGCGCCAGCCGGAGATCTACCACGCGCCGTTCTATCCCTACATGCTGGCGCAGATCTTCAAAGTGCTGCGCCCCTCCACCAGCATCGCACCGGGCCAGACCTTTACCATCTTCAAGCCCGAGACCTGGGTGGCCATGTTCTCGGAGGGGTGGTTGCTCCTCGCAGCGCCCCTCTTCTTCCTCTCCGTCCGCCGCGTCGCCGACCCACGCGTCGCGCTGGTCTCCCTCGCCCTCTTCGTCCTCTGCAACCAACTCTGGCGCTGCGCCATCGCCGCCACCCCGCTCGCCTTCCTGCTCTTCCTGTTCTGCCTGATCATCTATGCGGTCATCCGCTTCCACGAACTCTCCGAAAGCTGGTGGTCGGTCTTCTGGGTTGCGGTGGCCGCAACCGCCGTGGGCGTTGGTTTCCTCACCAAGTACCGCTTCGGCCTCCTCCTCCTGCCGCTGGCCACCCACTTCCTCATCTTCGGCGGCCACAAACGCCTCCTCCACGCCGCACTCGCGCTCGCGATCGTCGCCACCCTCGCCACCCCCTGGGTGCTCCGCAACCAGCGCCTCACCGGCCTCCCCCTTGGCCTGGCCACCTACGCGGCGGTGGAATACACCGACCTCTTCCCCGAGAAGTCCTTCCAAAAGCAGGTTATCTCCAAGCTCAACGACTTCGGCTCCAAGCAAATGCAGCGCAAGTGGCTCGCCAACTCGCGTGGCTTCATCGAGACGGAACTCAAATCCCTGGGTGCCAACTACCTCGGCTTCTTTGCCATCACGGGACTCATGCTCGGCTTCAAGTCCCCGGTGCTGCAGCAACTGCGCTGGTTCATGCTCAACTGCATCGGCTGGATGGTTTTCATGGTTCCCTTCATCTGGAACCCGGAATCCGGATCGATCAACCAGGCCAGCGCCTATTCCGGAAACCTTTACGTCCTCCTCATCCCCCTCATCTTCCTCTACGGCACCGTCTTTTTCTACATCCTCTACGATCGCCTGTCGCTCTCCTCCCGCCTCGTGATGCTCCTCACGTCGAGCCTCTTCATCCTCATCAACTCCCTCTCCCTCGTCTACGCCCTCCTGCCGCCCCGACCCCCGCCCTACCGCTTCCCCCCCTACTATCCGCCCATGATCCAAACTGTCTCGAAGTGGATGGAGCCGGGTGAGTTGATGATGAGCGACATGCCCTGGGCCGTCGCCTGGTACGGGAACACCCCGTGCATGGACCTCCCGAAAAGCGTCCCGCAGTACCTCGAGATCAACGATTACGTCCACAAGATCTCCGCGATTTACTTCACGCCCATCACGATGGGCCGCCCCTTCAACGACATCGTGGGCGGCGACCTGAGCACCTGGGCTCCCATCCTCTTCCGCCAGGTTCCCGAGAACTTCCCGCTCCGCGCCCCCGTGCCGAACCTCGGCCGCGAGTTCCTGTTCATCACCGACCGCGTCCGCTGGGCCCCCGGCGGAGGGTGATCACGCCGATCACCCCTCAGCCACAGTCCGCCTGCCCCGTATTTCACAGGACGCCCGGATCTCCTCGGGATTGGCCGTTTTTCATTGGCCGCGGTCCACCGCCCCGATCTCGTCGGGGTTGTTTGTTTTACATCGCTCCCCGCTACCCCCTCAGCGCCAGCAGCCCGCCCAGCGACTGCAGGGTATCAAGACAGGCTGACGGGAACACCCCGAGGCCGAGCACCGCAAGGGCCAGCAACGCGAGGGCAAGGCTCAACTCGATTGGAACCGCGATCGGGCGGGGATCCTCGACGGGATCCACCCACAGCACCCGCGCGAAGCGCAGGTAGTAGCCCAGGGCCACCACGTTCATCGCAAGGGCATAGGCGACGAGCCATGCCAATCCCCAGTGTTGCGGGTCCGCCTGCAGCGCAGCCATAAAAAGGTAGAGTTTGCCAAAAAAACCGGCCATCGGCGGCACCCCCGCCAGCGAGAGCAGGAAGATCACCAGGAGAAACGCGGCGAACGGCGCCCGCCGTCCCGCGCCCCGAAGATCCTGGAAGTCGTCCCCGCGCGCGCCCCATGCCAGCGCGTGGATGGCCGCGAAGACCCCCGCATTCGTCAGGGCGTAGGCGATCGCATAGTAGGCGATCGCCGAGGCCGCCAGGGGCGAGGGCCGCCCCGAAGCGTCCAGCGCGACAAAAGCCACGAGAAGGTTGCCGGCGTGGGCCACGCTCGAATAGGCCATGAAGCGCTTCGCGTTGCGCTGCGCGAGCGCCGCGAGATTCCCCACGGTGAGGCTCGCCACGGCAAGCAACGCGACCACCGTGGACCAGCCCGCATGCCACGAGGTGGGCCAGCCGAGGACATCTCCCGCCACGGGGAGAAAGGCCCCGAGCAGAAGCCGCGCCGCGACCACAATCCCCGCGAGCTTCGAGGCGCTCGCAAGAATGCCCGCCGCTGGCAGCGGCGCGCCCTCGTAGGCATCCGGGGCCCAGAGATGAAAGGGCGCTGCCGCGATCTTGAAGCCGAGTCCCACGATCATCAGGCAGACGCCGGTGAGGAAGAGCGATCCCGGCCCGCCGTGCATCCGCTGCTCCACAAGCCAGTCGCGCAGGCCGGCCAGGCTCCCCTGCCCGCTCAACCCGTACACATAGCTGATGCCGAAGAGCAGGAAGGCCGCGGAGAGACCGCCGAAGAGCAGGTACTTCATTCCACCCTCCACGGAGCGGCGGGCACCTTTCTGGCTCGCAACGAGGGCGTAGAGCGGCAGGCTCACCAGTTCCAGCGCCACGAAGATCATCAGCAGGTTCTCCGCCGAAATGAGGAAGAACATCCCCAGCAGCGAGAAGAGCACCAGCGCGTAATGCTCGCCCACGTGCCGCACGAAGGGCGTCCGCAGGCCCATCACGATCGAGCCCATCACTGCGATCGCCGCCACGGCCTTCATCAGGGCATTGAAGGGCGAGGCCACGTACGACCCGCGCCCCACCGAGAGCACCTGCCCGCCAAGAATCTGGCCCGCGAGGATCGCGAGGCATCCGGTGAGCCCGGCCAGCACCAGCCACCCCAGAAGCTCCTGCCGCTTCTCCACGCCGATCATCCGCCCGAGCGCGGCCTCCCCGAGAAGCACCCCCAGCGCCAGCGCCGAGAGCAGGATCTCAGGTGTTAGCAGCCGCAGGAGAGGAACGAGGTCGGGGAGGTTCATGGGCGCGCGAGATTCACGGGCAACGTCTGCTTCGCGCGATCCAGAAACTGTTGCGACGCGCGATCAATCATGTTGAGTAGCACCGGCGGGTAGAGCCCGACGAGGAAGAGCAGCGCCACGAGGATCAGGCTCGCGACCTTCTCGGGCAACGTGACCGGCGGAAGTCCCTTCCAGCGCCCCTCCTCGGCCGCCGACTCGCCGAAGAACGCCGCGTGGATCGTCCGGAGCGTGTAGACGACCGTCACCACCATCCCGACCCCCACGGG
The DNA here is from genome assembly GCA_964653025.1 of uncultured Verrucomicrobiota bacterium. Taxonomy (GTDB): domain Bacteria; phylum Verrucomicrobiota; class Verrucomicrobiia; order JABWAM01; family JABWAM01; genus JABWAM01. The sequence goes on from CAZZBZ010000014.1 coordinate 30,286, forward strand.
AATCAGCACCCAGGCAAAGGCCTTCCAACTCCCGATGAGGACGAGCAACTCGGGGAAGAATCCGCTCAGGCCGGGCAGGCCCATCGAGGCGAGCCCGCCGAGAATGAAGACCGCCGCCGCGAAGGGCTGCGCCCGCCCGAGACCTCCCAACTGGTCCAACTCGCGCGTGTGGGTGCGATCGTACACGAGCCGCCCGACCACCGCGAAAAGGAGCCCGGCCACGATGCCGTGCGAGAACATCTGGAGCACCGCGCCGGAGAGTCCCGCGAGGTTGAGCGTGGCCAGCCCGAGGAGGACGAAACCCATGTGGCTCACGCTCGAGTAGCCGATCACGAACTTGAAGTCGCGCTGCACGAGGGCGACCATCGCCCCGTAGAGGATGTTCACTGCCGCGAGCGCGGCAATCGCCCAGCGCCAGAAACCCGGCACCCCGAGGAAGGTCGCCCCGAGCGCGCCCGGGAAGAGCCCGATCGCCACCCGAAGACAGCCGTAGGCACCGAGTTTCATCACCACGCCCGCGAGGAGCATCGAGGCCGCCGTCGGCGCCGCCACGTGGCCCGTCGGCGCCCATGTGTGGAAGGGCCACAGCCCCGCGAGGATCCCAAAGCCGAGGAAGAACGCGGGAAAGGCCCATGCCTGGAAGGACGGAGGGAAGTTCACCGAGGCGAGCCGCTCGAGGTCGAAGCTCCTCACGACCGGGTCGCCCGCGAAGGCGATCCCCGCCAACCCGAGGAGGATGAGCGCCCCGCCCGCGAAGCTGTAGAGCACGAGCTTCATCGCCCCGTACTCCTTCCGCGTGCTCCCCCAGATCGCGATGAGGAAGTACTTCGGGACGATGGCGATCTCGTAGAACACCACGAGGAGAAAGAGGTCCACCGACAGGAACACCCCGTAGACACCCCCGAGCAGTGCGAGGAAGAGCGCGAAGAACTGGTTCACCCGATCCGCGACGTTCCATGAGTAGAGTACCCCGGTCACACCGATCACCCCTGTAAGGATGATCAGTGGGAGACTGAAGCCGTCGGCTCCGACGCGAAAGCTGATGCCAAGACTCCGAATCCACGGGACGCCCTCGCCGTTGCCGAGTTGGTAGCCGCCGGCGACAAGGTCGTAGGCCCACCAGCCCCAGAGACCGAGGGCGAGCCCCGCGGAGGCGAAGAGGAGCGCAAGCCAGCGCGCCTCGGATTTCCAGTGCGCGGGCAGGAGCGCCACCGTCGCCGCTCCAAGAAAACTAATCCAAAGGGTCCAGGCGAGCATAAGAGGGTGTTTGAAAATTACCCTGCCCTCTGTTGCTGGCGGCACGGGCTTCTGGGCAAGGCGTGGAGGCTGGCTAATCCCCGCAGCGGGCTTGGCCAGCCGACACAACGCCGCCCAAAGCCCGTTGCCGCCGCAACCCTGTGGGCGCGGGCCGTTTTGGCCAAATCCAGCGTTGCCTCGGCGCTCAAAGCCCACGATGGGGATTCTCGCGCCTCGGCGCCTTGGCTTTGGCCAAAATGGCCTCTCGCAGAGGGCAGTTTAATTTTCAAATACCCTCTGTGCGGTCTCTTCTGCCTCACGAACCCCTCGAACGCAAACCCTTTTGCCCCGCCCACGCCCACATGGGCGTATATAATCCCCGGGCACGCAGCACCCGAGGACTGTGCTATATTCGCAGCCCCATGAGTTCCTGCTGCGCAACCAAGACGGCAACCCCTTCCTGTTGCGGGGACGGCACCACCCCGAAGGACTGGATGAGGCTCGCCCTCGCCGTGGTCGTCGCCATGCAAAGCATGGTCCTCGGCCTCGCAATCAACCTCTCCCCCCCGTTTGGCAAGGCCCGCCCCATCCTCCACGGCCTGCTTGCCGCGCTCGCCCTCCTCGTCTTCTTCCTCGCCGGGCTCCCCCTCCTCCGCGAGGCATGGGCCCGCGCCCGCGAGGGCCGCGCCTCGATCGAGCAGTTCTTCCTCGTCGGAATCGTCGGCGCCTTCGCCGCTTCCGTCCACTCCAGCCTCACCGGACAGGGCGCCACCTACTACGAGGTCGTCGCCGTCCTCGTTGCCATCCACACCCTCGGCAGCCTCCTCGGCGAGCGCCGACGCGCCGAGGCCCTCTCCTCCGCCGGCGCCCTTCGTCGGGAGTTCGACACCTGCACCGTCTTCCATGGAGAAACCGAGGCGCGCGTTCCCACCCCCTCCGTAAAACCCGGCGACCGCGTCCTCGTCCGCCCCGGCGAAGGAGTTCCCGTGGACGGCCGTGTCGCGAAGGGCGCGGCGCTCGTCCGCGAGACGCCGCTCACGGGCGAGGCCTTCCCCGTCGCGCGACGCGAGGGGGACCGCGTCCTCGCCGGAAGCCATGTTCTCGACCAGGCGATCGTGATCGAGGCGACCGCCGCGGGAAACGCCCGCGGGCTGGACGCCCTCCTCGCAAGCGTGGAGCAGGCGCGACTCCGCCCCTCGGCGCTCCAGCGGGAAGCTGACCGGATCACGGCGTGGTTTCTGCCGGTGGTCCTTGCCGTGGCAGCGATCACCTTTGTTGGCTGGAGTCTCTCGGGAGGGTGGGTCAAGGGACTCTTCAACGGGCTGGCCGTCCTCGTCGTCGCCTGTCCGTGTGCGATGGGGCTGGCGACCCCGATCGGGGTGTGGAACGCCCTCGCAGCCCTCGCCTCGCGCGGGCTCGCGGCAGCGGGTGGAAATTTTATCGAGAAACTCGCGGGGGTGGACGTCGTGGTCTTCGACAAGACGGGCACCCTGAGCGAGGAGGAGCTTCGGCTCGTGGATTTTCGCGTGCTGCCGGGAGTGGACCGCACCCGGCTCAAGGCGCGCGTGGCCGCGCTCCAGTCGGGGAGCGCCCACCCGATGGCGCGGGCCTTTCGCGAATGGGCGGCGGCAGGTGCGGCCGCCGAAGGGAAGGTTGAGACGATCCCGGGCACCGGAATTCGCGGCGCGGTGGCGGAGGAGGGACGAAGCTTTCTCGTGGAACTTGGCAACGAGGGGTTGCTCTCCGCGAAGGACCGCGCGGCCTTTGTCCCGATTCGCGCCGAGCGCGGCGCGGGTGCCCCGTGGTCGCACGAGCTTTTCGTCAAAGTGGACCGCCAGCCGGCCGCGGTGGCCCTCCTGCGCGAAAGCCTGCGGGAATCAGCCATGGAGGCATTCGCCGATTTGGATCGGATGGGCCTGCGCGTGGTCGTGATGACGGGTGATCGCCCCGAAAGCGTCCGTGGCCTCGCGGTCGGCGAGATTCACGCGAGTCTCTCCCCCATGGACAAGGAGCGGCTCATGGAGACGATGCGGGCGGAGGGCTGCCGCGCGCTTTACGTAGGCGATGGGATCAACGATTCCCCGGCGATCGGGCAAGCCCATGCGAGCGTGGCGCTCGCCTCGGGCTCCGCGCTCGCCCGCGAGGCGGCCGATGCCCAGCTTTGTTCGGACAACCTCGCCGCGGTCCCCGCCGCGATTGCGATCTGCCGCGCCACCGTGCGCGGCGTGCGGGCGAACCTCCACCTGGCGCTTGCCTACAATCTCGTCGGCATCGTCCTCGCCGCGGGCGGCATCCTCCACCCCGTGGTCGCCTCGCTCCTGATGATGGTCTCCAGCCTCACGGTGACAGGAAGGGCCCTCCGCTTCGCGCAGGGACTGCGCCAAGCGGAGGAGGGTCAAGGGTCGAGGGTCAAGGGTCGAGGGATCCAGACGGACCCGGCGGTATTCTCCCAGGCGACACCGTCGAGAGCGACGGTTCTCCACACGGAAGGCAGGTCGGGATCTGCTTCTCCAGTTGGCAGTCGGCAATCGGCAGTTGGAAAATCGCAGGGCCGCCGCGTTCCCGCACTGGCCTTCGGCGTCGGCCTCGCCCTCCTCGGACCGCTCCTGGTATTCAACGCGGCGTTGCCGCCGGCGCTTGCGGGGGCGTGCATCCTCGTGTTCATCATGGCGGGTTGCGCGCTCACCCAGTGGATGGCCTCCGGCAAAGCAGGTGAACTTCCGTCGGCGATGGCGGGAATGTTCAGCTTCGGCACGGTGGGGATGGTCACTGGCTGGATGATGGACGCCGGCTATGGCCCGATCGTACGGGACGGCGTCTGCCTCTGCGGCTGTGCAAAATCGGTGCTCGGACTGGGAATTGTTTCGCCCTTCAACTGGATGCACGGGCTGATGGGGCTGGGATGCCTGCCGGCGGCGGCAATGCTCGCCGGGGATGGCGCGCCGACGCGCGCGGCCTGGGCGCGCTTCGGGCGCAACTCCTTTTTCTGCCTCGCGGGAATGCTTCTCGGGATGCAGGTGGCGGTCTGGATGATGAGCATGGTGCGGGTCGCCCAGCCGCAAGTTCACTTTTTCCTGACCTTCGCGGGAATGTCTCTGGGAATGTTCGCCGGGATGCTTGCGCTTGAAGCGGCGCGGGGTCGAGTGAAGAGGGCGCGGCCCCCTGCATGATCGAACTCCGCAACTCAGAGGAGATCCCTCGGGGGGATCGAAGCGTCCGTTCTTACGCGCCCCACCTCCCGGGAATCACGCACCCACAGCCCCCGCAATGCCCCTCCTTCGTCAGCCTCTCCACCTTCACCGAGTACCCGCGTCGGCAAATGAGCATGGTCCCGCACGAGGGGCAACGGGTATTCTCGAGATCACCCACACGACCAGGCTGGTTGCCCGCGTAAACGAAGCGTAGACCGGCCTCCCTCCCGATTCCGGCGGCGCGCAGAAGGTCTTCCGCGCAGGCATCGCGACCGACGGTCATCTGGTAGTCGCGGTGGAAAGCAGTGACATGCCACGGGATGTCGCGGCCCACGGAGGCGATGAAGCCGACAAGGTCGCGAAGTTCCGCGGGGTCGTCGTTGAATCCGGGGACGAGGAGCGTCACCAGTTCCAGCCAGATTCCGCGTGAGTGCACGGAGCGAATGGTCTCCATCACGCGGTCGAGGTCGCCGCCCAGTTCTCGGTAGCGGTCCGGATGGAACCCCTTGAGATCGATCTTGCACGCGCCAAGGCGCGGCCCGAGGAAGTCGAGCGCTTCGGTCGTCCCATTGCCGTTTGACACGATCGCACACAGCATCCCCTGGAGTGTCGCCTCGTCGAAGACCGCGGCCGCCCACTCCGCCGTGATGAGCGGCTCGTTGTAGCTCGACACGACGAGTCGCGCCCCACTCTCCCGCGCGAGGGCCGCGATCTCGGCCGACCGAATCTCACGAACGGGTGTGCCCGCGTTGGGGTCGCGCAACGCCTGGCTCGTGATCCAGTTCTGGCAGTAGGCGCAGCGGTAATCGCAACCCAGCATCCCGAATGTCAGCGCAAGGCTTCCCGGGAGGACGTGAAAGAACGGCTTCTTCTCGACAGGATCGGCCTGCATCCCCGCAACATACCCGAACGGGACGCGCAGGGTTCCCTCACGGTTAAAGCGGACCTTGCAGATCCCGCGTCGACCCGCGGCGACCAGGCAGCGGTGACCGCAGGCCAGACAGCGAACCTTCCCTTTCTCGGGACGCGAAAGCGTCGCCCCGACCGACCAGCGGTCAAGCACCTCCGCGAGCGGGCTCTCCGTGCCGTTCATCGCGCCCTCCGCGGACAACCTCGTCCCCCGAGGGGCGGGTGATCAACGAGACCCGTTGCCGCCGCAGCAACTCCCCTTCTCCACGCCCAGCTTGCGGAGGATGTTCGCCGCGGGACAGAAGCCGGTAAAGGCCGACTGGATGAGGTTGATGCCGACGAAGGCCGTGAGCAGCAGCCACCACAGGCTGTAACCGTAGGCGAGCGTGATGCTGATGAGGACCATGGTTCCGGCCATGATGCGAATCGCGTTTTCCATTTTCATGTTATTTTCCAAGGTTGTGACGAGCCGAGAATACCCTGACGCCCCGCGGAGGGAAACCTTTCCTCGATGATTTTTTGATCAGCCTGTGAGGCAACAGCACCCTCGCATTTTTTTTCACGACCTGCTTACCTTTTTACCTTGAAACACCTGCTTTCCATCGAGTCGCTGTCGGTCGCCGATATCGAGCGACTTGTGACCCTCGGCTTCCGCCTCAAGGCCCTGCGTGGAAAATCCTCCCACCCACAGCCCCTCCGTGGCCAGACGTGGGCGCTCATCTTCGGCAAGTCCTCCACCCGCACGCGCGTCTCCTTCGAGGTCGGCATCCGCGAGCTCGGCGGTGCCCCCCTCTTCCTCGGCATGCACGACCTCCAACTCGGTCGGGGCGAGAGCGTCGAGGACACCGCTCGCGTCCTCTCCCGCTACGTCCATGGCGTCGTCATCCGCACCTACGGGCAGGACGAGGTGGAGACCTTCGCCCGCGTCGGCAGCATCCCGGTCATCAACGCGCTTACGGACGACGAGCATCCCTGCCAGATCCTCGCCGACCTCATGACCTGGGCGGAAACGCTCGCGCCCGGCCCACGCCGCCCGCCGCTCGCTCGCCTCCTGCGAGGGAAGACCGCCGTATTCTTTGGGGACGCCGCGTGCAACGTGGCGGTTTCCTGGATCTTCGCCGCCGCGCGACTCGGGTTCCGCCTGCGCCTCGCCGCCCCTCGCGCCTTCCTGCCCCCGCGCGTCGTGCTGGCGCGCGCCCAGGGCGCCGACGTGGAGTGCTTCGGGGATCCCGTTGCCGCCGCGCGGGGCGCCGACCTGCTCTACACCGACACCTGGATCTCGATGGGCAAGGAGGCCGAGGGTCGCCGCCGCCTGAAGGCGCTCGCCCCCTGGCAGATCAACACCAAGGTCGTGCGCGCCGCGAAACGCGGCGCCCCCGTAATGCACTGCCTGCCCGCCTACCGGGGCAAGGAGATCAGCGCGGAGGTCTTCGAGGCCAACGCCGGGGTCATCTTCGAGCAGGCCGAAAACCGGCTCCATCTCCAGAAGGCCGTCCTCTCCTCGCTGATGCACTGATGGGGTCAGCCTCCAGCCTCTCAAACCTGGTCTGAACCGCCTCCGGCGGATATTTATCCGAAGCCCATGGCTGACCCCCCTTCCATTCAGGATCCGCCCATCCCGTGGGTCATCCGCTTCCTGAACTGGCGGGTGCTGGTCCCGATCCTGCTCGTGTTGGTCCTGCTCATGGTCGGGGGCACCCAGGGCACTCGCGCCTTCCGCCGATGGAAGGACCACCGCCTCGCGCTCAAGGCGACCGCCTCTCTCGATCGTGGCGACCTCCAGGAGGCCGCCCTCACCGCCCGCCATATCCTCCAGCGCAATCCCAACCATATCGAGGCCTGCCGCGTCATGGCCGAGTTGGCCCGACTCTACAACTCCTCCGAGTCCCTTGCCTGGCGCGCCCATATCGTCGCGCTCGACCCGGAGAATCTTCGCGCCCGCCTCGACTGGGCCGGCGAGGCGCTCGCCCGCGGCGAGACCACCCTCGCCAACCAGGTGCTTCTCGGCGTCAAGCCCGCCGATCGCACGAGCACCGCATATCACGAAATCGCCGCGGGCCTCGCCATCGCCGTGCACCAGTTTTCGCTCGCCCACCGCCACCTCGCCGCCGCCCTCAAGCACGACCCGAAAAATCCCCGCCTCCGCCTCAATCTCGCCACCCTCGAACTCGCTTCCAACAATAAGGAGACCCGCGCCCGGGCCGAAGCTTCCCTCGGCTCCCTGCGAACCGAGCCGGAGGTCCGCCTCCTCGCCCTGCGCACCCTTCTCGCAAACGCCCTGCAGGCCCCCGACCTTCCCCGTGCGATCACGGTGGGCCAGGAACTTGCTTTCGCGCCCGGCGCCGCCTTCCGTGACAAACTCCTCCACCTCGGCACCCTCTACCGCGCAAAACACCCGGACGCCTACCCGCGCCTCATGGAACTCAAGCAGGTAGCCTCGCCGAGCAGTTCCGACACCGGCGAAATGATTGCCTGGATGAACGCCAACGGCATGGCCGAGCAGGCCATCGCCTGGGCCCACACCCTGCCCGTGGACATCACCCGTGTGATGCCCGTCCCCGTCACCCTGGCCGAGGCCCATGCCCTCACGCGCAACTGGGAGGGCCTCCTCCAGATGATTGCCTCCAATCCGTGGGGCGAGTTCGAGGCACTCCGCCTCGCCATCTCTTCCCGCGCGTTTCGCGAGTTGGGCAACGAGGCCGGCTCCCAGTTCCAGTGGCGTACCGCCGTGCGCGTCGCCTTCAACCAGCCCGAGATGCTCAACGCCCTCACTCGCCTCGCCGCGAGTTGGGGCTGGAAGAAGGAGGCGGAACAGCTCCTCTGGGACCTCGCCGGACAGCCCACCCCGCCTCGCGCCGTCCTCCAGGCCCTCTACCGCCATTACCAGGGCCAACGCGACACCAAGGGCCTCCGTCGCGTCCTCCAGCGCGTCGTCGAACTCGATCCCGCAGATGTTGTCGCGCTCAATAACCTCGCCCTCTTTTCCCTCCTCCTGAACGCGGACCTGGACGAGGCCTTCAAGCACGCCCGCGACCTCCACGAGGAGTTCCCGAAGGAGGCGGCCTTCTCCTCCACTCACGCCTTCGCCCTTCACCGCCGCGGACACACCGCCGAGGGGCTCAAGGTCCTGGGAGCCCTCGACCCGAGCGCACTCCGATCCCCCTCCATCGCCGCCTATTACGGCATCCTTCTTGTCGCCGCAGGGGACAAACCCCGCGCCCGGGAGTTCCTCGATCTGTCCGCCTCCGCCGCGCTCCTCCCCCAGGAGGAAGCCCTCGTCGCCGAGGCCCGGCGAAAGGCGCAACCGTGATTGTTTGGGTTGTTGGGTTCAGAAGTTACGCCCAATGAATGCGCCTTCCGCCTTCCTCTCCCGCCGCTGGAACGGCACCGCGTGGTTTGCGGCCGTCGCGGGCGGTTGGTTCTGGTTGTGGTGGAAGCTCGCCGTCGAATGGCGGCTCGGCGAAAACTACCGCTACGGATTCAGCGTCCCACTGCTTCTCGTCGTTCTTGTCTGGCTCCGCCTCCCCGACCGCTCGGAGCCCATTCCACAACCCAACCCACGCCCGTCCCGCACGCCCGTGTTCGCCGGCCTCCTCTTCATCTTTCTCGCCCAACTCATCCGTGAACTGGATCCCCTCTGGCGACTTATCCACTGGCTCGCCGCCGCGGGCGCCACCTGCCTCACCCTCGCCTGGCTCGACCGCCTCGGTGGGGCCGCCCTGCGCCGACGCATGGCCTTTCCCCTCGTTTTCGCGTGGACCGCTCTCCCCTGGCCCATGGGAATCGAGGTCCCCTTCGGAAATTTTCTGATGCGCGTCGTCGCCACCTTTGCCACCGATACCCTCAACCTCGCCGGCGTCGCCGCCCTCCAACGAGGCAACCTCATCGAGATGAAGAACGGCGTCCTCGGCGTGGACACCGCCTGCAGCGGGATCCAATCCCTCCAGGCCGGTTTCATGGTCACTCTCTTCCTCGGCGATTTCCTCGGTCTCTCACGAAGTCGCCGTGCGGGCCTCGTCGGGATCGGGTTTGCCTGCGCACTCGCCGGCAATTTCGCGCGCACGTTCGCTCTCGCCTGGCTCATGGGCACCCGCGGGGAAGCCGCCGAGACCCGCCTCCACGACGCCACCGGCTACGCCGCCACCACCGCGATCTTTGGCCTCATCGCCCTCGCCGCATGGCGCCTCCGACCACGGGGACACCGGCGCGATGGCCCTGCCTCGGCTCCCTCCCCCCGTCTCGCCCTGGGCGCCCGCGGAAGGGCGGGCCTCCCTGTGGCCCTCCTCCTCCTCGCCGCCCCGTTCCTCGCGTGGGGCTGGTTCGCGATCCGCGGCGGCGCGCTCCATATCCAAACCGCGCCCCTCTGGCAGGTAGCCGCCCGTCCTCTTCCCCAAGGATGGTCCGCCCGCGCCGAACCCATCCCCCCGGCCACCTTGGGCATGCTCATGTGCACCTCCTCGCGTTCCGTCGCCTTCCGCACCGACGACACGATTCCGGGCGAGATCACCCACCTTTTCTGGAAGCCCGGGGAGTTCATGCCCAGCCTTGGTTATAGCCACACTCCTGAGATCTGCATGCTGAGCGCGGGTTGGGAACTCAAGGAAGGACCCATCCCCGTCTCATTCGAGGTGGAAGGTCATCCCCTCCCCGGCGCCCTCTTCCGGTTTCTCCTCGATGGACGGGCGATCGTCGTCTTCCACGCCGTCTGGCACGGCGGCGAGGCCCGCCCCCCCCACTCTTTGCCGGTGGCCCTGGCCGGACGCATGGACCGCCTGCAACAGCTCTGGGAAGGCCGCCGTAACCGCGGCCACGAAACCCTCACCCTCGCGCTCCCCGCCCTCCCCACCGAAAAAGCCACCCGAGAAGCCGTCGCACGCATGCTCGGCGCGATGGTCATTCCAAGTTCCTCCCCCCGCTCCCGCTGACGCACGCAACTCTGCGGACGCGGAGCCGCCGGCGGATCACCGGCACCTTGCCCTCGAACCTTCCCCAATAAATCCACCCATGAAAAAATAGTTGGGTTGACTTTCTTGGTTTCCCATGTAGGGTGCCTACGTCGGACGCTTGCCTTCCTCGCGGGTCCGTACCAACCCCATCCCCATGACCCTTCGCATGCAGAACTGGCGCGTTGCCGCCCTCGTGGTGGCCCTGCTGTCAGCCGCCCACCCCGGACGGGGCGTCTTGATGGATTGGTCCCTGGTTACGTGGACGCCGGGCTCGCTGACGAACTCCTACGACATGGATCCCAGCAATCCCGGCAACGATGTCACCGTCGCCTTCAGCGGGAACACCTCGTACCTGACCACGTACTACAGCACCCAGTCCCCCTTCATTTCGGTGACCAACCAGGGAGGCCTGGGCGTAAACGACGCCGCCCTGATGTTCGCGATGGATTACAGCACGCGTCTCCAGGCGATCACGGTGACCATCACCTTCAACTACGCTGAAGGCGTCAACGTGGACGCGTTCCGACTCTTCGACATCGACCGTGGGGCTGATTCAGGGAGCGGCTACTACTGGACCGACCAGATCCGAAGAATCTGGGGAACCACCACCAACGGCACGATCATTGCCGCCACGCTCACCAACCTCGGTTCCGCCGTAACCCGCATCGGCACAGGAACCAACCAGTCGCTCATCGGCACCACCACGGTGAACAACACCGGCACCGGTTCCGGGAACGGCAATGCAACCATCGCGTTTCAGGGACAAGGGATCAGTTCATTCACATTCACCTACGGCAGTTTCACCAACTCCCAATCCGACCCCGCGCAGCAGCACGTCCAGCTTTACGACCTCAACTATCGGAAGGTTCCCGAGGTGGGCGTGGTTTGGGCACCCCTCGCGATGCTCGGGGCCGTCTCGTTCCTCGTCTACCGCCGTCGTCGTTCCCATACATCCGCCTGACGCCGCTCCATCCTCCGGGCTCAACGCTTCTCCAACTGTAGACGGGGCCGTTGACCCCGTTTCTTTTCCCGCACGACCGCGGCTGCAGTCGAGGTCGCACCAACAAAGCCGGGATGCTGCAAGAAACTCAAGCTAGCAGCAACGCGGGTTCTTAAACCGACGGTCTTCGATCTCCGCCCAGAGCGCCCCGCGCCCCTCGGCGGCGGCCTTTGACGTCGCGCAATCCGTGTGGGCACAACACGCGGCCGCTTTCTCCTCCCGCGCGAGGCGCGCCTGCCCCGAGAGGTGCTGGAGCAGGCCGAGGAAAAGCGCCCCGGCCGCCCACATCCGCCCGCCCGCCACCGCCGGCGCGGGCGCCAGCGCCGAGGGCGGGAGCCAGACGATCGGCGTCTCGCTCATCGCAAGGGGACTCCTCCCCGTCCACAGGGTCACCCAGCGCCACACGCTGGCCGCCACGATCATGGCGACAAGCACGAGGAAGACCCCCGCCACGACGGCATCGAGCTGCTGGTTGAAAATGACGTGGCGCACGTCAGCCATCTTTTCGGCGGGCACCTGCCCCGCTGCGAGTTTTTCCGTGAGGGCGCGCGCCTGCGCGAGGAAGCCGATGCGCGGGTCGGAGTGGAAAATCTTCTGGCTCGCGGCCGTGAAGGTCACGCACACCAGCCACACGAGCGGCAGCAGGGTCACCCAGATGAAACGCTTCCGCCGCATCTTGAGCAGGACGGTCGTCCCGAGACAGAGAGCGACCACCGAGAGAAGCTGGTTGGCGATCCCGAAGAGCGGCCAGAGGCTGTTGATTCCCCCCAGCGGATCCACGACCCCCTGGTAGAGGAAGAACCCCCACGCCCCCACGAAGAGGACGCTCGTCACGATGTTCGCGGGCCAGGACTTCGTGTTCCCGAGCGGCTTCCAGGCATGCCCGAGGACCGCCTGGAGCAGGAACCGCCCCACGCGCGTCCCGGCGTCCACCGTGGTCAGGATGAAGAGCGCCTCGAACATGATCGCGAAGTGGTACCAGAGCCCCATCCACTGCGCCCCGCCGAGCGCACGCGAGAAGATATGCGCCATCCCGACGGCGAGCGTCGGCGCCCCACCTGCGCGGTGAAACATCGTCTTCTCCCCGATCTGGTTGGCCAGGTCCGCCATCTGCCCGACGGAAACCGGAAACCCCCAGGATGAGACCGTGGCGACCGCCAGCTCGGGGGTCGCCCCGATCACGGCGGCGGGGCTGTTGATCGCAAAGTAAATCCCCGGCTGGAGCGTGCAGGCCGCGATCATCGCCATGATCGCCACCGAGGACTCCAGGAGCATGCTTCCGTAGCCGATCGCCCGTGCGTGGCTCTCGCGCGTGATCATCTTCGGCGTCGTCCCGGAGGCGATCAGGGAATGGAATCCGCTGATCGCCCCGCAGGCGATCGTGATGAAGCAGAAGGGAAAAACGTCGCCCGAAAACACAGGGCCGCGGCCGTTGATGAACTGGGTCAGCGGCGGCAACTCGAGGCGCGGCATCACCACCAGGATGCCCATCGCGAGCGCCGCGACGGTCCCCAGCTTCATGAAGGTGCTCAGGTAGTCGCGCGGCGCGAGGAGCAGCCATACGGGCAGCACCGAGGCCGCGAGGCCGTAGAGAATCACCGCCCACGCCAGCGTTGGGGCCGTGAGGGTGAACATCGATCCAAGTGCCTCGTGCCGGTGGACCCAGCCCCCCGCCCAGACCGAGAAGAAAAGGAGCGCCACGCCCAGCACCGTCACTTCCAGCACCTTGCCCGGCCGCAGGAAACGCAGGTGCAGCCCCATGTAAAGGGCGATCGGGATCGTCGCCGCAATCGTGAAGAGGCCCCACGGGCTCTCCGCCAGCGCCTTCACCACAACCAACCCCAGCACCGCCACGATGATCACCAGGATCGCCAGCACCGCCACCAGCGCCACCAGGCCCGCCCCCCGCCCGATCTCGTCGCGCGCCATCTCGCCCAGCGAACGCCCGTCCCGCCGCATCGAGCAGACCAGGATCAGGAAATCCTGCACCGCTCCGCCCAGGACCACGCCGACCAGGATCCAGAGTGTCCCCGGCAGGTAGCCGAACTGTGCCGCGAGCACGGGCCCCACGAGCGGCCCCGGGCCGCTGATCGCCGCGAAGTGGTGGCCGAAGACGATCCATTTGTTCGTCTTCACAAAGTCCCGCCCGTCGTCATGCACCTCGCTCGGCGTCGCGCGGCGGTCGTCCAGCACCAGCAACTTTGCCGCGATCCACTTCGAATAGAAACGAAACCCGATGGCGTAAAAGCAGATCGCCGCGGTGAGGATCCAGCCCGCGCTCACCGGACGGTCGCGGCACAGGGCCACCCACGCGAAGGCCCACCCCCCCGCGAGCGCGACCGCCGCCCAGAAAATCCAGGAAACGGCCTTACGCACGGGAGGTGCGGGCGAGGACAATCTCCCCGATCAACTGCGCCGCCTCAGAGGTGGGGATGCGGTCGGTATTCACCACAAGGTGGTAGTGCAGCGGGTCGGACGGCTCGGCGTCGAAGAATTTCTCCACAAAGGCCTTCCGTGCGACATCTCCTTTTTTCATGAACCCCGCCGCCTCCTTTCTCGAAAGCTGGTAGTGCGCCATCACCCGCTCGATCCTCCGCTCCGGGGAACCCACCAGCCGCAC
>CAZZBZ010000014.1:44287-58636 GCA_964653025.1 uncultured Verrucomicrobiota bacterium
GTCACCGCGCCGGCCCCCATCTCGCGGGAAAGCGTCACGAACGGCAGGCGGTTTTGGATCTTCCTTCCCGAAGGGGAGGAGGCGGAGCGCGACTGCGCATCCATGTAGGTGGCGCAATGGGTGAAGGAGGGGCGTTGGCTCATGGTCTCAGAAGTTTCCGAGGGGACGGATGAGGTTGGAAAAACTGGTGCGCCCGGCCTGGTTCGAACAGGCAACCTTCAGCTCCGGAGGCTGACGCTCTATCCAGTTGAGCTACGGGCGCGCGAAAAAATACTTAAGGTTTGTAAGGCATGGAACCTTCTGCTTGCCACTCTACAAACATTCGGCAGCAAGGCAAACTCATTCGCCCAAGGGATTGATTTGGGACCGCATTCGGTTTCACAGCGACCATGTATCCGGGGCAGTTGCCTGCATCAGGTACCCCACCCGGATTCCCTGTGCCGAAGCGGTCGTCGGACTGCGCAAGAACGCCGTCGGATAAGAGGCTGCGGCGATGTAGCTCCCTTGTGAGACTCAGTTGATGACAAAGGGTGAAGCGAATTCGGCCGTTCCGCCATTGCCGACGCCATTCCATTCATTCGTGAAGCCAGTAATGTCCGAGCCATTCGACTGATAAAGCAAATCAGCCCGCCATGAAAGGGATGAAGCCCAGAAGCAGGATGACGGTGATGAGACTGAAGAAAATACGATTCATGGCTCTCCGCCCATGTTTAGGAGGACAGCCCCGCGTGAACCCCCACTCCGATCCTCTACGCCCGCCGCCGACGTGTGGCCAGCAGCCCCAGCACCCCGGCTCCGATCATTGCCCACGTGGAGGGCTCGGGGATGAGCGCGATAGAAAACACCGTCCCGAGGTCGCTGGCCCCGCCATTGATGGTCGTGCCGTAAAGAGCCGCCCCGTCGTAAGCAAGGCTCATGTTCCATGGGTTGCTGCCGTCCCCGGTGCCCCCCAGGAACGTGTACTCGGTCTTGAAACTCGTGCCATTGAGGTTGAGGGAGAAGACGGTCCCCTTCCCCGAGGCGTCATAGTAGGTGGTTCCCCAGAGTTGGCCATTGATCAGCTGGAGTTCCCCTGCATTACCCGTAGTCCCTGACACGCCGTTCTGGAGCGTGTAGAGGGTGGTGTAGGAGAGCCCGTTGGTGCCGATCGAAAAGATCTGTCCGCCGCCGGGGCTGGAAGCATGGCGTACCCCGTAAAGAGTGGAGTTGATCAGGGTCAAACCGCCGAACGGTCCTTGCGGGGTACCGCCACCGACGTCGTAGGGCAGGTCCTTCAACTTCTGGAACCCGGTGCCGTCCGTATGCAGCATGAACACTGTTCCTCCCGAGTCGACTCCTCCCATGGTCGTGGCCCCGAAGATCTCCGACCCCGAAACCACCAGCCTGGAACGCGGGCCCTGTCCTTCATTCCCGGTCAGCGTATGAAGAATCGAAAAGCCAGTTCCATTGGCATTCAACGAAAACACCGTCCCTTGGTTGGCACTCCCTCCGCTTCCCGTCGTCCCGTAGAGTTTTCCTCCGGAAAGCGTCAACCCGTCCAGGGGACTCTGGCCACCGCTCCCCCCGGTAAACTCATGAAGCGCCTGGAAGCCGGTGCCATTGGCATTAATCGAGAAGACGACGCCACGATTGGAAACGCCCCCGGACATCGTGGTGCCGTAGATCACATCCCCCGACTTGATGAGGGTGGACCACGAGCTGGCACCGTCCCCCGTGACCCCCGTGAAGGTGTGGAGAATTTCGTAGCCGCTCCCGTTGGCGTTCATCGAGTACATGACACCCTTGCTGCTGACCCCGCCATTGTAGGTCATGCCGTAGAGTTTACCCCCGTCAGCGATCACTGACCCGTAGGGATTCGCCCCGTCCGTGGCGCCCCCTGAGAAGGAGTGGAGGATGGTGTCGGTCGTCCCTGCATCGGCATTTCCGGCGAGAACCAAGAGGGAAACGAACAGGAGATTAAGAAACGTAGGTTTGTTCATAACTGCGTTGGATGAGGGTTGGCCGTCCTTTTTGGTGGGTTGGCTCGCGAGGGAAGGAGAAGCAAAATGATACCTGTCTGGAAAAACCCTGACAGGGTTCCCATCGCTCTCACTCCCTTTGAGCGATTTGGTGCTCTTCACAGCAACCATTCCACCACGAGCCGCCTCCCCGTGTCTGTAGGCTCGATGCTGATTCTCGTGTAGGGAAATTACCTACAAGACACCGATTTTGTAGTCCGCGTTTTGGAGCGTCCTAATCACCGCTACGCCTGCCGACGACGCAGAGCGAGCAGCCCCAGCGCCCCGGCCCCGATCATTGCGTAGGTGGAGGGCTCGGGCACAGCCGAAGTGGGCAGGACGGTGACGTCATTGACGAGCACCAAGGTGGCGGCGTCGAGCGAGGGAGCGACCAGCGGCAGTTCGGCGAATGCCGCGCCGAACTGAGGCGAGGCGTCATAGACCGGCACGGCACCGATCGCGTCGAGGGCCGCAAGGCCGTCGGCTCCCAGCACCCTCCCGAACACGGCGTAGTTGCCATCGAGGGCCGGGTTGCTCTGGATGTTGAAGAAGTACTGGCTCGTGGCGCTGTCGGTTGCGGCCCCGCGGGCCATCGCGATCGTGCCACGGTCGTTGCTCGCGGCGCCCGACTCCAGCACGATCGGCGGATTGGCGGCGAGCGACAACAGCGTGTTACCGAGCAACTGGTAGCCGCCCCCCTGCACGATCTGGATGCTGCCTGGATTGTACGTCGTGCTGCGATGAATGAGCGACGAGGAGTACGAGCCGGCGTTCACGTAGGAGAGAAAGTTGGTCACCGTGATCGGCATCGTCGAATCGAAGAGCTCGACGTCAAAGTCGGCGACCGTCGTGTCGAAGTGAACGATCGTGCCGGCACGGCACGCCATCGGTGCGAGGACGATGGCAAGCACAGACAAAACACTCAGCATCTGAAGTAACCGACACGGAACAATGCAGCCGCTTTCTTGTCGCTTCTCTTGGATCATGGTCTCCTCCTTAAACCTGCTTGGCGATGCACAGTGACCGATCGGTGCGATTGAACTCAAGCGCGCTTTGCGGATATCAGCGTGCCTGGCCGTCGGGGGGGCGGCACACCGCCCTCCGCCTCTGCAGGGCCAGCAACCCCAGCGCCCCGGCCCCGATCATCGCGTAGGTGGAGGGCTCGGGGACGGGATCCATGACTTGGATCGAGGTCGCGGTCTGGAAGGCGAGGTCCATGCAGGTGGACTGGTTCAAATCTCCTGAGGGATCGGAGGTGTTGCCCCACACCCCGTCCGTGGCTTCGCTATCTTGGCGCATCTGGTATCCCTGCCACATGCAGGAGCCATTGGTGTAGGGGTTGTCGCCGATGCCACCCGGTGCGAAGGAGGTTTGGAGCCTGATGCCATCGTACATGCTCAGGTTCTCCACGCTGAACGTGTAGTGGCCGCCCGCCTGCATGGCCACCGGATTGTCGAGCACGAACGGCTGCCACCGCCCTTCCCAACTGTCCGTCGTCCACGAAAACGTCGTGGACTCCAGGAGCGTGCCGCCAACGCCCTGCCCCTCGTAAATCTTCAGGTCAAAGGACGGGCTGCTCTCCCCCATGGAGGTGCTCGCAAACAGGATCACGGCGTTCAGGTCGGAATTCGTTTCGGCCACGAATTCCTGCCAGAGGCTGACGGGACGAGTCCACCCATACTCGTTCACGGGTGTCCCGTAGTTCACATTACTGTAATCCAACTGCCGCTGGTCGATTGTGGCCGTATAGGTCTCGGACCAGCTGATACTCGCAGCCTCCCCTACGGCAAGGGGAGTGAGCAACAGGGTGAAGGCGAGGGCGAGCGTGTGGTTGGCTTTCAAGACCCATGATTTTACCGCATCGCGCGCGAGCCTGTCTATTTGACGCATTCTGATTCTCGTGTAGGAAAATTCCTACAAAACTCCGATTTCGTTTTCTCCCCATTTTCAGTCATGGGCCAAAAATGGTCCCAGATGCCCGCCAAACACGCGATCCACCCCTTCCACGGCACCTCAGTATGAAGGGGTTCAGGGGAAACCGGCGAGTGAGGTCAGCCCCAGAAATTAATCTCATGAACACGGAAAGAGATCAAATTGTCGGACGCTTCCCTCGTTGTCCACCCAGCGAACGCGCCAGCGTGGTCTTCCCGCACTGGCGGGGACCCAGGAGAGCGACCGCCGGAGAGTGCCTGAGGCGGTCGCGAAGTTGATGGGCAATCAGCCGTGGAATTATGCGTTGCAGTATGAAAATCGATTTCCATATTGCAAACGCAACGCAAGCGGCGAGCCAACGGTCACACGGGAGAGGATCTGAATGTAGACCGAGTCTGAGACAAAATGGGGTGACCGACGGGGATCGAACCCGCGACAACCGGAACCACAATCCGGCGCTCTACCAACTGAGCTACGGCCACCGTGTGAAGGCAGATCGCACCCTCCCTCAAGGGAGCGGTAAAAGCAAGACCCCGAACAGCGGAAACCCGATCAGCGCGAGGATGACGGCTTCGGGGTATCCATGCGGAAACCCGGCGTATCCACCGTTTCCCAGCTGAACTGTCCCGGCCAACCCGGAATCATATCGAAAGGCCCGAGCAACGGAGGCTCCAAATGCAACATCGGTTTCTCGGCGTTTTCGTGCCAGTAAAGAAGGTCGTTCGCGGCCTGACCCCAGCGGAGGAACATGTTCACCGGGCCACGAATCAAGCCCACCGAAAACTGTGCCGGGCTCAAGACTCCCTCCTGCGCCCCGATGTCGAACACCGCCTTCGGGATCTCGAAGGGTGCCGTCAACAGGTTGTTGATTCCTCGTCCGAGCTTGCGGATCTCGTACGGTTCCGGCGAAGGGGTGTGCCCGTCCGGATAGATGATGTCGGCGAAGGTCCCCAACGGCGACAGCACCAAGGCAAATAAAGCGGCGTACAGGCTTTTCATGGAAATTTCTCCCGTGGAACGGCTTACAGAGAGCACACGCCCCGGAAAGAGGCAAGGGTTTTTTGTCACTCAGCGCCCAAGAGGGTACTTCCGTGGCAGGTTGACCTCTTCCCACAGACCAGAAATGATGTCGCCATGCCTGCCCCCTCTCGACCCGAGCCGTACGCCGTGCTCATGCGGCGCCCAAACGTCGAGGCAATCCCACCGCGCGCCTTGTCCGACGGTTTCCATATCCGCGGCTACCACACCGGCGACGAGGCAATCTGGACCGCCGTCCAACGTTCCGCCGAGCGGTTCCTCGAAATCACGGACGATCTCTTCCGCAAGGAGTTTGGCCAGGACGAGGCACTCCTCGCGAAATCCATGCTCTTCCTCGAGGATCCCGCGGGCAAACCAGTCGGGACGGCCACCGCATGGCACCTCCCTGATAAGGACACCCCCGAATGCGGCCGCATCCACTGGATCGCCGTCTCCGAAGGCGTGCAGGGCGCTGGGCTCGGCAAGGCGCTGATGACCGCGGTCTGCAACCGCCTCCGCGAGCAGGGTTTCAAGAACCTTGTCCTCGGCACGCACGTCACCCGCCTCGCGGCGATCAACCTCTACCTCGCCTACGGCTTCGTCCCCGACATCCGCCACGCGGCCGACCTCGCCGAGTGGCGCAAGCTGGTCCCGCAACTCAAGTACCCGTTTTATCTCCCCGAACCCACACCAATGGTAAATCCATGAGTCCCTCTGCCCCCGAAGTCCGTTTCGAACTCATGCGACCCCGCCAGGTCCGCGAATGCCGCGAACGCGCAGATGTGGCCTTCCTGCCCCTCGGCGTGATGGAATGGCACGGGGTCCAGGCGCCGCTGGGCACCGACTCGATCATCGCCCACCACCTCTGCGTCCTCGCGGCCCGCAAGCTCGGCGGCGGCGCCGTCTTTCCTGCGATAACATGGGGCGTCCCGCGCGACAGCTTCACCATCGGCTGGACCAGCCACCAACCTGCGCCCCACCTCGAGGTCTCCGCCCGGGAACTCGGCACCACGACTGCGACCACGCGGGGCTTCGGCCCCCACGGGGGAATGGACCTCCAGGAACAATGGCTCTTTTACCAGCGCCTGCTGCGCATGAGCCTCGAGACGATCGCGGGGTTCGGTTTCCGCTCAATCTACGTCCTGGCCGGCCACGGTCCGTTCGTCCACTTCGCCCGACCCGCCTGCGTCACCTTCTCCCGCGCCACGCTCATGGCCGGACGACCGGTCACCACCGACTGGTCCCTCCAGGGAGAAGCCGCCGGGCTGGACGGCGACCATGGAGGCAAGTGGGAAACCAGCCTCGACATGGCCGCTGAACCCTCTTCCGTGGACCTCGGGGAACTCCAGCGCGTGCCCGACGCCCTCGGCGTCGGCTCCGGCAGGAACGCGGTGGAGTCCACCCTGGACCAGGGGCGGGCTTGGGCCGAGGCCTGTGCCGAGGCGATCTCAAAAGAGGCGCGATGGTTGGCGGAAAATCATCCAAATTTGCCCCCGCGCCACGCCCACCGCCGCTGAAACGGCCAGGGAATCCTCGTTACCGGGCAAGGCCCGGGAGATTCCTCTGCTCGGCCCTGCAGTCGACCGAGAGGCCACGGATGAAACACGGATGGCAGAGGATGAACGCCAAGTCCGCTACACGGACTTGGCGCGCCTCAGCCGCAGAATCGCCGTCCTCCTCCCACACGGAACGCGCCGATTCCGTGTGGCGGAATCGGCGCATTCATGATCCGTGACCATCCGTGGCCGTCTCTGCCATCCGTACACAGTCCTCGCCAGGCATACGTTGCGAACGCGGCCCGAAGGATTACGTTGTGGGCATGAACACCGACTCCCCGTCCGATTCCTTCACGCTCACCCGCCGCCAGGCGCTCAAGACCGCCCTCCTCGGCGGCGCGGCCCTTGCCGCCGGCTCCCTCCCTCTCCACGCGCTCCGTGCGGTCGAGGCGTCTCCTGCGCCAAAGCCTGCCGAGGCGCCCGCCGGCCCCTTCCGCCTGCCGCCCCTGCCCTGGGCCGCCGATGCGCTGGAGCCTGCCATTGATGCGCAGACCATGCAGATCCATCACGGACGCCACCACGCCGCCTACGTCACCAACCTCAACAAGGCCGTCGCCGCGTTCCCCGATCTTCAATCAAAGACCGTGGAGGAACTCGTTCGCAACCTCGACGCCATTCCAGAAACCATCCGCACCGCGGTACGCAACCACGGGGGCGGCCACCTCAACCACACGCTCTTCTGGCAGATGCTCTCCCCCGCGAAGGGAAAGTTTTCCCCCGAGGAACTCGCCCGTGCAATCGAGAAGTCCTTCGGCGGCCCCAGCAAGTTCTTCGAGGCCTTCGACAAGGCCGCCGCCTCCGTGTTCGGCAGCGGCTGGGCGTGGCTGAGCCTCAACAAGCAGAATCATCTCCTCATTGAGACGACCCCCAACCAGGACAACCCGATCTCCCACGGCCACGTCCCGCTCCTCGGACTCGACGTCTGGGAACATGCCTACTACCTCAAGTACCAGAACCGCCGCGCGGACTACGTTAGCGCCTTCCACGGCATCGTGAACTGGAACTTTGTCGCCGAGCGTTACAAGGCGGCGTTGGGATGAGAGGAGAGGGTCGAGGGAGGGAGCAAAGTTCGAATCCGCGGTTTCCTGTCGGTAGCCCGGCGTGTCCCTGCGGCGGGTTCCGTGCTGAGGACAGCACGGGCTACCAGGAATGGAAGGTCGCGCTTGATCGCGCCTGTGGGAGGCGCGGCTCGTGCCGATCCGGCCTGAGCCATCATGCCTTGTAGTTCACCTCACGGCGCAGGACGCATCGTCGTGCCCTCCCAGGGTCAACGAGATGCACGGGCACGACGAAGCGTGCCCCTCCACCACTCATTAGCAAGGTTTGGGTGAACGCGCGCTGGGATTTTCCTTCCGCTCCCCGCTCCCCGCTCGCCGCTCCCTGCTTACCGATACCGCTTACCGTCCTCGCGCTAAGCGAGGACACCGCCCTTGCTCGCGCTGGTGACCATGCGGGAATAGCGGCCGAGCCAGCCGGTGGTGATCTTCAGGGCTGGCGCCTTCCAGGCTGCCTGACGGCGTGCGAGTTCCGCGTCGTCCACGAGGAGTGAGATCTTCCGTGCGGGGATGTCGATGCGGATGCGGTCGCCGTTCTTGACAAGCGCGATCGGGCCGCCCTCGGCCGCCTCGGGGCTGATGTGGCCGAGGCAGGTTCCCGCCGTGCCACCCGAGAAGCGGCCGTCGGTGATGAGGGCCACCTTCTTCCCGAGCCCCTGCCCCTTGATCTGCGAGGTCGGGGCGAGCATCTCCGGCATGCCGGGGCCGCCCCTCGGCCCCTCGTAGCGAACCACCACCACGTGGCCCGCCTTCACCTCGCGCTTCCCCAGAGCCGCGAGGCACTCGTCCTCGGAGTTGAACACGATCGCCTCGCCCTCGAAGACGAAGCACTCGGGATCCACGCCCGCGGCCTTGATCACGGATCCCTCGGGCGCGAGGTTCCCGAAGAGCACGGCAAGGCCGCCGTCCGCGGTGTAGGGATCCTCGATCCTGCGGATCACCTTGTCGTCCTTGATGTCTGCGCGGGAAATATTGCGACCGAGCGTCTTACCGGTGCAAGTGATCGCGTCGAGGTGAAGCGCCCCCTTCTTGCGCGAGAGTTCCTTGAGGATCGCGCTCACCCCTCCAGCGCGGTCCACGTCCTCCATGTGAACGTCCATCTTGGACGGCGACACCTTGCAGATGCACGGGATGCGCGCGGAGACCTCATTGAGGCGGGCCAGCGGGTAGTCCACGCCGGCCTCCTGAGCGAGGGCCACCGTGTGGAGCACCGTGTTCGTCGATCCTCCCATCGCCATGTCGAGGGCGTAGGCGTTATCGAGGGAGTTGACCGTGATGATGTCGCGCGGACGGATATTCTTTTCGAGGAGCGCGAGGATCTGCTTCGCGGCGGTTCGGGCAAGCTTCTTTCGGCGGCCGTCCACGGCGAGGATCGTGCCGTTGCCGGGGAGGGCGAGCCCGATCGCCTCGAGAAGACAGTTCATCGAGTTGGCGGTAAACATCCCGGAACAGGAGCCGCAGGTCGGGCAGGCGATCTTCTCGATCTCGAGGAGCTGCTGGGTGGTCATCTGCCCCCCCTGCACCTTGCCCACGCCCTCGAAGATCGTGATCAGGTCGGCCGAGGTCCCGTCGGCCTTCTTACCGGCGGACATGGGACCGCCCGTGACGAAGATCGTCGGGATGTTCACGCGCACGGAGGCGAGGAGCATCCCGGGGGTGATCTTGTCGCAGTTGGAGATGCAGATCATCGCGTCGAAGCGGTGCGCCTCGACCATCGTTTCCACGGCGTCGGCGATGAGCTCGCGGCTCGGGAGCGAGTAGCGCATGCCGCTGTGACCCATCGCGATCCCGTCGTCCACGGCGATCGTGTTGAACTCGAAGGGCACGCCCCCTGCCTTGCGGACCGCGGCCTTCACCACCTCGGCGAACTTCTTGAGGTGGACGTGCCCGGGCACCACGTCGGTGTACGAGTTGGCGATGGCGATGAACGG
The DNA here is from genome assembly GCA_964653025.1 of uncultured Verrucomicrobiota bacterium. Taxonomy (GTDB): domain Bacteria; phylum Verrucomicrobiota; class Verrucomicrobiia; order JABWAM01; family JABWAM01; genus JABWAM01. The sequence continues at coordinate 53,776 of CAZZBZ010000014.1, forward strand.
CTTATCGAAGTCGGCCTCGTTCTGGATGGTCCCCGTGGCGCGGAGCAGCCCCCGGTGGGGGGCGCGGTCAAAGCCCTTCTTGATGGTGTCGGATCTCATGGTGACTCCGAACCTGCCTCAAGAAGCGAGAGATGACAATCCGGGACCCTGAAGCCGCAAGACTTAGCCACGGATGAAACACGGATTGCGGAGACAGAATGCCAGGTCCGCTACACGGACCTGGCATGACCCAGGGGCATAACACCGGCCTCCTCCCGCCGGAAGATGCGCCGATTCCGTGTAGCGGAATCGGCGTACTCCTCCATCCGTGGCCATCCGTGTTCGATCCGTGGCTTCCCACTCAAGCTCGTCACCACGCATTGCTCACAGCCCCAGCGCGCGGCGCATGATCCCGAAAAGTTCGGTGTTGTCCAGGACCCCGCGGACCTCCTCCGACCCCGGTCCTTTCGCCGCGCCAAACACATCCTCGGCGGTATGAGATCCGTTCGCCGTCTCGTGGTCGGCGGTCACAATCACCAGCGTGCGGTCATCCACTGACTTGACGACCTCCCCGATCGTGCGGTCGAACTCGAGGGTCTCCTGAATGGCGCGGGCATCCCACTTCTTGTGGCAGGCCTTGTCGATCATCCCACCCTCGACGATCAGGAAGAATCCCTCCTTCTCCTGCTGGAGGCGGCGGAGCGCGGCAAGAGTCATCTCTGTGAGGGACGGTTGGTTGGGGTGCCCGTCCCTCTCATCCACGTAGCTCAGGTCCCCGGAAGCAAAGATCCCGAGCCAGCGCATCCCCTCGCAATCGTCGCGCACCCCGGCCAGGTCCGCCGCTCGGGAGATCACGCGCCAGCCTTTTGCCCGCGCCTCCGCCAGCACATCGCGCCCATTCTTGCGCTGGCTTCCCGCCATTCCCATCGAGGTAAGCCAGGCCGACCCTCCTCCCAGCACCACCTGAAAATCAGCGCTGGCAAGCTGCAGGGCGAGGCTCCCCTCGTCCTGCCGCTGGTCGGACCAGCCGTAAAAGGCGGCCGGCGTGGCATCCGTCAGGTGGGTATTCGTCACGATCCCCACCCCCTTCCCCGCCTTTCGGGCGAGGGTGCTGATCAATGGCGGACGCGAGCCGTCCTCGCACACATTGATGCTTCGGTTGGGGACCTTGAAGCCGGAGGCATACGCCGAGGCGCCGGCGGCGGAATCGGTGATCGCCGCATTCGCCGAGCGGGTGTGGACGCGGGCCGTGTGCGGAAGTTTCTCCATCTCCAGCCGTCCCTCCACCCCGACCGCATGGGCCCGCGTCGCCGCGATGAGGGATAACCCGAGCCCATCGCCGATGAAGAGGACGACCCCGCGCGCGGGAGGCGCCGGCTTCCCCTCCTGCGCCGGGGCGGGCGGGAGCAGGGCGAAGCCAAGGGCGGCGGCGATGAGGATCCGAAGCGATTTCACCCGTGCGTGATACCCCACCCGCGCCCCCCGCGCAAACCCGGGCAGGGGACTCGACCCGCGCGATTCAACCCTTCCGCTGCCGCGGGCGAAGGAAGCCCAAGAGAAGAGTTGAACCCAGGAGAAGCGCCACCACTCCCGGTTCCGGAACGGGCGCGAGGACTCCGCCCCCACTCAGGTCGAAAAACTGTCCGCTAAGTTGCGGGTTCAGAGTCTCATTGTAGTAGATGGTCTGCGGCGACCAGATCTGACTGGCACTGGCGCCAAGGACCCCCACGTAGAGGTCGGCGCCCAGGAGCGTCATGCTCGCACTCCCGTCGAGAGTCAGGTTGCCGATCACCGGCGTGCCGACAAGGTCGAGGGTATGCGCGCCGCCGCCGAACTGCAGGGTCGCCAACGCGATGTCCAGGCCGTTGGAGTTCCTCACCGTCAGGTCGCCCCCCATCTGGAATACGTCCCCCTCCCCACCGGAGATCGCCCCGCTCTCCCCAAGGATGACATCCCCCGAGAAGACGTTCGTGGCCGGGTCGCTCGCGTAGAGACCCGCATTATAGAAGGTGTCGTAGAAGGTGAAGTTCCCGCTGGTGTTCTTGAAGACGCCCCCCGCCTGGTTGCTCACCGCGCCGAAGAAGCGGGCGCTCGCGGAAGTCACGCGCGTGGTCTTTCCCCCAAGGTTGTTGTAAACCGCCTCGATATCCACGAGCCCACCCGAGAAACTCGCCAGGCCGCCATTGATGATATCCCCGGCCCGGAAGGTGCCGAAACCCGAGAGCGTGCCCGAGTTGGTGAGCGTGAGGTAGGGCAGGTTGATCGAGCCGCCCTGCGGGTTAACTGTGCCCTGATTCACCAGGTCGTGGTTGATCGCGAGCTCGGCGTTGGGGGTCGCCGCCAGCGTGCCCCCGGCAAAGTTGGTGACGATCCCCCCGAGGGTGAGCGTCCCGTTGGTCGCACGGACCGTGCCGCCCGAGCGGTTCCCGACCGCGGCGCTCACGTACCCGGCCCCCTCGATCACGGAGCGGTTCTGCACCGAGCCCCCCGCGATCATGCCGCCCTGCGCCAGGGTGACCGTGCCGCTGTTGGTCCAGAGCGCGAGCGACTGGAGGATGGAGCCGCTCCTCAATGTGATCTGGCCCGACTGCGGCTGCCCGCCGAAGCCGTTCACCCGCAGCATCGAGTTCGTGTCGAGGACGACCCCGCCGCTGTTGCCAAAACCGTTGAGCACCTGAATGACCTGCGCATTGCGGGAGGTGAAGGCAGCCTCGTTGCGGAAGCCGCCCGCAAGGGTGAAGAAGTCGGCCAGCGGTTGGAAGGCGCCCTGATTGGTGACAAAGCTGGACATGGTGTCCACGGTGGCGCCGACCTTCATCGTGCCGCTGGACCGCACCACGATCGTCCCGCCGTCCACGGACCCACCGGTGACGTTGAGCAGGCTGTTCGAGCCATCGGGTCCGACGAGAATGAGGCCATTGGGGTTCGAGATCGCCCCCGTGTTGGTGAGGCTGCCCTCGACGCGCACCGTGGCGCCGGTGGAGGCGAACCCCGCGACCATGCCGCCGCGGACGAAACTCAGCGTGTCGCCGCTCGCCACGCGCCAACTCCCCGGCCCCTGCACGGCCCCAAGGAGGCGGAGTTCCCCGCCGGCCGCGACCACGGCGCCGGTGTTGGCCAGGGCTCCCACGAGGTTACCCCATGCGCTCACGGCGGCGTTGGGGGAGACCGCCATGCCATTCTGAAACGCGAGGGTCCCTCCCAGGAGGCTCAGTTGCGCGACGCTCGATCCACCCCCCACCGCGAACGCAACCCCGTTCGACACCACGATGGACCGGCTGGCCAACGTCCCCCCGTTAAAGTCCACGATGCCCGCGGCGTTCGTGGCGAGCAGCAGGTCCAGGGTCATCGTTCCCCCGTTGAGGCCCAGCGAGCCTCGTCGCAGTTCAAGCACCGCGGAACCGGAGGAGTTCGTCACCAACACGATTCCCCCCGCCACGCTCAACGTCCCGGTCGAACCGCTATTCTGGCCGAGGAGGACCGAACTCGCGCGCCACGTTCCCCCGGAAACCGTCATCTGGCCACGCCCCGACGCGCCGAAGGTGGTCGTCCCGTTCGTTGCCACAAGGGTCCCGCCGGTCAGGAGGACGGTTCCCGTGGCTCCGGCGTTCTCGCCCGCCACGAACGTCGAGAAAACCTGATTGGTGCCCCCGACCAGCGTCACTGACCCTCGCGCACCCGAGTTGAAGCCCACATGAAGATCATCGGCCAACCAGGTCCCGTTTGAAACGCATATGCTCCCCACGCCGCTCCCGCCGATCCACACCGTCTCGTTGCTCATCAGGAGCCGACCGCCGGTCAGCAGCACCACGCCCGTGGACCCGGCCGCGTAGCCCGCGTTGAAAAAGGAACTGATCTGGTTGGTGCCACCGGCCACCGTCAACGTCCCGTGCCCTCCCCCGTTGAACCCCAGGTAAACCGAACTTCCCAGCCAGGTGCCATTCGAGACCGTCATGTCGCCCCTCCCTGCGTTCCCGAGGGTGGTCACGGCGCTGGTCGTGACGAGAAGCCCTCCTTTGAGCTGGAGGGAACCCACCGAATCCGCCGCCGTGCCGAGTTCCAGCGCGGACCCGAACGCATTGGTTCCCCCAAGCAGAGTCAGCGCACCGCTCGATCCGGCGTTCCTCCCCAGGGTAACTTCTCTCGCCAACCAGATCCCGTTGGAAACGGTGATCTCCCCGTAGCCCGATATACCAGCGGAGCAACTCCCGTTCGTCGTGATCAACCACCCGCCCGCAAGACATACCGTCCCTGTCGAATTAGCCGTGTTACCCACCAGCAGGCCGTTGCCGAATCGATTCGTTCCTCTCAACGCCAGGCTCGCTTCGTTCCCGGCAGCCCCCACCACGAGCGCCACCCCGTTGGCAATCTCGCTTCCGTTCGTGATGCTCAGCGAGCCCCCGTTCAACGCGACCGTGGCCCGGGTGTTCGTCGCGACCAATGACGAGATGGTCGTGTTCCCACCCACCAAGGTCAAGGTGCCACGCCCCTGCGCGCCGTCCGCGAGCAGAAGGTTCCCGATTCTCACGGTTCCGTTCGACACCGTGATCTCCCCTACGCCCCCCGCCCCCACAAGGTTCGTTTCACCGCGACTGGACCACTCGTCTGCCAGCGACAGCATCCCTCCGGTGACCACCACGCTCCCCGTGGCGCCCGTTCCCAAACCCACCTTCAACGCACCAGAAAAATCATTGGTGCCCGCCACAATGGCCAGTGTCCCCCGCGCGCCGGTCCCCGCACCCACGCTTACAGTCGTGGATGTCCACACCCCGTTCGAGGTGGTCGCGCGCCCCACCCCGTTGCTTCCCACGATGACCGTGCCACCGGTCCACCGTCCGGCTGCCAGGATCACCTCGCCAGTCGCCCCCGGACCACATCCCAC
>CAZZBZ010000015.1:0-19062 GCA_964653025.1 uncultured Verrucomicrobiota bacterium
CTGGCGCTCTACCATTGAGCTACACCCGCGTCCGAACGCCGACATCGTGCTCCTGTTGCAAGGACACGTCAAGTTCGGCGAGAAAACGGAGGGCGCCCTGCTCGATTTTCTTCTGAAGTCTGTTTGCTCCCGACACGGAAGGGCTTATAATTCCCGCCATGTCCCTGCCACTCTACCACTATCTGCATCTCCTCGGATTGATCGTCGTGTTCCTCGGCTACGGCAGTCTACTGACCAGCGATGGGGCAAAGACCGCGTTGAAATGGACGGGCGCGGGTGCGCTGGTCATCCTTGTCTCAGGATTCGGGATGCTGGCGAAAATGGGCATCCTCGCTCCCATGCCCGCATGGGCGTGGATCAAGATCGGACTCTGGTTGGTCCTCGCGGGGCTGCCAGTGCTGGCGAAGCGCCGCGTCCTGCAGGGTCCCGTTGTGGCGTTGCTGGGGGCGCTCGTTGGCGCGGGGTTGGCCTGGCTGGGACTCTTCAAACCAACGTTTTGAGCATCGCCATTCGGCGGCCCGCGACACGCGGGCACTCCAAAGCGCGATCGCACGAAGGGAATGGGTGACCAACATGATGGTCGCGCACCTCCGCAATTTTAGTTCGATTCGAGATTGACACCCTCGGCAGGCAATTTGAACCTGTGCATCCCCCCGTCCCCATGAGTGACCCCCTGATCGGATCTACCCTTGGCGACTATCTGATCGAGAGTCGCATTGGGAAGGGAGGCATGGGGGTGGTCTACGCCGCCCGCCAGCTTTCGCTCGATCGCACGGTCGCGCTCAAGGTCCTCCCGGCCGAACTCTGCGCCGACCGCGAGTACGTGGACCGCTTCCTGCGCGAAGCGCGCGCGGCGGCCCACCTCAATCACCCCAACATCATCCAGATCTTTGACGCGGGAGTCGCCGAGAATATCTACTTCTTCGTGATGGAGTTCGTGGACGGCCGCAACCTCGGCCAGATCCTCCGCGAGCACGGGGCCTTCGCCGAGCGCGAGGCCCTCCACGCCATCCAGCAGGCGGCGGTCGGACTCGCCTTCGCCCATTCGATGGGAGTCGTCCACCGCGACGTGAAACCCGAGAATATCATGATTTCCCAGTCGGGGCTGGTGAAGATCGGAGACCTGGGTCTCGCGAAGTGGAAACCCAACGAGTTCGAGGCCTCACTTACCTCGGCGGGCACCACGATGGGCACGCCCTTCTACATCGCTCCCGAGCAGATCCGCGGTGTCAAGGACATCGACGCGCGCGCGGACATCTATTCCCTCGGGATGACGCTCTTCCACCTCCTCGCCGGCCACCCGGCATTCGGGGAGGGTTCCGCCGCCGAGATCATGGCGCGGCACCTCTCGGATCCCTTGCCCGCCCTCCGCGCCCTCCGCTCCGAGATTTCCGAGGATACCGGGCACCTCCTCGCTGCGATGGCGGCCAAGAACCGCGCGGACCGCATGCAGACGATGGAGGAGGTGGCCGACACCCTTTCCCAAATGCTCGGGCACCCCCCTTCGAATACGCCTCGACGGGGCCTGCGCACACCCAAGGGGCGGCGGATGTCCCGCGCCCATGGCACCCTCTCCCGCATCCTCGCCACGGGAATTCGCGGGGTGATGGCCGGCATCGTGGGCCTGCTCGTCGCCCTTGCCGTAATCCTGGTCTTGAAGAAGACGCACCCCCGCGCCTCTTCGCCGACCCTGAGCCCTCCGACCGCCGAGGTGACCCCAGCACCAACCCCGCCCAAGACCCCGACCACTTCTCGGACCACGGTCCCCCCGCCTTCTTCCAAGCCGAAAATTCCAAGCACGCCCGCAGCCCCCATCCCGTCCCCGTCGTTGACTCCAAAGACAGCCCCCGAGGTGGCACTTCACGAAACCCCCGCAGCCACGGTTCCCGCTCCGCCCCAGATCCGCCCCCCGTCGCGCGAACCCGAAAAGGCGATGCCCCCGGAGACTGCGCGCTCCTCGCCTCAATCTTCACCGATCCCGGAAGAGCGTCCTGCAGCACCCGTCATCCCCGCCCGAGAAACCCACCCCGCGACCCGGGATCTCACCCTGCAGGGAGCGGGGGTTTTTACGAGCCTCGTGATTTCCCCACGCCCCGAACAGCTCCACGCCGCGCGCGGCATGGGCGGGAACTCCCGTCGCGGAGGGTTCGGCACGGACCGGTTCGCAATGCCCGGACCCCGGATCTTCAACCTGGTGGCCTCGCACAGCCCGCAACTCGAGGCAAAGTCGCTCTTGCGCGTCGAGTTTCTTGCGCGCGACGCGGAACTCGCCCGACGATTCCTTCGCCAACTGGTAAACTGCACCGCCGCCACGCTGGAGATCACGCCGACGGAGATTTCCGGGGACGCACGGGACCTGGAGATCGAGGTATGCCGTATCCTGGAGGCGTGGGGTATGGCAAACCTACCCGACAGCGGCACGGAAACCGAAGGCGACATGGGCAGCAGCTTCATCGACTCCTCGGGGCGCATGGTTTTCGAGGGACCGATGGCACTGCGCATGGAACGCCAGAAACTACTCGAGAGTGAAACCAACTGGAAGCAGTCCTCCATCGAAAATAAGAAGTCGTGGAACCGCGAGGGGGCCTCGCGACGTGGCTTCGACCACGAGAACACCCCCCTGTGCGACGCCTCCAACCCGAACCGTATCGCCTTCCGCGTCTCCGAAAACCTGAATAAGCTCCTTGTGCTCGACGTCTTACCTGAACTCCAGCACCTGGCCGAGCAGGCACGCGATGGGTCCTCCAAGCCCTTTCATTACGGGTGGGCCATCCAGGTTTCCCGCGGGACGGGCGAGGCCCGTTTCGCGACCGCCGGGAACCAGGGCCCCCGCCTCCACCTCGTATTCGGAAAAAAAGACGCCCCTGCCCGTTGACCCCGTGAGCGAAGAACTTCCCAAGCTCGCCCTCCTCTCGTCCATTCCCCCGGTGGATGACTTCTTCACCTTCTGCAAGAAGATGAACCCGAAGGAGTTTGAGCAGATCGTCAAGGAGGGCCAGCTCGTAAACTGCGGGCCCAACTTCATCGTCTACCTGCAGGGCCAGGAGAGCGACTCCTTCTACGTCGTGAACGATGGCACCGTCGAGATTGTCGTCGCCACCACCGAAGGGGAGAACCCGGTCCCGATCGCATATCTTTCCAAGGGGGACCTCTTCGGCGAGATCGGCCTGCTCATGGGAATGCCGCGGACCGCCTCGGTGCGGGTACCGGAAGCGGCCACCCTCCTGTGCTTCGACCGCCAAGCCTTCGATCGCCTTACCAAGGGCGTGCCGGCGTTCGGTTACTACCTCGCCATGGTCCTCGCCAGTCGCCTGCACAAGACCACCGCGCAACTCCACTTCTACAGCAACGCGAAGGAACTCGCCGGCAACCTCGACTTTTTTGACCTCCCCACCGTCTTCCAGACCCTCGGCTTCTCCCAGCAGCACGGCGTGATGCAAATTCACGGTCTCACCTCCGAGATGGTGGGTGAGTTCGCCTTCGCGAACGGTCGCCCCATCTCCGCCCGCTACCAGCACCTCTACGGTCGCGAGGCGCTCCTCCAGCTTTTCCAGATGCCACCCAAGGGCCACTTTGGCTTCAGCCGTCTCGAAAATCCGCCGGTCGTCGAGACCCCCCTCGATCTGCCCAACGTCAACGAGTTTGTGCTCCACGCGGTCCACCAACGCGACGAGATGCACGCCCTGGAGGCCCGCCTCGCCCTCGACGAGGAACTCCGCATCAAGCGCGTCACCTCGCGCCTCAACTGGCCGTACGAGGACCTCAAACCCTGCGCCGAGATGCTCTGGCAGAAGATTTCCGCCGAGCCCCACTCCCTCCGCCAGCTCGCCGCCGAGTTGCCCTGGAGCCGGTACAGCGTCCTCTCCGTCGTCGCCCGCCTCTTCGAGACGGCCCAGGTCGCCCCCGCCGAGCTCACCCCCTTCGGCTATCGTTGACACGCGCGGCTGGCATCCGCCGCGCCAACGGCCTAGAATGGCCCTGCCGTGGAGCCGCCGACACCGGAACTCAGCGCCATCATCGCCAGCCTGGGCCGCGAGGCCGCGGTTCGCGACACCGTTGCGGACCTCTTCCTCCAGGAGGGCGACTTCCCCGAAATCCTCGTCGTCCTCCAGCGCCCGAATGAGGCGAACGCAGCCACCGCCGAGCTTCGCGCATGGCACCGCGAAGGACGCATCCGCCTCCTTGAGCCGAACTTCGCCAACGCCCAGCGCGCCCGCAATCTCGGCATCCTTGCCGCGCGCGCGCCCATCGTCATGCTCCTCGATGACGATATCCGGGCGCCGGCAGACCTCGTCGCCCGTCACCTCGCGAACTACCGCCAGGACCCGTCGCTGGACGGCGTGGCCGGCCAGGTGTTGGAGCCGGGCCAGGCCCCCACACGCGAGCTGCCCCCTCAACATTCCTGGCCGCATCTCGGCTGGCAGTTCTTTCCGCTGAACTTCGCAGAACGTGCGCCGACCGTGAACTGGCCCAGCACAAACTCCTCGGTCCGCCGCATGCTGGCCATTGAAGTCGGCGGATTTGACGCCCGCTTCGAGCGGACCTGGCTCGATGACACCGACTTCTCCTGCCGCCTGCGGGCGCGGGGGGCAAAGCTCGTCTTCGACCCTTCCGCGACGATCACCCACCTCAAGGTGCGTTCCGGGGGGCGCCGCATCGAGGCCCGACTCGACCTCTGGATGGACGCGGAGGGCTGGGCCACCCATTTTTATTTCTGGAGAAAGAACTTCGGGATCTGGCGCGCGCGCCGCGCCGCGGCATGGAACCTGCGCTACCTGGTTTTCCGGAAGGCCGTGCTCCTTCGCCCCGCGTGGCTCGCGCGCAACCTGGCCCACGTGGCGCGGGGTTGGCGCCTCGCGACGGCGCGGTTGCGCGCGGGCCCGCTTTACCTGAACTCGAAGGAGACTTCGCGTTGAGTATCGGGCCATTTCTTCTTCGCCGCGCCGCGGCGCGGGCCGCATGGACCTCGGGCGCCACCTCGCTGCTCGCGCGCCTCCGCCATCGCGGGGCTCCTTGCATTGCCCTCCTCTTCCACCGGGTCACGGGGCCGGGCTTTCCTCCGGGCCTCATCCCCATGGGAGAGATCGAAGCCGATGACCTGCTCGCCCGTTTGGAGTGGCTGCGGCGCCATGCCGACTTCCTCGCCGCGGACGCATGGATCGCCGAAAGGGAGCGACCGGCGCGCCGCGGACGCCCCAAGGTGCTGTTGACCTTCGACGACGGCTACCGAGACTTTGCCGAACTGGCAGTGCCCGCCTGCGCGAGCCTGGAAATCCGTCCCCTCCTCTTCGTGAGCACCGGCTTCGTGGACGACCGCCACGCGCGCCCGTGGTGGGACTGGCCTTATCGAGGTGGAACAACCCCGCCCAGCGCGGACAGGGACCTCGCTCGCTGGGCGCGCCGGGCGTTCGAGGACCCGGAGGGCGCGTCCTCGAGGGTCGCCGCAGAGGCCGCCTCGGGCGGTTGGGCCCCACCGCCCGCCGATATTCCCAACGAGTTCTGCGATTGGGACACCCTCCGCTCACTCCGCAACCGCGCCGACTTCGGCGCGCACGGGATCTTCCACGCGCCCATGTCACGCCTCGCACCGGATCGCCTCGCCGCCGAACTCCGAATCCCGTCGGAACGCCTCACGCAGGAACTCGGCGCCCGCCCCTTGCTCCTCGCCTACCCATACGGCGACGATCGCGCGGTTTCCCCTTCGGTCCGCGAGGCCGCGATCGAGGCATCCTACCGCACGGCATTCAGATCGGACGGTCCTGTGGATGCCCGCGGGGCCGATGCGTTCGACCTCCCCCGCGTCGTATTTTCCCCGGGTTCGGTATGGCGTTTCGCGGCGCACTGGGCCAGATTGCCCGGCGGGCCATGAAAATCGTCTGCGTCGTCGGCTGGTACTATCCGGACAGCAGCGGGGGCAGCGAGGTCTACGTCGCCGGCCTGGCCCGCGAGTTGCGCTCCCTCGGGCACGAGGTGCTCATCGCCGCGCCGCACGACGGTGAGCAGGAGCGCTCGTACGAACACAACGGAATCCCGGTCTACCGCTACCCCGCGGGCTTGACCTATCTGCAGGCGGAAGCGTTCGGCCTGCAATCCCCGGCCTCGGCCGGCACGCTCACGCGCTGGCTTCGCGCAAATCGCCCGGACCTCGTTCACTTCCACTCATGGACGCACGGGGCCGGCTACTGGCATGTGCGCGAGGCGCAGAAAGCCGGTTTTCCCATCTACCTAACTTTCCACACGGCCGCCGCATTCTGCGCGCGGGCCACGATGAAGCGATGGGATACCTTGGCCTGCGACGGCCAGATCCGGCTCGCCCGGTGCGCGGCCTGCTACTTCCACAAGAGAGGGATTCCCCGTCCTCTTGCTTGGGCGCTTGCGGCGACCGGGAAGCAGCTCCCTTTGCTCGGCACGACCGCCCCCGGCCGCCTCGGCACCGCCCTCCGCTACCCGCGTTCGCTCAATTTGCGCCAGCACCAGTTGAACGAAACCTGGACGATGTGTGAACGGGTGATCGGCGTCTGCCAGTGGGTCTACGACTCGCTCGCGCTCAACGGCTGCCCCCGCTCGAAGCTGCTCATGATGCGTCAGGGTTGCGACACGCCCGAGGAACCCCCTCCCGTACCATCTCTGGTCCGCCCCCTCGTTCGCGTCGGGTTCCTCGGCCGTTTGGACCACGTCAAGGGAGTCATGCTCCTCACCAAGGCCGTGAAATGCCTGCCTCCCTCGGTGAAAATCTCCCTCGAACTGAAAGGCATTCCCCAGGATGAAGATTACTATCGCCTCCTTGTTGCCCAGATCGGCGACGACCCGCGCATCCGCCTCCTCAAACCCTCTCCGCCTGCCGAGGTCAAGGAATGGCTCACGGGGCTTGACCTGCTCGTCGTTCCTTCCCGCTGGATGGAGACCGGCCCGCTGGTGGTCTACGAAGCCTTTGCCGTCGGGGTTCCCGTTGCCGGCGCGCGGCACGGGGGAATGTGCGAGTTGATCGAGGACAACGTGAACGGCCTCCTCTTCGAACCCAACTCCGTGGAGGATCTCGCACGGGTTCTCGCCCAGGTCCACGCTCAACCCGAGATCCTCACCCGCCTCCGCCAAGGGATCGGGCACACCCGTTCGATGCGGGACGTCGCGTGCGAAACCGACCTCTTGTACCGCGGGCGTTTTCCGCCCACGAATAGGCTCTCGCCAGAGCAAGGAAAAGAGGAGAACGGGACGGCCTGCGCAGCCAGCGTGATCGTGGCCACCTTCCGCCGCCGCGAAACCCTCCGCACCTTGCTCGCGGACCTTGCGGCCCAGGAGGGGGCGGACGCGGAGGTGCTGGTTGTGGACCAGAACGACCCCCCGCTGGGTCCGGACGTCTTCGATCCATGGACCGACCGCGTGGGCTCCATGAGCCTTCGCGTGCTTCACCGTCCACGAGGCGTGGTCTCCGCACGCAATGAGGCCGCCTCCTGCGCTCGCGGACGCATCCTGGTCTTCCTCGACGACGACGTGCGCATTGAAAACCCCCGCTTCCTCGCCGGCTATATCGACGCGTTTGCCCATCATGGCACGGAGGCCATCTGTGGCCAGGAGCGGACGCCTCCGGGGTTCGAGGAAGGGGACGAGGCACCCCCCCGCTCCACGAATGCCTTTGAGCAGGCCCTGTTTTTCCCGAGAAACAGCCGCTGGCGCGGGGAGGTCTGCGCGCTCAGCACCTGTAACTGCGCAATCCGTGCAGACGCATGGGAGAAGATTGGCGGGCTCGATCCACAGTTCACCGGTAACTCCTATGGCGACGACGCGGACCTCGCCCTCCGCCTCCACCACCGTGGGTTGCGCATCCTCTTCGAGCCTTCACTTTCCGTGAACCACTTCAAGTGTCCCGAGGGCGGGCTGCGCCTCGGGGATCGAACCAACCCGTGGTCTGAGTCCGAGAAGTACGTCTCGGCGTGGATCTTCTTCTGGCGGCATGTGCCGTCCGCATGGAAGCCCTGGTACCTGTGGCACGGCATCCTCCGAAAGAGCCTCCTCCTGCGTCTTAACGCGCGGCGTCCCTGGCGCTGGCCGGTGATTCTCTTCGGCCTGTTCGTCGCCGCCGCGAGAGGTTTTCGTGCCGCCCCGCGACTTCCCTGATCCCCCATGAGTCGCTGGCTCTACGTCACCGCCGCACACCACGCCCACGCGCAAAACATCGCGCGCAGCCTGCTCGACCACGAAGCCCTCGACCGCTGGTGGAGCGGGCTCGTCTTTTCCCATGAGTCGCACGCCACAAGTTTCGTCCCATGGAAACGGAGAGTTCTCAAAATCCCCCCTTCCCGCCTACGCGCCTTCCGACGCTGGGAATTCCTGCGCGTGGTTGCCGCCCGCGCCGGCGTGCGCCCCTCCCTCCAGGATCGCCTCTGGGAACGCGGCGAGTTCGCCCTGGATGCCCGCGCAGCGGCCGACCTGCGCCCCGAACATGCCGGGATCATCGGCTTCGAGCACGGATGCCTCGCCACGCTCCGCCGCGCCCGAGAAATCGGCTGCCGCAGCGTGGTGGTTTTCGCGAGCGCCCATCACACCTTCCGTGAAAATGCGGTGGATCCCGAGTACACGCGCCACCCCGCATGGTGCGACCCGGACGAACGGATCCTCCTTGCCCGTGCCGCCGAGCGGGACCGCCGCCGCGATGAGGAAATGGCGTGTGCCGACACGATCGTCGCGAACTCCCCTTTCACCGCGCGCACCCTGGCTGCGGGAGGGGCGCCGGCAGACCGCATCGTCGCGGTGCCCCTTGGATTTCCGAAGGTCGCGATGTCTTCCAAGGAGGGTGGGTCAAAAGGGCAAGGCCCCCTGCGTCTGCTCTACGTAGGAGCAGTGGGGCTTCATAAGGGATTTCCCCGTCTCCAGGAAGCTTTCGTCTCCCTGCCGCAAAACGTCGTGCGGCTCGACGTGTTCGGCTCGCTCCGCGTCCGCGCGGAAGCCCTCGCGCACCAACCCAACCTCGTTTTCCACGGCCTCGTGTCGCGGGAAAGGCTCGACCGGGCCTTCGCGGAGGCGGACGTCATGGTATTCCCCACTCTCTGCGATGGTTTTGGCATGGCCGCCGCCGAGGCCATGGCCCACGGCCTGCCCGTGCTCTGTTCCCAAAACTCCGGGGTCTCGGCCTTCGTGCGCGACGGCGTCAACGGCTTCCTCTTCGACCCATGCGACCCCGCCGCTCTCGGCGCGCTGCTCCGCCGCTGTCTCGATGCGCGCCCTTCCCTGCGCGAGATGCGCGACCCCGCGCGACTCACTGCTTCGGAATGGGGATGGGCAGCGTTCCGTGCGGCGTGGTTTGAGGCCGTCTGCCACCACGCATGATTCGCGGCCCTTCAGTTCGTTTTTTCTCGCGCCTCCGTGGCGATTTTGCCGAGAATCCCCCATGCGGCGCTCGTCGTAAATCAACATTCTCACCGGCATGAAGATCCTCGCGATCGCGAACCAGAAGGGCGGCGTGGGCAAGACCACGACCGCCGTTAATCTCGCCGCCTGTATCGCCGAGGCCGGCCGCACCGTGCTTCTCGTGGACATGGACCCACAGGCCAACGCGACCAGCGGCCTTGGCATCGCCAAGACCCGCGGCGTGAGCATCCATGGCGCGCTCCTCGGCACGGAATCCGTCGCCGACCGGATCGTCCAAACCTCGCAACCCAACCTCTTTCTCGTACCCTCGGAAAGCGACCTCGCCACGGCCGAGATCCAGGTTGCTCGCCGCGACGATTACCTCGTGCGACTCCGCACCGCGCTGGCTCCGCTGCGAGAGTCCGCCACCTTCGACTTCGCCATCCTCGATTGCCCACCTTCCATCGGCCTGCTGATGATGAACTCGCTCGCGGCCGCAGACCGCGTGCTGCTACCGGTCCAATGCGAGTACTACGCACTCGAAGGCGTCACCGAGATCCTCGGGCTCATCGAGCAGATCCGCCAGTCATGCGGGGGAGAACTCGCCATCGAGGGCGTGCTGATGACGATGTTCGACGCGCGCACCAATCTCGCGGACCAAGTCGTAGCACAGATCCGCCAGCATTTCGGCGACCTCGCCTACCGCACAATGATCCCGAGGACTGTCCGTCTGAGCGAGGCCCCAAGCCACGGCCAGCCGATCACCGTTTTCGACCCCCTCGGCGCGGGCGCCCGCGCCTACCGCCAACTTGCCCGCGAATTCCTCGGCCGCCAGTGAAACACAACTGGTTCTCCCGCCGCGTTGCCGGACCGTGGATTTTTCGTCGGATGGGGCGCGCCTTCTTTTCGGTGGACGCGTGGGGGTTCGACCACCTCCGCAGAGCCCTTGCGCAGGGGCCGGTGCTCCTCCTGCCCAACCATTCCAACTGGTGGGACGGCTTCGTGGACCTTCTCCTTGAGCGCTGCCTCGGGGCCGACCTACGGGTGATGATGGATGCCGCTAACCTTTCTGCAAACCCCTTCCTGCGCTGGCTCGGCGCATTCGATGCGAAACTTGATTCCCCGCGTGGTGCGGCGCTTGCCCTCCGCCGCGCGAGCCGTCTCCTCGCGCCGACCACTCCCGGCGCGCGCCCTCGCCTCCTCGTGCTCTATCCCCAGGGGAGCCTCTCCTCGCCCCGCGCCCGCCCTCTCGCGGTGAAACCCGGCGCGGAGTGGCTCCTGCGCGCCGCGCCGCACGCGAGCGCCATCCCTTGCGCCCGCGCATACGAGTTCCTCGGGGAGGACCGCCCCCAGGTCTTCCTCCGCTTCGGCGCCCCGTTGCGCCACGCAAGCACCGAGGCGATCCGGGCTGCCCTCGAAGGGGAACTCGACACTCTGCTCGCCGACCTCGATACACGCCGCGCCGAAGGTGCGGAACGCCTGCTCCAGGGACCGCTCTCGCTCAACAAGCGATGGGAACAGCGTGCCCGACGGCTGACGATCGGGAGACGCCGCCCGTTCGCGCCCTTCAACCCACCCGTTTGACGGAAAAGACGCGGATGTCCTGCGCCTTGCCGCGGATCTTCTGCGGTCCGAGGTCCTCGAAAGCAAAGGCGTCCCCGGCCGCCTTCACGAGATCTTCGCTAAGGACAATCTCACGCTTGAGTTCCTTGCAAAGCTTCTCGAGACGGAAGGCCACGTTCACGCTGTCTCCCACCGCGGTGAAATCGCGCCGTGCGTCCACCCCGATGTTTCCCATGATCGCCTGGCCGCAGTTGATGCCGCAGCCCACCCGAAAGCCGAGCGCGGGGGAAGCGGCGACCACCTCCTGGTTGAATCCCTCGGCCAACGCCACCATCTCCAGGGCCGTTTGGATGGGCCCCACCACATGACGGTTATCCCCCTCGGTTCGCGCCTTGAGCCAGAAGGCCATCACGGCGTCCCCGATGAACTTGTCGATACTCCCGCCATTGCGCTCGATGATTTCCTGGGTCTGCTGGAACCAGCGACCCACCACGCGCGAAAGAGACTCAGCCGGTAGCGACTCCGAAAGCCCCGTGTAGTTTCGGATATCCACCACCAGGATCGAGACGGTCTCCGAGCTAAAGGCCACCTCCGTGCGCATGTCTCCGGTCGCATCCTCGACCGGTGCCTCCGCGGGGGGCGCCTCCTCGATGGATTCGAAGCGAAACGTGCCGCTGGCGATCTGGACGACATCCCCGTTCTTGAGCGCGCAAGGAATGGTCACGCGCCGCCCGTTGAGCGTCGTCCCGTTGGAGCTACCAAGGTCGAGCAGGTAGTAGGCACGGTCCCCTTGCAGGCGGATCACGGCGTGGTTGCGCGACGCACGCCCGTCCGGGAGGACGACGTCGTTGCCGGGGCCGCGACCGATTGAAAAAATGGCCCCCAGCGGGATGACCCGCTCCGGCTGGCCCTCGATTTGAAGGGTGACCTGTGCGCTCATGCCCTGGAAAGCCTCATCCGAAGTAGGTCGTCAAACCCTCCTGCGTCGGCTTCATGGCCTTGTCACCCTTTTTCCAGTTGGCGGGACAGACTTCGCCGTGCAACTCGTAGAATTGCAGTGCGTCCACCATCCGCAGCGCCTCCTCGACGCTCCGCCCGAGGGGAAGATCGTTCACCACCTGATGGCGCACGATCCCTTCCTTGTCGATGAGGAACAACCCGCGGTAGGCGGCACCCATTTCCTCGATCAACACGTCATAGTCGCGGCTGATCCGCTTGTTAAAATCGCTCACGATCGGGTACTCGACCCCCTGGATGCCCCCCTGCTTCTTCGGGGTGTTGAGCCATGCCGCGTGGCTGCACCAACTGTCCGTGGAGACCGCGATCAACTGCACATTTCGGTCGCGAAAGGCCTTCAGGTGCTCCTGGAACGCGTGCAACTCCGTCGGACAGACGAAGGTGAAGTCCAGCGGGTAGAAGAAGAGGAGGATGTACTTGCCACGGAGGTTGGCGAGGCGGAACTGGTCTTCCACCTTGCCGTCGACGACGGCCTTGGCGATGAAATCGGGTGCGGGTTTACCAACAAGAACAGCCATGAGAGTGCCTTTTTTATATTTTGTTTAAATCGGCGCACTCGCGCCGCCAAACTTGAAGGCAAAGATCATTCCGATACCCGTCAAGATCAAGCGGTTTCTCGGAAGTTGTTGAGGATCGTCGCACGCGCCAGGCTTGTCGTTCTTTTCGTGTACCCGCTGTAAACCAGCGGGTTTTTCCATTTGAAAGCCTCCCTCTCATCCCCGAGAGTCCTCCTCCGCCACCGTTTCCCCATGACGAGCACCTCCTTGGATTTCGCCGAGTCCGCCGCCCGCGCCGCCCCCGACGGCGCTCCGGGCGAGCGCATGGTTCTCAACATGGGCCCCTCCCATCCCAGCACCCACGGCGTTCTCCGTCTGGTGATCGAGATGGACGGCGAGGTCATCACGAAGGCCACTCCCGATATCGGGTTCCTTCATCGCGGCGACGAGAAGATCGCCGAGAACATGACCTACACGCAGTTCATCCCGTACACCGACCGCCTTGACTACATCGCCCCCCTCGCCAACAACGTCGCCTACGCCCTCGCCGTCGAGAAGCTCCTTGGGGTGCAGGACCTCCTTCCCCGTCGCTGCCAGTACATCCGCGTGATGTGCTGCGAGCTCGCCCGCGTCTCCTCCCACCTGCTCGGTGTCGGCTGCTTCGCCATGGACCTTGGGGCGATGACGGTCTTCCTCTACACCTTCACCGAGCGCGAGCACATCTACAACCTCTGCGAGTCGCTCACCGGCGCCCGCTTCACCACCTCCTACACCCGCATCGGCGGGCTCGCCCGCGACCTCCCTGAGGGCTGGCTTGACCAGGTCGCCACCTTCATTCCCCGCTGCTGGAAGACCCTCGACGAAACCGAAAAACTCATCTCGCGGAACCGCATCTTTGTGGATCGCACGAAGGGTGTCGGCATCCTCAAGCCCGAGGTGGCCGTGGATTACGGGGTCACGGGGCCGAACCTCCGCGGCTCAGGCGTGGATTTCGACCTCCGCCGCAACCACCCCTACCTTGTCTACCCCGAACTCGACTTCGAGGTGGTCGTCGGCTCCGCGGGCGATTGCTACGACCGCTACCTCGTTCGCATCGAAGAAATGCGCCAGAGTCTCCGCATCCTCAAGCAGTGCATCGCCAACATGCCCGGCGGCCCTGTGAGCCTTGACGACCCCAAGATCGTCCTCCCGAAGAAGGAAAAAGTGCTCACGAAGATGGAGGAGCTGATCCACCAGTTCATCCTCGTCACCCAGGGATTCAACGCCCCCGCTGGCGAGGTCTACTTCGAGGCGGAGAACCCGAAAGGCCAGCTCGGTTTCTACATCAACAGTCGGGGCGGCGGGACGCCTCACCGCCTCAAGATTCGTGGCCCCTCTTTCGCCAACCTCTCCGTCCTACCCCACCTGCTCCCCGGCCACATGCTCAGCGATGCCACCGCCATCCTCGGCAGCCTCGACTTCGTCATGGGCGAGTGCGATCGCTGACGTGAGTGCCGCAAAGATGGATCAATCTCTCCTCCGCGGAACGGGTCGGAGTCGCCCCACTTCCTGCGGTTGGCTATTCGACATGGACGGCGTCCTGTACCAGGGGCGCCGCCCCATCCCTGGCGCGATCCGCTTCCTCCGCGAGGTTCAGCGGCTCGAAATTCCGTACCTCCTCCTCACCAACCACGGCTGCCTCACCCCGGCCGGGTTTTCGAAGAAACTCGCACGGATGAAGATCCGCGTCCCGCCTGCGCGCATCTATTCCTCCGCGGAGGCGACCGCCGAATGGCTCGCCGAGCGAAACGTCCGCCGCGTCTTTGCGATCGGCGAGGAGGGACTCTTCCGCGCGCTACGGCTTCACGGGATCCGCCGCGCGACGAAGGGCGTCCGCTACGTCGTCGTCAGCCTCGACCGCGCGATCACCTACGAGAAGCTCAGTGCCGCCTGCCGCCTCCTCACTCACGGGGCCCACTTCATCGGGTCGAACCCCGACCCGTGCTACCCCGTCGAGCACGGGCAGGTACCCGAGTGCGGGGCGATCCTCGCGGCGATCGAGGTCTCGACCGGGCGGAAGGCGACGATCATCGGGAAGCCCTCCCCCGCGATCTTCCGCCAGGCGGCGAAGCGCCTCGGCCTGCCGGTTTCGCGCCTCACCATGATCGGCGACCGCCTCGATACCGACATCCTCGGTGCAAAACGCGCCGGTGCGCGCAGTGTGCTCGTCCTCACCGGCCACACCACACGAAAGATGCTTCGCTCCCCGATCGTCCGCCCCGACCGCGTGGTGGACGACCTGTCCGAGCTGCATCTATAAGTCATCGCAAGCGCATTCGCATCGGATGGGCTTCGGGCCGTTCCAGAACCCGCCCGCCGGGTGATGAACACCCTCGACCGCGTCGCGGCGAACCAAGGGCACGAACCCCACCCAAAACGTCACACGACGCCAGGGCGCTGAACGCCCACCTCAGGCCGCACCGCCAAGTCAACGACCCCCTGTGGGGGGTTACTTCTTGGCGTCTTTGTCGAGCCGCCAGCTTTTGACTTCGATTTCCACGTTGCCTTGATCGGAAACGCCCATGTCGAGCCACGCCTGGTCGATCAGGCCACGCACAACAATGTTCTTCCCAACAGGAAGCTCGATGTCGCTGTCCAACTCGATGACGCCGGTGCCGTCGTTCAGAATGTAGGTATCCCCATCAATCTTCTGGGTGATTTTTCCAAGGAGCACCACGTAGCGCTCGTCATCCTTGAGCGAGTTGTGGGTACCCTTGATCCATTTCACGGTGGTGATATGCCACTTGTTGGAATCCGGATCCTTGTCGTACGGGCTGGCTTTGGAGCCGGCGGCGACCAGGTTCTGTGCGCCCAAGAACAACCCGAAGAGAGTCACTGTCAACAGAAGGGAGAGGTGTTTCATAGATAAGGGGAAAATAATCGAGGATGGCCAAAAGTCAAGAAGTGTTATGAAAGCATCTGGACAGGGGCGACAGGGAATGTTGGTGCTCTGGGAACGAAGCGGAAATCCTCTCCCGCCCACTGCTCACTGCTCACTGCCCACTGCTTCCAGCGCCACCTTCATCCGCCGCAGGGCCTCCTCGAGTTGCGTGCGCGGGCAGCCGAAATTCAGCCGCACGAAGCCTTCTCCGCCGGACCCGAACATCCTCCCGTCCGAGAGCCCCACTCCGCCTTTCTCGAAGAAGCTCGCAGGGTCGTCGAGGCCGAGTCCACGGCAGTCGAGCCACGCGAGGTAGGTCGCCTCCATCGGGCGCAAGCGGATCTGCGGCATCTCCCGCGCCACGAAATCGTAAAGGAAATCCCGGTTTCCCCGGAGGACTCCGAGGAGCGCCTGCCGCCAGGGTTCCCCTTCGCGGAATGCGGCCGCGCACGCCGTGTAGCCCATCGCGTTGACCTCGGTGATGATCCCTCGCGCCGCCCGGCTCACCGCCTGCCTCAGGCCCTGGTCGGGGATCACCATCAACGCACAGGAAAGCCCCGGTATGTTGAAGGTCTTGCTCGGCGCCATCTGGACCATCGTATGGGCAGCGGCCTTCCCGCCGAGTTTCAGGGCACAATAGTGATGCGACGGGCTGAGGACCAGGTCAGCGTGGATCTCGTCGGAGCAGAAGACCACCCCTCGCCGCGCGCAGAGTTCCGCCACTTCGGCCACTTCGCCCTCCGTAAAAACGCGTCCCACCGGGTTGTGCGGGTTACAGAAAATGAGCACCCGCGTCCGCGGGGTGAACGCCGCATCGAGTCGCGCCATGTCGACGGACCAACGGTCTCCCTCAAGGGCGAGCGGCACCGGAACGCTCTTGCGGTCCGAGAACCCCGGCGCACTGAGAAATGGCGGATAAACGGGGGTGAAGGCGATCACCTCGTCCCCACTTTCGCCGAACGCCCGGCAAACCACGTTGAGCGATGGGACCAGCCCGGGAAACCACGTGATCCACTCGGCCTTCGCCTCCACCCCGTGGCGGTGAGCCAGCCACGCAAGCGTCGCATCAGTCACCTCCGCATACGGCTTTGTGTAGCCAAACACCCCGTGTTCCACGCGCCGCGCCAGGGCGGCGGTCACGCACGGCGGCGCACGGAAATCCATATCCGCCACCCACATTGGGAGAATGTCGCGCCCCGCGTATTTATCCCACTTCAGGCTCCCCGTCCCGCGGCGGTCCGTCAGGGTCTCGAAATCGAATTTCATGAGATGCCTCTCACACTACGCCCGAAAGGGGTAGCGGAGCTACTGCCCTTCTTGGGAAAGCCACGGATGGAACACGGATGGCAGAGACAGAATGCCAGGTCCGCTACACGGACCTGGCATGCCTCTGGGGCAACACCATCAGCATCTTCCCGTGGAAGACGCGCCGATTCCGTGTGGCGGAATCGGCGCATTCCTTCATCCGTGGGGCATCCGTGTTTCATCCGTGGCTTCTTCTGGTTCTCTTGACGAAGTCTCTCATCCCAGCGCCTCCTCGAACACGTCGCGGATGCGATCGAACGGCTCGATCCCCGGCGAGATGCGCAACAGGTCGGGCTCCAATCCGCGCTCGCGAAGCCAGCGCTGCCCCGCCTCATCACAAACACGCTCGTAATGGGTGAGGTAAACGAAGGGGCATGCCATGGTGAATCTCACGCCGAAGCTGGGGGCCTTCACAACGCGCAGCCGATCGTACACCTCCGCGAGGGGACGCTTCAACTCCACGGAAAGCAGCGCCCCCCAGCGACCCGGCCCGCGCGCGAGCGCCTCGTAGTTCTTTCGATAGCACGGGGACCCCGCCCAGTGGACCCGCCTCACGGCGGGATGCCCCCCGAGCCATTCCGCGAGGCGCCCCGTATTCTCACTCCCCGCACGCGACACCTCCTCCATGTCGCGCACCACCCAGGCGAGCCTCGCCGCATCGCGCGGATCAAGAGGCTCGACATATTTCGTCAGCCCCAAAAACAGGTCGCCCGCGAAAGGGGAAGAACGGTTGACGACCGCAAGGCCCGCCATCACGTCGCCGCGGTTGCTCGCGTACTTGGTCAGGCTGCTGACGAGCGCGTCGGCGTGCGGGAGCACATCCACGTTGGCCAGGCCCACCGCACTGGGATCGAGGACGAGCGCGGCCCCGTACTTCCGCGAGAGTTCCGCGAGGCGGGGAATGTTCCCGGTTTGCACCAGGGGATTCGTCGGCGTCTCGGTGACCACCCCGGCAATCCGGGCCCCGTGCCTCGCAAAGGCATCCTCGATCACATCCTGGTCGGACGGGTCATGGAGCCAGAGAATGGAGGAGGGCGCCGCGGTGAACTTCTCGAGAATGCGCTGGGTGTCGAGGTAGAGCCAGCCCACCTGAAGCCAGAGGTCCCGCCCCCGGGCGGCCTGCGCCTCTTGGAGGGCAAGGAACGTGGCGTGAAAGGCGTTCATTCCGCTTCGGCACAGGAAGACCTCCTCCCGCGAGGCGGCGCCTGAGAGGGAACGCATCATTTCCACGCAGACGGCTGCGGCGTCGCCCGCAACCGTCTCCTCCTGCTGGCGGGAAGGGAGCAGCCCCTCCCCCAGCAGGAGGTCCTCCGCCTGGCGCGAGGAAAGCCCACAACCCGTGTGCTGGAGGAAGAGTCGCGCCCGAACGGCGGCCTTCGCATTCGATGGGAAGTGCACCAACGAGAAACCTTCGCGCGCCTCAATGGCAGCGCCATGGGGAACCGCGTATTCCACGAGCCTCCGGGCCGCGCCCTCCGATGCGGTAAGAAAAACGTCCCGCCCCTCCCAGCCATGCCGTCGCCGGAGATGCTCCACGGCGCGGCGAAGATAGAGATGCTGGACAAATCGCGGGTAGCCCAGGTCAAGCCGCCCCATCACCCGGGGATCCTTCTCCTCGTAGCCAATCACATCGGCCAGCGTCGGCAGGCACGCACAGACCGCATGCACGCTGTCGGGGATGCGGGTGCCAAGCGGATGGTGGGTCAGCAGATCCATGAGGGCGCACAGTGTGCCATGTGGAGGGCGCGGGTCAACCGGTCATGCTCACCCTGATCCACGTTGAGCTTCCCCCTCGACGAAAGCGTTGCCATCGCGCTCTCCATCGTGGAGAAATACGGTGACCCCCACCTCTTTCCCCGTGAACCAGATCGTCCTCAGCGACAGTACCGCCAACGAACTCGCCCAACTCGACAAGTTGGAACAACTCGAGGTCGTCACCGAGTTCTCCCGCCTTCGTCGAGAAACGATCCGCCCCGGCCATGGCAGCGTCGGCGAGATCCGCAAGGGTGACCGCACGCTCTACCGCAGCCGCTTCAAGGAATACCGCATCTACTTCGAGAAGAAGGACGAGCAACTCATCGTTCACCACGTCCTCAACAGCAACACCCTCCGCGACTTTTTTGTCCGCTCCAACCTCGATGTCCAGAACGACGACGAGTTTGAGGAAAGCGCGAAGTTCTGGAAGTTCATCGAGCAGCGGCAGCCGAAAGTTCGCACGGGCGAGACGGCGTGATGCGCGTAACCACTCAGGTTCACGGTTCGGAGGTTCAACGGTTCACGGTTCAGAGGCTCACGAGTGAGAAATTCGTTAAAAAAATCGGCAACCGTTGAACCCAACAACCTGAGTCATTGCTGATGCGCAACGTCTCGGTCGTCCTGGTCGGGCACGGTTCCTCCTCGGATCCTCTCGCCGCC
>CAZZBZ010000015.1:19162-22863 GCA_964653025.1 uncultured Verrucomicrobiota bacterium
CAACGTCTCGGTCGTCCTGGTCGGGCACGGTTCCTCCTCGGATCCTCTCGCCGCCCGCTCCGTCCGCGCCGCCGCCACAACCCTCCGTGCGAGGAAGCTCTTTGGCGAAGTCCGCGTCGGTTTCTGGAAAGCCCGTCCACATCTCCGCGATGCCGTGGCCCGCGCCCGGGGACCCGTCGTCCTGATCCTCCCCTGGCTCCTCAGCGAGGGCTGGTTTTCCCGTCGTATCGTCCCCGCCGCCCTCGGCCTGCGAGGACGGGTGACGCGCCACGGAAAACGTACCCTCGTCTACGCCGACCCCGTCGGGACGCATCCCGACATGGACGGTGCCGTCCTCCGCTGCGCCGCCGCCGCTTCTCGCCCTGGGAAGCGCCCGCCCATGTCGAAGACCACGCTCATCGTCGCCGGCCACGGCACCTCTCGCGACGAGCGGTCCGCCGGAGCGTTGCGTTCTGTCGTGGCCCGTCTCCGCCGTCGGCGGCAGTACGCGGCGGTGGTTCCCGCCTTCCTCGAACAGGAACCCTCCGCGCACCGCGCGCTGCGCGCGGTCCGCACGCCGTTCGCCGTGATCGTGCCCTTCTTGGCGGGCGATGGCCCGCACTCGCGACGCGATCTCCCCCGCCTCATGGACCTTTTGCGAAAGGACGGCCGCATGTCCCGCAACCCCATTCGCTCGGGAGAATCCCTGCGCGTCTGGTACGCCCGCGCGATCGGGACCGGGCCATGGATGATCCCCATCGCCCTCTCCCGTGCGAGGGAGGCCCTGCGGCGGGCCCGTGGCCGACGACGGTAGTCTGCGGGACAATCGCCCCCTCTTTCGTCCCACAGTCGCGGCACTTCAGAGGGCAGGCCGATTGCCGTTCCCACTGTAGGGCGCCCATTCCTGGGTGCCATTCCTTCCGATAGACGGCAGCCAGGAATGGCTGCCCTACAGTTCTGCGAGGAGTCCCTTGATGACTTGTTGCGAAGTCGCGCGAAGTCCGTGGTGCGGACTTCGCGCTTTCCTTCTGCAATCCGTGTTCCATCCGTGGCTTCTCCTGCTGCCACATCCACGGAGATGCGCCCTCAGACCTTCGGCTTCTTCTTCCCGCTCGATGCGGGCTTCGCCGGCGGCGCCGCCTTCCTCGGGATGAGGAGTTTCTGGCCGACGTGGAGTTCGTTGGACTTCAGCCCGTTGGCGTCCTTGATCTGGGCGGGCGTGACCTTGTAGGCATCGGCGATGGCGCTGAGGGAATCTCCCTTTGCCACCGTGTGCTCGTAATACTCCTCGACGGCGGGCTTGGCCAGCTTCGGGGTGGGCATCTTCGCAGGTTCAGCGGGCGTGGCCTTGCGGAGCGAGGCGAGCTCCTTCGAAATCTCCTCGACGATCGTCTTGCGGTCCTGCTCGCGCGCGGCATCGAGCTTCTGGATCATGCCATCGAGACGGGCGATCTCCTTGCGGAGCGACTCGTTCTCCGATTTTAACCGCGCGATATCCCCCTTCACCGAGGTGGCCTCCTCCTGCGCGGTGCGCACGTCGTTGCCAAACTGCCCAAGCTTCTCCTGCAGGGCACGGATATCCTCGCGCTGGCGAACGGCATCCCGAGGGAGACTTTCCTGCCCAAAGCCCGAGGCAACCATGAGCGACCCCATGACCAGTGAGAGCACGATTGACGCTTGCACCCCCCCATGCTACTCGATCACTCCGTTCGGTGACAAGGGGAACGCGATTCCCTTGAATGCTCGCAAAAAGGCTTCCCTAACCCGTGCCTCCTATGAAATCGCTCACTCAAATCGTCGCCCTGGGATGCTGCCTCCACTTCACCGTCGCCCACGCCGAGCCCGACCCACTCGCAGTTCCGGACCCCGAGAGCCTCCTGCAGGCGGTCCGCGCAGTGACCCCCTCATTCGTGAACGTCAGCTACCTGACGAAAAAGACCCTGTCCGGAAGCGGCGACCAATGGGAGTTCGTGGGATCGCTGAATGGGACCCTTCTCGAGGACCTTTACATGGACATCAGCACAGAGGCTCTCGGATCTCCGTCACCCGGGGCGGCAGAATCCGGAACGCCGCCAAAGCCCGTGATCCTTCGGAAGATT
Source organism: uncultured Verrucomicrobiota bacterium (assembly GCA_964653025.1). Lineage (GTDB taxonomy): Bacteria > Verrucomicrobiota > Verrucomicrobiia > JABWAM01 > JABWAM01 > JABWAM01. The sequence goes on from CAZZBZ010000015.1 coordinate 21,241, forward strand.
CACGCGAAGCGTGAGATTATCGAGATGCCTGTCAAGTTTCAGGCCGAAAAGTCAAACGGCCGATGGGCAGTCTCCCGTCTGGAATCCGAGCCCCCCCTGACCGCGTTGGGCACACCCGCCTCCAGATATACGGTCAACGCTTTGCTCCAGGGAACATCCCAGGCCAATGCTGCTATCCACGCTTATCAGTCCGCCATTTCCAAACCGAAACCTTCCGTGAAGAAGGAGGTCAAAGCCCCCGAGTCACCCGTGATCGAGAAACCCGCCAAGGTCGTGGAAAAGCCGACTGCAAGCGAGGCGCCCAAACCCGACAAAGAACAATCCCTCGCAAAACTTCTGACGGCCTGCACCTCCGGGGCGCTCTATGAAGGCACCCTTCGTGAACGGGATGGCCTCCATGCAGTCATCCTGAACTTCGGACGAGTGGAAAGGGACGGGGACTTTGTAACCGCGGATCTCCGTGAAAAAAACTCCGCTTTCAAAAGACGGGACCTGTCCGGGCAAGTTCGACAGAATCCGAAGATTCCCCAGAACTTCGAGTTAATCCTGATGGGCACGGATTCCTCAATGCCGAAAACTTTATCCAACAAATCCGCCCAGGCCGTGCAATACCGAACTTCATTTATCCTGACATTGGACGAGGAAGGTAATCTGGTTGGGAACTATGATTCCAAGACCTTGACCGCAGGCCAGACCTCCAGCATCACCCTACCCTCACCGCTGAGCAGCAACGCAGTCTATCAGATCCGCTTCACCCGTTCATCGTCCCATTTTTGAGCCGTATCCATGCAGTCGGAAGGCCCTTTCTTTACGCGCGACGGCTAGCCCACACTTCTCACCAACAGGAAAAATGCACGACAGAGTGTTCTTTCTGATTTGTAGGGCAAGCGCTCCCGCTTGCCATCCCTCCTGATAGACGGCAGGCGTGGAGCGCCTGCCCTACAATTTCCAGAGCGGTGTGAGAAATGCAGGCTAAGGATGGCACACATTCTCGTCGGCAACCGCGCACATTCACTATTCCGCCCCTCGCCAGTCGAACCCACTCAGGCACCGCACCACTTCACGGATCTCCGCCTCGGTGAGCTCCGGGAAAATTGGCAGCGCCAGGGTTGAGGCCGCCGCCTTCTCCGCCCGCGGCAGGTCCCCCGCCTTGTAGCCCCACGAGGCAAAACACTTCTGTAGGTGGAGCGGCACAGGATAGTAGATCTCCGTGCCAACCCCCGCCTTCTGGAGGTGGTCGCGCAGGCGGTTCCGCGCCGCGGGGATGCGGGCACGAACCACAAACTGGTTGTAGACATGCCGCGACTGGCAGGCCGCCGGGAGGATGAGCGGGGCCTTCCCCGCCTCGTCCGAGGCCTCATGCGTGCATCCGTTGCATCCCTGGGACGGGGTTGCAATCCCCGCCTCGACAAGAAGCTTCGTGTAAAGCGCTGCATTGCGGGCGCGTGCCGCCGCCCAGCCCTCGAGATGCGGCAGTTTCACCCGCAGGAGCGCCGCCTGCACGGTGTCGAGGCGCGAGTTCACGCCCAGCAGGTTGTGGTAGTACTTGGGTTTCCCGCCATGCACCCGCAACACCCGAAGTTTCTCAGCCAGGGCGTCGTCTTTGGCCGTCATCAGGCCCCC
>CAZZBZ010000015.1:22963-51534 GCA_964653025.1 uncultured Verrucomicrobiota bacterium
TCGAGGTTGTAGCAGCGGAGCGAGATGTCGGCGAAGACCGCCTTCGCCCCGAGCCGCGCGATGCAGCTCGCCGTCGCGAAGAAACTGTAGGGCGAGGTGATCACCTCGTCCCCGGGGCCGATATCGAACGCCATCAGGGCCAGGAGCAGGGCGTCCGACCCACTCGCGCAACTGATCGCGTGCTTCGCCCCGCAGTGGGACGCCACCTCCTTCTCAAACTCCACCACTTCGGGTCCGAGGATAAACTTCCCGTGTTGCAGAACCGTGTTGAAGGCTGCGCGCAGTTCGGTTTCGATGGCCTGGTGCTGGCGGCCAAGATCAAGGAGAGGGACGTTCATGCGATTGCTGATTGGCGATTGCTGATTTCTGATTGCTGATTGGCGATTTGCCAGTTGCATCTTGAATCACCGGAATGCCCTTGGAAATGAAGAAGTTCAGCCATATCCCCGTCGCCCTCACCCTTGCCGGGTCCGACTGCAGCGGCGGGGCCGGTATCGAAGCGGACCTCAAGACCTTCGCCGCCCACGGGGTCTACGGCATGGCCGCAATCACCTGCGTTGTCGCCGAAACCCCGTGCAAGGTCGTCTCCATCCAGGCTATCCGCCCCGCCGTCGTTGCCGAACAGATCGAGTGTTGCCTCAGGGATCTCCACGGCGTGGCCGTGAAAACCGGCATGCTCTACTCCCGCGACATCATCCGTTGCGTCGCCCGCTCAATCAGCAATCGGCAATCGGCAATCAGCAATCTTGTCGTGGACCCCGTGATGGTCGCCACGAGCGGCGCGCGCCTCCTCCGCGAGGATGCCATCCGCGCACTATGCAATTTTATCGGCGAACACGCCAACCTCGTAACCCCCAACCTCGACGAGGCGGCGATCCTCGACGGTCGGCGTCGCCCCTCGACGCGTGCGGCGATGGAGGACGCCGCCGCCCGGATCTCGACCCGCTTCGGTTGCGCCGTGTTGATGAAGGGCGGTCACCTCCGAGATACACGCTCTGCTCCCGACTTCTTCACCGACGGGAGGAAAGGCTTCTGGCTCGAGGCCCGCCGCATCCGGGGCATCGCCACCCACGGGACAGGCTGCACCTTCTCCGCCGCGATCGCCGCAAACCTCGCCCTCGGCCACCCCCTCCCCGTCTCTATCCGCCACGCCAAGCGCTTTCTCACCTCCACCATCCGCCGCTCCCTCGACTTCGGTCCCTGGATGGCGCTCAACCACCGCAAGGGATGACCGAGCGGATCGCCCCTCTGGCCATGACGGCAGACGCTTGATTTAGCAGAACACCGGCGGCATCGTTCTTCTGTGATCACCCACCTTCACGGGAAGTTGGCGCAGGCGAACCCCACCCATGCCGTCGTGGACGTAAATGGCGTCGGCTACGAGGTGACGATTCCCCTCTGCACCTACGACCGCCTCCCGCCGCCCGGCCAACCCGTGGAACTCCTCACCCACCTCGTCATCCGCGAGGACGCCCACGAACTCTACGGTTTTGCCACCCCCGAGGAGCGCGATCTTTTCCGCCTCCTCGTCCAGCGCGTCTCGGGGATCGGCCCAAAGACCGCCCTCGCCGTCCTCAGCGGGACGTCCATCCCCGCGTTCAAGGGTGCGGTGATCAACGGCGATGTGAAGGTCCTCGCCCAGATCAAGGGGGTCGGGAAGAAGACCGCCGAGCGGATGATCGTCGAACTCAAGGACCACGTCGGCGTCGCCGGCGCATGGGAGGCCGCCAGTGCCCGGCACGCCCTCTCTCCTGAGGAACGGAAACTCAACGACGCCATCCTCGCTCTTATTTCTCTCGGCTATAAGCAGGCCGATGCCTACAAACTCGTGCGCGCCGCCATCGAACGCCTCGGCGCCGCCGCCGAGGTCGAGGCCCTCGTCCGCGATTCACTGCGGAACTGATTTTCCACCATGAAAACCACCGCGATTATCGGAGCGTCCGCGAAGCCTGAGAAGTTCGGAAACAAGGCCGTACGGGCCTACATCCAACAGGGCTGGACCGTCTACCCCGTGAACCCGAAGGAGGCCGAGATCGAGGGGCTCAAGGCCTTCAAATCCATTCGCGAACTCCCCGATGGCGTGGACGAGGCGAGTATCTATCTGGCACCCAACCTCGTTCCCAGCGTGCTCCGCGAACTCGCCGCGAAGGGCATCCCCAAGGTCTGGCTTAATCCCGGCACCGAGAGCGACATCGCCATCGAGCTGGCCGAGGAACTCGGGATCGAGGCCGTGGTTGCCTGCTCGATCGTGGGTGTCGGCGTGAACCCCCACGATCTGTAGGAGGGACGAGGTTACTCAGGTTCACAGTTCAGCGGTTCAACGGCTGGGAACGCATGGGGGAGCCACTTCACGTGAACATGGGTTTTCCCTTCATCCCCCCGACCTCAGACTTCAGACTTCTGATTTTCCTCTCCCCCTTCTCCCATTGATCGCGGTCCTCCGTCCCGATACGGTCGGGGTTGGTCATTGGCCGTTGGATATTTTACATTACCCTCTTCTCCCCTTTCTGTGCCCAGCCCCATCCTCCACCGCGAGTTGATCACCACTCTCCGCGCCCCGCGCGCGGCGTGGACGATCTTCGCCGTGGCGGCGCTTCTCTCCGGTCTCGCCCTCGCCCTCTGGCCCTCCGAGGGGATGTACTCCCTCGGCGAGCAGTCTTCCCACGCCCTGCTGAACACCGTGTCGCTGGGAGGGCTTGTCCTCGCCCTGCTCATCGCCCCCGCCTTCACCGCCACGAGCCTCACTTCCGAGAAGGAAAATCGCTCCTACGACCTCCTCACCCAGACCCTCCTCCGTCCGTGGAACATCGCCTGGGGCAAGGTCGCCTCCGCCCAGTGTTTCCTCCTGCTCGTCTCGCTCGCCTCTCTCCCCGCGCTCGCCGCCACCTTCTTCCTCGGGGGCACCAGCCTCGCCCAGGTGGGAGGGATCTTCGGGATCATCGCGGCCGCGGGCGCCGCCACCGGCCTCCTCGGCTTCGCCGTCAGCGCCTGGAGCCGGCAGAGTTTCACCGCGCTGGTGATCACCTACGCGGCCACCCTCACGTGGTGCGTTCTTCCCATCCTCCCCCCGCTCCTCCTCCGCACGCTCGTGGCAAACATTCCCGCGCTCGCATGGGTCGCTCACGCGAGCCCCATCACCGCCATGCTCGCCCTCGTGGAGCCGGACCTCTTTGCCCGAATGGGCGCGCCGGTGGAGACGCGCCACGCCCTCGCCGTGCACTTCGGCGCCTGCGGCGCCCTCGCCGCCGCCGCGTGGTTTGCTGGCACCCTCCGCATCCTCCTTCCCCACGGATTCGAGCGTTACCAGCACAACCTCACCCCCTCCTCCTCAAAACGACGGCTCCGCTTCCCCTATGTCCTCATTGATCCCCGCCGCCGCACACGGCTCATCGGGAGCTGGACCAACCCCATGCTGGCCAAGGATCTCCGCAGCCGCACCTTCGGCCAGGCCCCGTGGCTCATCCGCGGAATGTACGCCACCTTCACCATTTCCCTCGTCTTCGTCGGCCTCATGGTGCGCGGGGGGGCCACGCTCCACCTCGATGTCCTGAAGCTCGCCATGATCGCCTTCCAGGTGCTCGTCGTCGTCCTCCTCACCCCCGCGCTTCTCGCCGGCGCCGTCACCGGCGAGGTCGAGCAGCGGCAGTTCGACCTCCTCCGCCAGACTCCACTTCGTCCGCGCACCATTCTCCTGGGAAAGTCGTTCTCCGCATGGCTCCTCGTCGTCCTGCTCCTCATTGCCGGTGCCCCGATGTGGTGGATGCTCGCCTACCTCGAAAACTACCAGTGGGCGGGCACGCTCATCAGCCTTGCTGTCGTCGGGGCCACCCTCCTCTTCGCCTCCGCCGCGTCGCTCGCCTGCTCCTCCGCCGCGCGCACCACGGCCGCCGCCACCGCCTTCGCCTTCGCCCTCGTCTGCGGCATCGTCTTCGGCAGCCTCATCCCGCTCCTCATGGGAGCCGTCCTCTCCACCACCTGGCGCCACGCGATCCTTTCGTGGAATCCCTTCGCCGCCGGCCTGCAGGCCGTCAGCGTCGAACTCCTCCGCGGCGAGCCCGTCCTCTGGAAGCCCTTCCTTCGCCAGACCCTCGGTGCCAGCGCCGCCCTCGCCGTGATCGCGTGGCTCCTCCTCTGGCGCCGCATGGCCCGCCAATCCTGAACTCCTGCTCCTGCTCTTGCCCCCATCCTTCCTCTCCTCCCTCATGAATCATCGGTCATTGGCCATGGGCTATTCTTCATTCTCCCTGCTCCCTGCTCACCGCTCCCTGCTTGCCGGGTTTTCCGTGCGCCCCTTTCCCCTCCTGATGGCTTTCGCCGCGCTCGCGCTCTGCGCCGGGGCCGTCGAGCTCCCCTACCGCAACGAGGCCACCCGCGAACTCCTCGTGAAAGCGCTCTCGGACGGCGACCGCGTCCAGCGCATCCGCGCGACCGAGGCGCTCGCCTCCGCGCATGATCCCCGCAACGAGGCCCTTCTCGCCGAGATCGCCCGCAAGGATCCCGGGGCCGCCCTGCGCGAACAGAAGACACCCTCGGCTGGCACCGCAATCTTCACCCCCCGCCCCACCCCCACGCACGGGGCAACCCCGCTCTCCAGCCCCGACCCACGTCTCCGCCAGACCACGCGCCTCAAGGCGCTGCGCGAGGACCCCGCGTTTGCGCGGGATTTTCGCCCCCTCCTCGAGGATCCCGACTACTTCATCCGCCGCGCGGTGAGCGCCGAAGCCGTCCGACTCCGCGGCACCACCGCCGCACCCCTCTGGCGAGAGCTGTTTGCCTCGACCAACGTCGACCTTCGCGTCGAGGCCGCATGGGCCACCGGCCAACTCCGCGACATCTCCTCCGAGAGCCTGCTTCTCGAATGCCTGGCCTCTCCCTCCGAGCGACTCCGTCTCCTCACCGTCTCTGCGCTCGTCGGGCTCGGAGGGGACATCACGCGCACCGCGCTCCCCGCCGCGCTCGACCGTTCCGAAGGAAAAACCCGGGAAGAACTGATTCGCCTCGCGACGACCCTCAAGGCGCTGCCCGCCCTCCCGAATCTCCGCACCCTCGCCGGCGATAAGGCGATGCTTCAACCGGCACGAGCCCTCGCCCTCGACGCGCTCGGCGCGCTCGGCGACGCCGCCGCGAAGGACGTGGTCCTTGCCGTCCTCCGCAACTTCAGCCCCGACACCGGCGTGCTCCGCGAACACGCGGCGGGTGCCTGCGCGGCCCTCGGTTTTCCCGAGGCGCTACCGGTCCTCCGCAAAATCGCCTGCGACAAGATCGTGAATATCCCGATGGTCGGCCCGAGCTATGACAGTGACGCCACGCGCCTCGCCGCCATCGCCGCCATCGCCCGTCTCGGCGGCGCAGAGGCGATGAAACCCGTGGCGGCGCACGCCTGCCTCGAGGAAGCATCCGAGAACCTCCGCAAGGCGGTCGCCGATACAATGACGACCCTGACGGGCACCCCGCACGGCTGGCGTCGCGCCATCTCCTGGCGCTCGTGGTTCATCCAGTCCCTTGCACCCGAGGAGATGCCCGCCGACCTCGCCGCAAACCAGAAGATGCCTCCCGTCTTCGCCACATCCCCGGGAACCCCATGAGCGAGGTCGCCGACTCCTTCCTCTCCTGCCGCAAACTCACGAGAAAGACGGCACGCAACTTCTGGTTCTCCTTCCTCACGCTGCCGCGCGCCAAGCGCGATGCCATGTGCGCCATCTACGCGTGGATGCGGCACATGGACGACCTCGCCGACGACGCCCCCTCCCCGCAGGCCGCCCGCGCCGCGCTCAATGAATGGCGCCACCTGACTCACGAGGCGCTGGCCGCCCGCGGCATGAAGTTCCAGGTCTCCAGGCTCCCAACCGCCACTCCCAATGCCGATCTGGCAATCAGCAATCAGCAATCAGCAATCGGCAATCTCCTCTGGCCCGCCTTCGCGGAAGTTGTCAGTTGCCACAACATCCCCCCCGCGCACTTCGACGAGATCATCGAGGGGGCGCTCATGGACCAGGAGCTCACGCGCTACGCCACCTTCGACGACCTTTACCGCTACTGCTACCGCGTGGCCTCCGTCGTCGGCCTCGTCAGCCTCCGCGTCTTCGGCTACCACCGCTCCGCCGCCGAGAAGTCCGGCGAGTGGCTCGGGATCGCCTTCCAACTCACCAACATCCTTCGCGACGTTCGCGAGGACGCCGCACGGGGACGCATCTACCTTCCGCTCGACGAGCTCGCCCGCCACGGGGTTCCTGAATCGGACATCCTCGCGGGACGAGAGTCCCCCGGCCTGAACGCCCTCCTTCGCGAGTTTGGAAATCGCGCTGAGGAATACTACGCGAAAGCCCGTCCCGTCTTCGACCTCGTCCGCCCCGATGCCCGCCCCACCCTCCTCATCATGGAGGAGATCTACCACGGCATCCTCCACCGCATCCGCGATCTGGACTATCGCGTCTTCAAAACCCGCGCCCGCATCTCCACCCCGCACAAGCTCTGGATCGTCCTGAAGCACTCCCTCTCGTCGAGAAAGGCGGAATGAGACCCTGAGTTCCTAGCCCGTACGACGGCGGAGGAAGGCGAGGAAGGCCAGACCGGCACCCACGGCGAGGAAGGACGAAGGCTCGGGAATTGGAAGGAGCAGGCCGCCGCCCCAAAGGTTGTAACCCGTATTCGGGATGAACTCGTTCAGCCACTGGTTCCGCGAATCTTCCCGACTGTAGTAAAGGTTGATGTCCGGAAGGCTCAGGGCGTTGACGAGAACATTCGAGGCGCTAAGGTAGTTGGAAATACCGGCGAGGTTCACGCCCTGGATATCCAGCCAGCCCACGTACACGGCATTCGACCGCGTGTCCCCGACCACCCCACTCACCGAACCGGTGATCGTGAGGCGGTTGCCCGGTGCGATGGAGAGCGTCCCGATGGCAAAGTTCGTCGAGACCCGGTCCATGTTGGTGAAGCCCGTCCCGTAGTTCACCGAGGCGCTGCCCGAGACGTTATAGGTGTGGTTGCTCGTCCCTGCGCCGTTGGTGAAGAGCACCGTCGCCTTCCAGAGGCTGAAATCGGTGCGATTCGTGGACTGGTTGACGAGGTCGCGATTGAAGACGAAAAGGTCACCGTTGCTGCCGAAGAGCGAACCGGAGGCGGTGACCGTCACGTTGCTCACAAAGGTGTTTGTGGAGGGGTCGCTAAAGTAGCTGCCGTTGACGACCATGCGGTTTGACCAGGTGACGCTGCTCCCGATTACCCGGATCGCCCCGTTGTTGGTGACAAACCCGCTCACCGATGCGCCCGTGGCGTTGGTGACCAAGACCGTCCCGGCTGCACCGACATTGAGAGTCCCGCTGAGATTGAGGGAACTGTTGGCACCGCCCAGCACGATCGAGCCGGATTTCGCAGCGTTGGTGGCGAGCAGAAGGTCTGAGCCGGTGACAAGCGCGCCGTCCCAAAGCACCAAACGATTCCCCTGGGAGTTGGTGCTGATGTACATGGTGGAGCTGGCGGACAGCCGTGCGCCATTGGAGACCACCAAAAGATTGTTGTTACCGGAGCCGCCGATGAGCAGCGTCGTCGCGGCGGTCATCTGGGAGTTCGTATCGGTCAACAGGACCACATTGTTGGAGCTGCTGCCGGCCTCGCCCACGGAAATGGTCATGGCGGAGGTGAAACGCGCGCCATCGCGCACGGTGAGGGTGTTGCCCGCCCCCGCATTCCCAATCTTTGAGGGTCCGACAATGATCGCGGAGTTGGAACCAGTGACCAACGCAACGTTATTGGAACTACCGACTCCATCTCCGACGATGAAGGGCCCGCCCGCTTCCGTCACACGCACGCTACCCCCGTTGCTCACGGTCAGCGCGTTGTTGGGAGTGGCGTACCCGACGATGATCCAGGAGCCCCCTGCAACTCCCCCATCCACGTTGACCTGCCCAAGGGAGGTTCCCGCGGCCGTGGCGCCCAGCACCACACGGCTGAGGTTGCTCCAGACCGTGCTGGCTCCGATCACGTTCACGATACCCGTTGAGCTAACGCCAACCTGCACGTAACTCGAGCCGCCCCTGATCACGTTGGTGCCGCCGAGGATGTTCCATGTCGTCGTCTTGCTTCCGCTGCCGTCGCCGATGTTGAAGTTCGCACCAGAGTTGGTTCCGAAGAACTGAACACCCCGGTAGGTCGTGAGGGTCCCCGACTTGATCTGGAAATCGGAGTTGAGGGAAGCCTTGGAGTTGGTCAGCAGGATCCGGTCGGCAAACAAGGCGCCCCCGCTGAGTTGGAAAACTCCCTTGCTACTCCCCTCCCCGATGTCGAGGGTGCCCGTGCCCGAGGCGTTGGTCACGGCGAGCGTGCCCCCGGTGAACGCCACCGTGCTGGTGGTGGCGGCCGCCTGCCCAACCACGAAACTGTTGCTGACCCACCAGGCCTGGCTCCCGGCATTGATCGTCATCGTACCGGTCGTCGGCATGCTGACGACGGCGTTGGCGTTGGTGGGGTTGGTGGTGAAGGAAACCGTGGCCCCGGCTGCGTTGGTAAACCATGCGTCGTCCGAAGGGCCGGGCACCGCGCCCGAGAGCCACTTGGTGGTGTTGGTAAAATCCCCGCTGGAGGTACTGGTCCAGTAGTTGGTCGTGGCGAAAGACCCCGTCGCAAGGGCAAGGAAAGCCCCCGCCATAAGGACGGCCACCGCACGCAAAGAGACTGGGGTTCGCGGGGTCATGGAAATCGCTTTGTGCATAAAAGCATCGACACGCCCCCGTTGCAAGAATAAAGTGGCCTCGATGACAAAAAATCGGCGAGGCGAAAAGGGGCTGTTACGGGTCGGGATCGTCGGCTGTGGAAACGTTGCGCGTCTCCACATCCCGGGGTACCACGGGAATCGCGGCGCCAAGATCGTTTCCGTCTTCGACCCCGTCGCCGCCGCGGCGGAGGCGCTCGCCAAGGAAACCGTTGCCCGACGCGCCTCTTCGCCCCAGGAGATGATCGCCCGCGACCGCGTGGATGCGGTGAGCATTTGTACACCTCCGGGGACCCACCTTGAGGTTTGCCGACCGTTTCTCCGTGCGGGAGTCGCCATCCTGTGCGAAAAACCCTTGGAGGCCGATGCCGCCAGGGCCACCCAATTTGCCGCCTTGGTGCGACGGAGTCGATCGGTGTTCATGCTCGCCTTCTGTCACCGCTTCCACCCGGCGATCCTCGAACTCAAGGACCTGATTCGCCGCGGTGTCCTCGGCCGGCCGGTCCTCTTTCGGAACATTTTCGGAGGTCACTTCAGGCTGGCGGGCAACCACCGAGGCAACCCCAAACTTTCCGGCGGCGGTTGCCTCGCGGACCAGGCCGTCCATGGCCTGGATCTCTTCCGTTTCCTCGTCGGTGAGCCGTGCGCGATCCAGGCCATGACCAGCCATGCCGTCCAGCGCCTCCGCGTCGAGGACCTCGGGATGATCCACCTCGCCACCCGCGGCGGGGCCCATGGCGAGATCACCTCGAGCTACTCGCTTCCCGGGTGCGGCAACTTCGTCGAGTGGTGCGGCACGAAGGGCCGCGCCGTCATCAGCTATTGGAACGAGGGCCACCCCGACCTCGAATACACCCTGGGAAGCACGGGCAAGTGGCGAACGGTGAACTGCGAAAAGCGTCCGGACCGCTTCGTCGCGGAAATCCGCCACTTTCTCGACTGCGCGCGCCGCCGGGCAAGACCCGCGGTGACCGTGGCCGACGGCCTCGCGGCGAGCCGCCTGGTGAGTGCGGCCTACCGCTCGGCGAAGACCGGTCGACGGATCACCATGGTTTAATCCTCATCGAGAAACCGTTCGCAACCCCATCTTGCTGATGACCCCTTCCCCTCCTCGCCGCATCGGGTTCGTGGATCACCAACTCGACAACTACCACGCCCGCGTCTTCCTCGCGGCCATCCGCGGTGAACTGAAACCGCGCGGCTTCGAGGTCGCCGGAGGTTACGCCCTCGAACGGGAATCCGGGCAGGCATGGGCCGAGAAAAACGGGGTGCCATGGTTCTCCTCCTTGCGAAAACTCAACGAGGCGGTGGACGCGTACATGGTCCTCGCCCCCTCGAACCCGGAACTCCACCTCCCCCTGTGCCGCAAGGTCCTCCCGTTCGGGAAGATCACCTACGTGGACAAGACGTTCGCCCCGAGCCTTTCGGTCGCCCGCAAGATTTTTGCGCTTGCCGACAAATCGAGAACGGTCGTCCAGACCTCCTCGGCGCTGCGCTACACAAACGTGCAGGCGTTCGTCCGCGAGGCGGGCGGCCCGTCCGCCGTCCGCCACATGGTCGCCTGGGGCGGGGGAAGTTCCTTCGAGGAATATGCGATTCACCCGGTCGAGATGGTCGTCAGTTGCATGGGCGCGCGGGCCACCCGCCTTCTCTGTCGCGGCAACGGCAACGAGCGGCAGATCCTCCTCGATTTCGAGGGCGGCCGCACCGCTGTGGTCAATGTGTACGCCACCGGGGACATGCCCTTCGCGGCGAGCGTGACGACCTCAAAGGAGACGCGCCACCTCGAAGTGGACGCCTCGCGGCTTTTCGTGGACATGGCCTCCGCCATCCTCGACTTCTTCGAATCCGGCAGGCCCTCGGTGGCGCGGGCCGAGTCGCTCATGGTCCGGGCCATCCTCGACGCTACCTCCCGCCCCGCGTCGGCGCGGCGCTTCCTCCCTCTCCCCCCGCTGGCCCAGACGGCGGGATCGCTCCCATGAGCCCCCGGACCGCGCGAAGCGCCGGTACCCCCCCGCTTTATCGCACGGTGGCGGACGCTTTGCGCCGCGAGATCCGCTCCACCGGGGCAAAGCCCCATGCCCGCATCGGGTCGCAACGCGAACTCTGCGAGCGATTCAAGATCAGCACCACCACCGCCGAGGCCGTGCTCGACGAACTGGTGCGCGAAGGGCTGATCTACCGCGTGCGCAGCAAGGGCGCCTTCGTCGCCCCCCCCGCGCAGCGAAAGGAGGGTTGGCGCATCGGCGTGATCGGGCACGCCGGCACGGACTGGGACACCAACCTCTATGCGCGAGACCTCTACCGCGCGATCCAGATCCACGCCCGCGAACGGGGCGTCTATCTGCGTTTCTTCGAGTTGGAGGAGAACTACACCCTTCTCCTCGATCATGGCCTCGTGGATGGCATCCTGATCCTCGCGCCATTCCGCCACAACCTCGCCCAACTCGACCGCCTCGCGGAAACGCGGAAACCCTACCTGGTCGTGGGGGCCGACTGGGGCGCACATCCCTCCATCGCCGTGGACAACGCCGGCGGGGTGACCCGCGCCCTCGAACACCTCGAGAGTCTGGGGCATTCGCGAATCGCCCTGCTGACCGATCCTCTCGAATCCTCCTCCGACACCCTCCACCGGTGGGAGGCTTACCGGGACTTCTTCCATCGGAAACGTGGGGGCATCAACCCGCGCTGGGTCCTCCACTGGCCCGACTGGAACATCCTGGGGCAGGAGGAGGGCGACCGACTTTTTTATGCCTTTTTCGGCGAGGGAGATCCCCCCACCGCCATCCTCGCGCTGGGATCTTTCTACGCCCAGAACGTGGCGCAAATCCTGCAAAGGCACGGTTTGTCCGTACCCGAAGACGTCTCGATCGTCGGGTGCGATCTTCCGCCAGTCGGCATAGAGATTCGCGATCGCCTCACGGCCATCCTCCAGCCGGTGGAGCGTTTGGGAAGGACCGCCCTCGACATGCTCCTGGATCACCTCGAAGGCCGTCCGCTCGCCACAAATCGCCGCCTCCTTGAGACCGAGTTGCGCCTCAGCGCCACCACCGGGCCGTGTTGCACGGCAGACAAGGCTCTCACCACCTCATGACCATGAGGATCATGGAATCCAATAAGGAGGGATCCCCTTCTTCCCTCCCCCCCGCGCAACTCGGGGCAAGCCTGCTCACCGCTCACCGCTCACCGCTCACCGCTTTCACCCTCATCGAGCTTTTGGTCGTCATCGCGATCATCGCGATCCTCGCCGCCCTGCTCACCCCCGCGCTCAAGGGTGCCCGCGATTCCGCCAAGCGGACCCATTGCATGAACAACCTCAAGCAGATCGCGGCGGGCCTCGCGATGTACGCCGGGGAAAATGACGGGAAATTGCCTAGCTCCTCCGGCACCGTCGACGGCGGGTTCTGGTACTGGTGCGACTTCCTGCGGTCGTATGTCGACTCATCGGTTCCTGCCAACACCGGCGGGGCCGCAGGCAGTATCGGTGCACAATACCGCAGTGGCAGCTACACGGGCACCGAGGGAACCAAATCGCGGATCTTCGATTGTCCCGGAATGCTGACGAAAAACTATCCCGGCGCAGCCTCCCGCGTATTTAAGTTCCGCTTCAACTCCAACCTGCTGATCACGGATCCCGTGACGAAATGCAACTCGCAGAAGCTCGATGCGTTTCGCAGCCCGGCAGGATTGATCGTCGTCCTCGACTACGATTCCACCGATTTTACCGGTAACAACTCTTTCAACCCCGCGCTGGCTACGTTTAAAACCCCCGCAGTCCTCCCACACTCGGGCGGATTCAACTCCCTCTACCTCGATGGGCATGTGGCCGCGGAAAAGGCCGCCATGGTCGTCGACTACATCTGGAACAACCTTCCCTTTAACGACAAGTGACGTCCCCAATATGAAGAAAATCCTCCTCTCGTTCGCCTCGCTTCTCCCCCTCCTGCACGGAGTCGCCTTCGCTGCCGACGATTTTGATCCCTCGCTCGACGCTCTGCCCCCCGGCGAGGAACGCTTCCTCGCCTATCCCCTCTATCCCTCCCAGCGTCTCTGGAACTACCTGTTGCGAGGAAACCTCGAGGCCCACACCTCACGTCGAAGCGTGGGCCCGGATTCCTCGCTCGCGTTTTTTCTCCCGGCGGGCGGGACCCCTTGCGACCTCCTCGCCTACGACATCGGCGTCCAGGGGGAGCGCCTCAAGAAATTCAAGGGGCTTTCCTTCTGGTTCCGCGGGGACGGCGGCCCCGGCGAACTCAGCCTCGGCTGCAGTTGGGACCAGACCTTGCCCGCCTATCCCAAAATCGGAAGCTACCCGCTCAAGTCCACTTCCTGGACCAAACAGTTCGTCCCCTTCAGCGCATTCACCCCGCCGGTGGACAAATCCGGTTTCTACTTCCTCAACTTCCACCTCACTCCCGCCGCGGGCGAGGCTGCGCGCGCCTGGCTGGCGCGCGTCCACCTCTATTCGGAGGAGAAGACCGAAGCCATTACCCCGGTGGACCTCGACGATCCCCCGGGCAACCTTCCCGCCGCGAAGTTCGTGGTCCCCTCCCCCGATACCGCCGCAAAACTCCTCCCAAAGACGTTCGCCAAGCTCCGCACGGCCCAGCCGGTCACCCTCGTCGCCTACGGCGATTCGATCACCGCCGGCGCCCAACTCTGGTATGCCAACAAGGAAAACCGGGGCCGTCCCCTCGCTTACACCAGCCGCCTGGCAGAGCGCCTTGGGAAATTCTACCGGTACCCGAAGACGCGCGTGATGCACCGCTTCTGGGCCGAACCCGACAAGAAGGCCGGGCGCGCCGAGGCCGGTTTCGAGTGGGTCGAGGGAAGTGCGAACCCCGACGGGAGCGCCCCATTCGACGGCCTGCAGGTGATCGGCGTGGGCGCCGGCGGCAAGGATTCCGCCTTCGGCGTGGAACATCTCGACGAGGTCCTGCGCCTCAAACCCGATCTTGTCATTTGGGCCTTCGGCGCCAACGACGCCACCCGGGGCAATCCCGCCCCTTACCGCAAGTTCGCCACGCAGGCGATCGAGACCCTGAAGGCGAAGGGAATCGAGATTCTCCTCGTCGCGATCTCTCCCAATACGAACAACGAAAAGGGATGGGACCAGCGCTACTACACCACCGCGCACACGCTCAATGAAGTCGGATTGGAAATCGCCTCGGCCAACGCCCTCCCGTCGGTCAACTTCTTCGATGCCTTCGAGGCGCGCGGCCGTCGCTACCTCGGAGACCTCCTTTCCGACACCGTCCACCCCAACGCTGACGGGCACCGCGTGATGGCCGCCATCCTCGCCGCGGCCCTCGGCGAACCGGACGGTGTGATCTGGGACCAGCCCGGCCTCCAACCTGAAACCCGAAAGCCATGAATCTTCTTTTCCGCGTGCGGCTTGGAATGGCGACTGCCACCGCTCTCATTTTCGCCCTCGTCGCCAGTTCCGCGCATGCGGAAAACCTGCTCCCGGACCCATCCTTCGAGAAGGCCGGCGATCGAAATCGCTTCGGCCAGGTCTTCCCCGAATGGGCCGGCTGGATCTACGGGCCTCCGGCGCGCTTCGTCGCCTCGCCGATCGCGCATTCCGGGAAGCTCTCGTGCGAAATCGTGGCCGACAGCGGTGCCAAGGTTCGCATGTTCTCGAAACCCACACCCTTCGCCCCCGGCCGCTACCGGGTAAAGGCCTGGCTGCGCGGACTCGACATCGGGAACCTGTCCCACGCCACCGACTTCGCCGTGCAGGTGGACGGCCCCTGGTTCCGCTTGGGAAAGGTCGGCACCTTCGGTTGGACGCCGCTCACCTACACCTTCGAGGTTGCGCCCGGCGACACGAAACCCCGCCAGGTCTTCTTCGGTCTCGTCACCTCGGGCCGCCTCTGGGTGGACGATGTCTCGCTCGAAAAGGTGGACGACACGGAACCGCTCACGCCTCAGCCGGTGCTTGGCGCGGAGGAAGCTCCCATCGCACCACCTTCCCCCCTTACCGCCCAGGCAACCCGCTGCCCCGAATGCGGCTACCGGATCGATCCCTCATGGGAGCGATGCTACGCGTGCGGCACCGCCCGCGAGATGGCCACGGGCCGCTCGGGCCCTCCCGTCCTGGTTCTCGCCGATTTTGAATCCGGCTCCATCAAGCCCTTCTTGTCGGGAACCCTGGAGCGCACACGCCCGATCGTGGGCACCGGCTCCCTGCTTCTCGAGAAAAAGTACGCCATGCTGGAGATGCCCATGGACTGGTCGGGCTACGACTACCTCCGCTTCGAGGTCGTCAATCCCTCCGCGCAGGTGATCCCTCTCACCCTCGAGATCCGCGACTCGGAGACGAAGGACTACTGGACGCGCGTCAACGTACAGACCGCCGCGCCGCCGGGCCGCAGCACGGTCTCCATCCCCACTGCGCTCTATGTCGGCGAGAAATCACGCCCCGGGCGACTGCTGCTGCGCAACCAGGTTCGCCGCTTCGTCGTGGACATTGGGGACCGCGGCCCAGTGACTCTGGACAACTTCCGCCTCGAGCGCCTCGACACCGCGAGCGTCCAATTCCCCGAACTCCTCGCGTTCGACTTCGGGCCGGAAGGCTCCCCGTTATGCGAGGGGTTCGAGCGCGCCGGTGCCGGGACGATCTACTCGGCCGGCCGCGGCCTCGGCTGGGTGAAGCCCAGCCTCTGGCGCTCATTGGACGCCCTCCAGCCAGACGCGTTGGCTCGCGACTTCGTTTGCGTAAATTCGGGCGTGTTCCGCGTGGACCTCCCCAACGGGAAGTACCACGGGATGATCATGGTGGATTGCCCGGCCGGCTACTGGGGCGAACTCCCCCGCTACCGGAAACGCTCCGTAACGGCCAACGGGCGGACGGTGGTCAGCGATGGATGGGACTTCGCCTCCTTTCGTGACTGGTACTTCCGCGACGCCGCACGCGAGGACCCCCCCGGCGCGGACCCCTTCGACCGCTATGTCATGGGCGCGGTGCCCGAGCGTCGCTTCGAGTTCGAGGTTGCCGATGGAAAACTGGAGATCGCTTTCCAGGGAGCCGACTGGTCGATCTGTCTCTCGGCGCTCGTGATCTGGCCTGACACGAAAAAGGAGGCGGGCGAGAAATTCCTCGCATGGGTGCTCGAACGCCGCCGCGCGCAGTTTGCCGAGCAGTTCAAGCGCGGCGACGCGCCACGAACCGGTGATGCGGCGCCCGCCAAGGGCGCACGGCTTTTCCGTCGCCACCCGATGGCCCCACCCATGGCGCAGGATGGCCCGCGGCCCGGAGAGGAAACTCCCGGCGAGGGCCTCCGCGTCGCCGCGGCCGCCGGCGAGGAAACCATGCTCTCGTTCAGCCTCCAGGTCGCCCCCACAACCGGGGGCGAGATCGGCATCGAGGCTGGACCCTTCACCGCCGCGGGTGGCGCCTCCCTCCCCGCTTCCGCCATCCTCCCCGGATGGCTCGACTTCCGGGTCACGCGCGTGGTCGCCGACGGCAGCATCTACACGGTCAAGCCCCGCTACTGGCGCCCCGTACCCGCGCCCGACAGCCGCGGGCTCACCCGCACCTTCTGGGTGCGTGTGCGCATCCCCGCGGACGCAAAGCCCGGTGAATACCGGGGCGCGCTCGCCGTCAAACCCGCCAGCGGTTCCCCGCTCCGCGTCGCGGCGACCGTCCGTGTCCTCCCCTTCAAGCTCGACCCGATCCGCGACCTACCGGTCGGCCCGTGGGGCGTGCGCATCCCACTCCCCTGGTTTCCCGACGACCCCGCGACGAGGCAGTGGGAGGGCCGCATGCTGGGGCAGAACCTCGACGCCCTGAGGGAAGCCGGCTGCACCACCTTCTCCGGGTTGCCCGACCTCGCCGCGAAGGCGGCAGGCGGGAAGATCACGCTCGAAACCGAGCGCGCCGACCGCGAGATGACCATGGCACGCGAGCGCGGGTTCGACCAGTTGGTGTGCGCCTACGGCTCCGGCAGCTCCCTCGGCTACCGACCCTACGGCAACGCGCAAGGCCCCGACGATGCGGCGGCAAAAGACGGGGGCTTCCCCGACGCGGCGGCGTTCCTCAAGGCGCTCTGGTCGGAAGTGAACGCCCACGCCACGCGCGCCGGCTGGACAAAGGTAGCCTGGAACCTGTGCGACGAACCGGTCGGCGAGGCCGTGGCCGCCTCCGCAAAAAACGCCCTCGCGCACCGCGCGGTGGCCGCCGGCCTCGACCGCGTCGTCTTCATGGGCGCCACCTCCCTGCACGGGAACGACCCGAAGGACCCGCACCTGGCCCTGGCGCAGGCGCTTCCCCTCGCCGCGCTGAATAACCACGACGAGGAAGCCATCCGCGCCATCCAGTCCGCGGGGAACGCCTTCGCCTTCTACAACGGCGGCAACCGCTGGACCCACGGCCGATATATGAAGATGCTCGTGGCCAAGCATCGACTCGCGCTCCGCCTCTCCTGGCACTTCAACGTGGTGGCGGGCAACCCCTACAGTGCCCTCGACTGCCGCGAGGATGATTACTGCTGGTTCAACACTAATGCCGCCGGAGAACTCATCCCCTCACTCGACTTCCTCGTCGACGTCCTCCCGGGGCTCAATGACTATCGCGCCCTCACCACACTCGATCGCCTCCTCCGCGAGAACCCCAACCACCCCGCAGCGGCCGCCGCGCAAAAGGTCTACGAGGAAATGATCGCCCTCTCGCCGGGAGGCACCGACCGCCAGGTCGCCGAGATCCGCCATCGCGAAGGCAAGCTCGACGATTACGACAAGGACCGCGCCCGCGTGGACTCCGCCATCGAGTCTCTCCTTGTCCCTGCGTCGCGCTGAGCCCGAAAGCGCCCGCCGGGATCAGGCGATCGCCACGCGCGGCATGAAGAGCGGCTCTTTCTCCATCTCGGCGGAAACCAGCTTCTGCATAAGCCCGGCCTTGAGCGCGGCGCAGCCCGGCTCGGACCAGAGGTTCCGAACCTCACCCGGGTCCTCCTGCAAGTCGAAAAGTTCCCCCTCTTCGCGCCCGCGATAGACCGTGAGCTTGTGGCGCTCGGTTACGAGGGTGTGCAGGTGGACGGTCGTCGGTTGGTGACGGTTCTCGACAAGGACATGGTCGCGGGCCGAGGGCTGTTCCCCGCACCACACCGGCCCCTGGTTCACCCCAGCCATCGAGCGCGGAATCGGCACACCGGCGAGCCCGAGAAAGGTCGAGGGAAGGTCCACCAGCGATTGGAGGGCGGAGGACCGTTTCCCCGCGGGCACATGGCCCGGCCAACGCACGAGGAAGGGCACGCGGAGCAGGTCCTCGTAATGAAAAGGCCCCTTCGCGATCATTCCGTGCTGCCCGAAGAGATGCCCATGGTCGCTCGTAAAGACGATGATCGTGTTCTCCGCCAGACCCAGGGCGTCGAGTTGGGCGAGGATGCTCCCGATGTACTTGTCCATCAGGCTGATCATCCCGTAATAAACCGCAACATCCTTCGCGAGTTCCGACGAGGACTGGAGATGGCTGTGGAACCCGTGGATGGCGTGGCCGTCGGGCTCTTGCCATTCCGAGAAATCGGGGCGGGCCTGCTGGGTCATTCCAAAGTGCGCGGGATTCCGGTCGTGCTCACCGGGGAGCAACCCCGGGACGCGAACCCTCGCGGGGTCATACATGCGATCCCAGGGTTCCGGCGCCAGATAGGGCGGATGCGGGTCGAAGAAGCTCGCCCAGAGAAAGAAATTCTCGCCCGCCCGCGCGTGGCTTGCGAGGAGATCGTTCGTGCGCCCGGCAATCCATGCATCGGGGTGAAACTCCTCCGGAAGCGTCCAGCGGCGGCGCTGTGGGGCGTGGTTGCCACCGGGGGCCTGGAAGTGGTCGCGCCAGTTTCGACATCCTTTTTCTTCCATCCAAAGCGCGTAGTGCTGTCCCACCAACCCTTCGTCGGCGTGGTTGCGAGCCAACTCGACCCGTTGGAAACCGTAGAACGGGCCGTGGAACTCCCGCCAGAACCCAAGGTCCTGCATCACGGGGCAGGACTCGAGCGAGGGATACTCCGCGGTGGCTTTGTTCTGCTGGAAGTGTGCTTTGCCGACAAGCCCGGTGCGGTATCCGGCCCGCTGGAACGCGTCGCCCACGGTGGGCTCGCCCTCCGACAGTTTCGTGCCGAGGGACCATGCCCCATGCTGGCTCGGGTATTTCCCCGTGATCATCGAGGCGCGCGTCGGGGTGCAGGTCGGGTTCGGGCAGTAGGCTCGGGAGAAGAGCGTTCCCTCCCCCGCGAGGCGGTCGAGATGCGGAGTGGAAAGCTCCGGGTTCAGGCACCCCAGCGTGCCCCAGTGCTGCTGGTCGCTGGTGACCAGCAGGATATTCGGGCGGGAGTTGGACATGGACGGAATGCCGTGAGAATGAGACCAGGACGGGCTCAGTGCCTGATTCTCGCTCGATGATGGAGTTTGGCTTTGGTTTTGTCCATTCCCCGTCGTGGGAAGTTATGAGAATCCCCTTTGCGTCCCTTGCACAGCCGGGTACAAACACGGCGCATGACTGGCTCGTCCACCGCAGCAGGGAACCCCGTCCCGCCCGAGCCGGGGCGGACGGAGGATGGGGTGTTCCGCTGCGGCTCATTGATCTACACGCGCAAGGGCCTGGTTTTGCTTTTCGCGTGGCTGCTCTGGGGCGACTTCTGCTTCCAACTCATGGAGACGATCGTCCCCTCCATCCTGCCGCTGAAACTGCGGATGCTGGACGCACCAAACTGGCTCATCGCGACGATCATGACGACGCTGCCGTCGATGCTGAACACCACGATCTGCCCCTGGGTGAGTTTCAAGAGCGACCGCTACCGGAGCCGATGGGGGCGGCGCATTCCCTTCATCATCTCCACGCTGCCTTTCCTGACGGTCTTCCTGCTCCTGCTGGGGTGGTCGGAACACCTCGGCGCATGGATCCATCGCCATTGGTTCGCCGAAGGCGGAATTTCATCCGTGAACCTCATCCTCCTGCTCATCGGGGTCTTCATGGTCGGGTTCCAGTTCTTCAACATGTTCGTGGGCTCGGTCTTTTGGTACCTGTTCAACGACGTCGTCCCCATCCAGTTCATGGGGCGCTTCCTGGGCCTCTTCCGGGTCGTGGCTGGTCTCAAGGCCACGCTCTACAATTTCCTCATCTTTAAATACGCCGAGAGCCACATGCCGGAGATCTTCACCGGCGTGTCGCTCCTCTACTTCTTCGGTTTCGGCGTGATGTGCCTGATGGTCAAGGAGGGCGACTACCCGCCCCCCCCGGAGCATCCCGAGGGGAGATCCGGTTTTCTGGGGCAGATCAGGACGTTCGTCGTCGAGTGCTACAGCCTCCGTTTCTACTGGGACTACTACCTCTTTAACATATTCTGGTCCCTGTCTGCCTGCATCGGAATCTTCTCGATTTTCCTCGCGAAGGACGTCGGGCTTGACCTTGAAAAAATCGGCCAGATCGCCGGCGTGACGACGATCGTCTCGATGTGCATCACTTACCCTGCAGGCATCCTCGTGGACCGTTTTCACCCCATCCGCGTCCTGCTGTGGGTCAAGGTCGTCGTTGTGGTGCTGGCCCCGCTCCAACTGATCTGGATTTTCTTCGATTTCCAGCCCCAAACCGTGTTCATGATCTCCCTGGGGTTCTCGATGCTCCTGCTTCCCTTCAATGTCCTCACCGAGGCGACAAGCCTGCCCGTCGTGATGCGGCTTTTTCCAAAGGAACGCTTTGGCCAGTTCTGCTCGGCCAATGCGCTGCTCCGTGCAGCCACCACCATGATCGGGGGCGTGCTTGCAGGCGGATTTCTCGACCTCACGAGGTGGGCCTGCGGGGGCAGCAACTTCGGCTACCGCTTCATCCCGATGTGGACGATTCCCTGCGTTGTTGCCGCGCTGCTCTGCCTCATCCGCCTTTATCGCCGTTGGCAGGCGGCCGGAGGAGATCTCGGTTACACGCCGCCCATGGCGACTGCCACGGCGGTGGGACAAACCCGATGAAGTCCGAGACCACCACGTATCGAGACCCGTGCTCGGGGGTGCTTGTCACGCAGTTGACCAACCATCGGGGGCACAGTCACCACTTCTACTTCACAAACCCCGGGTGGTATTCGAACGGTAGAAAACTGCTATTTGGCTCCGACCGGAACAACCGAACCAACCTGTTCGGCGTTGACCTTGCAAGCGGGGAGATCGAACAGCTCACGGAGCTTGATCCGGTCCCCCTCCCCCGTGAGTTGGAGTTCATGCGCGCCTGTCTGAACCCGATCCGGGACGAAACCTACTTCTGGCACGATCTCAAGCTGATGGCGCTCGATTTGGCTTCACAAAAGTTACGCGTGTTGTTCGAACTCGAACCCGGCTGGTGTCTTTCCATGACCAACTGCTCGGCGGACGGACGACACGTCTACTTCGGCACTTGGGAGGACCTGTCTGCGACCATCCGCACGGACCTGCTCCGGGGATACGTCGGCTTCTCGGAGACATGGGCCGCAATGCCACGGAGTCGGATCATCCGGGTGCCATCGACCGGCGGCGACGCCAGGGTCGTGTTCGAGGAGAACTACTGGATCGGGCACGTGAACACCTCTCCCACGCAGGCGGACCTGCTCACGTTCTGTCACGAGGGTCCCTGGGACCATGTGGACCATCGCATCTGGGCACTTGAGGCAAACAGCGGCAGGGCATGGAAGATCCGACCGACCACGAAGCGGGAAGCCATCGGCCATGAGTACTGGCACCGGGATGGAACTCATATCGGGTACCACGGCCGTACGCCCTCGGGGAAAGGCATGCTGGGATACGTGCGCTTCGATAACACCGTCCAGCAGGAGTGCGAGTTTCGGGGACATACAGGCCACATCTTCTCACACGATGCCAACCTGATTGTGGGCGACGGCGGAGGCGTGATCCGTGTCTGGAAGCGTGAGGGGGAACGGTATGCGGGGCCCCGCATCCTGTGCCGCCATGATTCCACCATGCACATCCAGCAGTCGCACCCCCACCCACGGATTTCTCCGGACGGAAAATCCGTGGTGTTCACTTCCGACCGGACGGGCTATGGCAACGTCTACTCGGTTCCCCTTGCCCCATTCGAGTCGCTGCCTCCCGTGGAGGATTGAGCCCATGCCCGCGATCCATGAACTTCTCTATCGGGACACCTGGCACGGGGGCCAGCTCCTGGCGTTTTCCGCGGTCGACGGGCCCACGGATTACGAGCACGGGTTGACCGCCCGGACCTCCTTCGGCATGCCCGGCATGGACATCAAGCTCCCCGCCCTCGCGACCCTCCGTTTTCCACTGCCAACCCACGCCAGGTTTGCAATTGCGGGCGATTTCTTCGATTTGGAGGCGTCAGGTGCCAGAGTTCGCGGCGCCTTCCTCGACGCCCACCATCTCCTGATCGAGGGCCCGTGCGAGTTTACGACAGGGTCGGGGGGCGTGGCATGTCGAAGCCGGGACCAAAGAACCCTGGTCGGCTCCGCCCTCCGCTTCGACGCCAAAAAACTCGACACGGACCTTGACGCCGCCATGGCGGGGCGAAGCGCATGGATCAACCGTCAGGCACTCCCCCACGGCCTGACCCCCGCCGCACAGCGAACGCTTGCCAAGGTCCTCACGACGCTGAAGACCCAAGTCTACAGCCCGGAAGGGCGGATCTTCCATCGTTGGACAACCCCCGATCGCTGGCCGCATCGGAAAATGTGGCTTTGGGATTCGGTCTTCCACGCCATCGGCTGGCGTCACTTCGACCTCGCCCTGGCTCGCGACATGATTTCCGCAGTATTCGACCTCCAGCGTAAGGACGGCTTCGTCGCACACATGATGACTCCGCACGAGGCCTCGGATGTTACCCAGCCTCCCGTTCTGGCCCTCGGGGTCCATCTCGTGAACGAGGTAGTCCTCGACGAAACCTGGCTTCGCGACCTCTACCCAAAGCTCAAGGCCTACCTCCGCTGGGACATGGCCCGACGGGACACGGATGGAGGGGGCCTGCTCGAATGGACCATCCACGGCGACCCGTTCTGCCGCAGCGGGGAAAGCGGCATGGACAACTCTCCGAGATTTGATGCCGCGACCCGGCTCGACGCGGTGGACTTTAACGCTTTCCTCGCGCTCGAGTGCGAGATCATGGCCGGGTTCGCCTCAAAGCTACGCCTCGATGCGGACATCGCCATGTGGGAGTCTGAGCACCGTCGAATCTGCGACCTCATCCGCCGACGGCTCTGGTCGGAGCGGCATGGCTTTTTCTTGGATTATGACGTGGAGAGGCAACGCCCCTCGGAAGTGATCGCAAGTTCAGGTTTCCTCCCGTTGATCTGCGGAGCCGCGACCCGCGAGCAGGCGGAGCGGTTGGCAGCCCATCTCGCCGACCCCGGGATGTTCGGTACCGCCTTCCCCGTGCCCTCGATCTCCGTCAAGGACCCGGGGCACTACACCAAGGACATGTGGCGCGGACCGGTATGGATCAACCTCAACTGGCTCATCGCCCGCGGCTTCGAGCGCTACGGTTTCACTGGAGTCGCCGCCCAACTCCGAGCGCAAACGAGGAAGGGCATCGAAGAGGCGTGCGAGCAGTTTGGCTCACTCTTTGAGTACTACGACGACCGACTCGAAGTGGCCCCCCCAGCCCTGCTTCGAAAAGGTCGCTGCGCTCCCGAGGCAAGCCCATACCACCAGGTGATCTACGACTACGGATGGACCGCCTCGCTCTATGCGGACCTCGTCCATTCGACACACACGGGCAGGTAGGGTAGGATCCTTCCTCCCACCCCATTCCCCATGAGCCAGAAAATTATCTCGTTCCACTACAAGTTGACCGTTGCCGACGGCAAGATCCTCGATTCCTCAGAGGGCCGCGAGCCCATGACCTTTCTCACGGGGGGCGAGCAGATCATTCCCGGCCTCGAGAAAGAACTTCTCGCCCTCAAGGTGGGCGAGAAGAAGAAGGTGAAGATCCCGTCCGCCGCCGCCTACGGCCCGCGCGATTCCCGCAAGATCGTCGAAATTCCCCTTTCCCAACTCACCAAGGACCGCAAGGTCGCCGTCGGCGAACGCTTCCACCCCTCGGATGACCCCCACGCCCCGCCACTCACCGTGACGAAGGTCACCGAGACCCACGCAACCCTCGACGCGAACCACCCGCTCGCCGGCGTGGACCTGACATTCGACGTGGAACTCACCGAGGCGCGCGCCGCGACGAAGGAGGAGATCTCCCACGGTCACGCTCATGGCCATGGCTGCGGGCACGATCACGAGTGCGAGCACGACCACGGGCACAAGGAGTGCGACAAGAAAGGCGGCTGCGGCTGCGAGCACTGAGGGGAGTTCTCGCGCAGAGGCGCAGAGCGCAGAGTTCAACCACGAAGGCAGACCCTTCCCCCCACCGAGTTTTCGGAGAAGAAGTCGGAGAGGATCTC
Organism: uncultured Verrucomicrobiota bacterium; assembly: GCA_964653025.1. Taxonomy (GTDB): domain Bacteria; phylum Verrucomicrobiota; class Verrucomicrobiia; order JABWAM01; family JABWAM01; genus JABWAM01. The sequence goes on from CAZZBZ010000015.1 coordinate 47,048, forward strand.
GCGCAAAGAACGCCAAGGTCGCCAAGGGCAGAGGCTAAATACGCGTCCCGATGCCCATCGGGCCGCGTATTCCGCCTTTCTATCTTCCTCCTTTGCGTGCTTTGCGTTCTTTGCGCGAAACCCCTGCTCTGCTCTTCCGTGCTGAGCATGAATCCGCTGCGTTGGGCCCTTGCGAATTTCGTCTGGCTCGATCGGGGGCGGTTTCGTAAACTTCGCACCCTATGGCAAAAGAACTCGGATTCGGCATTCTCGGCGCGGGGCTCGTTGCTCCGTTTCACGCAAAATCGGTGAAGGCTTCAAAGGGCGGCAAACTCGTCGCCTTCTGCGACACGGCGAAGGAACGTGTCGAGAAGATGGCCGCCGAGTACGGCGCGAAGGTTTACACCTCGCTCGACGACATGCTCCGCGACCCGGAGATCCAGGTCGTCAACGTCTGCCTCCCCAACCACCTGCACCACGCCGCGGTGATGAAGTGCGCCGCCGCGGGGCGCCATGTGCTCACCGAGAAACCGCCCGCGATGACCCTCCGCGAGACGGACGAGATGGTCGAGGCCTGCTGCAAGGCGAAGGTGAAGTTTGGCTGCACCGTTCAGTGCCGGGTGCGCGCCGCGATCCAGGCGATCCGCGAGGCCGTGGCCCAGGGACGCTTCGGCAAGCTCCTCCACGCCGATGCCACCATGAAGTGGTTCCGCACCACCGAGTACTACCACAGCGACGCGTGGCGCAGCTCCCGCAAGTCGGGCGCAGGGGTCACCGTCCAGCATGCCTTCCACTACATCGACCTGCTCCAGTACCTCATGGGGCCGGCGAAGCGGGTCCAGGCGCGGATGAGCAACCTCGCCCACCCGAGCGTGAAGCTCGAGGACACCCTCCTCGCCTTTGTGGATTTCCAGAACGGCGCGCAGGGGGTCGTCGAGGCCTCCACCGCGCTCTGGCCCGGCACAGACATCCGCATCGAGATCAACGGTGTGGATGGCACGGCGATCATGGTCGGCGAGAAGATGACGACCTGGAAGTTTCGCGATGAGCGCCCCGGGGACGAAGCGATCCGAAAACTGGGCGACGCCTCGCAGGGGACGGCGGCGACCGGCCCCACGGCCCTCGGGTTCGCGGACCACGCGGTGGTGATCCAGGACATGATTGATGCGGTTGCGGCGAATCGGGAGGTGATCATCCCGGCCAGCTCCGTCCGCCCGACGCTGGAAATGGTGCTGGCGATGTACCACTCGGCGGCAAAGAACCGTCCCGTGGACCTGCCGGTCCAGGATGACGAGAGCATCTGGGAGATGTGACGGGCCCCGCGGACGCGGAGCCCAAAGGAACCAGGAAACCAAGGAACCAAGGGCAGGTGAGTGGGAAGGGACGGGCGTCGAGTGTCGAGGGGGGTAGAACCCCGATTGCCTCAAATGCGCGCGCTGCCTGCGCGCGCATGCGTCTTGCGGGTTGGCGGCAAAAGCCCTAGCGTCCCCGTTCCATGCTGAACTGGATACTCAAGAAGATCGTCGGGACGAAGAACCAGCGAGAGATCCGCCGGATGCTGCCCTTGGTGGAGCGAATCAACGAACAGGAGAAATCCTGCCAGTCGCTTTCCGACGCCGAGTTGCAGGCGAAGACCGTGGAGTTCAGGGCGCGGCTCCAGAAGGGCGAGACCCTCGACGACCTGCTCCCGGAGGCTTTCGCGGTGGTGAAGAACGCCTGCCGCCGCCTCTGCGGCCAGAAGATCATGGTCTGCGGGCACGAGATTCCCTGGGAGATGGTGCCGTTCGATGTCCAGTTGGTCGGCGGGATCGTCCTCCACCGCGGACGGATCTCGGAGATGGCCACCGGCGAGGGCAAGACCCTCGTCGCCACAATGCCACTCTACCTCAACGCCCTGGCGGGGAACGTCCACCTCGTGACGGTGAACGACTTCCTTGCCCGCCGCGACTCGGAGTGGATGGGGGCGGTGTACAAGTTTCTTGGCCTGACGGTGGGAACCATCCAGCACGACCAATCACCGGAGCTGCGGCGCGCGCAATACGCGTGCGACATCACCTACGGGACGAACAGCGAGTTCGGCTTCGACTATCTGCGCGACAACGGGATGGCCACACGCCCCGAGGAGCAGGTCCAGCGGGGACATTTTTTCGCGGTCGTGGATGAGGTGGATTCGATCCTCATCGACGAGGCGCGCACGCCGCTCATCATCTCGGGCCCCTCGCCGGTTGTGGGGCGCCACCAGTACATGAAGTGGAAGCCGACGGTGGCCGAGCTTGTCCGCAAGCAGAACCTGCTTTGCAACTCGCTCTGCCAGGAAGCAAAAAAACTTCTCGAGGAGAAGGGCGACGTCATGCGCGCGGGACGGCTCCTCTACCAGGTGAAGCTCGGCCAGCCGAAGCACAAGCTGCTCATGCGGCTCACGGAGACCCCCTCCATCCGCGAGCTCATCGACAAGAGCGAGCTCGACATCCTCGCCGACACCAAGCGCGAGGACATGCACCTGCTCAAGGAGGATCTCTTCTTCGCGATGGACGAGAAGAGCCACGAGGTGGAACTCTCGGAGAAGGGGCGGGGCTTCCTGCAGCCCGACGACCCGCAGGCCTTCGTACTCCCCGACCTCGCGGTGGCCTACCACGAGATTGACGCCGACCCCGCGCTCGCGGCCCCCGAGAAGGCGCGCAAGCGCCTCGAGCTCCAGGAACTCTTCGAGGAGAAGAATGAGATTCTCCACAACATCGCTCAACTCCTCCGCGGCTACTGCCTCTTCGAGAAGGATGTGGAGTACGTGGTCCAGGAGGGCAAGGTAATCATCGTGGACGAGTTCACGGGGCGCCTGATGCCGGGCCGCCGCTGGAGCGACGGGTTGCACCAGGCGGTGGAGGCCAAGGAGGGCGTCGAGCTCGAGAAGGAGACCCAGACCCTCGCGACGATCACGATCCAGAACTACTTTCGCCTTTACCAGAAGCTCGCGGGAATGACCGGTACCGCGGAGACGGAGGCCAACGAGTTTCACGACATCTACAAGCTGCCGGTCAACGTCATCCCGACCAACCGCCCCGTCGCACGGAACGACGCCAACGACACGATCTACAAGACGCGCCGCGAGAAGTTCCAGCGGATCGTGCGCGAGATCCAGGAGCGCCACGGCCGCGGGCAGCCCGTGCTGGTCGGCACCATCTCGGTGGAAACCTCGGAGCTCCTCAGCCGCATGCTCAAGCGCGTGAACGTGCCGCACGCAGTCCTCAACGCGAAGTACCACCAGCAGGAGGCGGAAATCGTCTCGCGCGCGGGCCAGCGCGGCGCGGTGACCATCGCGACGAACATGGCGGGCCGCGGCACCGACATCAAGCTGGGCCCGGGGGTGACCGACCTGGGCGGCCTCCATGTGATCGGCACCGAGCGCCACGAGTCGCGCCGCATCGACCGCCAGCTGCGCGGGCGCTGCGCGCGCCAGGGCGACCCCGGCTCCTCGCAGTTCTTCATCTCGCTCGAGGACGACCTGATGCGCCTCTTCGCTTCCGGAAAGCTCGGGGCGTGGATGGAGAAGTTTGGGTTCGCCGAGGGACAGGAACTGGAACACCCGTGGCTCAACCGCTCCGTCGAGTCCGCCCAGAAGCGCGTCGAGCAGTTCAACTACCAGCGCCGCAAGCACACGCTCGAGTACGACGACGTGATGAACAAGCAGCGCGAGATCATCTACGGGATGCGAAATGAGGTCCTGGGCGGGGTCGGGGTTCACGAGCGGATCCGGGAGGCGATCGAGCAGGCGATCGGCACGAAGGCGACCTTCCATCTCCCCGACAACAAACCGTCCGAGCAGTGGGACCGCGACGGGCTTGTGCGCTGGGCGAACACGACCTTCCCGGTGGGCTTCACCTTCGAGGAGGGGCAGCGCGAGTTCGCCTCCTCCGAGGCGGCTCGCGACCGGATCGTCGCGCGGGTGGTGGGCCTCTACGAGCAGAAGTGCGCCTCCGAGAATCCCGAGGCCTTCCAGCGACTGGAGCGCGCGATTCTCCTCAGTGCGATTGACCGCCTCTGGCAGGAGCACCTCTACGGGATGGACGGGCTGCGCACGGGGATCGGCCTGCGCTCCTACGGCCAGCGCGACCCGCTCGTCGAGTACAAGCAGGAGGCCTACCAGCTCTTCGCGGAGCTGATGGGGAACATCAACCTCGAGATCGCCTCCAACCTTTTCCGCAGCGCGACGAGCCTGGAGGCCTTTGAGCGCTTCCTCGCCTCGCTCCCGCAGCAACTCATCCATGCCGAGGCCCCCTCCGGCTTCAGCGAGATCGCCCAGGGCCGCGCGCCGGCCCCGTCGGCCGAGGGGTCGTCGGGAGGCGGCGGCAGCGCCGTGGACGAGGCGATCAAGAAGGCTGCCGTCCCCGTGCGCCGCGACCTTCCCAAGGTGGGTCGCAACGACCCCTGCCCCTGCGGCAGCGGAAAGAAGTTTAAGAACTGCTGTGGCCGTGACGCCGTGGTCGGCGCCTAGGTTGCTGGGTTCAACGGTT
>CAZZBZ010000015.1:51634-58632 GCA_964653025.1 uncultured Verrucomicrobiota bacterium
GTTCAACGGTTGAGAACATTCCAAAGGGTTTTCTCTACCTGACATGGAACCTCTGAACCGTGAACCTGCTTGGTAAACGACCATGAACAAGGACGAGGCCATCCTTCGCGCCCTGCTCGCGAACGGGGGGCAGGCGGTCGCGCCGCTCGACCTCGCGGCGAGGGCATCCCTCACCCGGAGGGATCTCGACGTACACCTCGACACGCTGAGGAAGTGCGGTTTTGACATTGAGCGCCACCCCGCGCTCGGCGTCCGCCTCGTCGGGCTGCCCGAGCACCTCGTGCCCGAGGACATCGGCGCCCGCCTGCCCCCCGAGCGCGTCCTCGGCCGCCCGATCATGGTCTTTGCGGAGACGGCCTCGACGAACGACGTGGCCGCGCGTCTCGCCACGCAGGCCGCGGAGGAGGGAGCCGTGGTCTTCGCGGAATCGCAGACGGCCGGGCGAGGACGCCACGGTCGCGCGTGGGTCTCGCCCGCCGGCAAGGGCCTCTGGTTCACGCTCCTCCTGCGTCCGAAGCTCCCCCCGTCCTCCGCCTCGCGGCTCACCGTGATGGCGGGCGTGGCCGTCGCAACCGCCCTCCGCCACGCCACGGGGTTGCCGCTCCGAATCAAGTGGCCAAACGACGTGCTCTGCCGGGGAAAGAAGCTCGCCGGCATCCTCACGGACCTCGGGATCGAGGAGGAACGCCTCGTCCATGCGCTCGTCGGAGTGGGAGTTGACGTAAACCTCGATGCGGACGATTTTCCGCAGGAACTCCAAAACATGGCCACCTCGCTCAAGCTGGAAGCTGGGAGATCATTCTCCCGCGCCGCGCTCGCGGCAGAACTCCTCGGAGAGTTTGAGAAGGGAATCGCCCGTCTGGGCAACGACCAGTTTGCCGGAATCGCCGACGAATGGGTGGCCCTCGACGACACGCTCGGAAGGCAGGTGACCATCGAGGGTCCCGGTGGCCGACGGCGCGGCCACGCCTCGGGGATCGACCCGGATGGGGCGCTCCTCCTGCGTCTCGACGGCGGGCGCATCGAGCGGGTGCTCGGCGGCGAGGTGACCCTAGAAAGAATTATCAACTGAGGATTGGGGAGGCGAGGTTGAATGCTTGGATGGACAACGGCTCCCGGACTCATCATGTTCCATTCTCGCTTCTGATTCCCAACCTCATCATTCCTCCTTCATCCTTCATCTTTTCTTCCCATGGACTCCTTCTTTGTCGTTGACGTCGGAAACACCCGCACCAAGTGGGCGATCTCGAACAAGGAACGGATCCTCCGTGAGCACGAGTTTCCGACCGCGAAGTTCGCGGAGATCCGCGGGCGTAAGATCCCAAAGCTCGACCTCCCGGATCACCCGATCGGGGCGATCATTTCCTGTGTGGTGCCTGCGGCGCTTCCGGGTGTGAAGGCATGCCTCGGGAGCCTCGGCATCTCCCGTCCGCTCGTGGTTTCCCCGAAGCTCGACCTCGGGATCGGAATCAAAGTGGCCTCCCCCGCGAAGGTCGGCGCCGACCGCCTCGTGAACGCCGCCGCGGTCGCGGGACTCTACGGCGCCCCGGCGGTGGTCGTGGACTTTGGAACGGCGGTGACCTTCGATGTACTCTCCGCAAAGAAGGAATACCTCGGCGGGGCGATCGCCCCCGGGGTAAGCGCAATGACGGAATACCTCCACGAGCACACGGCGCTCCTGCCGCGGATCACCCTTTCGGAACCGGGCTCGGCGATTGGGAGGGACACCGTTTCCGCAATGCGGGTTGGCGCGGTGGTTGGTTATCGCGGCCTCATCCGCGGCGTCCTTGAGGCAATCGCAAAGGAACTCGGAAAATCCCTCGGGCGCGGCGGCCTGAAGGTGGTCGCCACGGGAGGCCACGCAAAGCTCATCGCGGAAAAGATGACGGAAGTCACGGCGGTCGCGCCACGCCTCACCCTCGATGGCCTGCGTCTGCTGTACGTGCGGAACGCGTATCCACAGCGCGTGGTGGCTGAACACCCGCGGCGCAAGGCGGCGCCGGTTTTGGAATAGAAACCAGCCATGCGTTTGCATTTGCCCTCCCGTCCCAAACGGGTCGCGGTGATCGACCTCGGGTCGAACTCGGTGAAGCTGCTCGTGGCCCAGCAACAGCCGGGCCTTCGCCCGCACATCCTGAGCGAGCGAAGCGAGGGCACCCGCCTTGGGGAGGGAATTCACCGCCGATTTCGCCTCGGCGACGGGGCCATGGAACGGACGCTGGACGTGCTCAAGGACTACCGTCGCGAGGGGGAAGCCCTCGCCGCCGGCGAATGGGCGGCGGTGGCGACCAGCGCGGTGCGCGATGCGGACAACGGGGCGGAGTTCCAGCGGCGGTTCCGCAAGGCGATGGGATTCCCCCTGCGGATCCTGAGTGGCGACGAGGAGGCGGAACTGATTTTCCGCGGGGCAACGAGCGACCACGACCTCGTGGCGGAGGGAGCGCGCACCCTGGTGATGGATTCCGGCGGGGGAAGCGCGGAGTGGGTCTCGGGGGTTGCGGGGCGAGTGGAGAAACGAATCTCCCTCCCGTTGGGCTGCGTGCGGATGACGGAGCGATTCCTGCGCGGGGACCCCTACTCGCGAAAGTCCTACGAGAACATGATGGGCTACTACGAGGAGCGGGTGCGCGCGCTCCGCGCGGACTTCTCCGCGAAGGACCGCCTCATTCTCGGCACGGGGGGAAGTCTCTGTACGGCAGCGGCGCTTGATATGGACCTTCCGGCGTTCTCCACCCAGCATGTGCATGGCTACACGATGTCGCACGCAACGGTGGCTTTTCTCGCGAAACGCCTGCGGCGGATGAAGAATTCGGAGCGCCTGAAGCTCCCGACGATACCACGCAAGCGGGCGGACATCCTCGTTGCCGGGGTGGCTCTTTTCGATGTGGCGATGCGGGTGCTGGGTGCCCGCTGGATCACCGTGAGCACCCGCGGCCTGCGTTACGGGGTGCTGCTGGAACTCCTGGGCGCGGCGGGCTCCAGGGCGCGGACGAGGCGGCGGTAGTTGGCCGCGATCAGGACGTCGAGGAGCCTCGGGGCGAACCTTTGGGCAAGCGCCAGGAATCTGCCATGCCAGGTGATGATGGCCTGGCGGCGCCCCGTCTCGATGGCGCGTGCAATCTGGCGGGCGCATTTCTCGACGGGCATCGCAAGCCAGTCGGGGCCGGTCTCGGTGCGAGGGCCGACCTGCCTTCGGTTCTCGTGAAAACTCGTATCGATGATCCCGGGACAGACCGACAGGACGCGGATGCCCTCGGCGGCAAGTTCCGCACGCATGCCTTCGCTGAAGGCGTGGAGCGCGTGTTTCGTGGCACAATAAGCGCTTGCGAGCGGCAGGCCACGGAGACCGGCTACCGACTCGATGTTCACGAGGCACCCCCCGTGGCGACGAAGGAACGGGATCGCGGCCTGCGCGCAATCCACCGCGGCAAAAACATTCGTCTCGAAGTTCTCCCGGATGAGTTCCATCGGCAGTTTCTCAAAGGCACCCCAGAGGCCGAAGCCGGCATTGTTCACGAACACGTCCACGCGGCCCCAGCGGCGGTCGGCGGCCACGAGAAGGCGACGGACCTGGTCGGGCTTCGTGACGTCCGTGGGAACGGCGAGGGCGCCGCCGCTCCCGGCGGCTTCGATCTTGTGGGCAAGGGCCTCGATCCGTTCGGCGGAACGGGCGGCGAGCACGACGCGGGCCCCGCGAACGGCGCATTCCCTCGCGAGGGCCTCGCCGATTCCGGAGGAGGCACCGGTGATGATCACGGTTTTTCCGTCGAGCAGGAATTTCATTCGGAGGATGGCTTCGCGTTGAAATCTCTCAGCCCGCGAGAAGTTTCACTCCGCGGGTGAAGTAGATAGTGCCCGAAACGAAGGTGGCCAGGCCGGTGAGCCAAACGGCAGCGATGAGCGGAGCGCCCGGGATGCCAAGGAGGACCAGGGCGAGGGTGGTCATCTGGAGGACCGTGGCGACTTTGCCGATCCAATGGGTGCGGACTTCCAGCCCGCGACCGAGCATGAAGATCATCGTAATCCCAAGCACGACAATGATGTCGCGACTGAGGACGAGGACGGGCAACCAGAGGGGAAGTTGAGGGAAGGCGTCGCCGTTGTTCCAGCAGAGCAGGACGAGGGCGGTGAGGAGCAGGAGTTTGTCGGCGAGGGGGTCGAGGATGGTGCCGAGTCGGGTCTTCTGATGGAGGCGGCGGGCGAAGAAGCCGTCGAGCGCGTCGGTGAGGACTGCACCGAGAAAGATGCCCGTCGCAAGCCAGCGAAGCCATGGGGACGAGGTGCCTTCCTTGAACTCGGCACCGTAGTACAATACAGCGAGCGCAAACACGGGAATCGCGGCGATGCGACAGAGAGTGAGGATGTTCGGGAGGTTCATGACGAAAAGAAAACCGTGGGCAACCCTAGCAAGCGGGAAGAAAGCGAAAAAAGCAGAAAATCGGAAAATCGGAAAAATCGAGAATGCGGAAAAGCCGAGGATCTCGGCGCGTTGCCAGCGGGGCGGCAGCCTGCTAGTCTGCGGCGCGTGAGCGAGGGAGACGTCTGGTATTTCGCACGTGGCCAGGAGGTCATGGGGCCGTTTTCTCGCGAAATCATGCGGCAGATCCACGAGGGCGGGCAGTTACCTCCCGGGGCACTCGTGTGGCGAGAAGGGATGGAGGGATGGAAACCTGTGGAGGAGGTGGCTGAGCTTGGCCTTGCCGCCCCGCCCGCCTCGGCACCCGTCCGCCTGAGACCGCCGTCCGTGCCCCCCGCATCACCTGCCCCCGCTTCCGCGTCTCCAGTCCCAGTCGTTTTTCCCACAGCGGATATTGCGGCGCCGGCCGCCCCGAGGCTCAAGATCAAGGTCCGTCCGCTCGGGTCCGGAACCCAGGGGCCGCCGCCTTCCACGATGCTCCGCAAGTCGCGCGCGCCCGACGGCCAGTCCATTTCCGCGGCATCGAAGGATCCCATCGAAAAGGCACCGGTCGCCGGCCATGGCATCAGGAAGCCACCCTCCTGGTTCCAGAGGATGGTGGCGCACATCTTCTCTTCACTCGTGATGACGCCGCTCTTCCTGATCGCCGCCGGGGCGCTCGCGATCGCAGCGGGTGGGAATTTTCCGAATATTCTCGGACTGCGGTGGATCTTTGTGGCGTTCGGGATTTACGGGGTGGTGTCGCTCTTCGGCGCGCGCGGGTACGAGGGATTGTTTCGCTGGCTCGCGCTCGCGGTGTTTCTGCCCCCGCTGGCGATCCTCTGGCCCATGATCATGCGGGAAGTGCCGGTCACCCAGGTCTCCGTGGGACGGTGGGTCTTCCTCGGCTTCTGCCTGCTCTACTTCGTGACGATACGCGTCGGCCTGCGCGCCTACCTCGGGGGCGTCGGCTCGGTGGGAGTGGTGACGGGTCTTCTCACCCTCGGCTTCCTGCTTGGGATCTGGAAGACCGACCTGGAAAAGGCGGTCCCCGGTTGGGAGACGATGGTTCAGGACGGATCGACCGTTCGGCTTCCCGGGGTCGTGGTGCGACTCTTGAGCCTGCCGGACTCCCTGGGCACGCGCGAAGGCACGCTTCGCCTTCGCCTCGGCAAGGAGGAGGCCGAGGTCGGCATCGAGTGCGCGGCGATCGAGTCGAAAGGGACGGAGGGTTGGCGTTTCACGATCGTCCTCCTGAGCGGCCAGCAGTTGTCCGCGCGATTCAAGCCGTCGGCCGAGGGCTCGGAGATTGCCTCGGTCGTGGGCAAGGACGCCTCGCTCTCGGTTTCCGCCGCCGGCATGACCTCGCGCGAAGGGCTCGAGGAGGTGGAAACCCTTGCGCCGGCAAAGGCCCTCCGGTTCAACGGGAAGAACATCGAGATCGCCAGCGGCTCGATCCGTATTACGAAGTTCGACACGACGAATACCTGCGGGACCGTCTCCTTCGTGATCTCGGGCCAGAAGGAGCCAACCCTCCTCGGCGGAGAGTTCGACACGAAGATGATCCGACGGTGACACGGCCTGAAATCGCACTCCCACGGATCGATCCGGCTCAGAACCCCACCAGCCTCAGCATCTGCTCCATCCGGGCGCGGTAGGTGTGATCGGCCTGGACCCTCCGTAGGCCGGCCTGCGCGAGGTCGTTGCGCGCAGGGTCGCTCTTGAGCAGCTCGCGGAGGATCCCCTCGAGCTCCTCGCCGGTGCGGTAGGTCTGGATCTCGCGACCGATCTCAAAATGCTGATCGAGGTCGGTCTTCCAGTCGCAGACCTGGGCTGCCCCGCACGCGGGTGCCTCGAAAGTCCGCGGGTTGAGCCCGCTCTCGTAGTAGCCGAACCACGAATGGAGGTTGATTGCCACCTTGGTGGCCGAAAGCACCCGGGCCATGTGCTCGGGGGTGAAGTACCCGTCCTCGACGCGGCCCCAGAGGCGATCGCGCGGGGTGAGGTGCTTGCGCCACGGGCCCCAGATCCGAAGATCCACCTTGCGCGAGAGCTGGGAAAGGATTCCCTGGCGGACCGGCCCCCAGTCCCCGAGAAAGCAGGCCTCACTCGCGAGTTTTCTCCGCTCGTGGTCGGAGAGCGGCATCGGGTGGTGGACCGGCTCGTAGGCGGCATGGGCGAGGTGCGCGGCACGGAGCCCCGAGAAGGCGTGCCGTTGTGCCGAGCGGGCGCAGTTCGAGAAGAAGAAATCGTACGCGGGCGCAATTTCCGCACCCCGCTCGAACTGGAACGGGTCGTTGAGCCACCAGCAGGCCGTCCGGGCTCCCTGCTCGCGCAGCGCCGCGACCGTCTTGGGGAAGATGTCGAAACCGAAGATCGCGAGGAAGAGGTCGGGCTTGAAATCGCCCATCGCCTTCGCGAGGCGGCGGTTGAGCCGCGTCTTCTCGAAGGCGTGCTGCCCCCGCATCTTCGCGATCGGGCGGAGGATGGCCTTCTCCGCGAGCGTCAGCGAGCCGGCATCGAAAAGGAGGACCTCGTGCCCCATGCGACGGAAGGTCTCCGCACAGTAGCGCCCCATCGGAACGGTTTTGAGGTGGCCGGG
>CAZZBZ010000016.1:0-2380 GCA_964653025.1 uncultured Verrucomicrobiota bacterium
CCGCACTTTTCAAATGAAACTTCCCCCGCCGCACTATTCAAAAGAATTTTCCAGGCCACCAAGAACCCCGCAGCTCGGAAGAAGGAAGCCCCGGCGACCGCGGGAACCCCCGGCGGCTGGGATAAGCCGGCCTGGCTGACGGAACTCTCCCTGACCTTCCGCGAGGCCTACGACAGCAATGTCTACTACTGCAACGTGCCTCCGCTGGGCAACCAGGACTCGCTAATTTCCACCATCATCCCGAAGGTCGACATCAACTTCGTCCCCCTGCTCGAGCTCAAGGAGATCGGCATGGAGAAGTTGACGCTGAGCTACGCCCCCGTCATCGGCTACTTCCATGCCGAAACGAGCGAAAACAACACCAGCCACCAGATCGGCAACCTGGTCAAGGGCAAGGCGGGTGATTTCTCCTACGACCTCACCAGCGCCTTCCGGGTGGTGGACGGCAACAACACATCCCTCGCCTACCCCAACGGTTTCAACGCCTTCGCCCCCGCCCCGGTCATCCGCACCCGCAGGGCACAGATCGAGGAGATCGGCAAGCTGGTGCTCCGCTACGACCTCGCCAAGGAGTGGTTCGTGCGCACCACCGCCCAGACCGTCTACCAGGATTTCGGCGTCCGCATGATGGGAACCGTGCCCGGCTACCTCAACTTCATTGACCGTTACGACGTGAACGTCGGACCGGATGTCGGCTACCAAGTCTCGAAGGATTTCGCAGTCGCGCTCGGCGCGCGCGTGGGCCACCAGGGCCAGAGCATGTTCGGCAACAACCAGGGGGCGGCCGGCACCGGAGGGAGCGCCAACAACAACTACGTGCGCGCCCTCATCGGCCTCGAAGGCAAGCCCTGGTCCTGGCTCCGACTGGATGCCAGCGTCGGTCCCGATTTCCGACACTACGGGAACGACATTCCGACCAACGCCGCCGCCAACGAAGACCGGAACTTCAACCGTATCTACAGCGACTCCCGCATCTCGTTTCTCATCACCAAGGACGACACCGTGTCGCTGCTGATCAAGCAGTGGCAATGGTATTCCACCACCAGCATCACCACCCTTGAGGACGGATGCTACCGGATCAGCTATCTCCGAAAATGGAGCGGGAAGTTCAGTACCGACGTGTTCGCCCAGTACGCCAACTACAACTACGACGCCTACCTTAACCGTGATGATAACCTCGCCACTTTCGGCACGATGCTGGTCTACCAGTTGAGCCGGAACATCACCCTGGACCTGGGATACTCGGCGGATATCGGCGGCAGCGCCTATATTCCCGGCTCCGTCCAGCCCGTGGGCCGCGATCTCACCCGTCACCTGGTTTCTGCGGGGATCAAGTACAGTTTCTGATCCCGCGGGTGACAGGAGGTGTCCTTCGCGTCGTGCGGCGGGGGAAGCTTCATTGAAGAGTGCGGCATCCCGGCCTCGCCAAAGCTCGATCCGAAGGCGGAGGCCGCGATGCGGGGGGCGGACGACGGAAGACGGAGGTCTCACGCCTAGTTCGCAAAAGATGACCTTCGGCCTTGCCCGGGTTCCCCGTTGATTTACCCGGGCGCGGGTTCTATATGGAAGAAGTTGTGACGACAGCCCCCACGCAAGGAGAGCGATGCAGCTCAGTGTGACGGATGCGGCGAGCATCCTGAATGTCTCCGAGAAGACCATCTACCGCTGGCTGAAGCAGGGGCATCTCCCGGCGCAGTCGGTCAACGATCAGCATCGCTTCAATCGGGCGGAACTTCTCGAGTGGGCGACCTCGCGCGGGATTCCTGTTTCCGAGGGGATCATCGCGGAGGAGGACGCGCCCTCGGGGATGGTCTCTCTCGCCGAAGCGATCGAACTGGGGGGTGTGCATGGCGACGTGGCGGGGGTCGACAAGGACGGGGTCCTCCGCGCGGTGATCGCGCGGATGCCTTTCCCCGAGGAGGTGGATCGCGAGGCGCTCCTCCAGGTGCTCCTCGCTCGGGAATCCATGGGCTCGACGGGCATTGGGAATGGAATCGCAATTCCCCATGTACGCAACCCGATCGTGCTCCATGTCCCGAGGGCCCTGGTGAGTCTCTGTTTCCTGCGGCAACCGATCGAGTTCGGGGCGGTGGATGGGCAGCCGGTCCACACCGTTTTCGCGATCATCTCGCCCTCGACCAAGGGGCACCTCCATCTCCTTTCCCGCCTCGCCCTCGCGCTGAAGCACGGGGGTTTTGCGGAGGCGCTTGCGAGGAAGGCTGCGCCCGCGGAAGTCCTGGCCCAGTGCCGGCTTGCGGAGGCGCGCTCCCCGAAACCGCAGCCCGGGAACGAAGGGTGAAAAGCCGGGTACCATGACTTTGATCCTGATTTCACTCCTGGTTCTCCTGGGGACCGGCCTTGCCGCAGGGGTTCTTGGGTT
>CAZZBZ010000016.1:2480-13190 GCA_964653025.1 uncultured Verrucomicrobiota bacterium
GCGGCGGGGGTCGTCCTGGCGGGGATCCTTTCCGCGGTGCCGTCCATTCGGTCGCTCGTCGGTGTGGCGATCGAACCGATCACGCTCCCCTGGTCGGTCCCGCTCGGGGCCTTCGCGCTCGGGATGGACCCGCTCTCCGCGTGGTTCGTCCTGGCACTTGCGATCCTCGCCCCGCTCTCGGCCATCTTTGGCGTGGGCTACCTTGTTGGGGAGGCGCATCCCCGGCGGGCGCGCCTCTCGTGGCTGTGGTTCAACCTGCTTGTGGCCTCGATCCTCCTCACGCTCACGGCGAGGAACGGGGTGCTTTTTCTCGCGGCGTGGGAGGCGATGACCCTCTCCTCCTTCTTCCTCGTGATGCATGAGCACGAGCGCGAATCGGTGCGCGACGCGGGGTGGACCTACCTCGTTGCCTCCCACATTGGCACGGCGTTTCTCTTCGCCTTTTTTGTGGTCCTCGGGAAAGGCGTGACCATGGATTTCGCGGCGTTCGGCCCGCCGGTTGCGGGCGGGACCCTTTTCCTCCTCGCTCTCGTGGGTTTCGGGACGAAGGCAGGTTTTGTTCCGCTTCACGTCTGGCTGCCCGAGGCGCATCCCGCGGCGCCGTCGCACGTCTCGGCGTTGATGTCGGGGGTGATGATCAAGACGGGGATTTACGGTCTCCTGCGGGCGCTGGAGTTCCTCGGGGCGCCCTGCGCGTGGTGGGGCTGGACCCTTCTCGGAATCGGCACCACAACCGCGCTTTTCGGGGTGATCCTTGCGCTCGCGCAGCGCGACCTCAAGCGACTCCTCGCGTACAGCAGCGTGGAGAATGTGGGGATCATCGCCACGGGGCTGGGGCTTGGCCTGCTTGGCGCGTGCCGTGGGATGCCCGCCGTGGCGGCGCTCGGATTCGCCGGGGCGCTGCTTCACGTGCTGAACCACGCCTTTTTTAAGGGTCTGCTTTTCCTTGGCGCCGGCGCGGTGCGCCACGCGACGGGTACGGCGGAGATCGAGCGCCTCGGGGGTCTGCTCAAGCGGATGCCCGTGACGGGGGCGACCTTCCTCATCGGTTCCGCCGCCATCTCTGCGCTGCCCCCGCTGGGGGGGTTCGTGGGCGAGTTCCTCATCCTGCTCGGCGCGTTCCGCCTTGCGCTTGGCGGCGGGGTCGAGGGGCTCGGGGCCGGTGCGCTCGCCATCGGGAGCCTTGCCCTTGTCGGCGGGCTGGCGGTGGCATGCTTTACGCGGGCCGCGGGGATCGCGTTCCTTGGGGAACCCCGCTCGGGAGAGGCGGCCGACGCACACGAGGGCGGGCCGTGGTTGCGCGGGCCGCTCGTGATTCTCGCCGCGGCCTGTTTTATCCCCGGCTTCCTCGCCCCGTTTGCGGTCCGTGCGCTGGCTCCCGTGGTGGCGGTGATGCCGGGCCTGCCCGCGGGCACTGCAGCCGCCCTTGTCGAGGCGGAGGGACCGGTGTGGGGGATCGCCCTCGGGGGCGCGCTTCTCGCAGCACTCGCCGCGGCGGCGTTTCTCGCACGCGCCAGCCTCCTTCGCTCACGACGGGTCTCGGCTGCGGGGACCTGGAGTTGCGGGTACGCGGCCCCGACGGCACGAATGCAGTACACGGCCTCGTCATTTGGCGAGCCGCTGACCGGGCTGTTTCGCGGGGTGTCGCGGCCCGTGTGGAAGGCGCGGTCGCCGGAGGGATTATTTCCCAGCGCAGCCTCGTTTTCCAGCGAGGCGAAGGATGTTTTTCGTGGGAAACTTTTCGCGCCGATTTTTCGTGCGGTTGGGGAAGCCTCGGGGCGGGTCCGTTGGCTTCAGCATGGGAGGACGCAACTCTACGTGCTCTATGTCGCCCTGACCGCGCTCATCCTTCTCGTGTGGAAACTCCGATGAGACCGTCCGCCCTCCTCCATGTCCTCGCCGCCCTCGCGCTGGCCCCGCTGCTCCCCGGCGTGGTCAACAAAGTGAAGGCCGGGTTCGCGGGGCGGCGCGGGCCGCCCATTCTCCAGCTCTGGTTCGACCTCGCGAAACTCCTGCGGAAGGGGGCGGTGTACAGCACGACCACGACGCGGGTGTTTCGCCTCGGGCCGTGCCTCGGGCTCGGGGGCGCCCTGGTGGCCCTGCTCGTCGCCCCGTGGGGCGGGGGCGCGGCCCTCCTTTCCTTCCAGGGGGACCTGCTCCTTTTTGTGGCGAGCCTGGCGATGATGCGCTTCGCGACGGTGCTCGCCGCGCTCGATACCGGCTCCGCCTTTGAGGGGATGGGGGCGAGCCGAGAGGTGACCTTTTCCGCGCTGGCCGAGCCGGCGCTTCTCGTGGGTTTGTTGGCGCTTGCGCGAGCGGCGGGAAGTCTCTCGGTCTCGGAGATTTATCATATTCTCACCCCGGGGAGGCTTGCGGCGCCCGGGGGCGTGGCGGTGCTTCTCGCGGCGGCGGCGTTCGGCATGGTCTTTCTCGCGGAAAACGCGCGCATCCCGGTGGACGATCCGAACACGCACCTCGAGCTGACCATGATCCACGAGGTGATGGCGCTTGATCATGGAGGACCCGACTTCGCGATCATCCAGTACGCGTCAGCCCTGAAGTTTTGGGTGCTGGGGACCTTGGTGGCGGGGTTCGTCGCTCCCGTGCGGGAGGGGGAATGGCTTGCCCTCGGTGCGATGATTGTGAGCCTATTGGTGCTGTCTTTCGGGGTTGGGGCGTTGGAGTCGGTGATGGCGCGGTTGCGGCTGTCGCGGGTTCCAAATTTCCTGGCGGGCGCGCTGGCGCTTTCGGTGCTGGCGCTGGTGCTGTCCGCATATTCGAGGGGGGGGGTCGGATGAATACGCTCGCGGAACTCCTGATTATCCTCGTGGTGCTCACGAACCTGAAACTGCTCGGATCGAGCCGGGCGGCGGCCTGCATCCGTGTGGTTGCGGCGCAGGGAGTGCTCCTCGCGGCGCTGCCGCTGGTGACCGGCTGGGAATCTCTTACGACGCGCATGGTGTGCCAGGCGGCGGCGAGCGCCACGCTCAAGGCCGCGGTGCTGCCGTTCCTTCTCCTGCGCGCGGTGCGCGGGGTGGGAGCGGGGCGGGAGTTGGCGCCCTTCGTGGGCTACACGGCCTCGCTGCTCCTCGGGGTGGCCCTGATGCCGGTGGCCCTATGGCTCGGCGGGCGACTCGGGGGGGGAGGCGGGCCCGGCGGGGAACTCCTCGCGCCGACCGCGCTCTTCACGATCCTCGTGGGCCTGCTCATGATCATCTGTAGGAAACAGGCGGTGACCCAAGTGGTGGGTTACCTCGCGATGGAGAACGGGATCTACGCGGTCGGGCTCGCCTTCGCGCAGCAGGAGCCGCTCCTCGTGGAGATGGGCATCCTGCTCGATGCCTTTGTTGCCGTCTTTGTGATGGGGATTGTCGCCCATCACATTCATCGGGAGTTCGACAGCCTGGATACCGATCGGCTGTCCTCCCTGCGAGGTTGACCATGCCCCTGGCCCTCATTCTTCTCCCCGCGTTCGCCGCTCTTGTGGCGTTGATCCTGCGCTCGGATCGCGCCCGGCGGCTGCTCCTCGTGGCAACCGCGGTTGGGCACGGGATTCTGGTGGTCGCGGCATGGGCGGGGTGCGGGAGCGCCGCGGAGTCAGCGGCGAGTTGGCTGGGTCTCGGTCCCGCGGAGATACCGTTCCTCGGGGTGACGAGCCTGCTTTTTCTTGCGACGAGCATCTATGCGGTGGGCTACCTCGCGCGGGAGACGGGGGCTGAACACCGCGATGACGAGGAGGGTTTTCTCTTTCAAAACACGCGCGAGGCAATGTTCACGGGTTGCCTCCTCCTGTTCCTCTCGACCATGACCCTCGTGGTGGTGAGCCGCCACTTCGGCCTGCTGTGGGTGGCGGTGGAGGCGACGACCCTGGCCTCGGCGCCCCTGATCTACTTCCATCGACACCATCGTTCCCTCGAGGCGACCTGGAAGTACCTGCTCGTCTGCTCGGTCGGCATCGCGCTCGCGTTGCTGGGGAACTTCTTCCTGGCGGGGGCGGTCCCCCACGGATCGAGTCACGCGGCGATGACACAATCCGCGCTCGTGGCGGGCGCGACGAGCCTGAACCCGGCGTGGCTGAAGGCGGCCTTCGTCCTGATCCTGGTCGGCTACGGAACCAAGATGGGCCTGGCGCCGCTCCATACGTGGCTGCCGGACGCGCACAGCGAGGCGCCGTCGGTGGTCTCGGCGCTCCTCTCGGGAGCGCTGCTCAACTGCGCCCTTCTTGCAATCCTTCGCACGCACTCGGTCTGTGTTGCCGCCGGGCTCGGGGATTTTTCAGGCGGTCTTCTCGTGCTCCTCGGGCTTGTCTCGATGGGAGTCGCGGCGGCCTTTCTTGTCCAGCAGGCGGACTACAAGCGGATGCTGGCCTACTCGAGTGTGGAACACATGGGGGTGATGAGCCTGGGATGGGGGGTCGGGGGAACGGCGGCGCTCGGCGCGGGCCTCCACATGATGGGCCACTCCCTGGCCAAGGGGATGCTTTTCCTCGCGGCGGGCAACCTTCTCGCCGCGTGGCGCACGAAGCAGATCTCGGAGGTGAACGGCGCAATACGGGTGCTCCCCGTGACGGGGGCGCTTTGGGTTGCCGGATTCGCGGCGATCGCCGGGCTACCGCCCTTCGGGCTCTTCCTGAGCGAGCTGCGAATCCTGCAAGGGATGATCGAGCGGGGGCGATTTATGGAGGCGGCGCTCTACCTCGCGCTGTTGGCCGTCGTTTTTGTGGCGATGGCGCGGGTGGTCCTTCGGATGGCTTTCGGGGCTCCGGTGCCCGGTGCCAAGGCGGTGGCGACCCAGCGAGAACCTCTCTCCGCGGTGCTCCCGCCCTTCGCCCTCGGGCTGGGTGCCCTTGCGCTCGGGCTCTGGATTCCCGCAGGGATCGAGAGGCTTCTGCGGGAGATGCTTCTCGTGCTGGGAGGTGGACGATGAGCCTCGGCACCCCGGGCCCCGGCCTACCGGTTCGCAACGCGCAGGCGTTTGCGCTCAAGGATGTTCCGCGAATGTCGATGGGCGCTTTTCGCGAATGGCTGATCTCGGGTTGTGCGTCCGGCGGCCGCATCGCCGCGTGGTTTGTCCATCGAGGGAACGGAGCGCGGGAAATGTTCGCCGTCCTTGCGCTCGATGATGAGAGCCTACTCGAGGTGGCGGCGGTGACGGGGGGGGACGCCTTCGACTCGATCACGAAGGAGTGCCCGCAGGCACAGGGGTTTGAACGCGAGTTGTGGGAGCAGTGGGGGATCGAGCCGCAGGGGCACCCGTGGCTGAAGCCGGTCCGTTTCCCACCGTCTTCGGTCGACGGAAGGGTCACGGAGATCGGGCGGATGGACTTTTATCGCGTCGAGGGGAGCGAAATCCACGAGGTGGCGGTGGGACCGGTCCATGCGGGGGTGATCGAGCCCGGGCATTTTCGGTTCCAATGCCACGGGGAACAGGTGCTCCATCTCGAGATTTCCCTCGGCTACCAGCACCGAGGGGTGGAGCGGGCCCTCAACGCCCAGCGTTCCGATTCGCCGAGATGGATGCCTCTCGTGGAGACGCTCGCGGGTGACACCACGATTGGCCATGCCACGGCCTCCTGCCATCTCCTTGAAACGCTGGCCGGGCAGGAGGTGCCGGCTCGCGCGATGGCGATCCGCGGGATCGCCCTGGAGCTTGAACGCGTGGCCAACCACGTGGGGGACCTTGGGGCGCTCGCCAACGATATCGGCTTTCTCCCCACCGCCTCCTTCTGCGGGCGGTTGCGCGGCGACGCATTGAATCTTACCGCGGCCCTGTGCGGCAGCCGCTTTGGGCGCGGCCTCGTCCGCCCTGGCGGGACCGCTTGGGATCTCGATGGTGCCCTTGTCGAATCCCTCCTTGCGCGGCTTGGGCCCCTGGAGCGGGATGTCGTGGGAGCTTGTGAGATGCTGTGGGGAACCCCTTCGGTCATGGCGCGGTTTGAGGGAACGGGAGTTCTTGATCGTAAAGTCTGCGACCAGATTGGCCTTGTGGGGGTCGCGGCGCGAGCCTGCGGCGCGGGACGGGATGTGCGCCAGGATTTCCCCTCAGGGATTTACCGGTTTTCCCAGATCCCGGTCTGCACATGGGATACGGGCGACGTCTTCGCGCGCGCCTATGTTCGTACGATGGAGGTGCGGCGCTCGCTGGCCTTTGTGCGGGAGCAACTCACCTCGCTTCCGGCGGGCAAGACGCGCCACGCCTGCCCGAAGCCCGAAGTAGGCAAGGCCGCGATCTCGCTCGTCGAGGGGTGGCGTGGGGAGATCTGCCACGTTGGGCTGGTGAACGAGGGTGGAGGCGTTCTCCGCTACAAGGTGGTGGATCCCTCGTTCCATAACTGGTTCGGGCTCGCCTGCGCGCTCCGAGGACAGGCGATCTCCGACTTCCCGCTCTGCAACAAGAGCTTCAACCTTTCCTACTGCGGGCACGATTTATGAACGGAAAGAAGTTGGAAGCTGGAAGTTGGAAGCTGGAAGGGAAGGGCGAGAGCCCGGAGAAATACGGCCGTTTCACGATCCTCCAAGCATGATCAAGGCCCTCCTCGAACGCCTGCGTCAGGGGCACCGGACGATCCCGTATCCTGAGGGGCCACCGCCGGAGCTGCCGCCCCGGTTTCGCGGGCGACCGGTCATCGAGCGCGGGGGAGAGGGAACCACCGGCGGGTTGGACGCGTCGGTCTGCCCGACGGGTGCGCTCAAGATCGACGCGCGCGCCTGTTCCATTGACCTCGGGGCGTGTCTTTTCTGCGGGGCGTGTGAGACAAAAGAGGGTCCATGGAAGATCCATTTCTCGGGCGACCACCGTCTTGCCGTGCGGCGGCGGGAGAACTTGGTCGTAGGTGAGGGGAGCGAGGCGCGGCTCGCGGGGGAGCTCGATGCGAAGCTGAAGCGGCTGTTCGGGCGGAGCCTCCGGTTGCGGCAGGTGAGCGCGGGGGGGTGCAACGCCTGCGAGGCGGACTCCAACGTGCTCACGACGATTGGGTGGGATATCGGACGTTTCGGCATCCAGTTTGTCGCCTCGCCCCGCCATGCGGACGGATTGCTCATCACGGGGCCAGTGACGGAGAACATGCGCCTCGCGTTGCGGAAGACCTGGGAGGCCGTGCCGGAACCGAAGATCGTGATTGCGGTTGGGGCCTGCGCGATTTCCGGCGGACCGTACATCGGCCATCCCGAGGCGCATGACGGCTGCGACCGCTTGGTCCCCGTGGACCTCTACATCCCGGGGTGTCCGCCGCACCCGCTGACGATCCTGGATGGTTTGTTGCGGTTATTGGGGAGGCTGGAGGGAGAAGGGAGCCCCCGAGCCGAGAAGCATTCAGCGCGGGGCAGGGCGTGAGGGGGAGTGGAGGTCGGATCGCTGGATCCAAGTAAATAGGGATGGCCAGTTCTCTGGGCCGAACCAATCGATGAGGCGGAGGTAACCGTCCCGGTAGTCGCGATCCTGGTTGGCGGCCATGCGCAGAAGCGGGGTTGAGAAACCCTCTTTGCGGCAGACCATGCCGGCCACGTACTGGCAAACCCCTTCCTCGAGCCAGCGTGGCGCTCCCTCCTTGATGCGGGCGAAATACTCTGCGGCGAGGTCGTGGGTCAGTTCGTGTGCCGCGGTCGCAACAAACTCCTCGTGGGAAAGGCCGACGAGAATGAGGATGCGCTCGGTCGCATTGGTCTCCACCCGCGGGGGTCCGATGAGGCGCTGCGTTTCGCGGATCGTGAGCTTCCGCACGTAAAGTCCGCGCGAGTTGGCATCGCCGCTTTCCTTCTGGAGTTCCCGTCGGTCCACGAGGGCGAGGGGAGGCAGGGTGGGGGAACGTAGGGCGGTCAACTCCGCGACACGGTCGCGCGCCTGCTCGTAGAGGGCATGGGCGGTCTCGCCGTCGAGGACCGCGTCCGTCTTGCATGCCTCGCAGAGGCGGCGGCCATCGGGCAACTCGACGCCGCGGAGGAAGGGGAGGAGGCAGTTCGCACAGTGCGGGCCACGGGAGTGGAACTCGCAGAAGACCTTTCCCTCGATGATGATCGCCCGCGTGAGCTTCTTTCCGCAGAGGCAGCACGCGGGGAGCGCCTTTTCAAAACACAGGTCGCAGAGGGTGCGACGGTTTTTATCCTGAACCAGGCGGACGCCCTGCGTGCCGCAAACCTCGCACTTTGGCATGAGCGCGGCGGCGCACTCCTTCGAGCAGACCGGACGCCCATCCACCTTGAAATAGGTTCCCTCGATATTCTTCCCGCAGCGGGCGCAGGTGAGGCTCTGACCCGGTGCCCCGATCGCCATCGCCAGAAAGAGGGCGAGCGAAAGAAGGGAATGACTACTCAGGTTCACGGTTCAGCGGTTTGAAAAGTATGGAGAAGCTGAAAAGTTAACGCGGTCGGGCCGGCGGTCCGTCCCTTACCCGGGATTCGGATATTCCAAGCAACCGTTGAACCGTGAACCGCTGAACCCAACAACCTGATCTTTGGCTTCGACGAAATGGATGAGGTTCAGATGTGTCGCGAGTCGGCCTCGTCCTTGGCCTTGTAACCGGAAGCCTGTCGCTCGTGGTTGACCTGGTTCTTCTTGATGTAGGCCTGGTAGACGTCGTCGGCATTCATTCCGAGAACCTGGGCAAGGGAGATCAGGAAGTGGAAGAGATCCACAACCTCGACGCGGGCGTTTTGCTCATCGAACTTCTGGTACTTCGCCCACCACTTCCACGGGACGGAATCGGTGAGCTCGGCGAGTTCCTGGGTCATCGCGCGGGTGTAGTTGAGGATCCACTTCGTCTTCTCCTCCTGCGACATCCCTTTCATCTCCACGCCGATGCGGCGGTTCAGTTCTTCCTGCATGTGGAAGATCTCGCGGAACAGGTCCTTGGAAGGGGTAGCCATGCAGTGAACCTAGCCCGAACTTCACGCTTCGCGAGGACAAAATATTTCCGCCGAACAGGGGCGGTAGTCTAGAGCGCCCGTCCCTTGTATTCGCCCGTCAGCGTCTCGAGAAACTTCACGAGGTCATCGATGTCCTTCTCTGGAAGTTTCGTGCCAAGCTGGTACGTGGCCATTGCCTCGACCGCGTCCTTGACCGTGTTCTTTGAGCCGTCGTGGAAGTAGGGGGGGGTGCGTGCGACGTTGCGCAGTGTCGGAACCTTGAATGCGTGACGGTCGGATTCCTGCTTTGTGACGTTGTAGCGGCCGTTGTCGGCGTCGGTGAGTGGGTTGCCGCGAGCCTTGAAGTAGTCGGTCCGCCGTCCCATCACCTCGAACGACTTGCCGCCAAGCAGTTCTCCGACATGGCAAGTAGCGCAACCCATCTGACGGAACATCTCGTAGCCGTGCTTCTCGGAAGCGTCGAGTGCCGTGGCATCGCCGATCAGGAACCGATCGAAACGGGAGTTTGGCGTCACCAGCGTGCGCTCGAACTCGGCGATTGCCCCGGTGATGGACTTGGGGTCGAAACCCTCGGGATAGACGGCCTCGAACTCCTTGCGCAGCGACGGGTCCTTGTTCAGCTTCGCCACGATCTCGGTCCAACTGGAAGAGCCCATCTCCACGGGGTTCATCGGTGGCCCGCCCGCCTGCTCCTCAAGGCTCGCGGCGCGCCCGTCCCAGAACTGAACGAAGTTGAGCGCGGCGTTGAACGTTGTCGGCGAGTTGATGCCACCCTTCTGCTTGCGGATGCCGTCGGAAACGACCGCGTGATCCGTCCCTCCCTTGGTCAGGTCGTGGCACGAGGCGCATGAGAGCGTTCCGTCGCCTGAGAGACGACGGTCGTGATAGAGCTTCTCGCCGAGGGCGGCCTTCGCCGGGTCATGCGCCAGCCTCGCGGGAACTGGACGGATCACGGACGCCTTGAGGGGCTCCGGCACGCCCGGGGCCGCCTGGGCCGCGCGGGTCTCGCGGATCCAGGAGAGCACGAGGTCTCGATCGCGTCCAAGGGCCGCGTCCCAGTGCATCGCCACGTACGGCAGCGGCGGCATGCCCCCGCCCAGGATCTCGCGCTCGATCCTCGCGAGTGTCGGCTCGGGGATGTGACCCGCGGCGGTTGGCGCAAAGGCGGCAGCGAGGTCGAAATCCCGCAACCCTCCCTCGATGTCCCTTCGGATGATCGTGCTCGCGACCGGCAGGCTTGCGTAGAAGGGGGCCTTCACCCCGGGGATGTGGCAACTGGCGCAACTCTTTTCAAGAACGTGCGCGACTTTTGCGGTGCGCGCGTCCTTCGCCGGTGGGGTGGTGAGCCGCGTTCCGGTCGGTGTCCCGATGAATAGGTTGGAAACAGGGAGTGCGAGGCCGAGCACAAGTAAACCGACCGCCAACTTCGCCGCCAGAATTTTTCGTGGAGTCATATTGGGCACCTGTGGATTGCAGAAAATGGCTCCACGGGTAGGATTCGAACCTACGACCAATCGGTTAACAGCCGATCGCTCTACCACTGAGCTACCGTGGAGACGGGCGCACTGTGCGCCAACGATCCGTGGATTTCAACCGGATTCCTCCACGTCGAGCAGAAGATGGGCTCGTATCCACGCCCGACCCTGCCCCGATTTGAGGGCGCGCTCCCGTCGCATCGCCCCGCTCCGGTTCTCAAATGCCTCGCTGTGGATCAGTATCCACGGTCCCTTGCGTCGTTTGGTATGGAGCGTGAGGCGATCAGACGGATCGTTGTGTTGCGCGACTCTCCGAACCAGGTCGGACGTCTGCCCGATGTAAAGGCCTCCCGTCGATTCGCTCCTCAGGACGT